>DASYUL010000001.1:0-25963 GCA_036001245.1 Thermoanaerobaculia bacterium
GTAGACCCGGATGATCTGCTCGACGAGGTCCATCCCGATCGCGCCGACGTCATCGAGAGGACCCACCGCGGGCGCGACGTAGGCGACGTTCGACTTCGCCGCGATCAGCGCCTGAGCCGCGGAGTAACAACCCGCAGCGCAGACCGCGATCTGGTCCTGCGCGAGGAGCCGCGCCACCCGCATCCCTTCGGGCTGCGCCGGAAGCTGGACGACGACGTCCTTGCCGAGCTTCACGAGCTCGCGCGCTTCCTTGTACATGCCCTTGGCGTCGTTGGACGTCGGCTCGACGCAGACCGGGCCATCCGTGAGAGTGGACAGCTCTCGCGCCGCGCGCCGGTAGTCGACGCCCGCCTGCTCCGCGGCCGCCGCGGAGAGCCAGATGCCGTCGAGGAGCCCCCACTCGCGGACTCTTCTCGCCTCGTCGGCGACCGCGCTGTCGAGGAAAAACCGCATGGGTGGCGGGGGATTCTATCCGGGGACAGACCCCAATTTGTGTCCCCGGCTACTCTTCTGGGTTGAGACCAAATCGGGGTCTGTCCCCAGCTACTCTTCGTCGTCGAGGAAGGGCGTCTTCCCGCTGTCCTTGGACTTTGTCCCTTGGACTTTGGACTCGGGCGCAGCCGGCACGGGCAGGCTCGCCTGCGGCTCCTCGTCGCCGTCCTCCGGCTCGGCGAGCTTCGCCACCGCGACGACCCGGTCACCCTCGTCGAGATCGATCAGCTTGACGCCCTGGGCAGCGCGGCCCGTCTCGCGGATGTCCTTCACTTTGATCCGGATCAACATCCCGCTCTCGGTGATCAGCAGGAGCTGGTCGGCGTCGGTGACCGACTTGATGCCGGCGACCGGGCCGTTCTTGTCGGTCACCCGGATGTTGATGACGCCGGAGCCGCCGCGCCCCTGGAACCGGTACTCGGAGGCTTCCGAGCGCTTGCCGTAGCCCTTCTCGGTGACCGTCAGGAGGTGCCCGTGCTCCTCGACGACGTCCATCTCGACGACGTAGTCGGAATCCTTCTTCAGGGCGATGCCCCAGACGCCCGTGGTGTCACGGCCGGTCGGCCGCACGTCGCTCTCGGCGAACCGGATGCCCTGGCCGAGGTGCGTCCCGATGAAGATCTGGCGGCTTCCGTCGGTGACGCGCACCGACAGGAGCTCGTCGCCCCCCTCGATGTTGATCGCGATGATCCCGCCCGAGCGGACGTTCGAATACGCGGAGAGCGCGGTCTTCTTCACGAGGCCCTGCTTGGTCGCGAACACGAGGAAGCGGTCCTCGGGGAAGTCCTTCGTCGACTCCAGCGCGACGACCCGCTCGTTGGGATCGAGGTTCAGGAGGTTCACGATCGCCTTGCCGCGCGTTGCGGGGCCGAGCTGCGGGACCTCGTAGACCTTGATCCAGTGCATCCGCCCCTTCGACGTGAACGCGAGGATGTAAGCGTGCGTCGACGCGACGAAGAGGTGCTCGACGACGTCCTCCTCTTTCGTCGTGGCGCCGATGCGCCCCTTGCCGCCGCGGCGCTGCGCGCGGTAGAGCGACAGGGGAGAGCGCTTGATGTAGCCGCCGCGCGAGACTGTGATCACCATGTCCTCTTCGACGATCAGGTCCTCGATGTCGATGTCGGACGCCTCGGCGACGATCTCCGTGCGGCGCTCGTCGCCGAAGAGCTTCTTCGCCTCCTGGAGCTCGTCGACGATGATGTCGAGGACGAGCTTCTCCGAGCCCAGGATCTCGCGCAGCTTCACGATGAGTGCGAGCACTTCGACGAACTCGGCGACGATCTTTTCGCGCTCGAGCCCGGTCAGCCGCTGCAGGCGCATCTCGAGGATCGCCTGCGCCTGGATCTCGTCGAGTGAGACGACGTCCTCGACCTTCTTCCCCTTCGCGGGGGTGTCGCCGAGCTTGACGCCCGTGAACTTCTCCAGGCCGGCGCGGGTCATCGAGACTTCCGAGATCAACCGCTCCTTCGCTTCCTTCGGATCCTTCGATCCCCGGATGATCTTGATGACCTGCTCGATGTTCGCGAGAGCGAGCGCGAGGCCCCGCAGGAGGTGGGCGCGCTCCTCCGCTTTCTTCAGGTCGAACTGCGTGCGCCGGATGACGACCGACTTGCGGTGATCGATGAAGTGCCGCAGCAGGTCGGTGAGCGGCAGGATCTTCGGCTGGTTCTCGACGATCGCGAGGAAGATGATTCCGAACGTCGACTGCATCGGGGTGAGCGCGTACAGCTGGTTCAGGACGACCTGCGCGTTCTCGCCGCGCTTCAGCTCCACGACGACCCGGATTCCCTCGCGGCTGGTCTCGTCGCGCAGATCGGCGATCCCCTCGATCTTCTTGTCGTTGACGAGCTCCGCGATCCGTTCCACGAGCTTTGCCTTGTTGACCTGGTAGGGGATCTCGGTGACGACGATCGACTCCTTCTCGCCGCGCGCCGCCTTCTCGATCACCGCCCGGGCGCGCACCTGTACGATCCCGCGGCCGGTCTTGTACGCGTCGCGGATTCCCTGCGCGCCGTGGATGAAGGCCGCGGTGGGGAAGTCGGGGCCGGGAAGCTTGCGCATCAGCTGGGCGAGCGTGGCGTCGGGGCGGCGAATCATCTCGATCGTCGCGTCCACGACCTCGCCCAGGTTGTGGGGCGGGATGTTCGTCGCCATGCCGACCGCGATCCCCGAGGAGCCGTTGACGAGCAGGTTCGGGAACTTGCAGGGGAGGACCGTCGGCTCCTTCAGCGACGCATCGTAGTTGGGAACCCAGTCGACGGTTTCCTTGTCGATGTCGTCGCCGATCAGCTCCGCCGCGAGCCGGGTGAGCCGGATCTCGGTGTAACGCATCGCCGCGGCGTTGTCCCCGTCGATCGAGCCGAAGTTCCCCTGTCCGTCGACGAGCGGATAGCGCATCGAGAAGTCCTGCGCCATCCGGACGATCGTGTCGTAGACGGCGTCGGGGTTGTGGGGGTGGTACTTGCCCAGGACGTCTCCGACGATGCGCGCGGACTTCTTGTAGGGGCGGTTGTGAAAGTTCCCCTGCTCCCACATCGCGTAAAGCGAGCGGCGGTGCACGGGCTTCAGGCCGTCGCGCACGTCGGGGAGCGCGCGGCCGATGATGACCGACATCGCGTAGTCGAGGTAGGACCTGCGGACCTCCTCCTCGATCGTGACGGGGACGCGTTCTTCGGGAGTCAGGAGATTGGAGCTCATCTACTTTCGTTTGTCATTCCGAGGGCCGCAGGCCCGAGAAATCTGACGGCTCAATCGCTTCCAGATCCCTCGCTTCGCTCGGGATGACCCTTCGGGTCAAATATCCAGGTTCCTCACGTTCAATGCGTTCTTGTCGATGAAATCGCGGCGTGGCTCGACGGCGTCGCCCATGAGGATCGAGAAGATCAGGTCGGCCTCGACCGCGTCTTCCACGTTCACCTGGAGCAGGCGCCGCTTCGCGGGGTTCATCGTCGTCTCCCAGAGCGTTTCGGCGTTCATCTCGCCGAGACCTTTGTAGCGAGAAACGACGAGACCTTTCTTCGCGGACTCGTAGATCGCGTCGACGACCGAGGGGAGCGTCGAGTGCCGTTCGCTGTCGCCGTTCCGCGTCACGAGATAGGGACCATCCAGGAAGCCGCCGATCGACTTGGCGAGCTCGCGGATGCGCTTCATCTCGTAGGAGCCGATGAGCTCCGCATCGATCGACGCGGCTCGCGGGACACCGGAGACGCGCTGAACGATCTCGAGGCCCCAGCCGGAGTGTTCCTCGTCCGGCGTGACCTCGACCTTCTCGACGTCGAAGGCGCGCACCGCTTTCGCGAGGTCCTCGATGCGCTTCTTGTCCGCGAAGTCGTTCTTCGAGAGCATCCCGCGGTCGAGGAGCGCGCGCACGACGCCCTCCGGCACGCCGCGGCCGGCGAGCCGCGTGATGTGGGTGCGGTACTCCTCCATCTTCTCGAGCAGTCCGACGAGCTTCGCTCCCGATGCCGTGGCTCCCGACATCTCCGAAGACAGAGCGCGATCGTCGCCGATCCTCGCGAGAAGGAACTTCGACATTTCCTTCTCGTCTTTCAGGTAGGTCTCCTTCTTGCCCTCCGCAACCTTGAAGAGGGGCGGTTGCGCAATGTACAGAAACCCCTTGTCGATGACCGCGGGCATGTGGCGGAAGAAAAACGTCAGAAGGAGCGTGCGGATGTGCGCTCCGTCGACGTCGGCATCGGCCATCAAAATGATCTTGTGGTAACGAGTTTTGGTGACGTCGAAGTCCTGCGCGATTCCCGTGCCGAGCGCGGTGATCAGCGTGCGGATCTCCGCGGACGCGAGCATCTTGTCCAGCCGCGCCTTCTCGACGTTCAGGATTTTTCCGCGCAGCGGCAGGATCGCCTGTGAGCGCCGGTCGCGGCCCTGCTTGGCGGAGCCGCCGGCCGAGTCGCCCTCGACGATGAAGAGCTCCGAGAATGCGGGGTTCTTCTCCTGGCAGTCGGCGAGCTTTCCGGGCAGCGACCCGCTGTCGAGCGCGCCCTTCCTCCGCACGAGCTCGCGCGCCTTGCGCGCCGCCTCGCGCGCCCGCGCCGACTCGACGATCTTCTCGACGATGCGCTTGGCGACACGCGGGTTCTCCTCGAGGTGCGACCCGAGCTTCTCGTAGACGACCTGCTGGACCCAGGTCTTGACCTCGGAGGACACGAGCTTGTCCTTCGTCTGCGAGGAAAACTTCGGGTCCTTCACCTTCACCGAGACGACCGCGGTCAGCCCCTCGCGGCAGTCGTCGCCCGACAGGGTCGTCTCCTTCAACGACTTCGTGAGCGCGTTCTGCTCGGCGTAGCGCTGCAGCGCGCGGGTCAGCGCCGTCTTGAATCCCTCCAGGTGCGTCCCGCCATCCCGGTTGTTGATGGTGTTCGTGAACGTGAAGATCGTCTCGGTGTAGCCCTCGTTCCACTGCAGCGCGACCTCGACGCGTTCCTTGTCGGCGTCGCGCTTGGGATCGGCGGTGCCGCCTTTGACGTCCTGGAAGTAGATGACCTTGTCGTGGATCGGCTGCTTGGTCTTGTTCAGGAGCTCGACGAAGGAGCGGATCCCGCCCTCGTACGCGAAGTCGTGCTTCTTGTCGGTGCGCTCGTCCTGGATCGAGATCTGGACGCCGGGATTCAGGAACGAGAGCTCGCGCAGCCGCTGCGAGAGCGAGTCGAAGTGGAACTCCGTGACCGAGAAGATCTCCGGGTCCGGCCAGAACGTGATCTTCGTCCCGGTCTTGCGCGACGTCCCGGTCGCGCGGATCGGCGCCGTCGGGATGCCGCGCTCGTAGCTTTGCACCCAGACCTTGCCCTCGCGCCGAACCTCGACGTCGAGACGCTTCGACAGCGCGTTCACGACCGAAACGCCGACCCCGTGCAGGCCGCCCGAGACCTTGTAGGAGTTGTCGTCGAACTTTCCGCCCGAGTGGAGGTCCGTCAGGATGATTTCGAGCGTCTCGCGCTTGTGCTCCTTGTGCATCCCGACCGGGATGCCCCGGCCGTCGTCCTCGACGGTGACCGAGTTGTCGGCGTGGATCGTCACCGACACGCGGTCCGCGTGGCCGACCTGAGCTTCGTCGATCGAGTTGTCCACGAGCTCGAAGACCATGTGGTGCAGGCCCGAGAGGTCATCGGTGTCGCCGATGTACATCCCGGGCCGCTTGCGCACGGCCTCGAGGCCCTTCAGCAACTTGATCGAATCGGTGGTGTAAGCGGTGCTCATGTTCCTTTTGAGACTCCCGCGACGGCGCGCACGCCGTCGTCGACGCTCCGGCCCCCGCTCATTCGGAGGACGGTCGCTGCCAGCCCGCGGAATCGCTCCGCATCCGACGCCGACGTCAGAACGACGGTCGTCGCTTCCGGCAGGCCCGAGAGAAAGCTTTCGAGCGAGCGCTCCGAGAGTCCCGCGTCGAAGTCGTCCACTCCGAAGAGCGGCGCCTCCCCCGCGGCGTCCTTGACGATCCGCCACTCGGCGAGCTTTGCCAGCGTCACAAGGCGGTGGACCTCGCCCGCCGACGCCCGGCCTTCGAGCGGCCGGCCCGCCCGGGTCCAGGTCAGGTCATCGCGGTGCGGTCCGGCCAGCGACCGGCCCCTCGCACGCTCGACCGGAAGGAGTTTTTTCAGTGTCGCAAACAGATCTAAATGCTCTCCGCATGAATAACTTAGGGCGACTTCCGAGTATTCCTTCCCGGCCGCTTTGATGAGGCTCGAAAAGGCCTCCTGCCAGACGTCCAAAACGGCCCTCCGGTGGCGCCGGACGGCCTCTCCCGCGACGGCCAGCTCCTCGGTCCACGCGCCGAGCTCGAGAGCGGCGTCCGAGGCCGCATCCCGGCCCTCGCGGAGGGCGTTCAAGAGCGCATTCCGCTCCCTGAGCACCCGTTCGTAGGCGACGAGATCGGCGCCCGCCGCCGGCCGCCAGCTGAGCACGAGGCGGTCCACGAACCGCCGCCGCTCCTCGGGCGGACCCGTCAGGATCGCCCGGTGTTCCGGCGCCAGGAAGACGGCCGGAGCGAGGCCCGACGCCTCGCGAAACGAGATTTCCTTGCCCGCGCGGCGGAACCGCCGGCCGACGCCCGCCGCCCACTCGACCGAGAGCTCCTCCGTGGCGAACCCGCGCCGGAGCGTCCCTTCGACGGCGAAGCTCTCCCCGTCCGCCGCCATCTCCGGCGGCTTCGCCCGGCGGAACGACCGCTGCCCGCAAAGGAGCGCGACCGCCTCGAGGAGATTCGTCTTCCCCTGTCCGTTCTCGCCCACGACGAGGTTGACGCCGGGTCCGAAAGAGACGGCGTCGGCGGAGAGATTGCGGAAGCCCCGGGGGGTCAGCTCGAGGAGGCGCAACGTGTCATCCGAGGCAACGGTTGCCGATCCCCACTACAGCCGCATCGGCATCACGACGTAGAGGTAGCGCGACGCGCCCTCGATCCCTCCGTCGGGGTGGCAGACACACTGTGTGTTCTCGTCCTTCAACTCGAGGCGCACGCTTTCGGTTTCCGCCTCGTCGAGAAAGTCGAGGAGGTACTGGGCGTTCAAGCCGATCGAAATCGGCTCGCCGTCGTAGCGGACGTCGAGGGATTCGTTTCCTTCTCCGAGCTCCTGGCTCGCGGACGTGACCGTCAGGAGATCTTTCTCGAACGACAGACGCACCCCCCGCGCGCGTTCGGGCGAGAAGAGCGCGACGCGCCGGATCGCGGCCTGAGTCGCGACGCGCGGCACGACGGCGATCTTGTCGTTTCCCTTTCCGAGGATCTTTTCGTAATCGGGGAAGTTGACGTCCAGGAGGCGCGCGATCAGCTGGCGGTTTCCCACGCGAAAAAGGAGGTGGTTCTCGGAGTGCTTGATCTCGAGCTCGCCGTCTTCGCCGGCGTCCATCTTCAGGATTTCCGAAAGCGCTTTCTTCGGAATGAGAACGTTGGGGAGGGCGCCTTTCGCGTTCTCCTTGCCGAAGTTGACGAGCGCCAGGCGATGTCCGTCGGTCGCGACGAGCTCGAACTCTTTTCCCTTGTCCTTGACGAGCGCGCCCATCAGCTGGAAGCGTGTCTCCTCCGCCGATACGGCATACAACACCTTACGGGTCAATCGTTTCCAGAGCTCGAGCGGGAACGTCATGCCGCCCTTGCCCTCGACTTTCGGGACCGTCGGATAGTCCTCGGCGGGCTGCGCGACCAGGCGGAAGCTCGAACGCTCGCATGTCACGCCGAGATAGTGGTTCTCCATCAGTTTCAGGCGCACGTCGGCTTCCGGCAAGTTGCGAATCAGGTCGAAGAGTTTCCTCGCCGGAACCGTCACGCTCCCCGGCCGCGAGACACGCGCTTCCGCCTGGGAGAGAAGCGTGAGGTCGAGATCGGTCGACGTCAGATCGAGGTGACCGTCGGAGGCTCTGAGCAGAATGTTGGAGAGAATCGGAATGGTGTTCTTCCGCTCGACGACGCCCTGCATGAGCGCAAGTTCATTCAGAAAATCGCCCCGTCTGAGCGTCAATTCCATTGGAGAATCCACCTCCGAATTGAAGAAAAAGTCTATCACATCTAGTTGTCTCAATAGGACTGTGGAGGACCGCCGCGACCGCAGAAAAAGTCAGCAAAAACGGGCCTGAAATCATCGTCGCGTCTCTGCGTGTCTTTGCGTCTCGGAGCGGAAAGATCTCTTGTCAGCGCGCGCGAGATCGGTGCGCGGTGGGTGTGGAAAATCGGGAAGTGGAAAACGCGCGAGAGAGCTCGCGCGGATCAGCGGTAGGGCTGCTGAAAGCCCTCGACGACTTTGCGGAAATCCGGATCGTCCTCGATCATCTTTTCGATCTTTTCGACCGAGTGCATGACGGTCGAATGGTGCTTGTCGTTGAACAGGCGCCCGATCTCCGGATAGGAGAGGCCCGTCAGGCGACGGCAGAGAAACATCGCGACCTGGCGGGGGAACGCGATGGGCTTGGCGTTCGATTTCGCCTTCAAATCCGACACCCGCAGGCCGTAGTGGGACGCGACCGTTTTCAGGATTTCCGAGGGAATTGCCCGGTTTTCCTCGTGCCCGAGGATCTCTCGGAGGGTTTCTTTCGCGAGCTCGACGGAGACGGGCTTTCCGGTGAGCGAGGAAAACGCGATCACCCGGTTGAGTCTCCCCTCGAGCTCGCGGATGTTCGACTTGACCGTTCCCGCAATGAAGAGAGAAACGTCGTTGGGGATCTCCGCCTTCTCCGCGGCCGCCTTCTTCCGGATGATCGCGACCTTCATCTCCAGGTCCGGCGGCTGGATGTCGGCGATCAGCCCCCACTCGAAGCGCGAGCGGAGGCGCTCTTCGAGAGTCGGAATCTCCTTCGGAAGAGCGTCGGACGTGACGACGATCTGCTTTTGCGCGTCGTGAAGCGCGTTGAAGGTATGGAAGAACTCTTCCTGTGTCGAGTCCTTCCCCGCAATGAACTGCACGTCGTCCATGAGCAGAACGTCGAGCTCCCGGTAGCGGCTCTTGAACTCGTGCATCTTCTCGAAGCGCAGCGCATTGATGAGCTCGTTCAGGAAACGCTCCGCCGAGAGATACATCACCTTTGCGCCCGGCGCGCGCCGAACGACCTCATGCGCGATGGCGTGCATGAGGTGGGTCTTGCCGAGCCCGACGCCACCGTACAGAAAGAGCGGGTTATAGGAGCGCGACGGCGACTCGGCGACCGCGCGGGCCGCGGCGTGCGCGAACTGATTCGAAGATCCGACGACGAACGTCTCGAAGGTGAAGCGAGGGTTCAGAACGAGGCCGCGCGGCGGACCCACGACGGGGGCCGGAGGGATCGAAACCTCGACGGCGACCGGGAGAAACCGGATCGCCAGGCCCGGAAACCCGGCGGCCGCGGCTTCCTGGGCGAGAAGGGCGCCGTGGCGGGAGCCAATCCACTCCGCGAAGACGGGACTCGGCACCGCGACGGTCAAAGCGCCGGCCTCGCCGCGGCGGTCGAAGGAGACCTGGCGGGTGGGCGCGAACCAGGTCTTCAACTCCTTGGGGTCGAGCTTCCCCTCCAGATTCCGCACGATGGAGGACCAGATCTCGCTCACGCTCAGACCCTCGTTTTCCGCAAGATTTTCCGCAGCTGTGGAAAGCCCCCCGAGCCGGCCGAGCCTTGGAAGGCGGGGGAGTATACAGGATGGAAATGGCCCGGATTTTCGGCCCGGAGGTTGACTTCCCGCGCTCCCGCACCTAGGATGCGCCGTTTCTTATGAAGCGGACGTACCAGCCCAACAATCGGCGGCGCAGGCGTACCCACGGGTTCCTCGTGCGCATGCGGACCCGCTCGGGCCGCGCGGTGATCTCGCAGCGGCGGCGCAAGGGACGCAAGAAGCTTTCGGTGTGAATTCGGGCCCGGATCGTCGAGGGGAGACGTTCTCCCGCGACGACCGCCTTCGAAAAAGACGGGAATTCGAAGCGTGCTACGCCTCCGGGGTGCGCGTCTCCGGACGCCATCTCCAGGTTTTCCTGCTGCGCGAACGGGCGGCGGGCGTTGCGACACCGCCGGATCCTCTGCCGCGGCCGCGCCTGGGGCTCTCCGTCTCGCGCCGGGTCGGCGGAGCGGTGGCGCGCAACCGGGTACGCCGGCGATTGCGGGAGCTCTTCCGGCGCAATCGCGATCTCTTCGGAGAGCGAGGCGGCGACCTGGTGATCAACGCGAGACCGTCGGCGGTTCAGGCGTCGTTCGAGGAACTGCGCGAGGAGTATCGATCGCTCGTCGAAAGAAGCCTCGCCCGCGCGGCGAAGACCTCGTCGCCATGAGCCCGGGCGCCCGCGCCGCCGCGGCAGCGCTGCGCTTCTACAAGGCCGCTTTGTCTCCGCTCCTGCCGCGCGCCTGTCGATACGAGCCGACCTGCTCGGTCTACGCCCGCGAAGCGATCGAGCGATACGGCTTCCGTCGCGGCGCCGGGCTCGCCGTGCGACGCCTCCTGCGCTGCCACCCGTTCCGCCCGGGCGGGTTCGACCCGGTCCCATGATGTCGCGATCGCTTGCGGTTCTCGAGCGGACCTGACGGCCGATGGAAAAGCGTCTCCTGATCGCCGCGTTTCTCTCGCTGGGAATTCTCCTCCTCTGGGAGTGGGTCGGCCCCAAGTCGCCGCGTCGCGCGCCGGCGACGGCTCCGATCGTCCCGACCCGGGGCGCCGCGATCCTGCCGACCGCCGTCGCCCCCGTCCCGACCCCGGCTGCCTCCGCCGAGCGCATCGCGGGCGCGAGCGAGGGGCTGACCACGCTCGAGAACTCGGTGGCGCGCGCCACGTTCTCCAACCGGGGCGCGGTTCTCACCTCGTTCGTTCTCCTGAAACATTTCGACGACCAGCGGCGCCCGCTCGAGCTCGTTCGCGCGATCGCCGATCCCGCGAAGAAGCCTCTCGCGCTCCTCTTCGACGGAAACTCCGAGCTCACGAGCGCTGCGACGAACGCGCTCTACGCCGTCGAGCCCGTCGGGGCCGCGTCCGGTCGAGCGCTCTCCTTCCGCTACACGGACGAGAGGGTTTCCGTGACGAAGG
Source organism: Thermoanaerobaculia bacterium (assembly GCA_036001245.1). Classification (GTDB taxonomy): domain Bacteria; phylum Acidobacteriota; class Thermoanaerobaculia; order UBA5066; family Gp7-AA6; genus Gp7-AA6. The sequence continues at coordinate 10,976 of DASYUL010000001.1, forward strand.
AGATCCGTTTCGGCGACGGATATCTCTTCGACGTGAAGGTGTCCGTTGCCGGGCCCGAGTACACCGTGCTCGCGGGCACCGGACTTCGCAACCCGACTGCCCAGGAGCTCGAATCGCGGTACGTCATGCCGTCCACGGCGGTTGCCACGGCGGGTCGCGGGCTCGAGGTGATCCCGGCCCAGAAGCTGAAAGGCGAGCAGACCCTGCCGCTTCCGCCGAACGGCTTCGTGGGGATCGAGGACAACTACTTCATCGCGGTGCTCGCCCCGCGACAGGCCGCCACGGCGCGCATCTTCCCCGTCACCGTCGCTTCCGCCGCGAACGCAGGAGCCGCGCCGCCTGCGGGCTCGAAAGGGGACATCCTCGTCTCCGCGGGCGTGTCGGCCTCCGGCTCGCTCGATCTCCGGGCGTTCTTCGGCCCGAAGGACGTCGAGATCCTCGAGAAGACCGGCCTCGGGCTCGAGCGGACCGTGGACTTCGGCTGGTACGGAATCCTCGCGCGGCCGCTCCTGTGGCTGCTCAAGAAGGCGTACTCGTGGACGGGGAACTACGGCGTCGCGATCCTGCTCGTGACTCTCCTCATCCGGATCCTGCTGTTCCCGCTCATGCACAAGAGCTACGCGTCGATGAAGAAGATGCAGAAGCTCGCGCCGAAGATGAACGCGATCCGCGACAAGTACAAGAAGGCGAAGACGGACGCCGCGCAGCGGCAGAAGATGAACCAGGAGCTGATGGCGCTGTACCAGGCCGAGGGCTACAACCCGATGAGCGGGTGCTTCCCCGTCCTTCTCCAGCTGCCGATCCTCGTCGCGTTCTACAACGTTCTGTCGCGCGCCGTCGAGCTCCGACACGCGCCGTTCATGCTGTGGATCAAGGACCTGTCGGCGGTCGATCACAGTTACGTGCTCGTGATCCTGATGATCGTCACGATGTACATCCAGCAGGCGATGACGCCCTCGATGGTGGACCCGGTCCAGAAGAAAATCTTCATGGCGATGCCTCTCCTGTGGGGATTCATGCTGAAGAACATGCCGGCCGGGCTCGTTCTCTACTGGCTGTTCTCGAACGTGCTCACGATCCTTCAGCAGATGTTGATCAATCGGATGGGCCGCGACGAGTCGGACGGGAAGGGCAAGCCCGCGAGACTCAAACCCGCGCGCGCGTAGAACCGGACCGATCGGGTGGGGGATATCGAGATGAGGTTCGAAGCAAAAACGGAAGCCGATGCCCTCGAACGCGCCGCCCGGGCGCTGAACTGCTCGACCGCGGAGCTCAAATACCGCGTCGTACGCGACGAAAAATCGTTCTGGGGCGGACGGATCGTCGAAATCGAGGTGGAGACGCCGGCTGCGCCCGCCGCGAGCGACTCGAAGGAGACGGCCGCCGCGGTCGTGCAGACGATTCTCGACCAGCCTCCGGCGGCGCTCGAGAGAGAGACCGAAAGGGCGGCGCGTGCGCCGGGAGTCCCTCGGTCCGGCGAGCCGGTGCTCGACGAAGAGGCGTTTTCTGCCGTCGAGTCGACGCTGTCCGAGCTCCTTTCGGCCGCGGGATTCCTGCTCGAGACCCGGCGGCGCAGCTCGCGCGAGGAAATGGTGATCGAGCTGATCGGGGACGACGTCGAGCCGCTCCTGGCCAACAAGGGCGAAGGGTTGAACGGGCTCGAGGTCCTGACGGGACGCATCGCGAGCCGCCGGCTCGGACGCCCGGTCTATCCGCGGATCGACGCGGAAGGCTTCCGCGACCATCAGCGCGAGTCGCTCGAGGAGCTGGCCCACCGCTCGGCAGAGGAGGTCAAACGCACGCGCCGGCCGACGCTCCTGCCGCCGCTCTCGCCCGGCGAGCGTCGCCTCGTGCACCTCGCTCTCGCCGAGGACCCGGAAGTCGAAACCGAGAGCGAGGGCGACGGGTTCCTGAAGCGGGTCGCGGTGAAGTTGAAGGCTCAGTGACGGCCGAAAGCCCGAGCGAGGCTGTCGATGCGCCCTTCTTCCGAGTCCCTCCTCGATACGATCGCCGCTCTCGCCACGCCCCTCGGCCGCTCGGCGATCGCGCTCGTGCGGCTGTCGGGAGATCGCACGCGCGAGATCCTCGCCCGCGTCGCGCCGGGGCTACCGCGCGACCCCGACCCGCGCCGGCCACATCTCGTCTCCCTCCAGGACGGCGAGAGCGAGCCGATCGACCGTGGGCTCGTGACACTCTTCGCGGCGCCCGCGTCGTTCACCGGGGAGGACGTCGCGGAGATCTCCGTGCACGGGAGCCCGGTCGTCGCCGAGAGACTTCTCCGCGCGCTCATCGCGGCCGGCGCTCGACCCGCACGGCCCGGAGAGTTCACCGAGCGCGCGTTCCGTCTCGGCAAGATGGACCTCGTTCGCGCCGAAGCGATCCGCGACCTGATCGACTCGCGCACCGCGGCGTGCGCGCAGGCTTCCGCGAATCGCGTCGAAGGCGCACTGTCCTCCCGGCTGGCGCGGACGCGCGAAGATCTTCTCGCCGCCGCGGCGAGCCTGGCTGCGACCGTCGACTTCGCCGAGGACGTCGGAGAAGACGTCGACCCGAGGGTGTCGGCGCTCCTCTCCGGGGCTCGCGATGCTCTCGCGCGGCTCGCGGCGACCTACGATACCGGCCGACTTCTCTCCGCCGGCTGCCGCGTCGCGATCCTCGGGCGGCCGAACGCGGGCAAGTCGACGCTCTTCAATGCGCTGCTCGGCACTGAGCGTGCGATCGTGACCGACGTGCCCGGCACGACGCGCGACACGCTCGAGGCGACGCTCGACGTTTGCGGGATCCCCGTCGAGCTCGTGGACACGGCGGGGCTGCGCGAAGCGCAGGAAGAGGTCGAACGGATCGGCGTCGCGCGCGCCCGCGACGAGGGGGGCAAGGCCGCGGCGATCCTCTACGTTTACGACGCCTCGATCGGGTGGGCCGCCGAGGACCGCGACGCGCTCGGCAGCCTGAACGGAAAGCCGATCGCGATCGTGGCGAACAAGGTCGATCGGATCGCGGAGGGAGCCCTCGGCGCGCGTGAAGGGGGACCGCCGGACTGGACTGTGGCGGGTGCAGACCCCTTCGGGATCCGTCCCCGCGGCGACTGGACTGCGGCGGGTGCCGACCCCTTCGGGATCTGTCCCCGCGGCGACTTCCTTGCATTGTGCGGCCTCTCGCCCGACGCCGGCCCGAAGCTGCGCGAACTCCTCGAGCGGACGGTCTCTTCCGACCTGACGAGCGACTCGGCATCCGAAGTCCTCGGCTCCGTTCGGCAGCGCGACCTGGTCGCTCGCGCCGGAGCCGCCGCCGGCGAGGCGCTCGACGCACTCGCGCGCGGCGACTCGCCCGAGTACGCGGCCACGCACGTCGATTCGGCTCTCGCGGCGCTGGCGGACGTGTTCGGCGAAACGACGTCGGAGGACGTCCTCGCGCGGATCTTCTCGACCTTCTGCATCGGAAAATGAGTCCGATGCGCTTCGACGTCGTCGTGGTCGGCGCGGGACACGCGGGATGCGAGGCAGCCCACGCTTCGGCGCGAATGGGCCTTCGCACGGCGCTTTTGACGGGCGATCTTCGCGCGATCGCCCGCATGTCCTGCAATCCGGCGATCGGCGGCCTGGCGAAGGGCCAGCTCGTCAAGGAGGTCGATGCGCTCGGCGGACTGATGGGACGGCTCGCCGACCGCGCGGGAATCCAGTTCAAGATGCTCAACCGCTCGCGCGGCCCGGCGGTCTGGGGCCCGCGCGCGCAGTGCGACAAGGCGCTCTACTCGCATCTGGCCGCCGAAACCCTGGCGGAAACCCCGAACCTGCGGCTCGTCGAAGCCATGGCGGAGGAGTTCTTCGTCGAGCGCGGCCGCGTCGCCGGCGTCGTCACCGGCGCGGGGGAGACGATCGAGGCGACCGCCGTCGTCGTCACGACGGGAACCTTTCTTCGCGGCCTGATGCACACGGGGGAGAGGCGGACCGAGGGTGGTCGCGTCGGGGAGCCGGCGGCCGTCGGCCTCTCCGCGGCGCTCGCGACGCTCGGGCTGAAGCTCGGCCGCTTCAAGACCGGAACGCCGCCGCGCGTCCATCGCGACAGCGTCGACTACGACCGGTGCGAGCCGCAACACGGCGACGACCCGCCGGTCCCGTTCTCGTTCCGCACGGAAAGCCTTCCGCGCGAGCAGGCGCTCTGCTGGCTGACGGCGACCAACGAACGCGTGCACGACCTCATCCGAGCGAACCTCCACGCGAGCCCGATGTACTCGGGACGCATCGTCGGAATCGGCCCGCGCTACTGCCCGTCCGTCGAGGACAAGGTGGTGAAGTTCGCCGACAAGCCGCGTCATCTCATCTTCCTCGAGCCGGAAGGGTCAAACGCGGAAGAGATCTACATCAACGGGCTCTCGACGTCGCTCCCCGAAGACGTGCAGCGCGCCATCCTGCGCGAGATCCCCGGCCTCGAGCGCGCGCTCATGATCCGGCCGGGCTACGCGGTCGAATACGACTTCTCCTATCCGGACCAGCTGCGTCCGACCCTCGAAGCGCGCGAGGCGCCGGGCCTCTTCCTCGCGGGGCAGATCAACGGAACCTCCGGATACGAAGAGGCGGCGGCGCAGGGGATCTGCGCGGGGATCAACGCGGCGCTCTCGGTTCGCGGCGAGGAGCCGCTCGTGCTCGAACGCTCTGAGGCGTACGCGGGCGTGATGATCGACGACCTCACGACGAAGGGTCTCGAAGAGCCCTACCGCCTCTTTACGTCCCGCGCCGAGTACCGGCTCCTGCTCGGGATGGATTCCGTGCTGCCGCGGCTTCTCCCGCACGCGCGGCGACTCGGTCTCGTGTCCGCGGAGGAATACTCGTTCGCGATGCGCTCGGAAGAGCGTCTCCGGCGGGCGGAGTCGGATCTCGCGAATGCGTCCCTGCGACCGGACCGGGAAACGGCCGCGGCGCTGGAGCGCGTGCTCGGCGTCCGCCTCGAGGAGCCGACGACGTTACATAAACTACTGAAAAGACAAGAGTTATCGTCAGACAAGCTCGTCCTCTGGGCGCCGGAGATCCTCTCCGGGTTGACGAGCGAGGAGCGCGCCGTCTTGGACGCTCGCGTCCGGTACGAGGGCTACATCCGCCGGGAGGTCGAGCGCGTCGAACGGCTGAGGCCTCTGGAAAACAACCGCATCCCCGCGAATTTCGACTACGACCTGCCGGGCCTTTCGCGCGAGGTCGTCGAGAAGTGCGCGCGCCGACGTCCCCGCACGATCGGCGAGGCCGGTCGCATACCGGGAGTCACTCCCGCGGCAGTCGCGATAATCTGCGCGCATGTCGGGCGGGCCAGAACCTCTCCCGCCTGAGGACTTTCGAGGCCTCCTCCGGCGGGAGCTCCCCCGCTGGAACCTGACCGCTCCGGATGCGACGCTCGATCGCCTGTCGTCATTCCTGGCCGAGCTCGACCGGTGGCGCACCCGGATCAACCTGACGGGACGGCTCTCCGCTCCGGACCTCGTCTCCCACGCCCTGGAGTCGATTCTCGGGGAGCGCCATTTGCCGGAGGGGGCCCGGGTCGTCGACATCGGGACCGGCGGCGGATTTCCCGGAGTTCCACTCGCCATCTGGAGACCTGACCTCGACGTGACCTGGCTCGAGCCGCGTGAGAAGCGCGCGGCGTTTCTCCGCCACCTGGCCCGCGCGATCCCGGTCCCGAACGCACGGGTTCGGGAGGCGCGGCAGGAGGACCTGCCAGCCGCGAGCTTCGGGTACGCCACGTCCCGCGCGGTGAAAATCGACTCGAGGAGCGTCAAAGAGGCGCCGTTTCTCGAACCCGGAGGCGCGTTGCTCCTCTGGACGACGTCGCCCGGGCGGCTCGCCGCGGAGCTCGCTCCCACAGGGCTCCGGCTCGAGGCCACGGTTCCGATTCCCGGAAGCCGGCAGCGCGCGATCGGGGTGTTCCGAAAGCCCTGACCTGGCCCCGTTCCACGTGGAACGTGGGGCCATAGCCGGCTCACGACAACATTGGGTGGAGGTTTGCCTGTTCGCGCTTTCCATTTGGGAAGCCAGGCACCAGAATGGAGAAAAATGGGTCGAGTCGTCGCGATCGCCAACCAGAAAGGCGGCGTGGGAAAGACCACGACCGCGATCAATCTGGGGGCGGCGCTGGCGGCATTCGATCGAAAGATCGCGCTCATCGACTTCGATCCCCAGGCCAACGCGACGTCCGGCCTGGGGTTTTCCCGCCAGAAAAATGGTGCAAACGCCTACGACGTCCTGCTCGGCGCCGATCCGCGCGAGGCCCTGCGGGAGACGACGTTCCCCAACCTCTGGCTGCTCCCCTCCGGGCGCGACCTCGTCGGCGCCGAGATCGAGCTGGTGGATCAGGCCGCGCGCGAGCGGAGACTGCGCGACGCGCTCGACCAGGTCCGCGACGACTTCGACTTCGTCTTCGTGGACTGCCCGCCTTCGCTCTCGCTCCTGACGGTCAACGGCCTGACGGCGGCGGACTCGGTCCTCGTGCCCCTTCAGACCGAGTACTTCGCGCTCGAGGGCGTCACCGAGCTGCTCGAGTCGGTGGATCGGGTACGGACGGTCTTCAACCCGGCGCTCGAGATCGAGGGGATCCTGCTCACGATGTACGACGACCGGACGAACCTCTCGCGGCAGGTGCTCGAAGACATTCGCAAGCACTTCGGGGATCTCGTCTACGAGACGGTAATTCCGCGCAACGTCCGTTTGGGGGAGGCGCCGTCGTTCGGGAAGCCCGTTCTCGCCTACGACATCAAATCGAAGGGCGCGGAGGCGTATCTCTCTCTCGGGAAAGAGCTTCTGAAGAGGAGGGGAATTCGATGACCCAGAAACAGGCCCTGGGACGGGGGCTTTCGGCGCTCCTGCCCGGCCGCGACGACATTCCACGGGAAACAGGCGCCCGGGAGGTCGAGATCGGCCGTCTCGTACCGAACCGGTTCCAGCCGCGCCGCGAGTTCGCGGAGGGGCCGCTCGCCGAGCTCGCCGCGTCCATCCGAGAGCAGGGCATCGTCCAACCCATCGTCGTCACCCCTCGCGGCGAGAAGCTCGAGATCGTGGCCGGCGAGCGTCGCTGGCGGGCCGCCGCGATGGCGGGCCTGACGAAGGTTCCCGTGGTCTGGCGTGAGAAGCAGTCCGAGAGCGACCTCCTCGAGGTGGCGCTGGTCGAGAACCTCCAGCGGGAGGACCTGAACCCGCTGGACGCGGCGGAGGCCTATGCCCGACTCAAGGACGAGTTCCGCCTCTCGCACGAAAGGATCGCGGATCGCGTCGGGAAGGACCGCACCACGGTGACCAACGCGCTGCGTCTTTTGAAGCTCCCGTCGAGCGTCCGCGATCGAATTCGCTCCGGCCTGCTGTCCGCCGGTCACGCGCGGGCCCTCGTCTCGCTCGCGTCGCCCGACGACCAGGAGCGACTGGCGGAGGAGATCCTGCGACGCAGCCTCTCCGTGCGGCAGACCGAAAAGCGGGTTGCGAGCATGGGATCTGCCGATCGGCTCCGGAGAGAACATCGCCGGGATCCGTTCACGCGCGACGCCGAGGAGAAACTCTCCCGGCGGTTGAAAGCGCGCGTTCGGATCGTGCGGCGGCGTCGCGGGGGAAGGGTCGAGATCGCGTTCGGCTCCGAAGAAGAATTGATCGGACTCTACGAACGGCTGGCGCGGGCGTAGGGATCGGAGAGACAATCGGTGGTTTCCAGATCGAATCGACCAACCACGAATCGAGGCCAGATCGAGCCAGGAAGGAAGGCGTCATGAGAGGGAAGACCGAGGAAGCCACACTGAACGGGTTTCTGGATCGCGGGAGCCACTTCACCGGAGACCTCAAGTTCGAGGAGGGGTTCCGCATCGACGGCAAGTTCGAGGGAAAGATCACCTCGGGCAGTGAGCTCGTCATCGGCGAGAGTGCGGACGTCGAAGCCGAGATCCACGTCGGAAGGTTGTCGGTGAACGGCTCGCTGCGCGGCAACGTCGTGGCTTCCGAGCGGATCGACCTCCAGCCGAAAGCGAGGATCCTCGCGGATCTGACCACGCCCGCGCTCTCGATCGAGGAGGGCGCGTTCTTCCAGGGTTCCTGCAAGATGGGTCAGGAAACTCCCTCGAACGTCGTCGGAATGCCGGCGTCCGCTGCAGGAGAGCGGCACCACAGCTAAATCACTTATACTAAAGGGTTTATTTAGGAAAGCGGATTCGCCGCCCCGGGTGATTGCACAGTTCCAAGTTTCAAAATTCTGTGCTCCACGTTCCCAGTTCCGAGGTCGTTCCAGGCGAGAGAGACACAGGACTGTGGACGGGGTGTTTGGAACTTTGGACTTTCTCACGAGCCGTGTGCTATTCATCCGCGTTCCGTCCCGGGGCGTAGCGGCCCGTCCTCTCGCTCCACGACTCTCGAAATCGCGAGGAAAAGCGCGGCAGAGCCATGATCAAAGCGCCCGATGTGACGCTCCTCTACGTGATGTTCGCGTTCATCGTGTCCTACGCGGTGATGAAGAGATTTCTTTTCCGGCCGCTCGGCGCGATCCTGGAAGAGCGCGAAGAAGAGGAGACAACGGCCGCGCGGATTCACGCCGACAGCCTCCGCGAGCTCGAGCGGACGGTGGCGGAGGGCGAGGCGCGGCTCGCCCAGGCCCGCCGAGAAGCGCTGAAAGCGCGCGAGACGCTTCGTGGAGAAGGGCTGGCGCGATTCGAGGAGCTTCTCGCACGGGCGCGGGAAGCGGCGTCCGCGTCGGTCGAGGCGGCCAGTCGGGCAATCGAGGCCGACGCGACGCGCGCGGCGGCGGAGCTTCCCGCCCGGTCCCGCGCGCTGGCCGTCGAGCTCGCGGAAAAGATCCTCGGCCGGAAGCTCGCCGCGTGACCGGCCGCGAGCCAGGCTTCGATTCGGGCGCGCGGGCGCGCTCGACCGGCTGGCGGCCCTTCTCCGTCCTGCCGCTGTCCCTCGCCGTGCAGGAGGCGCAAGAGCACGCGTCCACTTTTCTCGGACTGCCTCTCTGGCTCTGGCAGCTCGCGAATCTCGCGGCGTTTCTCGCCGTCCTGCTCTATTTCGTCGCGCGTCCCCTCGCGGCGATGTTTCGCGGCCGCCAGCTCGCCGTCGAGGAGCGCCTTCGCGAGGCGAAGGCGCTTCGGGCGGAAGCCGAGCGGCTCGGCGCGGAAGTTCGCGAGCGCATGGCGCGGCTCGACGACGAGATCGCGGAAATCCGCGCCCGCGGCGTCGCGGAAGGGGAGGCGGAGCGCGCGGCTCTCACGGAAAAGGCGGATCGTGAGGTGGAACGCGTGCGCCGCGAGGCGGAGCAGGAGATCGGCCGCCATCTCGCCGCCGCGAAGCTGGAGCTCCGGCGGACGGCCGCCGATCTGACGGCCGGCGCCGCGCGCGAGATGCTGTCCGCGCAGATCACCGACGAGGACCGACGCCGGCTTCTCGAGGAAGGGGTCTCCCAGCTCGCCGAAAAGCCGACTGAGGGAAGCGTCCGATGACGGCGGTTCGTACGTCATGAGCCGGTTCGCGCGACCCTACGCGCAGGCCTTTCTCGAAACGGCCCCGGCGGGCTTCGACGTCGAGGCCTTTCTCGAGCGCGCTTCGGTTCTCTCTCGGGCGCTCGCGGCGGATCGGCGGCTGAAAGCCTTCCTCGCCGCACCGTCGTTGCCGGTCGAGGCCAAGCGCGACGTGCTCGACGATCTCGCCGGGCGCGTCGGGATCGATGACTTCGGCCAGCGGTTCCTCCGGCTCGTCCTCGACAACCGCCGCATCCTCGCGCTCGACGAGATTCTCGGCGCGATCCGTGAGGCGCGCGACCGCCAGCTCGGCATCGTCGAGGCATTCGTCACGGTCGCCGCCCCGCTCGCCGACGGCGAGCGCGCGCGCATCGAGCAGGCCCTCGCGCGGCAGCTCAAGAGGCACGTGCGGATGAGAGTCCAGGTGGATCCGAACATTCTCGCGGGGTTCGTGGCGCGCGTCGGGAGCGAAGTCTTCGACGCTTCCGTGCTCCGCGCGATCGAGCGCTTCCACGTCGAGGCGGCGACCGCGGGCTGAGAGAATCGGGCGAAGACGGAACGAGGGAACGGAGAAAATGGAAATCAAAGCGGACGAGATCACCGAGATCCTGAAGCGGCGGCTCGCGGGCTTCGAGAAATCGATCGACGTCGCGGAGGTCGGAACCGTGCTGTCGGTCGGCGACGGCATCGCGCGCGTATACGGCCTCGACAAAGCGATGGCCGGCGAGCTGCTCGACTTCGGCCACGATCTCTACGGTCTGGCGCTGAATCTCGAAGAGGACAACGTCGGCGTCGTTCTCCTGGGGGAGACGCGCGAGGTGAAGGAGGGTCAGGAGGTGCGCCGCACCGGCCGCATCATCGAGGTGCCGGTCGGGCCCGAGCTCATCGGTCGCGTCGTCGACGCGCTCGGCCGTCCGATCGACGGCAAAGGTCCCATCCGCACCACCGACAACTATCCGATCGAGCGCATCGCGCCGGGCGTGATCGATCGGCAGCCGGTGCGCGAGCCGGTGCAGACGGGCCTCAAAGCCATCGACGCGATGATCCCGATCGGACGCGGCCAGCGCGAGCTCATCATCGGCGACCGTCAGACCGGCAAGACGGCCGTCGCGCTCGACACGATCATCAACCAGAAGGGGAAGGGTCTCGTCTGCATCTACGTCGCGATCGGCCAGAAAAAGTCGACCGCGGCGCAGGTCGTCAAGACGCTCGAGGAGTACGGCGCGATGGAGCACACGATCGTCGTCTCCGCGACCGCATCGGACCCCGCGCCGATGCAGTTCATCGCGCCGTATGCGGGATGCGCGATGGGCGAGTACTTCCTCTACAACCAGAAGCATGCGCTGACGGTCTACGACGATCTCTCCAAGCACGCCGCCTCCTACCGCGAGATCTCGCTGCTCCTCCGCCGGCCGCCGGGCCGCGAGGCCTACCCGGGCGACGTCTTCTACCTCCACTCGCGCCTGCTCGAGCGCGCCGCGAAGCTCTCCGACGCGCGCGGCGGCGGCTCGCTGACGTCGCTTCCGTTCATCGAGACCCAGGCCGGTGACGTCTCCGCCTACATTCCGACGAACGTCATCTCGATCACGGACGGGCAGATCTACCTCGAGTCGGACCTCTTCTATTCGGGGGTGCGTCCGGCGGTGAACGTCGGTCTCTCGGTCTCCCGCGTCGGCGGCAACGCCCAGATCAAGGCGATGAAGCAGGTCGCGGGAACGCTCCGGATCGACCTCGCGCAGTACCGCGAGCTCGCGGCGTTCGCGCAGTTCGGGTCGGACCTCGACAAGACGACGCAGGCGCAGCTCGCCCGCGGGCAGCGCCTGGTCGAGATCCTGAAGCAGCCGCAGTTCCAGCCCATGGACGTCGAGCTCCAGGTCGTCTCGATCTACGCGGGCACGAAGGGGTTCCTCGACTCGCTCCGGATCGACTCGATCCTGCCGTTCGAGGCCGCGCTCCACGAGTACATGCGGCGCGAGCAGGCGGACGTGCTCTCCGCGATCGTGAACACGGGAAAGCTCGAGAAGGCGACCGAAGAGGCGCTCTCCGCCGCGATCGGCGGCTTCAAGGAACGGTTCGTCCGCGAGAACGCCGACGCCGTGGCCGCATGAGTTCCAGGTTTCAAGTTCCAGCTTCCAAGTAGCCGAAGAGATGGCCAGTCTCATCGACATCCGCCGGCGTCTGAAATCGGTGCGCAACATGCGGCAGATCACGCGCGCCATGAAGATGGTGTCGGCGGCGCGGCTGCGCCGGGCGCAGGACCGCGCGATCGCCGCCCGTCCCTACGCGAAGGCGCTCCGGGAAGTGCTCGCGTCCGTCTCGTCGCGCGTCCAGGAGGCGAAACATCCGCTTCTCGCGACGCGCGAGGAGCGCAAGGTCGCTCTCCTCGTCGTCGAGGGGGACAAGGGGCTCGCCGGCGCGTTCAATGCGAACGTCAACCGGGCCGTCGCCGCGCTGCTCGGCGAAAAGAAGGAGTGGGAGTCGGTCACGGTCCTGCCGATCGGGAAGAAGGCTTTCGACTACTGGAAGCGGCGCCGTCTGCCGCTCGCGCCCAAGTCGTACCCCGGCATCTTCGCCCGCGTCGAGTACGCCCAGGCCAAGGAGATCGCCGACTGGCTCACGACCGAGTTCGTCGAGGGGCGGATCGACGCGGCACACGTCGTCTTCAACGAGTTCCGGTCGGTCATCACGCAGATCGTGCGGCGCGAGAGGCTGCTCCCGATCTCGCGCTCGGAGGGAGCGCTCACGGAGGCGGCGGACGCGCCCCCGACGGACTACGTGTACGAGCCGGACCCCGCGACGATCCTGGCGAAGCTCCTCCCCCGGCATCTCGAGTTCTCGATCTTCCGGATCCTTCTCGAATCGGCCGCCGCGGAGCACGGCGCGCGCATGACCGCGATGGACGCGGCGACCCGCAACGCCGGCGACATGATCGATTCCCTGACGCTGACCTACAACCGCGCGCGGCAGGCCCGGATCACGAAAGAGCTGATCGAGATCGTCTCGGGCGCGGCGGCCCAGAAGGAATAGTTCACCAGGAGGCAGAATGGCAGAACAGAAGATCGGGCGGGTCGTTCAGGTGATCGGACCCGTATTGGACGTCGAGTTTCCGAAGGATCACCTGCCCGAGATCTACAACGCGATCGTCGTCCAGGACGAGGGGAAGGACACCGGCGTCCCGATCGACGTCATCGCCGAGGTCGCGCAGCACCTGGGTGAGAACCGCGTCCGCTGCATCTCGATGAAACCGACGGACGGCATGGTGCGCGGCATGAAGGCGATCGACACGGGCAGCCCGATCACCATGCCGGTGGGCGAGGAGACGCTCGGGCGGATCCTGAACGTCGTCGGCGAGCCGGTCGATGAACGCGGCCCCGTCAACGCGAAGGAGCGGTGGCCGATCCACCGCGACCCGCCGCGGTACGAGGACCAGTCGACCGAGGTCGAGATGTTCGAGACCGGCATCAAGGTCATCGACCTCCTCGAGCCGTACTCGAAGGGCGGGAAGACCGGCCTCTTCGGAGGCGCCGGGGTCGGCAAGACGGTCATCGTCCTCGAGCTCATCAACAACGTCGCGATCCACCACGGCGGCTACTCGGTGTTCGCCGGCGTCGGCGAGCGCACGCGCGAAGGGAACGATCTGTATCTCGAGATGTCCGAGTCGGGAGTCATCACGCCAGGCGACCCGAAGAAGTCGAAAGCGGCGCTCATCTACGGCCAGATGACCGAGCCGCCGGGCGCGCGCCTGCGCGTCGGACTCTCCGGCCTGACGGTCGCGGAATACTTCCGCGACGTCGAGGGCAAGGACGTCATTCTTTTCATCGACAACATCTTCCGGTTCACCCAGGCGGGCTCCGAAGTCTCGGCGCTGCTCGGGCGGATGCCTTCCGCGGTCGGCTATCAGCCGAACCTCGCGACCGAGATGGGCGAGCTCCAGGAGCGCATCACGTCGACGAAGAAGGGCTCGATCACGTCCGTGCAGGCGATTTACGTTCCGGCCGACGACCTGACCGACCCCGCCCCGGCGACCGCCTTCGCGCACCTCGACGCGACGACCGTTCTCTCGCGGCAGATCTCCGAGCTCGGGATCTACCCGGCCGTCGACCCGCTCTCGTCCACGTCGAAGATCCTCTCTCCGCGCGTCGTCGGCGAGGAGCACTACGCGACGGCCCGCGCGGTCCAGGCCGTTCTCCAGAAGTACAAGGACCTCCAGGACATCATCGCGATCCTCGGCATCGACGAGCTCTCCGACGAGGACAAGCTGACGGTCGCCCGCGCGCGCAAGATCCAGAAGTTCCTCTCGCAGCCGTTCTTCGTGGCCGCGCAGTTCACCGGTCTCGAGGGGCGCTACGTGAAGATCCCCGACACGATCCACGGCTTCCGGGAGATCGTCGATGGCAAGTGCGACGACGTCCCGGAGCAGGCGTTCTACATGGTGGGGACGATCGACGAGGCGCGGGAGAAGGCCGCGAGGATCGCCAAAGAGGCGGCGTAAACCGGGGACAGACCACGGTTTCCGCAACAGATGTTCTCCCGCCAGGACGCGTCGGGAAACCGTGGTCTGTCCCCCTGACCCGTTGGCGCGCGCTCGCGCTCCTCTCGGCGGCGGAGCTCGCCGGGATGTCGTTGTGGTTCGGCGCGTCGGCGGCGGCGCCCGCCCTCGCCGCGCGGTGGGGAATCGCCGCGGCGGACGCCGGACGGCTGACGCTCGCCGTACAGCTCGGATTCGTCGCGGGGACGCTCTTGAGCGCGGTCGCGAATCTCTCGGACGTGTTCCCGGCGCGTCGCGTGTTCGCCGTCTCCGCGCTCGCCGCGGCCCTCGCGAACGCCGCGTTCGCACTCGTCTCGTCGGGACCTTCCGCGGGAATCGCGCTGCGGTTCGCGACGGGGTTCTTTCTCGCCGGCGTCTATCCGCCGGGCATGAAGATGATGGCGTCCTGGTTCCGCGAGGGACGCGGTCTGGCGCTCGGAGTCCTGATCGGTGCTCTGACGCTCGGAAAGGCGTCGCCGTATCTCGTCAACGCGATCGGGAGCGCCGACTGGCGGATCAACCTCGTCGCGCTCTCGGTCTTTGCAGCGGTCGGCGGCGCAATCGCGCTCGCCGTCGGCGAGGGACCGTTCGCCGCGGGCATCGCTCCGTTCGACGCACGGCAGGTCGTCAACGTCTTCGCGAACCGCGGAGTGCGGCTGGCGTCGTTCGGGTACTTCGGGCACATGTGGGAGCTCTACGCGATGTGGACGTGGGTTCCCGTGATGATCCGCGCGAGCCTCGAGTCGACCGGCGAGCCGCGTGCGCTCGCCGAGGCCGCGTCGTTTCTGATCATCGGCGCGGGCGCCGTCGGCTGCGTCGCCGCGGGCTTCGCGGCGGACCGCTGGGGACGGACCGCGGTCGCGTCGGCGGCGATGGGCGTGTCGGGCGCGTGTTGCCTCGCCGTCGGGTTCTTCTTCGGCGGGAGCGCGGGGGCGCTGCTCGCGATCGCGGCGATCTGGGGAGCGACGGTCGTCGCCGACTCGGCCCAGTT
>DASYUL010000002.1:0-18284 GCA_036001245.1 Thermoanaerobaculia bacterium
CCGATGGACTTTCCCTCGCGCGAACAGGCGCAGATCCTGGCGAAACTCCAGGCCGAGGCCGCGGCGAGGGAGACGGCGCAGGTGGAGCTCGAGAAGAGCACACCCATCAACCGGGGGGACAAGGCCTTCCGAGTCGACAAGCGGGGATGGCAGGACGACTTCCTCGATCGCCGAGCCATTCGGAACCTGATCCGCACCGGAGAGATCCTGGAGACCGATCATGTCTTCACGCCCGACGGAAGCTGGCTCGTGGCCGCGGAGGTGCCGGAGCTGAAGTCGCTCTTCGACCTGAAGCGCACGTCGAAGTTCACGCCGCCCCGTTGCTGCCGGACGCATACCGACCGCATGGCGCATTTTCTCTGCCGCGACAGCGACCGGCCGCTCTGCGAAGAGTGCGCGGCCGAGAAGGAGTTCGGCGGCAACAAGGTGCGGGTCTGCGCGCACTGCGGCGGGAACGTCGAGGACCTCGCCGTCCTGCCGGCCTGATTCGCCCGGCGTCGGTGCGTCCGGCCGGTTGATTCCGCCGTCCCCGTTCGCTATCCTTCGCGTCCCCGAGCGGGAATAGCTCAGTGGCAGAGCGCCACCTTGCCAAGGTGGATGTCGCGGGTTCGACCCCCGTTTCCCGCTCCAATCTCACTCACGTGTAAACGCCTGAGCCTCGAGCGGGCCTTAGAATCGGGCCGCAGCAATCATGCCGCTGACGCCCGGCACCCGCATGGGTTCCTACGAAATCCTTTCGCCCCTCGGCGCGGGAGGGATGGGGGAGGTATACCGGGCTCGCGATACCCGCCTCTCCCGCGTTGTCGCGTTGAAAGTGCTTCCGACGGAGGTCGCAGCCGACAGCGAGCGCTTGAACCGTTTCGAACAGGAGGCGCGCTCCGCCTCGGCATTGAACCACCCCAACATCATCACGATCTACGAGATCGGACAGGCGGAGCAGGTCTCTTACATCGCGATGGAGCTGGTGGAGGGCAAGACGCTGCGGGAGCTCTCCGCCTCCGACCCGTTGCCGGTGCGCCGCGCCATCGGCATCGCCGCGCAGGTCGCCGAAGGACTTGCCAAGGCGCATGGTGCTGGAATCGTCCACCGGGACTTGAAGCCCGAGAATGTGATGGGTCTCCAAAGACGGCTACGTCAAGATCCTGGATTTCGGCCTGGCCAAGCTGACGGAGCCCGAATCGGGCGAGCTGTCGGCGATGCCGACGCTGGCCAGGCCCGAGACTCATCCGGGGACCGTGCTGGGAACGGTCGGCTACATGTCGCCGGAGCAAGCGAGCGGCCAGCCGCTGGACTTCCACTCCGACCAGTTCTCCCTGGGCTCGATCCTTTACGAGATCATCTCGGGACAGAAGGCGTTCTCGAGGAAGACCGCGGCGGAGAGCATGTCGGCCATCATCCGCGAGGAGCCCGAGCCTCTGGGCAAGCTCCGGCCCGATGTGCCGCCGCCCCTGCGCTGGATCATCGAGCGCTGCCTGGCCAAGGACCCGGAAGAGCGCTACACCTCGACGCGCGACCTCGCGCGGGAGCTGGCCGGCGTGCGGGACCATCTCTCCGAGGCCGGAGTCTCGGGAGAAACCATCACGGCTCTTCCGCCGCGCCCTCGCCGGCGTCTCTGGCTCGCGCTGATGGGCATTGCGCTGCTGATTGCGGTCGGGTTCGCCGGATTCTTCGTGGGCCAGCGCGCCGGCACGAGCCCGCCCGCTTCCTTCCGAAGGCTGACGTTCCGCCGCGGGTATGTCTTCTCGGCGCGGTTTGCCCCGGACGGCCAGACGGTCGTCTACGGCGCGTCCTGGAACGGCATGCCCGTGCAGCTCTTCTCGACTCGCCCTGGCAGCCCCGAATCCCTTCCGTTCTCTCTGCCGAGCGCCGACGTCCTCTCGATCTCTTCCTCGGGAGAGCTGGCGCTCTCCCTCGGCCGCCACTTCGTAGACAGCTGGGAGACCATGGGAACGCTCGCCCAGGTGCCGATCTCGGGCAGCGCGCCGCGGGAAGTCCTCGAGAACGTCGTTGCGGCCGACTGGGCGCCGGACGGAGTCAACCTGGCTGTGGTCCGTCAGGTCGGAGCGCGAATGAGCCTGGAGTTCCCCATCGGGAACCGGCTCTACGAAACCTCTGGATGGATCAGCCACCCCCGCGTGCCGCCTGCAGGGGACGCGGTCGCCTTCATCGACCATCCGCTTCGAGGAGACGACGCCGGGACCTTGGCCCTGGTTGACCGAGCCGGCAGAAAAAAGGCCCTTTCGGAGTCCTGGTCCAGCGTGCAAGGCGTGGCGTGGTCTCCCGGCGGCGAGGAGATCTGGTTCACCGCGACGCCCTTTGGAGGCATGGTCCGCCGAACGCTCTATGGTGTCACCGCGGCAGGGCGCAGGAGGGTGATCGCGGATTCTGCCGGCACCTTGCACGACGTGTCGCGGGATAGCCGTGTGCTGCTGGCGCGCGACAGCGTGCGGGGCCGGATGGTCGTTCTGCCGCCGGGCGAAACGCGTGAGCGCGACCTCTCCTGGCTCGACGGCACGCAGCCGGTAAGTATCTCGACGGACGGGACGACACTTCTTTTCCACGAAGTGATCGAGGGTGGAGGAGGCACGGGCACTGTCTACGTGCGCAAGACCGATGGTTCGCCGCCGGTGCGCCTCGGCGAGGGCTACGCGCTCGCGCTCTCACCCGATAAGAGGTCGGCCCTGGCGACTCCGATAAGTTTCTCTCAACTGACCCTGCTGCCGACCGGCGCCGGGCAGGCCAGGCGGCTGGAGCGCGGTCCGATCGAGAGCTATCAGTCGGCGACGTTCCTTCCCGACGGCAAACGAATCCTTTTCGCGGGAAGCGAGCGGGGCCGTCGCGCGCGACTTTACGTTCAGGACCTGGCGGGGGGAGATCCCCGGCCGATGACGGCCGAAGGCGCCGGAGCCGGTTTCCGCGGAGTCGTCGTGTCTCCGGATGGAAGATATGCCACAGGCCCGGCGCCGGGCTCCGGGTTCGCGCGCTATCCGTTGGAAGGGGGTTCTCCGTTGCCGATCGAGGGACTCGCGGAAGGTGAAGTTCCGGTGCAGTGGAGTGCGGACAGCCGGGCGCTCTTTGTCTACCGGATCGCAGACGTGCCGGCGCGGATCTTTCGACTGGATCTCTCGACCGGACGCCGGGAGCTCTGGAAGGAATTGATACCGCCCGATCTGGCCGGGACCAGCGACATCGGCAATGTCCAGATCACGCCGGACGGAAGGGCCTACGCTTACTACTACGGTCAGATCCTCTCGGATCTGTATCTGGTCGAGGGGCTCAAGTGATTTTGGATTTTCGATTGAGATGGGTCTTCCTCCAGGAAGCCGCCTGGTCCATACGAGATGCCCGACGCCGCTCGGCGCGGGCGGGATGGGCGAGGGTGCGCGAGCCGCGTGGCTGCCCCGCGCGGTGCGCGATCCCCCTGGCGTGGGCCGTGGCTCGAGCCACCGCGGGAGGGATTCGAAGCTCGATCGCGATGTGGCGATCAAAAAATGGGCCCGCGCGTCGCGCGAGCCCATATCACTGAAGATCGACCAAATCCGTGGAAGCCCGTTGGAAAACCGCCTCTACTGCTTGTTGTAGACAATCGTGTTGTTCACGGCCTCGCCCTTCGCATTCGATCCGGTCTGGGTGATGGTCATAGTCTTGCCGTCCGCGGAGACCACGACCTTCGCCGCGATTGTTGCCTTCCCACCCTTCTTCCAGGTGTTGTCGTAGCTGTTGTCGTCGATCTTCTTGGGCGAGGCCGTGTCGGCGTCCGGATTGCCCTCGTACGGGACATCCTTGCCGTCGAACTTGGACAAGAACATGCTGTGGGTTGGCTTGCCATCGGCGCCGACACCGTCACCCGTGAACTTGATCCCGCCCGGCGTCGCTTCGAATTTCAGCGTGAGACTCTTGGGCGCCGGCCCCGGGCTGTACTTGGATTTCGCGAGGTCAACTTTCCACGTGCCGAGCCAATTGTCGGCGGCCAGGACAACGGAACTCGAGAGAACAATGGCGCACGCCGCGAGAGAAACCATGAGCAGACTCTTCCGCATAACCCCTCCTTGTAATAGTTGATGTTCGAACGGTTTCAGGAACCGTTGGGGCGGGTTCCCGCTAGACTCGGGTGCATCATACCGGACCATCCCCCGCGGTTCCGACTGGGACCCTCCGGTGAGCCCAGTTCCGAGCGGACCCACCGGGCTGACCATCGCGGATAGAATCCTCGCCGTCATCTGATGACAATTTCCCCCGGGACCCGCCTCGGTCCGTACGAGATCCTCGCGCCTCTGGGCGCGGGTGGGATGGGAGAGGTCTATCGGGCGCGGGATGCGAAGCTGGACCGGGACGTCGCGGTCAAGGTCCTCCCCGAGTCGGTCGCAGCAGATCCCGACACGCTGGCCCGTTTCGAGCGCGAGGCGAAGGCGGTCGCGGCACTCTCACATCCGAACATCCTGTCGATCTTCGACTTCGGAGCAGAGGGAGACATCTCCTACGCCGTCATGGAGCTTCTGGAAGGCGAGACGCTGCGCGGGAAGCTCGACGCCGCGCCGATTCTCCAGAAGCAGGCCGTGGACTACGCGCTCCAGGTTGCCAGGGGTCTCTCCGCAGCGCACGAGAAGGGCATCGTCCACCGGGACCTGAAGCCCGAGAATCTCTTCGTCACGCGGGACGGCCACGTCAAGATCCTCGACTTCGGCCTGGCGAAGCGAGTCGAGACGGTGGCTCCGGGCAAGGAGACGAGCGCTCCAACGAACGAGGGCCACACGGAGCCCGGGACGGTCATGGGGACCGCGGGCTACATGTCGCCCGAGCAGGTGAAAGGACTCACGGTCGACCACCGCTCGGACATCTTTTCGTTCGGGACGATCCTCTACGAGCTGCTCTCGGGCAAGAGGGCGTTCAAGCGAGAGACGAACGCCGAGACGATGGCGGCAATCCTGCGAGACGAGCCGCTGGAGCTGTCGGAGTCGGGGCGGAACATTTCGCCGGCTCTCGACCGCATCGTCAAGCATTGCCTCGAGAAAGACCGCGAAAGTCGATTCCAAACGGTCAGGGACATCGCGTTCAGCCTCTCGGAGCAGTTCTCGCCGGCCGTCACGAGCGGCGCGCGGGAGATCGCGCCGCCGACCCGTTCAGCGGGTTTCTGGGTCGCCGTGCTTCCCTTCAAGTCCAGCGGGGTCAACGCCGACCTCGCGGCCCTGGCCGACGGGCTATCCGAGGAGATCGTGACCGGCCTTTCGCGGTTTCGGTATCTGTCGGTCGTTTCGAGCGCCTCGGCGGCCCGTCTGAAGGGAGAGGCCGGAGACGAGCGGGCCCTGGGCGCCAAACTCGGCGCGCGCTACGTGCTGGAAGGAAGTATCCGCAAGGGAGGTTCCGCCGTTCGCGTGAGCGCCCAGCTCGTCGACACCCAGACGGGAGCGCAGCTCTGGTCCGAGACGTACAGCCGGGACCTCCAGGCGTCGAGCATGTTTGCCGTGCAGGACGACGTCGCGGCCCGCATCGTCGCGACCGTCGCCGACAGCTACGGAGTGCTCGTGCACTCCATGCGGTCGGCGATGCGGCAGAAGGAAGACGTCCATCTCACGCCCGTGGAGTGGCAGTTCCAGTATTTCGCCTACCGCGAGCAGATCACGCCCTCGGCCTACGCGGAGCTCAAGAGCCGGCTGGAGCGCGCGGTGGAGCGGGACGGCCGCCAGTCGGATCTCTGGGCCTGCCTCGCGCAGATCTTCGTCGACGAATACGCGTTCGGCTTCGGGAGCGACGCGACCTCTCTCGATCGCGCCCTGGCCGCGGCCCGCCGCGCGGTCGAGCTGGATCGGGCGAACCAGTTCGC
Source organism: Thermoanaerobaculia bacterium (assembly GCA_036001245.1). Taxonomy (GTDB): domain Bacteria; phylum Acidobacteriota; class Thermoanaerobaculia; order UBA5066; family Gp7-AA6; genus Gp7-AA6. The sequence goes on from DASYUL010000002.1 coordinate 5,822, forward strand.
GCTCGTCGCGCTCGCGCAGACGCACTTCTTCCGCCAGGACCTCGCGGCGTTTGGTCCTACGGCCGAGCGCGCGATGGCCTTGAATCCGCTCAACACCGACGCGGTCGGGATCCTGGGACTCCAGATCGTGCACACGGGCGAGTTCGAGCGAGGCGCCGCGATCGTGCGGCGTGCGATGGAGCTCAACGCCAACCACGCGGGCTGGATGCATTTCGCTCCCCTCTGGGAGCACTTCCACAAGGGCGAATACGAGCAGGCCCTGGAGCGCGCAAACCGGGTGGACGTGCCCGGACTCTTCTGGCCCTATCTCGTGGTGGCATCGGCCTGCGGTCACCTCGGCCGGCGCGCCGAAGCCGCGGCCGCGGTCCGCGATCTGTTGGCGCTCGATCCCGAGTTTGCGGCGCACGCTCGCTCGAACGTCGGGACCTGGCACTTCGCGAGCGGCCTCATGGACCCCATTCTCGAAGGGCTGCGCAAAGCGGGACTCTCGATTCCCGCGACCGACGGATCGTCCGACTCGCAAAGGCGGAGCGCGACAGTCACGGCAAAAGCAGATCGAGTGATGTCGGGCACGGACTCGGGACCGGTCCGGGCCGACGAGGGATTCTGGGTCGCGGTGCTGCCATTCAAGTACGGCGGCAAAGTCGCCGAGCTCGGCGCCCTGGCAGAGGGACTGACCGAGGACATCGTGACCGGCCTTTCGCGCTTCTCTTACCTCAAGGTCATCTCGCGCAGTTCGACTTCGCGTTACTCCAATGAGTCGGTTGACGTTCGTTCTGCGGGCAAAGAACTGGGCGCCCGCTATGTCATGGAAGGAAGCCTTCGCCAGGCAGGAACCAAGTTACGTCTCACGGTGCAGCTCGTGGACGCGGTCTCGGGTGCTCATCTGTGGGCCGAAAACTATGAACGCCCCTTTAGTCCCGAGACGGTCTTTGAGCTACAGGACGATCTGGTTCCGCGGATCGTCTCGACGGTTGCCGACATGTACGGCGTTCTGGCCCGCAGCATGAGCGAGGCGCTCCGTGGCAAGGCCGATGAAGAGTTGAGTCCTCACGAAGCGGTACTGCGCGCCTTTGGCTACATGGAACGAGTCACGCCGGAAGAACATGCGCGCGTGAGACGGATTCTGGAACGGGCCGTCAGCATTGCGCCCAATCACAGCGATGCCTGGGCCATGCTGGCGAACCTGTACTGGGAAGAGCATGCGCACGGATTAAACCCACAGCCCGACCCGCTGGGGCGTGCGCTTGCGGCCGCGCGGCGCGCCGTGGAGGCGGCGCCCTCTAACAACCTTGCCCATTACGCCCTCGCTTGCACGCTGTTTTTCCAGAAGGACTTTCTGGCTTTTCGTTCCGCAGCGGAGCGAGCGATCGAACTGAACCGCATGGATTCTTCCGTTGCGGCGTTAGTCGGAAATCTCATCGCCTATGCCGGTGACTGGGAACGCGGCATCGCGGTGGTGGAATCCGCCATGCAACTCAATCCCCATCATCCGGGCTGGTACTGGTTTGCCAACTTCAACGACGCGTATCGCCGGCGCGATTACCGCGGCGCCCTTGGTTTCGCCCTCAAGATCAACTTGCCGGGAAATTTCTATACCCATGCCGTGACCGCGGCCGCTTACGGGCAGCTTGGCATGCGCGAGGAGGCCCGGAAGGCACTGCAAGAACTGCTTGCGATCCGGCCCGACTTTGCCGAAACGGCGCGCGAAGAAATTGGGAGATGGTTCTTCGACCCGGCATTCGCCGAACACAACATCGACGGTCTCCGCAAGGCGGGACTGGACGTACCCGCGTCGACGAGAGCCGATTCCGCGTCGAAGCCCGAGGCGGCCGTCGCGATCGCGGTGCTGCCGTTCTCCGACATGAGCCCCGCGAAGGACCAGGAGTACCTCTGCGAGGGGATGGCCGAAGAGATCATGAACGCTCTCGTGCAGGTCGGCGGGATCCGGGTCGCGTCGCGGACCTCGGCCTTCCGAGCCCAAAAGGATGGCGGTGACCTTTCCGCGATCGCCCGCGCCCTCTCCGTGAACCACGTTCTCGAGGGGAGCGTGCGAACGTCGGGCAGCCGGCTTCGAGTCACCGCGCAGTTGACCGACGTCGCGAGCGGCTACCAACTCTGGTCGGAGCGATTCGACCGGGAGGCCGCGGACGTCTTCGCCATCCAGGACGAGATCGCCGCAGGCGCCGTCGACGCGGTGAAGACCCGGCTCGGGGGGAGCTCGCGAACCGTTCACGCTCGACCGCCGGCCCGCAACCTCGATGCATACCGCAGCTACCTGAAAGGCCGGCACCTTCGGGGGAAGGAGGACTACGGCGGGGCCATGGGAGCCTTCGAGGAGGCCGTCCGCCTCGATCCTGCTCACGCGCCCTCGTGGACCGGCCTCGCGGAGATCACCGTGCTCTCGGCCCACATGGGCATGATCCCGCCCCGCGCGGCCGTCACGGCTGCGAGGAAGGCGCTGGCGACCGCAGAGGAGCTGCAGGGAGAGTCGGCAGAAGGTCTCCATGTCGAGGCTTTCGCGGCATTCCTCGAGCGCCGGTGGGACGCGATGGAGACGGCCTGGCGCCGGGCGCTCGAGCTCCAGCCCGACCACGTCCTTGCCTTGGGCTCGTTTGCGATCAGCCTCTGCGCGCGCCAGAAGCTCGACGAGGCCCTGCCCCTCTTCGAGCGTGCCCGGGAAGCCGATCCGCTCGCATCCTTTCCCTACATGCTCGCCGGATGGGGACTGCTGATGAGCGGAAGGCCGGAGGAAGGCCTGCGCCACGTCGAGGACGCGCTCACCTTCGAGAAGGAGGACGCCTCGGCCATTGCCGCGTCGTGCATGGCGAACGTCGCGCTGGGGAGGCTCGAGGAAGGCATCGAGGCGGGCGAGCACGGTGTCGCGGTGTCGCACCGGGCGCCCTTCTTTCTCGGCGTCCTGGGGTGGGCGCTCGCGACCGCGGGCCGGAAAGACGAAGCGCGGAAAATCCTCGAGGAGCTGCGAGCGCGCCCGGCGTCCTCGCCCACCGTCGTCTCCGAGGCCTGGCTGCTCGGCGCGCTCGGGGACATCGACGACGCCTTCGACGTGCTCGCACGGGCAGAAGAGGAATACCAGGGCCTCCTGTGCTACACCGGGTTGCCCGGCTTCGATTCCCTTCGCGCGGATCCGAGATTCGCGGCGCTGATGAGGAGGCTCGAGCTCGAGCACCGCGAAGCAAGAACGGGGGAGACGTCCGGGTCCGACATCGGTCAGGCGACCGACATAGACCGTCCGCCACAGATGCCGCCGGACCGGGCCTCCATCGCCGTGCTGCCGTTCGACAACCTCAGCGGAGACCCCGAGCAAGAGTACTTCGCCGACGGTATCGTCGAGGAGATCATCACCGGACTGTCGCGCATCAAGTGGCTGTTCGTGATCTCGCGTAATTCGACGTTCCTCTACAAAGGCAAGCCGGTGGACGTAAAAGCCGTCGGCCGCGACCTGGGCGTGCGCTACGTGCTGCAGGGCAGCGTGCGCCGGTCCGGGAGCCACGTGCGCGTGACCGGTCAGCTGATCGAAACCGAGACGGCCGCCCATGTCTGGGCGGATCGGTACGACGGCACACTGGGCGACATCTTCACGCTGCAGGACGAGATGACGATGAGCGTCATCGGCGCCGTGGAGCCGACCTTGCGCAAGGTTGAAGTGGAGCGGGCGCGTCGCAAGCGACCCGACAATCTGGATGCGTACGATCTGTTTCTTCGCGCGCTGCCACTCGCCACAACCGCCATGCCGGAAGACGCGGACAAGGCGCTCCGTTTCTTGCAGGAGGCGATCCGGCTGGAGCCGAACTATCCCGCCGTGCACGGATTCATCGCCTGGTGCCAGGAGCAGCGGTACTTACGTGGCGGTCTTCATGCCGACACGCGGCACGACGCGATTGTCCACGCTCGCGCGGCGATCGAGACCGGCAGCGACGATGCCATGGCGCTGGCGATGGGAGGCTTCGTCGTCGGCGTCCTGGAACGGGATTACGAAACGGCGATCGAGGCCATCGACCGCTCCTTGGCGCTCAGCCCTTCCTCGGCCCTCGCCTTCGGCTTCAGCTCGATCATCCGGGTCTTGATGGGCGACGACTCGACTGCGATCGAGCACGCCAGGATCGCGATTCGTCTCAGTCCCTATGATGCGCTTGTCTATCTGCCGTACGTCGGCCTTGCCTATGCACATTTTTTCGCGGGCAACTTCGTCGAGGCGGCAAGCGCTGCGAGCCGAGCCTCAGCGGCGAATCCCCGGTTCAGCGTGCCGCGTTACCTACATACGGCGGCTCTGGTCCGTCTCGGCCGGCTCGACGAGGCAAAGGCGACGGCGGATGTCCTGCTGGCACTGCAGCCCGGCTTTACGATCAGCGGGTTGGTTTCCGGGAACATCACGACACCGGAACGCATGGGGATGCTGGCCGAGGCGCTCCACCAGGCAGGATTGCCAAAGTAGCGGCGATCCGCGGGGAACCGCTCCTGATGATGATTGGGTTCGACGTGCGAGGCGCCTGCTTCGGCATCCACTGTGAGGGCCTCAATGGATCTCGAGAAGAGCGGTGACCCACGAGCGCAGCACCAGGCTCGCGAGGAGCAGCGGGACCAGGCCTTTGATGACGGTGTTCGAAGAGCTGGACCGGACGAGCCGGATAAGCGACCGGTCGTGGGGGGGCCGCCGTTGAGCGCCTCCGTCAGCTCCGTGGAAGGGCCGCGCCGAACGGCAGGCCGCGCGATCCTGTGGGGCGGCTTGATCTGCGGCGTGCTCGACATCACCTCCGCGGTCATCATCTCGCTCGCGAACGGCGGCTCGCCCGTTCGCATGATGCAAGGCATCGCCGGCGCTTTGCTGGGTCCGGCAAGCTTCGAGTACGGTGCTGCCACCGCGGCACTCGGTCTCGCAATGCACTTCGGCGTCGCGTTCACCGCCACGGCGATCTTCTACTGGCTGAGCCGTCGGATTCCCGCGATGGTCGAATGGGCCGTGCCGAGCGGAATCCTCTTCGGCGTTGTGTGGCCCCTCGTCATGTACCGCGGCGTCATCCCGCTGACGATCGCGCTGCGAACGCTCTACCTCGCCAAGGTCAAGCGATCGCTGCCGGCACTCTGGCCGTTGCCTTTGCTCGTCCACATGACCTGCGTGGGATTGCCGATCGCGCTGGCGGTTCGCCGCTTCGGGCCGCGGCCGCGAGGAAGTCGACATCCTGGTCGGCCAGCCTGAGGAGGCGCTCCACGAGCTGGAGCCGCTCCTGAAGATCCCCGGTTCGACCCCGTTCCCAGTTCCTAAGTCTCGCCGCATCAATAGATAGGGAAGACGCCAAAAGACTCTTGCGAACCGATATGGTGTTGTAGTTAACTACATCACATCATGGTTCGCGAGCTCGAAAGCACTCAGTGGTCGATCGCGGTCAACGCGGTCGCTCTGATCTGTCTTTTGGTCGCTCTCTGGATCGGATGAATGGACCTCGAGTGGAACGACAGCGAGCCGATCTACCGCCAGGTGCGCGACCGGGTCGTTGCAATGATCCTCGACGGCGTGCTCAAGGAAGGCGATCCGCTCCCGTCGGTGCGGCACGTCGCGGCCGAATACCGGGTCAATCCACTGACCGTTCTGAAGGGCTATCAACAACTCGTCGACGAGCACCTCGTCGAGAGCAGGCGAGGGATCGGCATGTTCATCAAACCCGGCGCCCGGAGCCTTCTGCTGGAGGGCGAACGCCAGAAGTTTCTCGAGGAGCAGTGGCCCAGGATCTCGGCAACCATTCAGCGGCTCGGCCTGACACCGCAAGAACTGCTGGATGCGGGCCATCAGTCGTCGTCGGATGCTCCAGGGGAGGGCCGTTGACGCCATGGCATGCATAGAAGCACGCGACCTCCGCAAGGTCTACGGCACGACCGTCGCGCTGGACCGGGTCGATTTGCGCGTCGAAGAGGGCCGCACCCTCGGGCTGGGCTGCTGGCACAGCATCGAAGGCCTGCGCCGATTCACCGAAAGCCCGGACGACCGCCACCCAGCAAAGCCTGGCGCTCGAGCCGCCGATCAACTAGAGCTACGGCACCCCGGCGCGCATCTCCACCCGGATGTTGCTGGTCTTCAGCGCCATCAGCCGGCGGTAGACGACGCGAGGGATAAGCGCGTGACTCAGGATGTGGCCGTCATTGGCGCCGGGCTCGCCGGCTTGTGCATGGCGATAGAGCTCAAGCGGGCGGGGATGAACGCCTTCACGGTCTTCGAGAAGGGGAGCGACGTCGGTGGGGTCTGGAGAGAGAACCGGTACCCGGGCGCGGCGTGCGACTCGCCCTCGCACCTGTACTCGTATTCATTCGAGCAGCATGATCGCTCGACCCGAAGGTACGCGAGCCAGCCCGAGATTCTCGGGTATCTCAAGCGGTGTGCCCGGAAACACGGCATCGAATCGCACCTGAAGCTCGGCACCGAGATCACCCACGTCTCGTTCGACTCGGACGCTCAGGTCTGGCGGCTGCGAAGTGCCTCGGGGGACGAGCACCGCGCCCGCGCCCTCGTCACCGCCAGCGGCCAGCTCAGTCACCCAAGTCTGCCGAGCATCGCGGGCCGAGCCGAGTTTACGGGGCGAGCGTTCCACAGCGCGCAATGGGACGCGCACCACGATCTGGGCGGCCGAACCGTGGCAGTGATCGGGAATGGTTGCAGCTCCGTGCAGATCGTGCCGCAAATCGCGCCGAACGTGAGGCAGCTCTATGTATTCCAGCGTTCGGCGAAATGGATCCTTCCCAAGTGGGACCGCCAGTTCGGGCCGGTGGCCCGGTGGCTCTTCCGCCGATTCCCCTGGTCACAGAAGTTGAGCCGGGTCACCTGGTTCCTGCTCGCCGAGCTGATCGCGTACTCGCCATTTCGTGGCGGCCTGTTCGGGCGCGCTCTGACGGCAGTGGCGCGTTTCCATCTGCGGCGCCAGATTGCCGATCCCGAGTTGCGCTCGAGGCTGGCTCCGACGTTCCCTTTCGGGTGCAACCGACTGATCTTTTCGAATGACTACTACCCGGCGCTCGCGCGGAGCAACGTCGAGTTGGTCACAGAGAACATCGCCCGGATCGTCCCGAATGGCGTCGAGACCTCCGACGGCCGAGTTCGAGAGGTCGACACCATCATCTATGCGACCGGATTTCAATCGACCCGTTTTCTCGCTCCCATCGAAATCAGCGGGCCCGGCGGTCGTCTGTCCGACGTGTGGCGCAGCGGCGCCTCGGCCTACCTGGGCATCGCGCTCCCCGGTTTTCCGAATCTCTTCATCCTGGGTGGCCCGAACACCAGCCCGACCAACAACTCGATCATCTACATGATCGAGAGCCAGGTCCGCTACGTGATTGGTTGCCTCGAGATGATCCGGAAAGGCGGGGCGATCGAGGTGAGGCCGGACGTCTTTGCCGAGTATCAGCAGAACATGCGGTCGTGGTTGAAGGACACCGTCTGGAACGGCGAATGCCGTAGCTGGTACAAGACGGAGTCGGGTCGGATCACCAACACCTGGCCGTTGCGGGCCTATCGCTACCGGTTGGCGACGCGACGCCCGAGCCCGGCTCACTTCGTCGTGTCCACCCGAGCCGCTGGAGGTGCGTGATGGACCTTCAGAAGGCCCCCGAAAACTGCAGCAGTTGCGTCGCTGGGCTAGATGTTTCTGGCCGAGGAACGGGCCGGCGTCTCCGCGACCATCCAGCGGCTCGGCCTCAAACCGGAAGAGCTGCTGCACGCAACGCGCCGGTCCACGTCGGAATCTGACGAAGAGGAGCGCTGAAAGCATGGCGTACATCGAAGCCCGCGGTCTCCGCAAGGTCTACGGCACGACCGTCGCGCTGGACGGCGTCGATCTGCGCATCGAGGAGGGCCGCATCCTCGGATTGATCGGGCCCAACGGCGCGGGCAAGACGACCGCGTTGAACGCGATTCTCGGCCTCACGCCGTATCAGGGGCAACTGAGTGTCCTCGGGCGCGACCCGTGGACCGAGCGCGATCAGCTCGTGCGCGACGTCTCCTTCATCGCCGACGTCGCTGTGCTGCCGCGCTGGCTGCGGGTTTCCCAGGCGCTGGACTACCTCGCCGGCGTGCACCCGCGATTCGATCGCGCCAAGGCGGAAGGTTTTCTCGGGAGGACCACCATCCAGCGCAAGAGCAAGGTCCGGGAGCTGTCGAAGGGGATGGTTGCCCAGCTGCACCTCGCCCTGGTCATGGCGATCGACGCGAGATTGCTCGTGCTGGACGAGCCGACGCTCGGTCTGGACATCCTGTATCGCAAGCAGTTCTACGACTCGCTTCTGAACGACTACTTCGATCGCACTCGCACCATCGTGGTGACGACACATCAGGTGGAGGAGATCCAGGACGTCCTCACCGACCTGATGTTCATCGACCGCGGTCGCATCGTCCTCGAGTGCAGCATGGAGGAATTCGAGTCGCGCTATGTGCAGGTGATGGTGAATCCCGAGCACGCCGTCGCGGCCCGCACGCTCCGGCCGATTCACGAGCGCCAGGTTTTCGGCCGCAGCATCCTGCTCTTCGATCGCGTCGATCGTAACCAGCTCGCGGCACTCGGCGACGTGCGCACGCCGAGCATCGCCGATCTGTTCGTTGCCGTCATGGGCAATCACGCCGGCCAGGCACAGGGAGCGCCGAGATGAACTCTCAATCGGGCACTTCACCGCAGTATTCAGTCGCCTCGCCGCCGGTCGCCGCCGTGCGGGAGACCCGGCCGCTGTTCTGGTCGATTCGGCGCGAGATCTGGGAAAACCGGTCGATCTACATCGCGCCGCTCGTCGTCGGCGCCGTCCTGCTGTTCGGTTTCGCGATGAGCACGATCGGCCTACCGCACCGCAGGCGCGCCACGCTGTTGCTCGACCCGGCACAGCAGCGAGCCCACATCGAGCAACCGTACGTCTTCGCGGCGGGGATGCTCGTCGTGGCCGCCTTTATCGTCGGGGTGTTCTACTGTCTCGACGCGCTGCACGGCGAGCGCCGCGATCGGAGCATCCTGTTCTGGAAGTCCCTGCCGGTTTCGGATCTCACGACGGTACTCTCGAAGGCGAGCGTTCCGCTCGTCGTTCTGCCGCTGATCACCTTCGCGATCATCGTGGCCATGCACGTCGACATGCTGCTGCTCTCCAACGCAATCCTGCTGACGAACGGTCTCTCTCCCGCGACGCCGGGTCAGCTCCCGTTGACCCAGTTCTGGCAGGTCATGCTCTACGCTCTCGGCGCGATGGCTCTCTGGCATGCGCCCATCTACGGGTGGCTGCTGCTCGTCTCGGCCTGGGCGCGGCGCGCGACGTTTCTGTGGGCCTTCCTTCCACCCGTCGTGCTCGCCGTTCTCGAGAGGATGGCGTTCCAGACCACTCATATCTCCGCGCTGATGCGATATCGCATGGTCGGCTGGGTGACGCAGGCATTCGTCCCGCACGGGAAGGGGAGCGTATTCGTCCCGCACGGGAAGGGGAGCGCCCCGATCGATCCTCTTACGGCGATCGATCTGCCGAAATTCCTGAGCACCCCCGGCCTGTGGATCGGGCTCGTATTCGCGGCGGCCTGCCTCGGCGCCGCGGTGCGGCTGCGCCGAAATCGGGAGCCGATCTGATTCGCCTGTGGGGCGTAAGGAGAACGGCATGAGCACGAGTGTCGAGATGGAACGATCCGCCGCGATGGCCGTCCGGGTGGCGTCATGACTCGCACGACGAATGCACGCCTCGCCGGCTTCATGTTTCTCTTCTACATCGCGACCGCGTTCCCCGGCATGGTTCTGTTCGAGCGGGCAACCAGGGGCGTGGGGACCGCCGAGAGGCTCGCGAACATCGCCCAGCACGCCCCGCAAATGCGTCTGGTCGTCCTCCTCTCGCTGGTCACGATTTTCGACGCCATCGTGCTGGCCGTGGCGCTGTACGCGATCACACGCGACGCGGACCGGGATCTCGCGGTGCTGGCCCTGTGCTGTCGCGTCGGCGAGGGCGTGGTCGGCGCCTTTTCCACCGTCGTGCCGCTGGGGCTGCTCTCGGTGGCGGCGGGCGCCGCCGGCGCGGCCGGGGCGGATGCTGCCGCGGCGAACGCGCTCGGAGCCCTGTTATTGAAGGCGCAAGACTGGAGCGTGGGAATCGCCGCGACTCTCTTCGCCGTCGGCAGCACGCTCTTTTCGTATCTCTTTCTGCGGGCCCGGAGCATCCCCGTCCCGCTGGCCTGGCTGGGGATCTTCGCCTCGATCCTGGACCTGGTGGTCCTGCCGCTGCAGCTCGCCGGGTACATCAAGGGCCCGCTGCCCTTGCTCTTCTGGATGCCGATGCTGGTGTTCGAAGTGACGCTGGCGCTGTGGCTGCTCATCAAGGGGGTCTCCCCGGCGGCAACTCGATGAGCCCGAGCGATTGGTCAACGTTTACGAGGTCATGACGACCCGTTCTGATCGAAAGGAGAAGGAAATGCATCTCAACATTCTCAGAGGACTTCTGATTTGCCTTCTGGCGCCGGCCGCCATCGGTCTGGCGCAGGATCGCCCACCGACCGCGCCCGTCGCTCCTTCGAAGGATCCTTACACCGCGTACAACAAGATGGTTTATCAAGGGGTCAAGGCGATCGTGCTCCGCTCCGCCGAAAAGATGCCCGAGGAAAATTACAGCTTCAAACCGACGGAGGTGGTCCGCAGCTTCGGCCAGATCGTCGGACACCTGGCGGACGCCCAGTACACGTTCTGTTCGAAGGTGCTCGGTGAGAAAAGGCCGGAGATCAAGGTCGAGGAGACGAAGACCTCGAAAGCCGATCTCATGGCTTCGCTCAAAGACGCTTTCGCCTACTGCGACAGGGCATACACCAACATGACCGACGCGTCCGGGGCCGACACGATCAAGTTCATGGGGCGCGATACGCCCAAGCTCGGCGCGCTGACGACCAACAGCCTCCATACCGTCGAGCACTACGGCAACCTCGTCAGCTACATGCGGATGAAGGGCATCGTGCCGCCGTCGAGCGACCCGGAGTTCGATCCATTGAAGAAGTAGGCGGTCCGGGGCCGGCTGCCGGCCGGCCCGAATCTCACCGGCGTGAAGCCGGCAGAAAGAAGAGGAGAGGCCGTGGACTCGACCAAGAGGCAAGCCAGAATTGCGGGGGTTCTCTACCTGCTGATGGGGCTAACCGCTCCCATCGGCCTCATGTACGTCCCCGGCAAGCTGATCGTCCCGGGAAATGCAACGGAGACGGTCGATCGCTTGCGGGCTTCCGAGTCTCTTCTTCGCATCGGCATCGGGAGCGAACTCTTCCACCAGACCATTGCCATCTTTCTGGTCCTGGCCCTCTACCGCTTGTTCAAGGCCGTCGACGAGAAACACGCCGTGCTGGTCGTCATCCTTGGTGCTCTGGTCTCGGTTCCGATCATGTTTGTCAACGTGCTCAACGAGATTGCGGCGCTGATCCTCGTCAGCGGTGCCGATTTCCTGTCCGGATTCCAAAAGCATCAGCTGGATGGTCTGGCGTACCTGTTCCTCCGTCTGCATAGCCAGGGAATCATCGTCGCCTCGATCTTCTGGGGACTGTGGCTGTTTCCGTTCGGGATCCTCGTCATTCGATCGCGGTTCATCCCCCGGGTCTTGGGCGTCCTGATGATTGTCGCCGGCACGGGCTATCTGGCGAGCTCCTTCACCTCGCTCGTTCTGCCGCGGTACGCGCCGGTGGTCGGCCGGTTCGCGATGGTGCTCTATTTCGGCGAGCTACCGATCATGTTCTGGCTGTTGATCTGGGGCGCGAAGACGCAACCGGGAGCGGCCGAGTCTCAGTTGGGGACCGCTCTCCGAGGCTCATGAAAGCAATCGTCTATCGCCGGTACGGCTCTCCCGATGTCCTCCAGCTCGAGGACCTCGACAAACCGTCGCCGGAGGACGGCGAGGTCCTGATCCGGGTCCGCGCGGCGTCAGTCAATCCAGTGGACCGGCACCTCATGAGAGGCCAGCCGTACGTCGTCCGCTTCGCGATGGGTCTGACGAAATCGAAGGTCAAACGACCCGGGATCGATGTGTCCGGGCTGGTCGAGGCAACCGGAAGGAACGTCACACGGTTCCGACCCGGCGACGAGGTGTTCGGCTCCTGTCGGGGGTCTTTTGCCGAGTACGTGTGCGCACCGGAGTCCGCATTGGTCACGAAGCCCGGCAACGTGACGTTCGAGCAGGCGGCTGCCGTCCCCGTCGCGGGATACACGGCGTTGCAGGGGCTCAGGAACAAGGGACAGATTCGCGCGGGGCAGAAGGTCCTGATCAACGGTGCGTCCGGAGGCGTGGGCACGTTTGCCGTGCAGATCGCGAAGTCGTTCGGCACGGACGTCACCGGCGTCTGCAGTCCAAGGAACGTGGAAATGGTCCGCTCGATCGGCGCCGATCAGGTCATCGACTACACGCGAGAGGATTTCACCCGGAGCGGGCGGCTCTACGACGTCGTTCTCGACAACGCCGGAAATCATCCGCTGTCCGC
>DASYUL010000003.1:0-15714 GCA_036001245.1 Thermoanaerobaculia bacterium
GGGCGCTCGTTCCGCTCGCGCCGCTCCGGTCCGCCGGGGAGCGAGGGACGGTGGTCTCTCCTGCCGTCGCCGGGTGCGGGCAGCCTCCTGCCGACCGACACCGAACGACGCACGGCGCTCACGACGTCGCTTCTCGAGAGATACGGGGTCCTGACGCGCGAGTCCGTTCACGCCGAGGAGATCCCGGGAGGCTTCTCCGCCGTCTATCCGATCGCGAAGGCGATGGAGGAGGCGGGACGCGCGCGCCGCGGGTATTTCGTCGCGGGACTCGGTGCGGCGCAGTTCGCGCTCCCCGGGGCGGACGACCGGTTGCGCTCTCTGCGCGAAGAGCCGCCGCGCGAGGAGTCCCGCACGGTCGTGCTCGCGGCGACCGACCCGGCGAATCCCTACGGCGCCGCGGTGCCCTGGCCGGAGAGGGGGGGCGCCCGGCCGCAGCGCGCCGCCGGGGCGCAGGTGATCGTCAAGGACGGGCATCTCGCCGCCTGGCTCGGCCGCGCGGATCGCAACCTGCTGACGTTTCTGCCCGACTCCGAACCGGAGGCGAGCGAGACGTCGGCCGCGATCGCCGGGGCGCTGGCGGGGCTCGTCGAGAGCGGGCGCCGCCGCGTCCTTCTCGTCGCGAAAGTGGACGGGCAGGACCCATCGCAGTCCCCGCTCTCGCCCTTCCTTCGCGAAGCGGGTTTTCTACCGGGAAGTCGCGGTTACTTGAAACGGACGGCGCCGCGAGATGCTGGAGAGTCCCGAGTCCCAAGTTCCGAGAACCGAGTGGCCGAACACGCGCTGACCGACGATGCCTGAGGGGGACACGTTCCGCTCGGCGCGGGCGAGATCGCACGGCACCGCCGGATACCGGTCTTTGAGCGTCGTGGCCGTTCTGCTCGCCGGCGCGCTCGCGGTACTCGCCGCCGCGCAGGTGAGGAAGGTCGTGCGCATGCCGCCGCAGGACGCCGGCGCGGCGAGCTTCGCGTTACGGAAGGCCGCGCAGGAGAGGGCGGCGCGCGGGCTCGGGGTCTTTCACGACTTTCGGTTCCGCGACCGTCTTGCCGAGAGCGGGATCACGTTCGTTCAGCGCCCGACGGACGACTCCGGAAAGTTCTACAAGTCGAACCACTACGACCACGGGACCGGGATCGCGGCCGCCGACGTGGACGGCGACGGGCTCGACGACCTGTACTTCGTCAACCAGCTCGGCGGCAACGAGCTGTGGAGGAATCGCGGCCACGGCCGGTTCGAGAACGCCACCGCCGCCGCAGGAGTGCGTCTTTCCGATCGCATCGGCGTCTCCGCATCGTTCGCCGACGTCGACAACGACTCCGATCCCGACCTCTACGTGACGAGCGTGCGCGGGGGGAACGTCCTCTTCGAGAACGACGGCAAGGGACACTTCCGGGACGTCACGAGGGAATCGGGTCTCGAGTACTCCGGCCACTCGTCCGGTGCGGTCTTCTTCGACTACGACCGGGACGGGCTCCTCGACCTCTTCCTCGTCAACGTGGGGAAATACACGACCGACGAAGAAGGGCGCGGCGGCTACTTCGTCGGATTCGCCGACGCCTTCTCCGGACACCTGAAGCCGGAGCGGACCGAGAAAAGCCGGCTGTACAGGAATCTCGGCAACCGGCGCTTCGCCGACGTCACGGAGCAGATCGGCCCCCTCGAGACGGGCTGGAGCGGCGACGCGAGCTTTACGGACCTGGACAGCGACGGCTTCCCGGACCTCTACGTCCTCAACATGCAGGGGGACGACCACTACTTTGTGAACGAGGGGGGCAAGCGGTTGATCGACAAGACCGCCGATCATTTTCCGAGGACGCCCTGGGGCACGATGGGGATCAAGTTCTTCGACTTCGACAACGACGGCCGGCTGGACCTGCTTCTGACCGACATGCATTCGGACATGAGCGAAGAGATCGAACCCGACAGGGAGAAGCTGAAATCCCGGATGCAGTGGACCGACGCGTTTCTCCAGGGGGGCGCGAACAACGTCTTCGGGAACGCCTTCTATCGGAACCTGGGGGGACGATTCGAGGAGATCTCCGATCGAATCGGCGTCGAGAACTACTGGCCCTGGGGGCCGAGCGTCGGAGACGTCAACGCCGACGGGTGGGACGACGTGTTCATCGCGTCGGGAATGGGCTTCCCGTTTCGATACGGCCCGAACTCGCTCCTGCTGAACGACCGCGGCCGGAAGTTCGTCGACGCGGACGTTCTCCTCGGCGTTGAGCCGCGGCGCGGGGGGAGGACGGCCGCCCCGACGTTCGACGTCGACTGCGCCACGGAAGGGGCCGGGCGCAAGGCGTGTATCGGCGAAAAGGGTCCGATCACGGTCGCGGGGACGCTCTCCTCGCGCTCGTCCGTGATCTTCGACCTCGATCGAGACGGCGACCTGGACATCGTGACGAACGAGTTCAACGCGGCGCCCCAGGTTCTCGTCAACGATCTCGCGCAGAGAAAACGCGTCCACTTCCTCCGAGTCCGCCTCGTCGGCGCCGCCTCCAACCGCGACGGCCTCGGCGCGACCGTCAAGGTCCACGCGGGCCCGCTCGTCTTCACGAAATACAACGACGGGAAATCGGGCTACCTCTCGCAGAGCGCGATCCCGCTCTACTTCGGCCTCGCAGCCGCCGCGAAGGTCGATCGCGTTGAGGTCCTCTGGCCCTCCGGCCGGAAGAGCTCGCTCGATCGGGACGTTGCCGTGGACGGAACTCTTCGCGTGGTGGAACCCGACTGACCTTGCCCCTCACGGTCTGTCTGCTCCTGCTCGTCCTCCCGGTCGCTGCGACCGCCGCGACCCGGCAGTCCGCCGTCTCGAGCCGCCCGGTCGACGCGGGGCAGCTGAAGGCCCTCGCCGCGAGCTACGCCGCGGCTGGCGACCCCCGGGCGGCGCAGACCTACGAGCGGGCCATTGCCGCGGCGCCCGGCGACTTCCCGCTCCGCGTGGAGTTCGCCGAATTCCTCTGGCACACCGGAGAGAGGGAGCGCGGCAACGCTCAGATGGAGCGGCTCCTGCGGCTCGTTCCCGACAACCCGAAGCTGAAGGCGCACTACGGCGTGAACCTCGCCGAGCAAGGGCGCTACGTCCAGGCCGCCGAACAGCTCGACGCCGCGCGGCGGGCCGGGTTCGCCGGCGCCGACGTGCTCTACTACCTCGGAAGCGTCCTCTGGGAGACCGGCCGGCTCGACGAGGCCGCCCTAAGGCTTCGCGAGGCGGTCGCCAAAGAGCCCGGCAAGGCGTCCGCGCGCCACCGGCTGGGACGCCTCCTCATCTTCCAGGGGAAGCCCGCGGCCGCGATCGTCGAGCTCTCCCGCGCGGCGGAGCTCGAGCCCGACGCCGTCGAAGTGCGGCTCGACCTCGGGCGCGCGCTCGAGGCGAGTGGTGACCTCCCGCGCGCCGAGGCGGCCTACCGCCGGGCGCTCGAGCGCGAGCCGAACGCTTCTCTCGGGCACTACCTGCTCGGGACGCTGCTCGCCCGCAGAGGACACCGTAACGAGGCCGCCCTGCACATCGCGTTCTACCGCCGCGCCTTCGCCGACGAACAGGAAGCCCGCTTTCGCTCGGGGTCGCGTCAGGCCGAGTTGAATCTGGGCTGGACCGAGTTGAAGAAGAACCGTTTCGAAGAAGCGCTCGCTCAGTTCAACCGGCACCCGAACGACGCCGAGGGTCTGCGCGGCGCCGCGCAGGCGCTCGCGGGTCTCGGGCGCCACGCCGAAGCGCTCCGCGCCCTCGAGCGGGCCGTGCTGCTCGACCCCGACAACCGCGCGCTGCGATACGAGCTCGACCGCGCGCGGGAGGGGAGCGAAAAAAAAGAGAGGAGCGAAAAGAAGTGAGGGCGGGCACGGCGGCGCTCGTGATACTCCACGTCGCGGGCTCGGTACTCGGGGCGGTGTCCCCCAAGGATGCGGGCTGCCCGGTCGTGTTCACCGACGTGGCCGCGTCGGCGGGGCTTCGTTTCACCCACGATCGAGGGGCGACCCCCAACCACCAGCTCCCCGAGACGATGGGGTCGGGCATCGCCTGGCTCGACTACGACAACGACGGCTGGATGGACCTCTACGTGGTGCAGTCGGGGCCGTTCGGGGAGCGTCGGAACACGGGACCCGGAAAGCGGAACGCGGAAACGAAGGCCCAGGATCGGCTCTACCGCAACAACGGAAACGGAACGTTCACCGACGTGACCGCGAAGACGAAGCTCTCCGACTCGGCGTACGGGATGGGCGCGATCGCCGCCGACTACGACAACGACGGGTTCGTCGACCTCTTCGTGACGAACTTCGCGCGGAACCTGCTCTACCGCAACAACGGCGACGGCACGTTCAGCGACGTGACCGTTCGAGCGGGAGTCGCCGGAACGGGATGGGCGACGAGCGCGGCTTTCGCGGATTTCGACGGGGACGGGTTCCTGGATCTCTTCGTCGTCCGGTACCTCGACTACTCCGTCGAAAAGAACTACTTCTGCGGCGACCGCGCGTCGGGCCGCCGCGACTACTGTCATCCCACCCTCTACCCGGCCATCTCGAACCTCCTCTACCGCAGCAAGCGTGACGGGACGTTCGAGGACGTGAGCGCCTCGTCCGGGATTTCCGCCGCGCTCGGCAAGGGTCTGGGGGTCGTCGTCTCCGACGTCGACTCGGACGGCAAGCCGGACGTCTACGTCGCCAACGACACGACGATGAACTTTCTGTTCCGCAACCTCGGGGGAATGCGGTTCGAGGACGTGTCGCTCCTCTCGGGCGCGGGCGTCAACTCGGCGGGTCGCGCCTTCGGAGGCATGGGCGTCAACGCCGGGGACCTCGATCGCGATGGCCACCCGGACCTCGTCGTCGCGAACTTCGAAGCCGAGCCGAACAGCTACTTCCGAAACGTCGGCGAGGGCATCTTCGAGGACGTCTCGGCCGTCTCCGGGTTCGGGCCGCCCGCGTTCAACTTCTCCGGCTTCGGCCTGAACCTTCTCGACGCCGCGAACGCGGGACGGCTCGACGCCTTCATCGCGAACGGGCACGTGCTCGAGGTCCCGAAGATGCAGGGCGTGACGTACGCCGAGCGACCCTTCTTCATGTGGAACGACGGGAAGGGCCACTTCACCGAGCGCGGGTGCGGAGATCCGTTCCGGCGCGCGATGGTCGGCCGGGGGTCGGCCGTCGCCGACTACGACAACGACGGGGACATCGACGTCGCCGTCTCCAACTCGGGCGGCCCGCTCCAGCTCCTCCGCAACGACGGAAAGCACGGGAAGTGGGTCGGCTTCGTGCTCGTCGGCCGTAAGTCGAACCGCCAGGGGATCGGCGCCCGGGTGACCGTCGAGACCGAGCGGGGGACGCAGGCGCGGGAGGCGCGGGCGGGGGAGAGCTATCTCTCGTCGTGCGATCCGCGGATTCACTTCGGGCTCAACGACGCGACCTCGATCCGGCGGGTGGAGGTCCGCTGGCCGTCCGGGCTCGTGCAAGAGCTTCGCGACGTCGCGCCGGGGCGCTACCACCGTATCGAGGAGCCTTCCGGCGCCCGATGAGGCGGCTCGGGACTCTTCTCGCGTCGCTCCTCCTGGTCGTGGCCTGTTCGCGCGCCACGACCACCTTCCGCGGGGCGCCCGTCTTCGTCGTCTGCGTCGACACCCTGCGCGCCGACCGGCTGCCGGCGTACGGCTACCGCCGCGTCGAGACGCCGGCGCTCGATGCGCTGGCGAAGGACTCGATCGTGTTCGACAACGCGATCTCGAACGTCCCGCTGACTCTGCCGTCGCACGCGTCGCTCTTCACCGGTCTTCTTCCCTTCCAGCACGGCGTCCGCGACAACGTGGGATACCGGCTGTCGAAGGACCATCGCACGCTCGCGACGGCTCTCCACGACGCGGGCTACGCGACCGGCGCCGCGGTGTCCGCGGTCGTTCTCGACCACGGGTCCGGCATCGCCTCGGGCTTCGACTTCTACGAGGATTCCGTGGAAGCGCGCGAGGCCGCGCAGGCGATCGGCCAGGTGCAGCGCGAAGGTCGGGAGACCGAGCGCCTGCTCGACAACTGGATCGCGGGGCAGGCGGCGGACGCGAAGCTCTTCGGCTTTCTCCACCTCTACGAGCCGCACTCTCCCTACGCGCCGCCCGAGCCGTTCCGCTCGCGATACTCCTCGGCGCCTTACGACGGCGAGATCGCGGCCGCTGACGCGATCGTGGGGCGCTTTCTCCAGAGCCTGCGCGAACGGAAGCTCTACGACCGCTCGCTCATCGTCTTTCTCTCCGATCACGGCGAGGGACTGGGCGACCACGGGGAGGACGAGCACGGGATTTTTCTCTACCGCGAGGAGATCCGCGTCCCGCTCTTCGTCAAGCTGCCGGGCTCGCGACTGGCGGGCGAGCGCGTCGGAGAACCGGTCCAGATCGCCGACGTCTTTCCCACCGTCCTCGCGGCGCTGGGCGAAAAGGTTCCGGAGGGTTTGCCGGGCCGCTCGCTGCTCGACGTCGCGCCCGGAGGAAGCGCCGTCCGCCGCGTCTACAGCGAAACGTTGTACCCGCGCTACCACTTCGGGTGGAGCGATCTCGCCACGCTGACCGACGACCGCCACCAGTACATCCACGCACCGCGGCCCGAGCTCTACGACTGGCGCGCGGACCCTTCCGAGAAGAACGACGTCGCGGCGGGACTGCCGCCGGCGTTCCGCTCGATGCGCGCGGAGCTCGGCGGAATGAACCGGCCGCTGCAGCCGCCCGGCGCGGCCGATCCCGAGACGATCAAGAAGCTCGCGTCGCTCGGCTACATCGGCGCCGCCGCGCCGTCCTCGGCGAACGAGAACCTTCCGGATCCGAAGGACCGGATCGGCGCGATCGATCAGCTGAAGCAGGCCTCGCGCCTCGCGTCGGAGTTCCGCGACGCGGAAGGGATCGCGCTCCTCTCGCGCCTGGCGGAGGAGAACCCGCGGATGCTCGACGTCTGGGAGACGCTCGCGCGCCTGCTGCGGCGCTCCGGCCGGACGCGCGAAGCGCTCGCCGCGCTCGAGCGGGCGGACCGCCTGGTACCGGGCACGCCGCAGATCATTCTGGGGCTCGCGGACCTGCACCTCCAGAACCGCAACTTCCAGCGCGCCCGGACGCTCGCGCTCGCGGCCGGAGAGGCGGGCGCTCCGGGCTTCCGCGAGGAGCTCGCCGCCATCGCGTTCGCCGCCGGCGATCTCGACGGCGCGCGGAAAGAAGCCGAGACTGTTCTCGCGAAGACTCCGTCGGCGCGCGGCCCGCGGCTCGTGCTCGCGCGGGTCGCCGTCGCGCACGGCGATCTTCCCGGCGCGCTCGCGCTGCTCGATCAGACGCGGGAGCTCGATCGCGCGGCGGGCCGCGCTTCGCCCTTCGGCCTCGGCTCGCTCCGGGGCGACGTGATGGCGCGGCTCGGGCGGGAGAGGGAGGCCGAAGCCGATTTCCGATCCGAGGTGACGAGCTACCCCGAAAACCTTGACGCGTGGGCGCGCCTCGCGTTGCTCTACGCGAGCCAGGCCAGGGGGCCCGATCTCGCCGCCCTCCTCACGGAAATGACGTCGCGGGTTCCGACGCCGAAAGGTTACGACGCGGCGCTCTCGGTTTGCCGGATCATCGGGGACTCGGTCTGCATTCGCGAATGGAGTCGGCGCAAAGAATCTCGATTCGCCAAGCCCACCTGAGAATGTCGCGGGGACAGATTCCGAAGGGGTCTGCACGCCCAACCGCGTCGCGCCCCGAATTTTGGAGAAAAATCCAAAAAGACGTTCGTTTCGACTCGCGAGGAGCTGACGCCGCGCGCGCGAAAACGGGACTTCATCCGCGCCGCGGATTACTCGTCATCTTCTTCATCGCGTTCGTCCTTCTCTCGACGTTTGCGGGCTCTCAAATTGCTCTTCGCATGCGACGTGCGCACATCGACTGCGCACTCTTCTTGAGACATGAAAGGAGGTCGCATGCCGAATCGAGTCAACTTTTTGCGATGGACGATCGCGCTCCTGGCGATCGCTCTCGCGGCCGCACCGGTTCTGGCCCAGTACGGACAGAGCACGGGCGGTATCCAGGGGCGCGTAACGGACGAACAGGGAGGTGTCCTTCCCGGCGTCCAGGTCACGATCAAAGGTCCCGGCGCACCGCAGACCGTCTACACCGACGCGCGCGGTGAGTTCCGGGCCGCCCAGCTCGACCCGGGCACGTACACGATCACGTTGAACCTTTCGGGGTTCCAGACCGTGAACCGGGAAAACGTCACGGTCAACCTCGGGCGCAATACCGAGCTGACCATCCCGATGGGTCTCACCCGGGTCGAGGCGGCCGTGACGGTCTCGAGCGAGGCACCACTGCTCGAGACCAAGCGGGTCCAGACGACGGCGGTCGTCACGCAGCAGGAGCTGAAATCCATTCCGAACGCGCGCGACCCGTGGGTCATCCTCCAGAGCGCCCCCGGCGTTCAGATCGACCGCATGAACATTGCCGGGAGCGAGAGCGGCCAGCAGTCGAACTTTTCGTCGCACGGCTCTCAAGCCGGGACGTTCACGGTCGACGGCGTCAACGTGACCGACATGTCGGCGCTCGGCTCCTCCGCCGCCTACTACGACTTCGACATGTTCCAGGAGATGCAGGTCATCACGAGCGGCGGCGACGCGTCGATCTCCGGATCGGGCGCGCACCTGAACATGATCACGAAGCGCGGCACCAACGACCTTCACGGGAGCGCCCGCGTCTTCGGTGTCGACGAACGCTTCGAGTCGAGCAATCTTCCCGACGAGGCGCGCGAGCAGGAGGGAGCGCTCGGGTCGGGCAACCACATTCAAAGTCTTCAGGACTACGGCGCGGAAGCGGGCGGGCCGATCTGGCGCGACCACCTCTGGCTGTGGGGCGCCTACGGACGCGATCAGATCAACCTGATCACCGCGGGCGGCGCGTCCGACAAGACGACGCTCGAGAACCTCAATGCGAAACTGAACTGGCAGATCGTTCCGTCCAACGCCGCCAACGGCTGGTGGATGCACAGCGACAAGCTGAAGTTCGGCCGCAGCGCCGGGCCCACCCGTCCGCAGGAGACGACGTGGGACCAGACGCTGCCGCAGAACACGTGGAAAGTCGAGGACTCGCAGGTCTTCTCCTCGAGCCTTTTCGCCACGGCTCAGTACAACGGAATCAACGGCAACTTCACCCTCGACCCCGAAGGCGGCAACCGCCAGGCCTTCATCGACGAAGGCGGCGTCTGGCACAACTCGTATCAGATCTACGCGGCGCCCCGTCCGCAGCGTCAGGTCAAGGGCGACGTCTCCTACTTCTTCAACACCGGAGCCCTGGGCCACGAGCTGAAGGCCGGGTTCGGTTACCTCTCGACCGGCGCCCGGTCTCACTCGATCTGGCCCGGCAACGCCGTCGGCGATCTCGCGGGCGGTACTTACGGATCGTTATTCGACTGCACCGACGCCAATGACGATCCGTACCCCTGCGCCGTCGTCACGCGTCAGTCGAACCTGGTCGTCGACAACAAGTACTGGAGCGCTTTTCTCCAGGACACGTTCTCGTTCGACCGGCTTTCCATCAACGTCGGCGTCCGGTGGGACAAGCAGACCGGCGAGAATCAGGCCACCGTCGTCCCCGGAAATCCTTCCTTCCCGGAGATTCTCCCGGCGATCGACTACCCGGGTTCCGGCGAGCCGTTCACCTGGGAAGACTGGCAACCGCGCCTGGGGCTGACCTATGCCCTCGGTGCGAATCGGAGCACGGTCTTGAAGGCGAGCTACGCCCGTTACGCCGAGGCTCTCGGGACGGGGCTCATCGACAACATCAATCCGATCGGCGCCGTCTCGTACGCGTACTACGGCTGGAACGACGCCAACCACAACAACCTGGTCGAAGTCGGGGAGGTAAACCTCGGCGACTTCCAGTTCTCGCGCAATTACGATCCGCGCAATCCGGGCGCGGCGATTGCGGTGGACACGTTCGATCCGAACATCAGCGCACCCCAGACGGACGAGCTCCTGTTCGGAATCGATCACGAGCTCTTCCCGGCGTTTGCGGTCGGCGTGGCCTACACCTACCGCAAATTCGACGACCTGATCTTCCGGTCCCGGACCGGGCTGACCCGGGACGACTATTTCCTCGAGCGCACGATCACCGGGACTCTGCCCGATGGCACGCCATACAGCACGCCGGTCTACTCCATCATCGGTGGAACCGACGCCGTTCCGCCGGGCTACACCTACTCGAACCGTGCCGATTACGACCAGACTTACCACGGCGTGGATCTCATCCTGACGAAGCGTCTCAGCAACCGATGGATGGCGCGCGGGAGCGTCACCTACAACTGGAACAAGCAGCACGTGGGTTCGGGCGGCTGCGTCGATCCGACGAACGTCGTTCCCGGGCAGTCCTTGAACGTCGGGGATCCTCAGACCGCCTACACCGCGCAAACCTGCGCCGACGACGTCGTCGTGGGCGTCCGCTCGACGGGCAGCGGAGACAAGAACAGCGTCTTTCTCTCTTCGAAGTGGCAGTTCTACATGAACGCGATGTATCAGCTGCCACTCGGATTCAACATTGCCGGAAGCTTCTTCGGCCGGCAGGGGTACCCGATCAACTGGTTCCGCCGAGTCCAGGGGCCCGACGACGAGCTCCGTGATGTCGCCGTCTCCGATCTCGAGGACCAGAGATACGACAACGTCTACGAGCTCGACGCGCGGATCGAAAAGGTCGTTGCGATCACGAGCTCCGCGAACCTCACGATCTCCGCGGACGTGTTCAACGTGACAAACGAAGACACGGTGCTCCAGCGGTTCAACCGGTTGGCCCGGACGGGCCTCGAGGTCGGTAACACGAACGACATCAAGGAGATTCAGAGCCCGCGGGTGTGGCGGTTCGGGCTGCGGCTCGCTTTCTAGGGCTCCTTTTTCCTCCTTTTCGGCCGCCGGGAGGCTTCTCCCGGCGGTTTTTTTTATCTCGCGAGGCCTGGATCAGGTCGTCCGCGGGTTTGGCAGCTCGCGACGTCCGTCATTCGGATTCTTGAATTCGAATTCAAAAGGCGAGATTTCCTCCCTGACGCTCGAGACGAGCGCTAGCCTTATAATTCGCTGATTCGTAGTGATTTAGAACTGGTCGGTCCCCTCGGATTCCAGTTTCGTCCCATGGCGCTCGAATTGCTTCGCTTCGCTGTGAGCCTTTTGTGTCTTCCGATCCAGCCAACGCAAGATTCGACTTGACGAAAGGAGGATCCATGCCGAAACGGTTTCATTTCTTCCGATGGGGAATCGCGCTCCTGGCGATCGCCCTGGTGGCGGCACCGGCTCTGGCCCAGTACGGGTCGAACACGGGCGGAATCCAGGGGCGCGTAACGGACGACCAGGGAGGCGTCCTGCCCGGCGTTCAGGTGACCGTGAGAGGGCCGGGTGCCCCGCAGACGGTTTACACGGACGCGCGGGGTGAGTTCCGGATCGCGAACCTCGATCCGGGAACCTATACGCTGACGCTCACCCTCGCCGGATTCCAGACCGTCAATCGCGAGAACGTCGCCGTCAACCTCGGGCGCAACACCGAGCTCACGGTCCCGATGGGCCTGACCCGGGTCGAAGCGGCGGTGACGGTCACGAGCGAGGCGCCGCTGCTCGAGACCAAGAGGGTCCAGAACACGGCCATCGTCACACAGCAGGAGCTGAAGTCGATTCCGACGGCGCGCGACCCGTGGGTCATCCTGCAGACCGCGCCGGGTGTTCAGATCGACCGGATGAACATCGCGGGAAGCGAGAGCGGCCAGCAGTCGAACTTCTCCTCCCACGGCTCATCCGGCGGGACATTCACCGTGGACGGCGTCAACGTGACCGACATGTCGGCGCTCGGCTCTTCCGCGGCCTACTACGACTTCGACATGTTCCAGGAGATGCAGGTCATCGCCGGCGGCGGCGACGCCTCCATCGCCGGTTCCGGCGCGCACCTGAACATGATTACCAAGCGCGGCACGAACGACGTCCACGGCAGCGCTCGCGTCTTCGGCGTCGACGAGCGTTTCCAGTCGAACAACATACCCGACGAAGCGCTCGAGCAGGCGACTCCGGTCACATCGGGCAACCACATCCAGAGCCTCCAGGATTACGGCGCCGAGGCCGGAGGACCAGTCTGGAGAGACCACCTGTGGATCTGGGGTTCCTACGGCCGCGACCAGATCAACCTGGTGACTGCGCTGGGCGCATCGGACAAGACAACGCTCGAAAACCTGAACGCAAAGCTGAACTGGCAGATCATCCCCTCCAACGCGGCGAACGGTTGGTGGATGCACAGCGACAAGCTGAAGTTCGGCCGCAACGCCGGCCCGACGCACCCCCAGGAGACGACCTGGGACCAGACGCTGCCGCAAAACACGTGGAAGGTCGAGGACTCGCAGGTCTTCTCCTCGAGCCTCTTCGCGACGGTTCAGTACAACGGCATCAACGGCAACTTCACCCTCGACCCGGAGGGCGGCAACCGCCAGGTCTTCTTGGACGAAGGAGGGGTCTGGCACAACTCCTACCAGGTTTACGCCGCGCCGCGACCGCAGCGGCAGGTCAAGGGCGACGTGTCTTACTTCTTCAACACCGGCGCTCTCGGACACGAGCTGAAGGCCGGGTTCGGTTACCTTTCCTCCGGCGCGCGGTCGCAGACGAGCTTCCCCGGCGCGGCGGTGAACGATCTTGCGGCCGAAACGTATGGCGACCTCTTCGACTGCTCGGGTGACGAAATCGTGCCCTGCGCCGTCATCACACGCAGGGGTAACCTCGTCGTGGACAACACCTACTACAGCGCCTTTCTGCAGGACACCTTCTCGCTGGATCGGCTCTCCATCAACGCCGGTGTCCGCTGGGACAGGCAGACCGGCGAGAATGCGCCGACGGTCGTGCCGGCAAATCCCTCGTTCCCGGAAATCCTGCCGGCAATCGACTACCCCGGTTCCGGCGAGCCTTTCACGTGGGAAGACTGGCAGCCCAGATTGGGGCTTACTTATGCGCTGGGAGCGAACCGAAGTACGGTCTTGAAGGCAAGCTACGCCCGCTATGCGGAGGCGCTCGGCACCGGACTCATTGACAACATCAACCCTGTGGCCGGCCAGTCCTACGCGTACTACGGCTGGAACGACGCGAACCACAACAACCTCGTGGAGGTCGGCGAGGTCGATCTCAGTAATTTCCAGTTCTCCCGCGGTTACGATCCGGATGATCCGTCCGCGGTTTCCGCGGTGGATTCGTTCGATCCCGGCATTCACGCCCCTCTGACCGACGAAATCCTGGCGGGAATCGACCACGAGCTGTTCCCGGCCTTCGCGGTCGGAGTTGCTTACACATACCGCAAGTTCAGCGATCAGCTCTTCCGTTTCCGCACGGGGCTGACCCGAGACGACTACGTGCTGGCCACGACCATCACCGGAACATTGCCCGACGGAACGGCCTACAGCGCGCCCGTGTATCGAATTGCCCCGGGAATCGCGAGGCCTCCCGGCTACGTGTTCACGAACCGTGACGGTTACGACCAGACGTACCACGGCGTGGACCTCATCCTGACCAAGCGACTCGCCAACCGCTGGATGGCGCGCGGGAGCTTCACCTACAACTGGAACAAGCAGCACGTGGGCACCGGTGGGTGCGTGGACCCGACGAACAGCGTGCCGGGTCTTTCCGGAGACGCGGGCAGCCCACAGACGGGCTACACCGCCCAGACGTGCGCCGACGGCGTCGTCGTCGGCGTCCGCTCGACGGGCAGCGGCGACAAGGCGAGCGTTTTCCTGTCCTCGAAGTGGCAGTTCTACGTGAACTCCATGTACCAGCTCCCGCTCGGCTTCAACATTGCGGGCGCCTTCTTCGGACGGCAGGGATACCCGATCAACTGGTACCGTCTCGTGAGCGGGCTCGGCGACAGTGAAACACGCGCTGTCGCAGTTTCCGACCTGGAAGACCAGAGGTACGACAACGTCTACAACCTCGACTTGCGCCTCGAGAAAGTCGTTTCGATCACGCAGTCGGCGAATCTCACGGTCTCAGCGGACGTGTTCAACGTGACGAACGAGGACACCGTGCTGCAGAGGTTCAACCGGTTGAACCGGACGGGTCTCGCGGTCGGCAACACGAACGACATCAAGGAGATCCAGGGCCCGCGGGTGTGGCGGTTCGGCCTGCGGCTCGCGTTCTAAAGGCTTTTCTTCTCCTCCTCGGCCGCCGGGAATACGCTTCCCGGCGGCCTTTTTCGTTATGGAGATGCGGCGACTGCAAAACGAGCTGCCGGAATGAGGCGGCTCGGATCGGCGACGGTGCTTTTCGTCCTCCTCCTGGCGGCGTCCGGCTGCCGCGAGCGCGAGCAGAGCACCGGCGGGGCCGCAGTGGTGCCGTCGTCCTCGCGGCCGGACGTCCTCCTCGTCACGATCGACACGCTTCGCGCCGACTCCGTCGGGTTCGCCGGGAACCGTCGCGTCGAGACCCCCGTCCTCGACCGGCTCGCGGCGCGCGGCGTCGTCTTCGCCAACGCCCACGCGCACAACGTCGTCACCCTGCCGTCGCACGCCAACATCCTGACGGGCCTCTACCCTTACCAGCACGGGATCCGCGACAACACGGGCTTCCGACTCGACGCGTCGACTCCGACGCTCGCGACGATGCTGAAAGAGAAGGGCTACGCGACCGCCGCTTTCGTCGGTGCCTTCCCGCTCGACTCGCGGTTCGGCCTCGCGCGCGGGTTCGACGTCTACGACGACCGGTACCCTCGCGGTAAGACGCCGCTCGACTTCGAGATGCCGGAGCGGCCCGCCTCCGAGGTCATTCCGGCGGCGCTTTCCTGGTGGAACGAGAAGCGCTCCTCGCCGAAGTTCCTCTGGGTCCACCTCTACGACCCCCACGCGCCGTACCGTCCGCCCGCGCCCTTCGCGGAACGTTACCGCGCCAACGAGTACCTCGGCGAGATCGCCGCGACTGACGCGGCGCTCGCGCCGCTGCTCGACCCCATCTCTTCGGCAACAGCGTCCCCCGCGCTCGTCATCGTCACCTCCGACCATGGCGAAGCGCTCGGTGACCACGGAGAGGAGACGCACGGCCTCTTCGCCTACGAGGCAACGCTCCACGTGCCGCTCGTCGTCTGCTTCCCCGGAAAAGTCGCTCCCCGCGCGAGCACGGAATTCGTCCGCCACGTCGACATCGTTCCGACGGTGCTCGAAGCGGTGGGAATCGCGAAACCCGCCGCGCTCAGCGGGGCGTCGCTCCTCACCGCTTCGAAGACGCCGCGTGAGACGTACTTCGAGGCCTTTTCCACCGCGCTGAACCGCGGGTGGGCGCCGCTGCGCGGACGGATCGCGGACGGCACGAAGTACGTCGACCTTCCGGTCCCGGAGCTCTACGACCTCGCGGCAGATCCGGCGGAGAGCCGCAACCTCGCCGCGGACCGCCCCGACGTCCTGCGGCGGCTCGCGCGATCCCTGCCCGCCGAGTCGGAGCTCGGACACGCGAGTCGGTCGCCGGCCGCGCCCGAAGAGGTCACGCGACTGAGAAGCCTCGGTTATCTCTCGGGGAGCGCGGCAGTGAAGAAGCGTTACACCGTGGAAGACGATCCAAAGAACCTCGTCGCGATCGACCGGCGGCTCCACGAGTCGGTCGACCTCTATCAGCGCGGGAAGCTCCCCGAAGCGATCCGTATCGCGCGTGCAGTCCTGCGCGAACGGCCCGGGATGGAGGCGGGATACGAGAACCTGGGTTTCCTCCTCCGCCGGGCCGACCAGAATCTGGAAGCGCTCCGGGTT
>DASYUL010000004.1:0-21057 GCA_036001245.1 Thermoanaerobaculia bacterium
ATCCGGCGTCGTGTTAGAAAACGAGTCCGACCGACACCGGGACAAACTTGAATCTCTCTCCCTCTGTGGCGACGCTGTGGTACCGCGCCTCGACGATCAGGTCGATTTTGCGCAGGCTGATCGAGATTCCCGCGCCCGCGTTCCAGCCGGTCTCGTTCGACTTCCCGCGAAATGCCGAAGGGAAGGAAGCGTCCGAGAAGTCGAGCCGGTAGTAGCCGACGCCCCCGACGAAATATGGCTTGAGGAGGATCGCGCGGAAGCCGACCACGACGTCGGCCGTCCCCGCGAGGACCTCCGCGTTGCCGGCGGTGCCGGTCCGACCGTCGAACTTGTGGTACGACCCGTCGACGCGCAGGCCGACCGGGACGACCGGGAAATTCCAGACCAGCAGCGCGCCGCCGTGCCACCCGTTGTCGTAGACGTCCTTCGTGTCGCCCTGCGGGTTCGACACGCCCCCCTCGACGCCGAAGTGGAGGCCGCTCGTGCCCTGCGCACGCGCCATCGAAGAGACGAAAGCGAGACAGAGCGTCGCAAACAGAGGTGTCCAGATGCGTTTCATGATGTGACCTCCGGCTGCAAGCGGGGTGCCGCAGTCGATCGCGTTACCGGCTTCCGGCGACCGGCTCCCGCGCCTCGGCGAGCGCCTTCTTCCGCGCCGACTCGAACTCGTCCCCCTTGTTCCACTCCGGCATCCGTACCGCGTTGGCGACTTTGACTCCGAGCCAGAAGTCGAGCCGCACGTCTTCGACGGCGCCCGCGAGATCCCACTCGCTCGTGAGCTCGTCGGAGGGCTGGTGGTAGTCCTTGTCCTCCCACTCCTCGATCCTCTTCTTGCCCCAGCCGGCGGGCTTGCCGATGACCTCGGTGCCGCTGTCGAAGTACGCCGCCGGAACGCCGACCCTCGCGAGGTTGAACTGATCGGAGCGGTAGAAGAACCCGCGGTCCGGGAACTGGTCCGGCGTGACGACTCGGCCCTGCATCTTGGCGAGCGAGACGATGATCGGATCGAGACTCGACTTCCCGTACCCGATCAGCGTGAGGTCCTTCGTTCGTCCGAAGATGGAGACCCCGTCGATGTTGATGTTCGCCGCGATGCGGCCGGCGGGAATCGGCGGGTGCTTGGAGAGGTACTCGGATCCGAGGAGCCCCTGCTCCTCCGCCGTGACGGAGGCGAAGTACACGCTCCGCCGCGGCGCCTTCGGAAGCTCCGTGAACGCCTTCCCGATCGCGAGCATCGCGGCCACGCCCGATGCGTTGTCGAGCGCACCGTTGTAGATCGCGTCCTCGCTCGGCTTCGGGTCCGACTTCATCCCGAGGTGATCGTGGTGCGCCGTGTAGACGACCGCCTCGCTCGAGAGGAGCGGGTCGCTCCCGGGCAGCTTGCCGATCACGTTCGCGCTGTCCTTCGTCTGGACGACGTTCTCGATGCGCATCGAGGTCTGGACGCCGAGCGGGACCGGCCGGAAATCCCTCTTGAGAGCCGCCTGCCGCAGCCGGTCGAGATCCTGACCCCCCAGTGACGCGATCTTCTTCGACGCGTCTTCGGTGAACCAGCCCTTGATTTCGACGCGCGGCTCCCCTTCGTAAGGCAGCTCGAAGCGCTCACGCGACCAGGAGCTCTGGACGACCTGCCACGGGTAGCCGGCGGACGGCTGCGTGTGGATGATGAAGGCGCCGACCGCGCCCTTCTGCGCGGCGATCGAGTACTTGTAGTCCCAGCGCCCGTACCAGAGACGGGTCTCTCCGGCGAAGAGCTTCGGATCGTCCTCCGGATCGTTGTTCATCATCAGGAGGACCTTGCCCTTCACATCGACGTCCTTGTAGTCGTCCCACTGGAATTCGGGCGCGACGATGCCGTAGCCGACGAACACGATCTCGGCCTTGTCGATCCGCGACTCTGGCTTCTGCGTCCCGGAGAACGCGACGAAGTCGTCCATCCTCTTGAGGTCGACGGCCTGGCCGCCCTTAGCGACCGAGAGCTTTTCAGGGATCCGGCCGGTGATTCCGACGAGCGAGACTTTCTGGAGCCAGCCGCCGTCCGGAGCCCCCGGCTGGAGCCCGATCGCCTCCATCTGGGCCTGGACGTACTGCTGCGCTAAACGATCCCCGCGCGAGGCCGGAGCGCGTCCCTCCAGGAGGTCGGACGCGAGGAAGCGCACGTGCCCGCGGATGGCGTTTTCGGTAATCGCCTGCGCAGCGGTCTTCTCCGCGGCGGTCACCGGCGAGGCCGGCGTCGCAGCGTGTGCGAGCGCGGGGAGGAGGAACAGGGCGAGAGCTTTCTTCATCGAATCGTCCTTTCGGTCTGAAGAGTTCTCAGCGGTCAGTTCTCAGTGCTCAGCTGAGAACTGAGAACCGCGGACTGAGAACCACTTTCCGGCGGCAGAAACTCCCGCTTCCGGGAGGCTGCCGGCGCCGGCGTCGCCGCAGGCCGCGCGTTCTCTTTGGGCAGGGGTTTCCGGGGAAGCTTCGCGTCGCGCATCGCGGCCTGCCACACGAACGTCGCCAGCACGACCGACGCCTGCATCAGGTCGTCCCGCTGGAGCCGCTCGTAGACGTCCTGATTCGTGTGATGGGTCCGGGTCTCGTACTCGATTCCGTCCTGGACGAACTGGAACGCGGGCAGCCCCACGGCGTCGAACGACTCGTGGTCGGTGCCGCGGGTGTTCCGCATGGTCACCGTCGTCGCGCCGAGATCCTTCAGCGGCTCGAGCCACCTCTCGAAGATCGGAACGACCGCGGCGTTCTCCTGCGCGTAAATCCCGCGGATCTTGCCGGTGCCGTTGTCCACGTTGAAGTACGCGGAGAGCTTCGCGTGCTCGGGTTTCACCGTCAGCGGGCCGGTCGCCCGCCGCAGCGAGAAGTTCTCCCTCTCCTTCGGATCGGCGGGGACCGGCCGCGAGGCGAAGTGCTCCATCACGTACGCCTCCGAGCCCAGAAGCCCCTGCTCTTCCCCGCTCCACAGCGCGATGCGGATCGTGCGCAGCGGTTTTGCGCCGAGCGCCCGGAGGATCCGGACCGCCTCCATCGCGACGGCCACTCCGGCCGCGTTGTCGGTCGCGCCCGTGCCGCCGTGCCAGGAGTCCATGTGGGCACCGAGCATGACAAGCTGACCCATTTTCTCTGTACCGGGAATCTCGGCGACCGTGTTGTAGGACATCGGGTCGTCGTCGTGGAAGCGCGTGCGCACGTCGAGCTCCAGCTCCACGTCCTTCCCCTGCTCGATGAGCCGCGCCATTCGGCCGTAGTGCTCGATCGCCATCACGACCGCCGGCACGCCGAGAGGCTCTTCTTTCCTCCAGCCGGAACCGGCCTGCTGGACCGCAAACGTCCCGCCGTCCAGCCGGCCTGGATCGATCACAGCGAGCGGCTTCTCCTCCTCGAGGAACTTGTTGAGCGCGCGGCGGAACTCCCGCCGGCGGCGGAACTCCTCCGGGCCGAACGGCGTCTTGAGCGCCGGGGCTCCGTACTCCCAGAGCTCCTCGAGGGCCTTCTCATCGTACCGTTCGAGAGCCGCCTTCTCCTGCGGCTTGACCTCACGCATCTCGTCGGTCAGGACGATCAAGCCCTTGAGCTTCCCCTTCTGCTTCTCGAAGTCCTCCTTCGCCGTGAGCTTCGCGAGGACGACCTTGCCGCGCACGGGGCCGTTCGTGCCGGGGCTCCAGGCTTTCGGGAGCGCGGAGAGCTGCGCGACGTCGGGCGAGGTCATGCGGACGGACACCGACTCGTAGCTCCAGCCGCGGCCGAAAGGGCCCCATTTCTCGAGGTGTGCGTTCGCGAGTCCCCACTCTGCGAGCTTGTCGCGCGTCCAGTCGTTCGCCTTCTTCATGTTCGGCGAGCCGGTGAGCCGCGCGCCGATCCCGTCGGTCAGGGCGCCCGCCGTCTCCATGACTTTCGAGTCGCGGAACCCCTCCTGCCGGATGCGGGTGACCATGTCGTAGTCGATGCGCTCTTGGGTTTGGAGCGGCGGAGCGGAGAGGACCGGAACGAGAAGGAGGAGGGCGGCGGCGCGGACGAGGCGTCGATTCGGCGGGACGGATCTCCTCACGGGCCCGCGGAACCTAACACCGACCGCCGAGACGGGTCAACGCGCGAGGAGACTCAGCTCTCCTCGAACCACTCGGCGACCTGCTCCCAGTTGCACTGCCGGTAGTTCGGCGAATCCCGAGGCCACCATCGAAGACCGCCCACGCTGACGGTAAGCGTTCCCAGCTTTCGCCGTTTCCGCCTCCATTTGTCCCACACCTCGAAAGTCACTCCGGGCCTTCCGACGGGGAGCAACTCCCGGACCGTCGCCAGCACCCGCTTGGTGGGCCGGCCTTTCTGCCTTCCCTTCATTCCTCATTCACTCCACGACGAAGAGCGTCAGAGCGAATCGCGCGTCCGGGTCCATCCACTGCGAGTGGGCGGTGAAGCCCGCCTCCGATACGAGCTCCACGATCTCCTGCGGCTCGTACTTGTACGAGCTCTCGCTCCAGATGGACTCGCCGTCCTCGAAGTTCACGTCGCCGCCGGACCTCGGGATGCTCACCGTCTGCGGGCGTACCGAGGCGAGGTGCATCTCGACGCGGCGGTCGAGGGGATTCCAGATCGCCCGGTGCTCGAACGCCTTGAGGTCGAAGTTCGCCTCCAGCTCGCGGTTCATCCGGACGAGCAGGTTCTTGTTGAACGCCGCCGTGACCCCCAGAGGGTCGTCGTAGGCGAGGAGCAGCTCGTTCACGGGCTTGATCAGGTCCGTCCCCAGGAGGAGGGCGTCCCCGGGCCGGAGCGCGCGCCGGATCTCGGCCAGAAACTCGCGCGCCGCGGGGGTGTCGAAGTTGCCGATGTTCGACCCGAGGAAGAGGACGAGCAGCCCCCCGTGGGCCGGCCGCTCTCGGGCGGCGCGGTGGAGTCCCTCCTCGTACGTCGCGCGGTGGCCGACGACCGAGACGTGCTCGAGGGACCCGAGCGTGCGCTCCGACAGCTCGAGAGCCGTCGGCGAGATGTCGATCAGGTGGATCGCCACCCGCCGGCGCCGCGTGCGCAGCGCTTCCGCGAGCAGAGCGACCTTCTCGCCGCTCCCGCACCCGAGCTCGAGCAGGGTCACCGGGTCTCCGAGCGGAGCGACCATCTCGTTCGCCGATCGGGCGAGGAGCCGGGACTCCGCCCGCGTGATCCGGTACCACGGCAGGCGGCAGATCGACTCGAAGAGCGAAGACCCGAGCGCGTCGTAGAGGTACTTCGACTGGATCTGTTTGGGCGTGAGCGCGAGGTCCCGCGCCACTTCGCGCGCGAAGTCGCGGATGAGCTCCGGAGGCGGAGTCGCGACGAGCGTATTCAGCGGCGCGCTCTCGACGTCAGCCCTTGACCGTGCGGAACGTCGCGTAGACGTAGGGATAGTTTCCGCGGAACCAGTTCCGAACGCTTCGGCGCAACAGGCTTTTCGCGGTCGCGAACGACCCGCCCTTCATGACCCAGTGCTTGCCGTCGAAGAACTCGGTCGAGTACACGGGATAGGACGCCATCGGCTCGAAGCCCGGGAACGGGCCGAACACGGTCGACGTCCACTCCCACCCGTTGCCGAGGAGGTCCTGGACTCCCCACGCGCTCGCGCCCGCGGGAAACGATCCGACGGGAACGGGCTCCCATCGCGCGAAGTCGAAGTTGCCGCGCGAAGAATCGGGCGGCTCCTCTCCCCAGGGATAGGAGCGCTCCGTCTCCGACGGCGTTCCGTAGGCCGCGCGGTGGAACTCCGCCTCGGTCGGAATCCGCGCGTCGCGCCACCGCGCGTACGCGGACGCCTCGGCGTGGCTGACGAAGACGGGCCAGCCCGGCGGCAGCGCCACGTCCCCGAACTGTCCGCGCCACACCCAGTCTTCGCCGCGCCGTTCCCAGAACGTCGGATGACGCACGTCGCTCCCGAGGCGCCAGCGCCAGCCCTCCTCCGACCAGAGCTCCTCGCGGTCGTAGCCTCCCGCGCGGACGAACTCGAGAAAGTCGCGATTGGCGACGTCGTGGACGTCGATCTCGAACTCCGGCACGTCGACGACGGTTTCCTCGAACTCGTTGTCCCAGCCGAACGGGATCACGTTGCGCTTCGCGCCGAGAGTCGCGCGTCCCGCAGGCACCCGGACCCTCCGCCGCGGCGGCGGCTCGCCTCCGAGAACCGGAGGGACGATCCCAGCGGAGGCCCGTTTCTTTTCGTAGGGCAGCCGGTGCCACATGTAGAGGAGCGTCTCCTGGTGCATCTCCTCGTGCTCGAGAATCGTGTACGCGGCGAGCCCGCGCGCGAGCACCGGGTTGTCCTCGCGGGTGACGTCCCTGGTCTCGAGGGCCTCGATGACGGCGCGGTCGGCGGCGCGGCCGTAGGCCTGGATCTCGCCGCGCGACGGCCAGCCCCGCGGCGCGACTCCGGGCACCGACGAGACGTCCTCCGGATCGATCCCGCGCTCGAACAGGACCTCGAGCTCGGGGTTTATCCCGGGCTCTCCGAGTCCCTTCTTGACGAGTGTGTTGAAAGAGAACGCCGGCAGATGTCCCTCGTAAAAAGCGATCGGGTTTCGCAGGGCGATCGGGCGGTCGTAATACGAGTCCGGCGAGAGCATTTCGAAGATCTCCGCCGACCGGCGGCGATTCGAGCGGTACCACTGGACTGCCCGGCGGCGATCGAGAAACCGGTCCGTTTCGACGGCGACGTTCGTCATGGCGCTACTCTACTCATACGCTTCCCCGGAAATGCTAGATTCCCGCCAATGCGCACCACCAGGCACGCACTCCTTCTGCTCCTCGGCCTCTTCGCCGCGGCCTGCGCCCGCGAGAAGACGGCCATGACGCCCGGCCAGCCGGAGGGGAGCAGCGCGGCATCCGGCCTCGTCTTCGCTCCGGACATCCCGGAGAGGCTCCGCAAGCTGGCGCGAACGCCGATCGACTACGACCGGGCCCTCTTGGGTCCCAAGGAGACGCAGGTCGTCGCGAAGCTGATCGACGCCTCCCGCTTCATGAACGACATCTTCCTGGTTCAGGTCTCGGAGAAGAACCCGGCGCTTCGCGACCGGGTCCAGGCGGCCGCCGAGAGGGGGGACACCACCGCACGCTGGGCGCTCACTCTCTTCGACGTCCACAAGGGACCGTGGGATCGGCTGAAGAACAACGAGCCATTCATCGGGAAGGATCCGAAGCCCCCCGGAGCGGGCTTCTATCCGACCAACATGACCAAGGAGGAGTTCGAGCGCTGGGTCGCCGCCCACCCACAGGACAAGGCGGCCTTCGAAGGACTCTTCACGATCATCCGGCGGCGGGGGCAGTCCCTCATTGCGATTCCGTACTCGAAGGCGTATCAGGCCGCGCTCGAGCTGTCCGCGAAGAACCTGCGAGAGGCGGCCGCCGCGACCGGCAACGCGAGCCTGCGCGACTACCTCAACAAGCGCGCGGATGCGTTTTTCTCCGACGACTACTTCGCTTCGGACATCGCCTGGATGGACCTCGACTCGGACATCGAGGTCGTGATCGGGCCTTACGAAGTCTACGAGGATGCGCTCTTCAACTACAAGGCGGCGTTCGAATCGTTCGTGGCGGTGCGGGATCGCGGCGAGAGTGAAAAGCTCGCCGCTTACGCGAAGCACCTGCCGGACATGGAGCGCAACCTGCCGATCCCGGATCGGCACAAGAACCTGAAGCGGAAGTTCGAGTCGCCCATCCGTGTCGTCCAGGAGATCTACACTGCGGGAGACGCGCGGCGCGGAGTGCAGACTTCCGCCTTCAATCTGCCGAACGACGAGAAGGTGCGGGAGGCCAAGGGGTCGAAGAAGATCCTCCTGAAGAACGTCATGGACGCCAAGTTCGCGCAGAGCGGCCGACCGATCGCGGAACGTATCGTCGTGGCCGCGGAGCTTCCGAACGTCTCCTTCGACGCCTACTTCAACCACACGCTGTTTCACGAGCTCTCGCACGGACTCGGGCCGGGGCTCATCACAGGACCGGACGGAAAGCGCGTCGACTCGCGGCTGCTCCTGAAGGAGATCTATTCGACGGTCGAGGAGTGCAAGGCGGACGTCACGGGCCTGTGGAACATCCTCCTCGCCATGGAACGCAAGTGGATCTCCGGGATCACGGACGCTCAGCTCTTCTCAACTTACACCGGGCTCATGTTCCGCAGCATGCGGTTCGGGATCGACGAAGCCCACGGCCAGGGCACGGCCGTTCAGTGGAACTGGTTCCGGGAGAAGGGGGCGATCGAGCCCGCCGCGGACGGGCGATTCCGGACCGACCTCTCGAAATCACGCGAGGCGGTCCGTTCGCTCGCCAACGAGCTCCTGATGATCGAGGCGACGGGCGACTACGCCCGGGGCGAGGCGCTGCTCGAAAAGTACGGACGCTCGTCGCCCGAGATCGACGCCGCGATCGCAAAGCTGTCCGACATCCCGGTGGACATCACGCCGGCATTCATCGCGGCGGGTGAACGGTGATCGGTTCAAGGTTCAAAGCTCAAGGTTGGAGTCTTTCTTGCTATGGAACGTGACGAGGAGGTCAACGTGACGGAATCCGAAGGCAGCTCCGGCGCTTCCTCATCCTCGGGCGGCTCCTCGGGGTCCTCGGGGTCGGGGTCCTCGGGGACGACCCGCAGGAAAACGGCCGGCGTGCGGCGCAAGTCGGTCGCTCGACGGAAGACGACGACGCGGCGCAAATCGCCGACCTCGGCGCGGAAGACGACGACCCGGCGGACGTCGCGGCGGCGGACCACCCGGCAGGCGGGACTCCAGGGCCTGTTGAACGATCTCGCGAAGAGAGCGAACCGGGCGGGCGAAACGATCGCGAGTCTCTCCGAGGAGGGCGCCACCGCCGCGCGGCGGACGCTCGGCGCGGTCACCGCGACGTCGCGCAAGACGATCAGCCGCGTCCAGAAAGAATGGGATCAGATGGACAACGCCCGCCGGGCTCAGTTCGTCGGCGCTCTGCTCGCCGCGCTCGCAGCGGCGGCCGCCGGCGTACGCAAGGCAACGAAGAAGTAGCCGCCACGGGGGGCGCGCGGTTCGCCGCGCCAGACGCGAGGACCGACTCCCCGGCGTCGGCCGTGCATGGCCGCGGCCCGGCGGAGGAACATGCCGGAAAATAGTCCCGAGTCCGCGCTTCTTTCCCGGCCCGGTCTCGACGAGCCGATTCGCTCCGAGCTCTTCTCCATCGAGCGCCTCGAGGAATTCGCGGAGCGGCTCGGGGAAGAGCACCGGATCGCCCGCGGCTTCCAGCGCGGCCGCCCGCTCCTCGCACGCCTGCGAGAGAACGGGGCGGTGCTGCTCGAGTCGTACCGCGCCGTCGCGGAGGCGATCCGTGAAGAGCGCACGATCTCGCCGGCGGCCGAGTGGCTCGTCGACAACTTCCACATCGTCGAAGAGCAGCTCCGCGAGATCCGGGAGGACCTGCCGCCCCGCTTCTACCGCGAGCTGCCGAAGCTCGAGTCGGGGCCGCTCCAGGGTTACCCGCGCGTTTACGCGCTGACCGCACACTTCGTCGCGCATACCGACAGCCGCTTCGAGACCGAGACCCTGCGGCGTTTCATCCTCGGGTACCAGCGCTCGGCGCCGCTGACGATGGGAGAGCTGTGGGCGAGCGCGATCCTCCTGCGCATGGTGCTGGTCGAAAACCTCCGACGCCTCGCCGAGCGGATCGTGCAGCGCCGGCTCGCCCGCGAGGAAGCCGACGCACTTGCGGACTCCCTTCTCGGAATCGTCAAGGGAGGAGCCACGTCCTGGGAAGAGAGGCTTCGGGAGCTCGAGCGAAAGCCGCTCTCGATCCCGTTCGCGGTTCACCTTCTCCAACGGCTCCGCGAGCGCGACCCGGAGCAGACGCCGGCGCTGACGTGGCTGACGCGCCGCATCGAGGCGCAGGGGCTGACGCCGGACGAGATCGTGCGTCTCGAGCAGCAGGAGCAGGTCGCCACCCACGTGACCGTGCGCAACGTGATCACGAGCATGCGCTTGATCTCGTCGGTCGACTGGGCCGAGTTCTTCGAGTCGGTCAGCCTGGTCGAGAAAGCGCTGCGAAGAGGGACGCGGGTCGCCGAGATGGACTTCCCGACGCGGGATCGCTACCGCCACGCCGTGGAGGACCTCTCCCGCCGCAGCCCCCGCTCGGAAATCGAGGTTGCCGAGCTCGCGGCGGAACGGGCGCGCCAGGCGGCCGCGCAGGGCGCCGAGTCGACGGCGACCGACGCGCGGCGCGCCGACCCCGGCTACTACCTGATCTCGCGCGGGCGCCGCGAGTTCGAGCGCGACATCGGGTATCGCGTTCC
Organism: Thermoanaerobaculia bacterium; assembly: GCA_036001245.1. Lineage (GTDB taxonomy): Bacteria > Acidobacteriota > Thermoanaerobaculia > UBA5066 > Gp7-AA6 > Gp7-AA6. The sequence continues at coordinate 10,262 of DASYUL010000004.1, forward strand.
GGTCACGCAGTACGTGAGGCGCGCGTACGTCGCGGCGGCGACGCCGGGATACGTGGGAACGATCCTCGTCGTCGCGGCGGCCCTTCTCGCAGTGCCTCTCGCTCTCTCGGCGTATGCCGGCGCCGCCGGATGGGAGCTCGTGGCGCTCGCTCTCCTCGCCTTCGTTCCGGCGTCCGACGTGGCGGTCTTCATCGTGAACCGCGACGTGACCGAGCTCGTCGGGCCGCGGCGCCTTCCCAAGCTCGAGCTCGATCGCGGGATCCCGCGCGACTTTCACACCCTGATCGCGGTGCCCGCCCTTCTCACCTCCGAAGCCGAAGTCCGCGAGCTCGCGGAACGCATCGAGGTTCACTACCTCGCAAGCCCCGATGACGAGCTCCGCTTCGCCCTTCTCTCCGACTGGGAGGACTCCGCGACGGAAACGGCCGACGACGACGAGCCGCTGTTCACCGCGGCGGCGGAGGCGATCGACCAGTTGAACCGCCGCCACGGCAAGCTTCCGGACGGCAGCCGGCGCTTTCTCTTCCTCCACCGGCGGCGCGTCCGGAGCGCGAAAGAAAAGACGTGGATGGGATGGGAGCGCAAGCGCGGCAAGCTCCATGAGCTCGACCTTCTGCTGCGCGGCGCGGGAGCGACGACGTTCTTTCCGATCGAGCCTCTCGACCGCGCGGGCCTCCAGCGGGTCCGGTACGTCCTCACTCTCGACGCGGACACGCGCCTTCCCCGCGGCGCCGCGAGAAAGCTCATCGGTGCGATGGCGCACCCTCTGAACCGGCCCGTCCACGACGCGGAAGCGGGTCGGGTCGTGGACGGGTACGCCGTCCTCCAGCCACGGGTCACCCCCATCCTGCCGCTCTCGGGGAAGGGGACGCTCTACCAACGCCTCCACTCCGGGCCGGCCGGGATCGATCCATACGCTGCGGCGGTCTCCGACGTCTACCAGGACCTCTTCGGCGAAGGCATCTACACCGGAAAGGGGATCTACGACGTCGACGCCTTCGAGAGGGCGCTCGAGGGCCGGATTCCCGACGACGCCCTGCTTTCGCACGATCTCTTCGAGGGACTGTTGGCGCGGGCGGCGCTCGTGACGGACGTCGAGCTGTTCGAGAGCTTCCCCGGTCACTACGAGCTCGCCGCCACTCGGCAGCACCGGTGGGCGCGGGGAGACTGGCAGCTCCTTCCGTGGCTGTTGCCTTCCGTCAAGGACGCGTCGCGGCGTCGCGTCGCCAATCCGATCGCGGCCATCGGGAAGTGGAAGATCGTCGACAACCTGCGGCGATCGCTGTCGGCGCCCGCTTCGTTCCTGACTCTCGCGGCGTCCTGGGTCTTTCCCGGCGCTCCGGCGTCGGTGTGGACGCTCGCGATCCTGGCCTCGTTCGTGATGCCGGGCATCTTCACCGTTTTCGCCGGGATGGGACCGGTGCGCCGCGGGATCGCGAAGAGAAGCTTTCTGCTCGGGATCGGTCGCGACCTCGCGCTCGAGCTCGGCCGCGCCGGTTTCTCGGTCATCGTCCTGGCGCACCAGACGTGGCTCTTGGGGGACGCGATTCTCCGGACGCTCTTCCGGCTGTTGATCTCGAAACGGCGGCTCCTCGAGTGGGTGACGGCCGCCCAGGCGCAGGGCGGTGTCGACCTCGCGCTCGCCGGTTTTTACCGCCGCATGTGGGGCGCGGTCGTGCTCGGCTCCGCGGCGGGGTTCGGCGCCGCCGTCGCGAGGACAGGGGCGTTACCCCTCGCTCTGCCATTCACGGTGGCGTGGCTCGCTTCGCCGTGGATCGCGTGGCGCGCGAGTCTTCCTCCGCGAGAAACCGAAACCGAGGCGCTCTCGGAGCGGGACCGGCGCGTTCTCGGGCTGACCGCGCGCCGCACGTGGCGTTTCTTCGAGGCCTTCGTGACGGCGGATGACAGTCACCTGCCGCCCGATAACTTCCAGGAGGATCCGAAACCGACCATCGCCCACCGGACGTCGCCGACCAACATCGGGCTCTATCTCCTCTCGACCGTCTCCGCGCGGGACTTCGCCTGGATCGGCACGATCGAGATGGTCGAGCGGCTCGAGGCGGCCTTCACGTCGATCGGGAAGCTCGAGAAGCACCGCGGCCACTTCTACAACTGGTACGACACGCGGCGGCTGGAAGCGCTGGAGCCGCGTTACGTGTCGACGGTCGATAGCGGCAACCTCGCGGGTCACCTGATCGCGCTCGAGCGCGCCTGTCTCGACCGGCTCGACGCGCCGGTCTTGGGTTCTCGCGCGCTCCAGGGAATCGGCGACGCGCTCGCGCTCGCCCGCGAGGCGCTCGCGGCGACGGCCCCGGGGACCGGCGGGGGCGGCGTCACCCGTCGCGAGGTCGAGGAAGCGTTGCGCGGAGTCGAGGAGCTTCTGTTTCCGCTTCCGGTCACCCCGTCTCAGTGGGGATCGCGCCTGTCGGCGCTCCGGCAGCGGGGCGAGGTGCTCGCCGACTCGACCGAGGCGCTCGCGCACGAGCACGCCGACGGGGCCTACCGCCAGCTCCACGACTGGTCCAAGGCCGCGCTCGCTGCGATCGCGAGCCACGAGCGGGACTTCGGTTTGGTGGCGTGGATGATTCCTCTCCCTCTCCCGCCGGTCGAGGGCCAGGGTGAGGGCGTTCCCTCCGCCGGAATCCCCTCGCTCCGGGCGGTTCCCGATCTCTGCGAAGCCGCCCGCGAAGCGCCGGATCCGGGCAACGGCCCGGCGCCCATTTCTCCCCCGAGAGTCCCCGCGGCGCCGACGCCGATCGAACGCTCCCGCGACGCCGCGGTGTCGCTCGCGCATCGCCTCGCGGTCCTCGCCCGCACCGCCGCGTCGCTCGTCGCCGAGATGAACTTCCGCTTCCTCTACGACGAGGAGCGCAAGCTCTTCTCGATCGGTTTCCGGGTCGCCGACGGCCGGCTCGACACCGGCTTCTACGACCTCCTCGCGTCCGAGGCGCGACTCGCGAGCTTCATCGCGATCGCGCGCGGAGAGGCGCCGCCGTCGCACTGGTTCCACCTAGCGAGGCCGCTCACGCCGGTTCGAATGGGATCGGCGCTCGTCTCCTGGTCCGGCTCGATGTTCGAGTACCTGATGCCGGACCTCGTGATGAACGAGCCCACGGGCAGCCTGCTGGAAGTCACCGACCGGCTCGTCGTCGCGAGGCAGATCGAGTACGGCGACGAGCGCCACGCCCCGTGGGGAGTATCGGAGTCGGCCTTCTACGCGCGGGACCTCGACCTCACGTACCAGTACTCCAACTTCGGCGTCGCCGGTCTCGGACTGAAGCGCGGGCTCACCGAGGATTACGTCGTCGCGCCGTACGCGACCGCGCTCGCGGCGATGGTGGATCCCGTCGCTGCGGCGCGCAACTTCGAACGGCTCGCGAAGGAAGGCGGCCTCGGCACCTACGGCTACTACGAGGCGCTCGACTACACGGCCAGCCGGATTCCCGCGGGCCAGAATCACGCGGTCGTGCGGGCGTACATGGCGCATCACCAGGGGATGTCCATCGTCGCGCTCGCCAACGCTCTGCTCGACGAGATCACACGGGATCGCTTCCACGCCGAGCCGATCGTTCAGGCCACCGAGCTCCTCCTGCAGGAGCGCACCCCGCGCGGGGTGGCGGTGGCGCGCCCGCGCGCGGAGGAGGTCAAGACCCACCTCCACGTGCGCGATTACGTGCTTCCCGCGCTGAGACGATTCACGTCGCCGCACGACCTGATCCCTCGGACGCACGTTCTTTCGAACGGCCGCTACTCGGTCATGCTGACGGCGGCGGGCTCCGGGTACAGCCGCTGGCTCGGCCGGGACGTGACCCGGTGGCGCGAGGACGCCACGCGCGATTTCTACGGCTCGTGGATCTACCTGCGCGACGTTCAGACCGGGCACGTCTGGTCCGCGGGCTATCAGCCGAGCGGCATCGAGCCGGAAGGCTACGAAGTCATCTATTCGGAAGACCGCGCGGAGATCCGCCGGCGCGACGGCGCCCTCGCGACGACTCTCGAGGTCGTCGTGTCCGCCGAGGACGACGCAGAAGTCCGGCAGGTGTCGGTGACCAACCTCGGAACGCGGTCGCGAACCGTCGAGATCACGTCGTACGCCGAAGTCGTGCTCGCGACCCCGGCCGCGGACGAGGCGCACCCGGTCTTCTCGAACCTTTTCGTCGAGACGGAGTTCGTACCGCGGCTCGAGGCGCTCCTCGCGACGCGGCGCCCGCGTTCCTCCCAAGACAAACGCCTGTGGCTCGCCCACGTCGCGACGGTCGAAGGAACGCCGGTCGGCGCCCTGCAGTTCGAGACGGACCGGGCGCGCTTCCTGGGGCGCGGCCGTAACGCGCGCAGTGCCGGTTCGATCCTCGACGGCCGCCCGCTGTCGAACACCGTGGGACCGGTTCTCGATCCGATGGTGTCGCTTCGCCGCCGGATCCGCCTCGAGCCGGGGTCGACCGGACGCGTCACCTTCACGACGGCCGCCGCCGACGATCGCGACGTCGTTCTCCGCCTGGCCGACAAGTACCGCGATCCCGCCGCGTTCGAACGCACGACGACGCTCGCCTGGACGCAGGCGCAGGTCCAGCTGCGACACCTGAACGTCGACGCGGACGAGGCACACCTCTTCCAGCGGATGGCCAACCGGGTCCTCTACTCCGATCCGTCGCTCCGCGCCCCATCGGAGGTCCTCGAGCGAAACCGGCTCGGAAACTCGGCGCTCTGGCGGTACGGGATTTCCGGAGACCTGCCGATCGTGCTCGTGCGGATCGACTTCGCCGAGGACCGCGAGATCGTGAGGCAGCTCTTGCGCGCGCACGAGTACTGGAAGCTGAAAGGGATCCCGGTCGACCTCGTCATCATCAACGAGCAGGGGGCGTCGTACGGGCAGGAGCTTCAGGGCGCGCTGGAAGCGCTCGTCCGCACGAGCGAAGCGATCCTGAGGCGCGACGCGCCCGCTGCGGAAGGCGGCAACTTCATCCTGCGCGGAGACCTGCTCTCGGACGCGGACCGCGATCTGCTGCGTGCCACTGCGCGTGCGGTCCTCCTCTCCCGTCACGGGACGCTCGCGGAACAGGTCGTGCGGCACCTGAGGGCGGAACCCGCTCCCGAGCCTCCCCGGCCGGTCAGGCCGGCCCCGCCGGCGGTCGATATCGCCCCCCCGCGCCCGCCGCTCGAGTTTTTCAACGGCCTCGGCGGGTTCGCCCAGGATGGCCGCGAGTACGTGACGATCCTCGGGGCCGGACAGGCGACGCCGGCTCCGTGGATCAACGTGATCGCGAACGACCGCTTCGGCTTCCAGGTCTCCGAGTCGGGCTCGAGCTACACGTGGTCACGCAACAGCCGCGAGAACCAGCTGACGCCGTGGTCGAACGACCCCGTCGCCGATCCCTCGGGCGAGGCGATCCTCGTGCGCGACGAGATCACCGGCGAGGTGTGGTCTCCGACCGCGCTCCCCGTTCGGGAGGACTGGCCCTACGTGGCTCGCCACGGGCAGGGCTACAGCACGTTCGAGCACGAGAGCCACGGCATCGCCCTCGAGCTGCTTCAATGCGTGGCGAAGGACGACCCGATCAAGATCTCGCGTCTCCGGATCGAGAGCCGCTCGGGAGCGCCGCGCCGCCTTTCGGTCACCGCATACGTCGAGTGGGTCCTGGGTTCCTCGCGGAGCCGCTCCGCGCCGTTCGTCGTGACGAAGGTCGACACCGACACGGGCGCGATCTTCGCTCGGAACGCGTGGAACGAGGAGTTTGCCAATGGCGTCGCATTTGCCGACCTCGGCGGAAGGCAGATGTCGTGGACCGCCGACCGGACCGAGTTCCTCGGGCGAAACGGAACCCTCGAGCGGCCCGCGGCGCTCTCGCGCGGCACGACGCTGCAGAAACGCGCCGGAGGGGGATTCGACCCGTGCGCGGCGCTTCAAACCATCGTCGATCTGCCGGCCGGCGGCCGCGCGGAAGTCCTGTTCCTCCTCGGAGAGGGCGAGAGCGAAGACGAGGCGCGAGAGCTCGTGCGGAAATACCGAACCGCGGACCTCCAGGCGGTCCTCCGAGACGTGCGCGCGCAGTGGGACGACGTCGCCGGGGCGCTGCAGATCAAGACGCCGGACCGTTCGATGGACGTCCTCCTGAATCACTGGCTCCTGTACCAGGCGCTCTCCTGCCGCGTGCGGGCGCGGTCCGCGTTCTATCAGGCGGGGGGCGCATTCGGCTTTCGGGATCAGCTCCAGGACGTCATGGCGCTGACGGTCGCCGCGCGCGCGATCACACGGGAACATCTTCTCGTCGCGGCGGCGCACCAGTTCGTCGAAGGGGACGTGCAGCACTGGTGGCATCCGCCCTCCGGCCGCGGGGTTCGCACCCGGATCTCGGACGATCTGCTGTGGCTGCCCTACGCGACGCTCCACTACGTCGAGGTGACGGGCGACGAGACCGTGCTCGACGAGATCGTTCCCTTCCTCGAAGGTCCGGAGCTCGAACCCGACGAGGCCGAGCGCTACTTCCAGCCGACGGTGTCCCGGGAATCCGCGACTCTCTTCGAGCACTGCGCCCGGGCGCTCGACATCCGCCTCGCGGCCGGCCCCCACGGGCTTCCGCTCATGGGCTCCGGCGACTGGAACGATGGAATGAACCGGGTCGGCATTCAGGGCAAGGGCGAGAGCGTGTGGCTCGGGTGGTTTCTCCACTGCAACCTCTGGGAGTTCGCGAAGATCGCCGAAAGGCGCGGCGAGACGGTGCGGACGGCGAGGTGGCGCGAGAGAGTCGTCATGCTCAAAGCCGCGCTCGAGAAGGACGGGTGGGACGGCGACTGGTATCGGCGGGCCTTCTTCGACGACGGCACGCCGCTCGGCTCCGCGCGCAACGAGGAGTGCCGCATCGACTCGATCGCGCAGTCGTGGGGCGTGATCTCGGGCGCGGCGGACGCCGGCCGCGCCGCCCGCGCGATGGCGGCGGTCGAGGAGTACCTCGTCCGGCGCGGCGACGGTCTCGTGCTCCTCTTCACGCCGCCGTTCGACAAGACTCCACTCGACCCCGGGTACATCAAGGGCTATCTGCCCGGCGTCCGCGAGAACGGCGGCCAGTACACGCACGGCGCGCTGTGGTCGTTGATCGCGTTCTCCGGGCTCCGGCAGGGCGACAAGGCGGCCGAGCTCTTCTCGATCCTGAACCCGATCAACCACGCCGGCACGCGCGCCGGCGTCTATCGCTACAAGGTCGAGCCGTACGTCGCGGCTGCGGACGTGTATGCGGAGCCGCCGCACGTCGGCCGCGGCGGCTGGACCTGGTACACCGGCTCTGCCGGCTGGATGTACCGCGCCGGCGTCGAATGGATCCTCGGGTTCCGCATCCGGGGCGCGGCGCTCCACCTCGACCCGTGCATACCGCGGGCATGGCCCGGCTACCAGATCACGTTCCGCTACCATTCCGCGCGATACGAACTTTTGGTCGACAACCCCCGCGGCGCGAACTGCGGGATCACACGGATTGCCGTCGACGGACGGGAGCTCGGGAAGGACGTGCGCGAGATCCCGCTCCTGGATGACGCCGCGACGCATCGAATCGAAGTGACGCTGGGATAGCGGGGGGTCAGGTCTTCACGAGTCGCCGGATTGCTGGCGATGCCGAAGCGCCCTTGCCATCTTTGCGAAGCAAAGTGGCAAGTGGAGACCTGACCCCGTAGACTCTTCCCGCTTGTTGAAGAGATCTTTCCTCGCTCTCCTCCTCCTCTGCCTCTGTCTCCCCGCGGCTCGCCCGCAAACGACGGCGCCCGCTCCCGGCAATCCGCTCGAGCCCGCCACCTCGGGAGGCATCCTCGCGCTCGACCGCCTCCTCCATCGGCTCGCCGTTCACAAGCGCCTGCTCGTCGTGGGCGCTCATCCCGACGACGAAGACAACCGCCTCCTGACTCTCGTCTCACGCGGGATGGGAGCGGAGGTCGCCTACCTCTCCCTCTCGCGCGGGGAGGGGGGTCAGAACCTCCTCGGCCCGCACCTCGGCGTACCGCTCGGTCTCATCCGGACGCAGGAGCTCCTCGCCGCGCGCCGGATCGACGGCGGGCGCCAGTACTTCACCCGCGCCTACGACTTCGGATACACGCGCTCGCTCGACGAAACGCTCTCGCTCTGGCCGAAGGCGGTCCTTCTCGAGGACGCGACACGCATCGTCCGGCGGTTTCGTCCCCAGGTGGTGGTGACGGTCTTCAGCGGCACGCCGCGCGACGGCCACGGCCACCACCAGGCCTCCGCGGTCGTGGGGCGGGAGGTCGTGGGTGCGGACCCGTCGGCCTTCCGAGCGCTCGAACGGGGGGGACTGCCTCCCTGGAAGGTCGCGGCACTCTACTGCTGCGACTACTCCGGTCCGGAGATCGCCACCATCGTGCTGCCGACCGGCGCCATCGATCCGCTGACGGGCCGTTCGTATCAGCAGATCGCGGCGGCCAGCCGCAGCAACCATCGCTCGCAGGACATGGGAGCGCTGCAGCCGCCCGGACCGGGCGAGACGCGGGTCGCGTGGGTCGAGGGGGGCGCCGGCAAGGACGCGAAAGACATCTTCGCCGGCGTCGACACGCGGCTGACGGCGATGGTCGCCGGGATCGGCGATGCGGCGCGGCGCGCGCGCGCCGAAGAGAGGCTGCGGCGCGTGGAGGCGGTGGTCGGAGAGGCGCGGTCGAGGCTCGGCCCGGCGACGCTCGATCAGACGGCCTCGTCTCTCGCCGTGGCGCTCGGGGAGCTCGAGGCGGCGCGGACGCTCGTCCGGCCCGAGGAGAGCGCCGCCGAGGCGGCGGCCGCCGCTTTCCTGGATGAGAAGACCGCTATCGCGCAGACGGCGCTCGCCGCCGCGACCGAGGTCACGGTCGACGCGATCACCGACCGCGAGACGGCGGCGCCGGGAGATCCGTTCGAGGTGAAGATCAGCGTCTGGAGCGCGGGCGCCGAACCGGCGCGTGTCGAGAGCGTCGAGCTCGTGAGTGCCGACGGCTGGGAGGTGCTCCCTCCCCCTCCGGGAGAGGGTGGTGGAGGCGGCGGATTTGCGGTGAAAGAAGTTCCCGCCGGCACGCTCGCCGAGTGGACGCGCAAGGTTTCCCCGGCGGGCGCGGTGCCCACGATCCCTTATTTCCTCCGCCGGCCGATGACCGGCGCCCTGTACGACTGGAGTGACACGCCCGCACCCGAGCGCGGAGAGCCATTCCAGCCTCCGCCTCTCACCGCACGGGTTCGCGTGCGCGTCGAAGGATCCACTCTGACGCTCTCGCGGGACGTCGTCTATCGCTTCCGCGACCAGGCGCAGGGCGAGGTCCGCCGCCCCGTTCGCGCGGTGCCGGCGCTCGAGGTCTCGGTGGATCCGGATCGGATCGTGTGGCCGATCGCGGAGAGGGGAGAGCGCCGTATCGAGGTCACCCTCGCTTCGAACTCCGGCAAGCCGCTCTCGGGCCGTCTCGAGATCGCGCCGCCCGCGGGCTGGCCCGCGATCCCGGCCGTGCCCTTCTCCCTCACGGGCCGCGGCGATCGGCAGTTCGCGGACGTGCCGCTTCGCGCGCCGTCACCGTTCCCGCCGGGCCGCGGAACGTTTCGATTGACGGCCGTTCTCTCCGACGGTCAGCGGTTCGCGTCGAGCGTGAAGGTGCTCGACTACGCGCACATCCCTCCGACGCCGATGCCGGCGGAAGCGACCGTCGAGGTCGTCGCGGCGGACATTCGCCTGCCGTCGGTCAAGCGCGTCGGATACGTCCGGGGAGCGTCGGATCGGGTGCCCGAAGCTCTGGCCGCGGTCGGGGTTCCGCTCGAGTTCCTCGGGGAAAAGGATCTCGACTCCGGCGACCTGTCCCGCTTCGACGCCATCGTGATCGGAAGCCGCGCGTACGAGACCGACACCGCACTCGTCCGCTCGAACGGTCGGATCCTCGACTATGCGCGCAACGGCGGCCTGGTGATCGTGCAGTACCAGCAGTACGCGTTCGTCGAAGGGGGCTTCGCGCCCTACAAGATCGAGATCGCGCGGCCGCACGACCGCGTCACCGACGAGAACGCGCCCGTCCGCATCCTCGATCCGGCGCACCCCGTCTTCACCCGCCCGAACCGGATCGGCCTGGGCGACTGGGCGGGTTGGGTCCAGGAGCGCGGCCTCTATTTCGCGCACACCTGGGACCCCGCGTATACGCCGCTCCTCGAGATGAACGATCCGGGTCAGCCGCCGCAGCGGGGCGCGCTCCTGGTCGCGAAGGTCGGAAAGGGTCACTACGTCTACACCGGGCTCGCGTTCTTCCGCCAGCTTCCCGCGGGCGTGCCTGGAGCGTACCGGCTCTTCGCGAACCTTCTCGGGCTGCAGTCGACGAGACACGTGTCGCTCCGAAGCCTCTTCAAGAAGCGATCCGGCAGCTCGTAAGCCGGCCCCCGATCTCCGCCGCTAGTGGTGGTGCGTCAGCTTGAGCGCCAGCACGACCAGGAACCCCGCGAAGAGCATGGCGGTCGAGACGAGGCTCTCCTCCGCCTGGATCGACTCGACGAGGAGCTCCTCCGCGATCAGGTAGATCAGCGCGGCCGCGCCGAACGCCATGCAGGTCGCGACGGTCGCCGGCGAAACGCCCTCCAACGCCCACCTGCCGACGAACGCCCCGAGCGGAAGCATGAGCGCGATGGCCGTCGTCACCGCCGGGCCGCTCCAGTTCTTTCGCCGAATCTTCCGAAACTCCGAGCCGACGGAGAGGGTCAGGAACGCGAGCTCGATCGCCAGAGCGATGGAGAGTAGGACGCCGACGTCTCGGCCCGTCGAGAATCCTGCGCTGATGATCGCGCCGTCGGCCAGCGTGTCGAAACC
>DASYUL010000005.1:0-39380 GCA_036001245.1 Thermoanaerobaculia bacterium
GTCCGTTCGGAGCGTCGCCAGGTGCTTGAAGAGCAGCGCCAGGGCGCGGCTGTCCTCGAGCACGTCGGGCGGGAAGCCCTCGATGATGCCGTATCGATTCAGGAGCCGCGCGGCCGTGATCCGACCGATCCCCGGAATGCCGGGATATCCGTCGGCGGCGTCGCCGACGAGAGCGAGAAAGTCGGGGATCAGGGCGGGCTCCACCCCGAACTTCTCGCGAACTCCGTCGGAGTTGCGGACTCTCTGCGCTCTGCGGTCGACCTGCACGACCCGGTCGCCGCGGACGCACTGCGCCAGGTCCTTGTCGGGAGTCCAGATGCAGACCTTCTCCACGCGCTCGTCTGCGAAGGCGATCTGTGCCGCGGACGCCAGCCCGTCGTCCGCCTCCAGCTCGACCATGGGCCACACGGCGACTCCCATGGCGGCGAGCGCCGTCTCGAGCGGGTGGAACTGCGCCAGGAGGGCCGGCTCCATGCCGTCCGACGTCTTGTACCCCGGCCAGACTCCGTTTCGAAATGACTCGATGACGTGATCGGTCGCCACGCCGACGTGCGTCGCTCCGGTCTCGATCATCTTCAACACCGTGTGGAGCACTCCGACCACGGCGCCGAAGGGCGGATCCTCGCCGTCGGTGAATCGGCGAAGACCGTAGAAGTGGCGGAACAGCTCGTAGGTGCCGTCGACGAGATGAACGATCATGGGTTCGTCGGGTCAGCAGATCACGCGGCTCTGCGTACCGAGCCGAACGTGATTCTCAGGCGAACGGGTTCTCGTCCGCGCTCGGGCCGTAGATCGAGGGGATGGGCACGCCGAGCGCCCGCAGGTACACCGTCAACTGCCCGCGGTGGTGGTACCAGTGGTTCAGCATGACCGACCGCAGAAGCGCCACGCGGGGAACCGCGAAAATCTCCCGTTCGCCCTGCATCAGTCGAAACGTCGCCATGACCGTGGCGTCGTCCATGCCGCCGAGCGCTTTCTTCGCCTTCGCAATGCTCTGGTCGAGCGCCGGGACGAGCTCCGAGGCGCTTTTCGGGCGGGGGTCCGTGAACTGGGGCGCTTGAGCCGGGGACTGCCCGCCGAAGAGCTCCGCGACCCCGCCCGGCACGATCGCGACGTGCAGTGCAAGCTCCCCGAGCGTCCTGGCCTTTTCGTGCGGCCGCCAGGCGAGCTGGCTGTCGGGGACGCGCTCCAGCACTCGCCGGGTCGTCTGAGCTTCCGCTTCGAGCTCCTGCAACAGGCCATCGATCAGTGCCATATGCGCCTCCGCGACTGCATCATGAACCGTTCTCGGAATACCAGAGGGCCGCGGCGACTATCCCTTCGCGGCCACCTCCGCGCGCTGGCTATCCGGCGCCTCGAACGCCGGCACGTCCTGCATCTGGCGAATCTCGCACTCGCCTTCGCCCATCAGGAACAGGAAGCGCTTGGTCAGCTCGATCGCCTCCTCCTTCGACTTCGCGTTCAAGATCGCGTAGCCGCCGATCAGCTCCTTCGTCTCGGCAAAGGGTCCGTCGGTCACGGTGAACTTGCCTTTGTCGATCCGGACCCGGGCGCCCTTCGCGCTCGATTGGAGTCCATCGGTCGCGATCAGGATGCCGGCCTTCGCCAACTCTTCGATCAGCTGACCGACCGCGGCCATCTCCTGTTCTGTGGGCGGAGCGTCCGACTCCCTGCCCGGCTTGTACAGCGACATGAATCTCATCGTCGTGTCTCCTTCTCTTTCTTGTTTAAGACGACTACTTCTTCTTGGCCGCCTGCGCACGGATGCGCTCCTCCTGCTCCCGGAGCTCGGGCGTGAACGCTTCGCCGAAGTCCTCCGCCTCGAACACCTGACGGATCTCGACCTCGGCTCCGCCGCCGAACGGGGCGCGTTTCAACCACTCGATCGCTTCTTCCTTCGACTTTACCTGCCAGAGCCAGAAGCCGGCGATGAGCTCCTTCGTCTCCGCGAACGGCCCGTCGATCACGGTCCGCTTGCCTCCATCGAACCGGACGCGCACGCCCTTCGAGCTCGGCTGGAGCCCCTCGCCCGCGAGCATGATGCCAGCCTTCGACAGCTCTTCGTTGAACTTCCCGCACTCGGTCAGGAGCTTCTCGTCCGGCAGGACGCCGGCTTCCGAGTTCTTGTCCGCTTTGACGATCACCATGAATCTCATCTCTCGAACCTCCTCTACTGTGACGACGAACCAAGAGTATCGGGATCGACACGGGGGCGCATTTTTTCCGGGGCCGCGGCCAAGTGACAGATTTGCAGCGGCTTGCCTCATCCGGAGACGATCAGAACGATCGCCAGCACCGCGCACGCGACACCGGCGAGCTGGACGAAACGAAGGCGTTCGCGCAGGACGATACGCGCCAGGAGGATCGTGCCGGCCGGATACAGCGAGGTCAGCGTCGCGACGATGCTGAGCGGTCCCTGCCGGACGGCGAGCAGATAAAAGATGTTGGCGACCATATCCAGCGCGCCGCCGCCGACGACGATTGGCCACGACTCGCGGCGCGGCAGGAGCTTCTCCCGCGCGAGCAATCCGGCCACCGCGAAGAAGGAGACGGACACGACGCGCGCGGGAACGAGCGGCCACAGGCCGGCCGATCGTCCCGTGCGCTGCAGGCACACGAGGAAGATCCCAATCGCGATCCCGGACACGACCGCGATCCCGACTCCCGTGCGGGCGTCCTTACCCTCTTCGACCTGCCCGCTCTGGCTGATCAGAACGATGGCCACAAGCGCCAGTCCGACGCCGGCGACCGCGACACCGGTCGGCCGCTCGCCGAGGGCCACCCCGACGGCCACCGGGATGATCACCGCGCACACGGCGGTCACGGGAGCGACCACGCTCATCACGCCGATCGCCAGGCCGTGATAGAGGAAGGCGAGGCCGATTCCTCCGGCCAGCCCGCTCGCCGCTCCCCACGCGACATCGGTCGTCGTCGGCGAAGCCGGCGGAAGAAAGGGGAGGGCAAGCAGAACGACGAGGAGGCCTGTCGCCTGGGACCAGACCACCGCTGAGAAAACCGTAGAGCCGCGCTTCGTCGCGAGGCCGCCCAGGAAATCCGCCGCGCCGTACGCGATCGACGAGAGCACGGCCAGCGCGTTGGCGACCCATGTCATCGCGGGCGCGAGAGCGTCCAGCTCTCCAGGTCCGCCGGGCGGCCGAGGTCGCGCAGGCCGCGCACGAGAGTCTCGGCGGCTGCTCCGAGCGTCGCCAGCGGCAGCGGCTCGAGGCGCTCGAGGACGAAAAAGGCGTCGGTGCTGTGCTCGGTCAGCCGCGTGCGCGCGCACTGGCGCCAGTTCCAGCGCCGGCAGGTCACGCCTTCGTCGTCCCTCCACACCACCTCGCCGGCGTCGGGGTGCTCGACGACCGGTTCGCCGGAGCGGACGGTGTCGAACGGTTCGTCCCCCGCCGCGATCGTCAGCCGCGGCGTGCCGAAGTAGCGCGCGAGGTCCTCGCCGCCGACCGGCAGCGCGAACTCGACGCTCACGGCGTTGTAGAGGTCGACCAGCCGGTTGATCGACGGAAGACCTTCTCCGCCGACGACGCGTTTGAGCAGCGCCTCGGCCGAGCAGGGCGTGCGCTGGGCCTTTGCTCCGAAGGCGCGGTAGGCATCCCGCCACGCCGCAACGTGCGGATGCGCGGCCGGGTCGGCGCCATTCAGCGCTTTCCGCGCGCTCCCTTCCGCCCGGCGGAGGAGCAACGTCGACGAGTCATCGCTCGGGCCATTGGAAAGGCCCCGGGCGCGGACGACCGTCACGACGAAATCGGGGCGCAGCTCCCAGATCCGGGGATCGATTTCAACGGAGTGGGGCATGGGCCGGCGGGCAGTTTAGTCCGCCGGCCCGCAATCGATCGATCGACAGCCGCGCTTCTCAGTGGTCGCGGTTCTGAACGGAGAGGATGTTCCCGCCAGGGTCCTTGAACCACGCGACCTTCATCGGACCGCCGACATGCACGTCGCCCTTGCGGGTCAGTCCCGGCAGGTCGTAGTGCTCGAACTTGACCCCCTTCTCCTTGAGCTCCTTGACGGTCCCGTCGACGTCATCGACTTCCCACAGGGCGGCCGTCCCCTTGTTCGTCCCCGCGAAATCGGAGCGATAGACGACGAGCGTGGTGCCGCCGCTCTTGAACGTGACGGCTTCGTCCCCCATTTCGCCCGTTTTCTTCAGCCCCAGTGTCTCCTCGTAGAACTTCTTTGCTCGTCCGAGGTCCTTGACCGGGAGCATCGGCTGCACTTTTGCATCACTCAGCATTACAGACTCCTTTCGTCTCAATCCTGAGTAATTCCATGCAGGATCGTTGCCGGAATCGGCGCTAAAATGCGGGCCATTTCCCCAAGGATGAGGTGACACATGAGCCGCTTTTCGCGATCCCTGTTTCTTTTTGCCGTCGCGCTCTTCGCCGCGACCCGCGTGCTCACTGCGGCCGAGCCTGCAGCCGAACCCGCGGCCAAGCCACGCGTCGCGATTCTTGAGTTCAAGAACAAGGTTCAGGGCTATGGGTGGTCCGGGTATAAGGCCGGCCAGGCCGCGCAGGACATGCTCGCCACGGAGCTCGTGAAGAAGGGCACGTTCCGCGTCATGGAGCGCGAGCAGCTGGACGCCATCGTCCAGGAGAAGAACCTCTCGCTCTCCGGCAACATCGACCCGAAAACCGCCGTGAAGATCGGAAAGATGATCGGGGTCGAATACTTGATCGCCGGCGCCGTGACCGAGATGGGGGTCGCCGATCGCAATGCGAACGTGCCCGCCCTGTTCGGGCGTCTGCCATCCGTGAACGTGCGAAGCCAGAGACTGGACGCGGCCCTGGATGCGCGCGCCTTCTCCACTTCCACCGGCGAGATCGTATGGGCCGACACCGCGAGGGAGTCCACGTCCGACTCCAGCGTCTACGTCTACGGAGCCGGCGGGGGCGTGGACGACCACGGCAAGCTCGACCGGATCCTGCGGCCCGTCGTCCTGAAGCTCGCCGAATCGCTCGGTCAGAAGAAGCTCGCGACGAGCGGGCTCGGCGGCGCAGCGGATGCGTCGGGCGTCGTCGGCAAGATTGCGAAAGCCGCCGGCGGCGCGATCTACGTCAACGTGGGCGCGGAGGCCGGAATCAAGGAGGGAGACGAGTTCGACGTCTTCCGCGAGGCCGAGCAGATCAAGGACCCGGACACCGGCGAAGTCCTCGGCGCGAACGAGGTGAAGGTGGGACGGATCAAGGTCATCGCCGTCCGGGGCCCGCGTCTCTCCGCGGCGATCGTCATTTCCGGCAGCGGCTTCAAGGCCGGCGACCTCCTCAAGAACTAGCCCCTTTACGGACAGCCGCTCGCTCTGATTCGCGTCGTCCGGCGGTTTCCGGGCTAAGGTCGCGCGGGTTCGATATCGACTGCAATGTGCCGCCACTTGCCCTGGCGGAATCGGGTGACGGAGAGAGCCGCGCGCGTCAGATGCCCGAGCACGATTGCCGTCCAGATGTCGGCCGGCTGAAGGCCGCGTATCGCCTGGAGCGCCGTACAAATGCCGATCGGCACCGCGATCTGCGAGATGAGCGAGATGTACAGCGGGCCGCGCGTGTCGCCGGTGCCCTGCAGCCCGCCGGTGTAGCTCAACGCCACGGTGATGAAGAGGCCCGACACGCTCAGATACCTCAGCAGCTCTTTGCCGATCGACGTGACGAGGGGCTCGGTCATTCCGAAGATGCCCAGCAGAGACTCCGGAACCGCCAGGAACAGCGCTCCCACCACCGCGGCCACTCCGAGACCGATCCGCGAAGCGACGGCCACGCCATGCATCGCCCGCTCCGGGTTGCCGGCGCCGAGGTTCTGACCCGCAATCGTCGCCGACGCGGCCAGCAGCCCAACCGACGTCCAGGTGATGAGGGAGAAGAGCTCCGTGTACCCGACCGCGTAGGCCGCCTGCGCCGCTGCGCTGTGCTTCAGCGATCCGATGAACCGAAGCAGCATCAGCCCCGCGATGTTCATCGCAATACCCTGGACGCCCGTCGGCAGCCCGAAACGGAAGAGCGACCGGATGATGCCGAAGTCGGGTTTCGTATCCATGCCGCGGTGGAAATGGATCACCGAGCCGGGCGCAAAGAGCCTCCAGATGCCCCAGGCGGCGACGATGGTGCTGCTCGCGATGGTGCCCAGCGCGGCGCCGACCGTTCCAAACCGCGGGATCAGGATCAGGTTGAACAGCACCGTGAGCACCGTCATCGTCACGCCGAGCCGCAGCGGGGTTCGCGGATCGCCGGCGGCCCGGAACGCGGTGCTCAACATGAAGAACAGCATCATTCCGACGATGCCGAGGAACATCGCGCGGAGGAACGGGAGCGCCTCGCGCTGCACCTCCGGCGCCGCCTTGACGACGTCGAGCAGCGCCGGCGCGGCGAAGTGGCCGACGGCGGCCATCAACGCCGCCAGTCCGATCGCGGTGAGAAAGGACTGATAGACGACGCGGTTGACCTTCTCGGGCTGGTTCGCGCCCGCAAAGCGCGCCACGAGCACGGCCATCCCGGTGAACAGCGAGCTGATGAAGACGATGACGACGATGATGATCTGCCAGCTCACGCCGATGGCGGCATTGGCGGTGTAGCCGACGAAGTTGCCCACCAGCACGTGATCGATGATCCCCTGCAGACCCGCAATGACGTTCTGCAGCATCGTCGGCCAGGCAAGGCGCCAGACCGCGGGACCGAGAGGCCCTTCGACGATCGATCGGTCGAACCGTTGTGCCGGTTTCAGCGCGGGGTCGGACATTCCCGGGTGGTACGAACCTCAGAAGGCCGGGTTCAGGCTTCGACGATGACCTTGAAGCCGCCGTACAACATGCGGTTGGGGTCGAAAGGCATCGACTTCATGTCCATGTTCGCCATGCGCGGGTCCTTCATCACCTTCGCGTTGACGCGGTCACGGTGCGCGCGCGACTTGAACACGATGAACGAGAAAAACACCGTCTCGCCGCGCCGGGCCTTGATCCCGCGCGGGAAAGGCTTTCCCATTTTGACGTTCAAATCGTCGCCGACGCATTCCCGGAACTCGAGGGCGCCGAGCTCGCGCCAGATCTTCCCCGCCTTCTGCGCCATGCGGCGGTAGGACTCGACCTTCCTCTTCGGGACCGGCAAAACGAAACCATCGACGTAACGGGCCATGGGATCCTCCTTCGGATTTTGCGATCCGGGGTCAACGCTGAAAGGCTCCATTCAGCCCTGAGCCCAATGCAGCGAATCAGCGTTGACCCCAATGCAGCGATTCAGCGTTGACCCCGCCTCGCGTCCAGGCTCCACGGACCCGCGCCGGCGGCCGAGAGGTAGAGGAAGAGAAAGCAGTAGAGCACGGCGGGCGTGCCCATGTTCACGACGGTCCAGAAGCTCTGGGGAAAGTGACCTTGGAAATACGCCACCGCCATCTCGCCGGACAGGACGAACGCGACGGGCCGGGTGAAGAGGCCGAGGAGGATCAGCCCGCCGCCGAACACCTCGAGAACGCCGCCGATCCACGCCTCGGACATCAGCTTCGCGGTGCCGCCGTCCGGCGGCATTCCGACCGGAAAAGCGAAAAGCTTCATCGTGCCGAACTGTATGAACATGAGCGCCGCGACGATTCGGAGAACGCTCAGCAGGTAAGGGGCCCAGGACTTCCATTTCGCGACGGTGTTCGGTTCCGTCATGAGGCGCCTGTCTCCTTTCGGGTTTCCCGTTCCGAGCGGGGCTCCGGCCGACATGACCGGATCGTGACCCCTCGCTCTACTATCACGACGAACGAGGGCTACCCGAAATCGACAATGCGGGTTGTCAAGAACAGGTCGACCGCCCGGCAGTGTCGTCCGCCGGGCGGCCTACACATAAGACCAAAATACGTGCCTGACCCCTAGTCGACGGGCGGGGTCGGCATGATCGGCCGCACCTCGATCGACCCGGTGCGAACCGCCGGGATCCCACCCGCGAGCTTGATCGCCTCGTCGAGATCCTTCGCGTCGACAAGGTAGAACCCGCCGAGCTGCTCCTTCGTCTCGGCGAACGGCCCGTCGGTCGTGAGGGTCTTCCCGTTCCTCTGCCGCACCGTGGTCGCGGTCGCGACGGGCTGAAGCGCCTCGCCACCGATGTAGTTTCCGTTCTTCTTGATGCCCTTCGTGTAGTCCATGTACTCCGCGAAGATCTTGTTCCCCTCCGCCTCCGAGACGTTGGCGAAGTTCGCCTCGTTTTCGTAGATCAGCAACAGGTATTTCATCGTCGTGTCCTTTCTGGTCGATCGTATTTTCGTTCTTACGCGAGCGGGGTCAGCGCGGTTTCCGAACGAGGCGCGACTTGGCGACGAAGACCGTCTGGCCGGCCTCGATTTCCGTCCACACGGAGGAGCTCGTCCAGGCCGACGAATTCGAGCGACGCGGAGTTCATGTGACGGTCCTTCTTCGGGTTGATGCCGGTGCCGCCGTCGAAGGCGAAGTCGAAGCGGGAGCCCTTCGGATTCTTCGCGCGCATGCGGGGCTGGTTGCCTTCCATGCAGTAGTGGGTGAGGACGAGGTCCGGACCGTCGGCATGGTACACGGTGACCATCTCGTGCGGGCTGCCGGGGAAGACCGTCTCGACGACGGCAGAGCCAGCCGCCGTGACCGCATACCGGGCGACGACGTCCCCCTTCTTGAACATCTCGCCGTCCTCGGCCGCGAGCCAGTCGCCGGCGAGGTTCTTGAACCGTTCGAAGGGAGCCGCCGCCGCGGCGGTCTGGCCGGCGGATCCCGGCGGCGCGGCTGTCGCAAAAACCGCGCCGATCGACAGGAGGATCAACCCGAGGGCAGCGCATTTCAGTGCATTTCCAGGCATCTCCGTCTCCTTTCATTCCGAGGGCGCCCCAAGCGCCTTCACCGTGTAGTCGAACGGCCACCCTCGAAATCGACAGGCCCGTTCTGGATAGCATCCGCGGGGATGAGCTTTGCGATGACCACGCACGTGCTCCTCCTGGCCGACGGCGTCGCGCTGATCCTGCTCGGCATCACGGTCTACCTGACGCGCGCGACCCCGCGCCGCGTCGTCGGAGCGTTGATCGGAGGATTCACCGTCACCGCGGTGATGGCAGGCGTGGACGCGCTCGCGAGCAAGCGCGGCTGGTGGTACTACCCGAGCGTGAGCACTCCTTATGGACCGCCCCTGATGTACGTCGCCGCCGCACTCTGGTACGGCGCGGGAGTGGCGCTCATCGGCTGGCGCCTGACGCGTCGGTTCGGTTGGCGTGGACTGGTCGGGTTGGTTGCCGTCGCGGCGATCCTCGGCCCGGTGCGCGATTACGTCGGGTCGGCCGCGACCGGTGCAATCGTCTTCGGCCCGGGCATCGTGCCTGCCCTGATGGACGCGGCGTGCTGGGCCTGCGGGATCGCACTCGTGCAGGGGGTCATGCGATTGGTGGCGGGTCAGGCCCGGAGCGATCGACTGAGGCAGACAATTGCTCTCGCGTAGCACGGGGTAGTGGAAACTCGGGCGAGCCGGCGACGTCTTCCTCCGCCGCGGCGGGCGGTGCGACCGCGAGCGCGCCGCGACGGCCAAAAGCGACCGCGACGACGGTCATCTTCGTCAAGGCGGGTCTCTAATGCGTTTCTGAGGTTGCCCCCGAGTCCTCTCCTGTCAATGGTTTGAGGCCGCGAAAGCCTCGCTCGGCGTCGCGATCAATCGGTCGATGGCAACTTGATTGCTCGTCTTTCTTAGCCGGAAAAAAGATGGCGCGAAAGGAGCCGAACATGAAAGACACCTT
Source organism: Thermoanaerobaculia bacterium (assembly GCA_036001245.1). Classification (GTDB taxonomy): domain Bacteria; phylum Acidobacteriota; class Thermoanaerobaculia; order UBA5066; family Gp7-AA6; genus Gp7-AA6. Next base: position 9,727 of record DASYUL010000005.1, read on the forward strand.
CAAGAAAATCCTTCTGGCTGCGCTCGTCCTCGGACTCCTGGCGGTCGGCCAGTCGGCCTGCGGCGGGAAGAGTTACTCCTCGCCGACTGCTCCGAACACCTCACCCGGCCAGCCGACACCGACGCCGGCGCCCGGAGGCGGAGGCGGCTACTGACGCATTGATTCGCGTCGGGGCCGGCATCCGCCTGAAAGTCGTGCGCACCGCTCTCAGATAGATTTCCCCGCAAATCCCGGCCGGCGGTCGAGAGGGGGGAATCATGGGAACGATGCGACTCGTGGTGGACGGGGGTGGACGGAGTTTTCCGACCGAGGCGAGCGTCGACCAACTCCCCGCGCTGCTGGCCGACCGTGAGAGTCGGCTGTGGCTCGACATCAGCGATCCGGGCCCGGCGGAGGTGGAGCTGCTACGGCGGGAGTTCGGCTTCCACGAGCTCACGCTCGAAGAGGTGACCAAGCCGCACGAGCGCCCGCGCTGTGACGCTCACGAGGGGTATTACTTCATCGTCGTCTACGCCGCCGAGTGCACCGAGACGGACTTCCGGCCACGGGAGTTGAACCTGTTCTGGGGCGCGGGCTATCTGGTGACCATCCACCGCAGGCCCGCCGCTGTGCTCGCGCTGCTGGAGGAGGCGCGCCGGCGCTGGGAACAGCACGAGGGGCGGAGCGCCTACGGCATCGCGTGTCTGGCATACACGCTCTTCGAGAGCCTCGTCGACGGATACTTCACCGTGGAGGATCGCCTCCGCGAACGCATCGAGAAGATCGAAGAGTCGGTCTTTCGAGGGGTGGAAGGTGCCGCCGCCGACATCTTCCGGCTGCGGAAGGAGCTGCTCCAGGTCCCGCGGCTCCTCTCGCCGACGAGCCACGTTCTGGAGGAGGTGCTTCGCCGTGAGCGGGAGATCCCCGCGGGACTGCGCCCCTACTTCGCGGACGTGGAGGATCATGCCGAGCACGTGCTGGCCGAAATGGACACCTACCGCGACCTGCTGTCCGCCGCCCTCGACACGCAGGTCTTCTATGCGTTCAACCGGCTCGGTCGCATCATGCAGCGGCTGACCGCGATCACGGTCATCGTCATGGTCCCGAACTTCGTCGCGAGCATCTACGGGATGAACTTCATCCATCTCTTTCCACCGAGCGAGTGGAAATACGGATTCGCGGTGGTCGTTGCGTTCCTGGGGTGTATGGTCGCCTGGGGCTTCTTTCACTCCCGACTTCTTCGCTGGCTGTGAGCGACGCCCGTGCGGCTGGTTCAGTGACTCCGGAAAGATCCCGCCCACTGCTCGCCATCGGAGTCGGCGGTTTCCTCGCAGCGGCTGGGGATCGGGGTCAGGCGTGTATCTTGGTATTTCTGCGGCTGAAAAATACCAACTGACACGCCTGACCCCGGATCAGTTTCCGGGCCGTTGAACGCCCTCGCGCCGCGGCGTATCGTTTTCCAGGCAATCGACAATGAAACGGAGGGCTCACCTCGTGCGGGTCACCGGCAGGGCCGCGGCTCGCCTGCCGTGGAAGCTCGCCGTGCTGGCGCTGTGCACGTGGTTCGCCCCCGATTTCTCTCTATCCTCATCGGACGATCCGGCAGCGGCGACTCTGCGAAGCGCGTTCGAAGCCCAATATCCGAAGTCCGACGCGTCGGGCGCGGCGCTCGAGATCGAAAGGCTCGCCGCCGGTCTCGGAATCGAAATGGCTCCGCTGGAGACCCCGAACCCGCCGACGGACGAGAAGCCTCGCGGGGAGGCGGGTGATTACGCCCCGTTCACGCTCAAGGCGAGGAAGGATCGTCGGCGGCCGTCCGACGAGCTCGAGCGGTCTTTTCAAACGGCGGCCGTCTCCGAGTTCCTGAATCGGGAGCTCCTGATTTCGGAGGACCGGATCGGCGCGCCACCCCCGCAGCTGGACCGCTTTCTGGCCGACAACGAGAGCGGGATCGCGGCGATCGAATCTCTCCTCCTTCGGGAGCCCGAGATTCGTTGGGAAATGGACGTCGGCAAGTATCCGAACGGCCCTCTGCCGAACCTGACGGGGTTCATGCGGCTCCAGCGGCTCCTCGCCGCTCGAGCACTGGTGAAAGCGCGAGGCGGGGAAACCGACGCCGCGCTGCGGTCGCTCGACGCGGGATGGCGATTGAACGAGGTGTTGTCGTCGCGGCCGGAGGTCATCTCCCAACTGATCGTCGCCGCCGCGGCGAAAATTCACGTCGGGGTCCTGCGGAAGGTGGACACCCCCGCCTACGGTTGGACAGACCGGCTCCGCAGCCGCCGCTTTTACTCGGCGTTCCTGACCGCGTTCCAGAACGAGGTCTGGGCCAACCCCGACGTTGAAGATCTGACGGGCGAGGCGGGAACCTACGGGCGCATCCTGCAGGAGGTCGCCGGGGAGCTTTCCGACCGCGACATCTGCTCCTGGACTCCCGAGAAACTGCGGGAGACCTGGAGGCGCGCGATTCGTGATCAGTCGCGCGAAGAGGTTCCGGTGGCGAGCATCGCGATGCCCAGCCTGACCGAAAGCGTCGACCGTTGGCGGCGCTTCCTCGTCGACGCGGAGCTGACGGCGCTCGTTCTCGACGCGCGCGCCGAGCGCGCGGCGTCCCGCCGGCGTGCCTGGCCGGGCAGGCTGAACGGAATCGGAGCCGGCGTCTGTCCCAACGAGCTCTGGACCTACCGCGCGTCGGAAGACGGCACTGCCACCTTCGCCTTCGAGGGAAGAATCGGCGACACGTCGGCTCCGCTGAGGCTCCCGCTCCGATTCACCGCGGGAGCGCCGTCCGCTCCCGCCCCGCGCCCGCACCCGCTCGATCTCTACGTTGACGACCTGATGCGCCGCGCGGGCGTGCCCGGCGCTGCCGTCGTGATCGTCGAGAACGGGAGGACGACCTACGCGAAGGGATTCGGTGTGCGCGAGCTCGGAAAACACGAACCGGTCACCCCGGACACGCTGATGATGATCGGGTCGACGGGAAAGAGCATGACGACGATGATGATGGCGGCGCTCGTCGACGACGGGAAAATCTCCTGGGACACGCCGGCGGCGAGGATCGATCCGGATTTCGCCTTCAGCGATCCGGTCCTGACGCCGAAGGTCACGCTCCGCCAGACGGTCTGCAACTGCTCGGGCCTCCAGCGACGCGACCTCGAGATGTTCTTCGCCGAAAAGCCGTCGACCGCCGAGGAGGTCGTCCGCTCGATACGAACGTTCCCCCTCGTCGGACGGTTCGGGAAGACGTTCGGATACGTGAACCAGCTCGTCGGCGCCGGAGGGTATGTCGCGGCGTGGGCCGTCCATCGTCCCGGCGACGACCTGCAATCGAACTACTTCGCCCAGATGCAGAAGCGTGTCTTCGACCCGATCGGGATGACGAGCACCACCTTCTCGTTCGAGCGGGCTCGCGCCAATCCGAACCGCGCGACGCCGCACGGCCAGAACGCGGCCGGCGAGTACCTACCGATCTCCCTGGACCTGGAGAAACCAGTCACGTTGATTGCGCCGGCCGGAGCTTCGTGGTCGACCGCGGCCGACGCCGCGCGATACCTGATCACGCAGTTGAACCGCGGAGTCGCTCCGAGCGGGAAGCGCGTCGTCTCAGCCGAGAACCTCGAGGTCACGCGACAGCCACACGTCGAGATCCAGCCCGGCGCCTCATACGGTCTGGGATGGGTGATCAGCAAATACAAGGAGCGGACGCTCCTCTCTCATGGCGGAGGGACGGCCGGCTTCACCGCTGACTTTTCGCTCCTGCCGGACGACAGGATCGGAATCGCGGTTCTCACGAACGCGCAGAACGCCGCTGCGTTCACTTCCGCGGTCCGGTGGCGCGCGATCGAGATCGCGTTCGGCCAGCCGATGGAAATGGACTCGAAAGCAAGGCCGAGACTCGAACAGGCGCAGCAGCTGGTCCGGGAGAAGACCGCTCGAGCGGCAACTGTGACCGAGCGAGCCGTCGCGCCGCGACTGGGAAGCTACATGAATTCGGCGCTCGGAAGGATCGAGCTGAGTTTCCGCGGTGACGAGCTCGTATTCAAAGCGGCGGCCTTCACGAGCGAGCTGAAGCTGCTGGGAGAGGAGACGTACGTTCTCTGGGATCCGCCGCTGGCGGGCGCTCTCGTTCGATTCCAGGACGACGGGAGCGGCGCGCCGTCCTTCGTGTTCGACGCGGACGATCCGGACATAAAGGAAAAGTACTCCTTCACGGAGATCCCCCGGTCGTCCTCGCCGCCATGACGCGGAGCTCCTCCAGCGCGGTCTCGCCCGTCCCAGATCCCTGATCGCAGGTGGAGCGGCCCGACGTATTCTTTCCTGCCGTGGAGAAGGTCCTGAGATGAGCGCGAGGAGGGCGGATGGACGCAAATCGATCGAATCGACGTGAGTGGCTCCGACTCTGCGCGGCGGTCGGAGCGTCGGCGATGTTCGTGAACCGTTCGGGCGCCGCGGAGGGGCTGGTCCCCGCCGTCTCCGCCGCCGACCACCTCCTGCTCGGCGTCTCCGATCTCGATTTCGGGATCGACTGGGTCGAGAAGAGGACGGGCGTGAAGGCGGCCATCGGCGGAAGCCACCCCGGCGTCGGCACGCGCAACGCGCTGCTCTCGCTCGGAGGCCGGCGCTACCTCGAGATCATCGCGCCCGATCCCGGGCAGACCGACTTCAAGTTCCGGATCGACGTCCGCAGGCTCTCCGAACCGCGCCTGGTCACGTGGGCGGCCGGATCGAAGGACGTCGATGCCCTCTCGAAGAAGGCCCTCGACGCCGGCTTCGAGGTTTTCGGCCCGCAGCCCGGCTCGCGCGCGCGGCCGGACGGGAAGGTCCTCCGGTGGAAGACGTTCGGCGTGATGAACGGGCTCGGCGCCGACGATGTGGAACCGATCCCGTTTTTCATCGAATGGGCGGCCGACTCGGTGCACCCGTCGCAGGACTCTCCGAAGGGCTGCGAGCTGCTCGCGCTCGAGGTCGCGCATCCCAGGCCGGTCGACGTCAACGACGTCCTCGCGAAGCTCGGGATCGAAGCAAAGGTCAAGGCGCGCGATCGGGGCCTCCTGGTGGCGACCCTGCGCACGCCGAAGGGCACGCTGAAGCTCACTTGATCGGAGGCACTCGAGGAATGCGATCTCTGGAGGCCATCTGCGCATTGGCTTTGTTCGCCGCGTCCGCGACGGCGCAGCATCAACACGGAGCGGCCGCGCCGCCGGCACTTCTTCAGACCGGACTGGGTAATCACCACCATCCGATCACCGCCAAAAACCCCGAGGCCCAGAAGTTCTTCGATCAGGGTCTCGCGTTTCTCTACGGTTTCAACCACGACGAGGCGGCGCGCTACTTCCGGCGCGCGGCGGAGCTCGACCCCGAGGCGCCGATGCCGTACTGGGGGCTCGCGCTCTCGATCGGCCCCAACTACAACGACAACGCGGTGGACGAGAAGCGCGCCGCGGCCACGTACGAAGCGGTGAAGAAGGCGCTGGCGCTCGCGCCGAACGCGACGGCTCCCGAACAGGACTATGTCCGCGCGCTGGCGAAGCGCTACGCATCGGCGGACCCGAAGGCCGACTGGAAGCAGTTCCACCTCGACTACAGCAACGCGATGCGCGAGCTCGTGAAGAAGTATCCGGACGACCTCGATCTCGCGACGATGTTCGCCGAGAGCCTGATGATGCTGCGGCCGTGGCAGCTCTGGACGGCGGACGGCAAGCCCGCGCCCGGGACGCTCGAGCTCGTCTCGGTGCTCGAGTCCGTGATGAAGAGGGACCCGAACCATCCGGGGGCGAACCACTTCTACATCCACGCCGTGGAGGCGTCGCCGAGCCTCGAGCGCGCCATCCCGAGCACGATGCGCCTCATGACGCTGATGCCGGCCGCCGGCCATCTCGTCCACATGCCGGGACACATCTTTCTCCAGACGGGCGACTACGACATGGCTGCCGACGTCAACGTGAAGGCCTCGGCGGCGGATCGCGAATTCGTGAAGCGCACCGGCGCGACGGGCATGTATCCGCTGATGTACTGGACTCACAACATTCACTTCATCGCCTACGCGCGGGCGCAGCAGGGCCGGTACGACGAGGCGAAGCAGGCGGCGCAGGAAATGGTCGAGAACGTCGGCGACGCGGATCTCGAGATGCAGATGCTCGAGGCTTTTCACCTCTATCCGCTGATGGTGGATCTGCGCTTTCACCGCTGGGACGACATCCTGCAGGCGCCGGCGCCCAAGCCCGAGCGGAAGCTTCTCGGCGCGTTTCGGGAGTATGCGCGCGCGATGGCGCTTGCTGGTCAGGGGGAGGTCAAGAAAGCTGCGGCGGCGCAGAGGCAGTTCGAGAAGACGCGCAAGGCAATACCCGCCGAGCTCCTCTACTTGATCAACAACAAAGCGTCGGACGTGCTGGCGCTCGCCGCGGCGACTCTCGACGGGGAGCTTGCGTGGGCTCGTGGCGAGAAGGACAAGTCCATCCGACAGTGGCGTCGCGCCGTCGAGCTCGAGTCGGCAATTCAATACGACGAGCCGCCGGCGTGGTTCTATCCGGTCAAGCAGTCGCTGGCAGCTGCGCTGCTGCGCAACGGCCAGGCCAGGGAGGCGGAGACCGTCTTTCGCGAAGCGATCGCGAAGCAACCCCGCGACGGGCGGCTGCTCTACGGACTGTGGCAGAGCCTCGTCGCTCAGAAGCGCGACCCCGAGGCGGCGCTGGTCCAGCAGCAGTTCGACGCCGCGTGGAAAGGCGCGACCTCGAAGCTCGCGATCGAGGACCTCTAGGGTCTCGTCGCCTCGAATACGGGGGTCTCGGTCCCGCCTTTGCAGAGGAGAAGAGAATGCTGACCTCGGATCAACTCCGCGAGCGCCACGAGGTCGAGGACGTCGTCGTGCGCCTCTTCGTCGCGACCGACCGGCGCGACTGGGCGAGCGTCGAGGCCTGTCTCGCCGACATGGTCATCCTCGACGTGACCTCCATGGCGGGCGGTGAGCCTCTGCACTTGAAGCCGATCGACGTCATCGCCGCCTGGAAAGGCGGGCTCGAGCATCGATCAGGTTCACCATCAGGTCGGCAACTTCCAGACCGACGTGGATCGGAATCGCGCCACGGTGTTCTGTTACGGAGTCGCGTACCACTACCGGGAAAAGATCTCCCACCCGTCGAAGAGCCGGACGTATGTCGGCAGTTACGACGTCCATCTCTCCCGGACCGACGGGAGGTGGCGGATCGACCTGTTCCGGTTCAACCTCAAGTTCATCGAAGGCAATCGGGAGCTCGAGAAGGCCACTTGAGACGCCCGAGGAAGATGGAGGTCGAGATGGCCCGATACGGCAAGAAAGCATCGAAAAAGGTCGAAAAAGCGATGCACGAGCGCAAGAGAGGGACGCTCAAGAGCGGGCGCTCCGGCACGAAGGTCAAGAGCCGGAAGCAGGCGATCGCGATCGGCCTGGCCGAAGCCCGGCGCGAGGGCGGCAAGGTGCCGCGCAAGAAGTCGTCGTCGAAGAAGAAATAGTCGGTCGAGCGGCGGCGTGAAACGGCCGTGGCCTCGGTTATCTCTCATCCGGCGGTCCCCCTCGCGCTCGCGGTCGCTCTGGGGCCGCAACGAATTCCGCCGGTCCTCGCGGCGGTCGGATGCGCCGCGAGCGTTCTTCCCGACGTCGACTCGGTCGGCTTCGCCGTCGGGATCCCTTATGGCCAAACGTTCGGGCATCGCGGCTTTACGCACTCGCTCTTCTTCTCGGCGTGCGTCGCCCTCCTCTGTGTTCCTTTCGCAAGGCGGCTCGGCGCGTCGCCGCTCGCCGCCTTCGCGTTCGTCTTCGTGAGCATCGCCTCGCACGGTCTGCTCGACGCCATGACGACCGGCGGTCTCGGCGTGGCATTTCTGAGCCCGTTCTCCAACGAGCGGTACTTCCTGCCGTGGCGCGTGATCCTCGTTTCGCCGATCGGCGTCGAGTCCTTCTCGAGGCGCGGACTGGAGGTTCTGAAGTCCGAGCTCACGTGGATCTGGACGCCCGCCGCGGTTCTCGCTTTGATCGGATGGTTTGTTCGCCGGTAGACGATCGAACTCGATATCGTTCGGAGAGCGGAGGCTCCAGAAATGAGAAAGCCGGGTGTTGCGACCGGGGCACTCGTCGGCGCGTTCCTGACGGCGTCGCTCATCGCGGGCTTCTATCTCGGCTGGAAGCTCGCGGGACTGCCCTTCGTCCCATTCCAGGTCTTCGACTGGACCGCGCGCGTGCTGCCAGGGGGCGTCATTACCTTCGGTATCGACTCGATGGTGAAGGTCATCCGCTTGCTGAAGATCGCGGATACGAGCTCCGCCGCCAAGGCAGCCGAGCAGAGCATGGCAATCGCTCTCTTCCTCGTCGCGGGAGCTCTCCTCGGCGCCGTCCTGTTCGCAATTCTTCGCGCACTCCGTGTGAGACGCCCGGTTCTTCCCGGAATCGGTCTCGGGCTCGCAGCCGGCGTCGGGGCCGTATTGGTCGCGCGCAGCCTCGGACAGGTATCGAACGTCTCACCGGCGATCCGCGAGGACTGGACCCTCGCGGCGTTCGCGGTGTGGGGCGCAGCGCTGGGGTGGGCAAATCGCCGTCTCACCCGAGAGAGGATCGAGTTGCGCGGAGAGATCGATCGGAGCGCCTGGGACGACACGGTCGAGCGCCTGGATCGCCGCAGCTTCCTCGTGCGGCTCGGCGGGGCGACGGCGACGATCACCGTGGCCGGCGCCGTCATCGGCTCCCTCGCCGGCGGTCGGCGACGGCACGAGGTCGTGACCGGGAAGCGATGGTCCGCCGATCATCCGCTGCCGAACGCCGGCGCCGACGTCACACCCGCGGCAGGCACGCGGCCCGAGTACACGGCGCTCGAAGACCATTACCGCATCGACATCACGACGACTCCGCCGGTCATCGACGGCGCCACGTGGCGGCTGAAGGTCGGCGGCCTGGTCGAGAGACCGCTCGAGCTGACGATGGAGCAGATCCGCGGCTACGAGCCGCTGCACCAGTTCGTCACGCTCGCCTGCATCTCCAATCCCGTCGCGGGCAGCCTGATCGGAACGACGCGCTGGACGGGCGTCAGCCTGCAGCGCCTCCTGCCGGACCTGCGGCTGGCTCCGACCGCGACGCACTTGAAACTCTCGTCGGCGGATCGCTTCTACGAGATCGTGGCGCTCGACACTCTTCGAAGCGACGCGCGCGTGATGCTCGCTTACGACTGGGACGGCGTGCCGCTCACGACAAAGCACGGGTTCCCGCTGCGGATCTACATCCCCGACCTGTACGGGATGAAGCAGCCCAAGTGGCTTCTGTCGGTCGAGGCGATGGACCACTGGGAGCCGGGCTACTGGGTCAAGCGCGGCTGGGACCGGACCGCGCGGATGAAGGCCACGTCGGTCATCGACACGGTCTCCGTCGACATGATGTTGACGCAGGCCGACTCGAACACGCGGATTCCGGTCGGCGGCATCGCTCACGCCGGCGCGCGCGGAATCTCGAAGGTCGAGGTGCGCGTCGACGACGGGCCGTGGCAAGAAGCGCGCTTGCGCACGCCGCTGTCGGACACGACGTGGGTGGTCTGGCGGTACGACTGGCCGTTCCAGCCGGGAAACCACACGTTCACGGTCCGCTGCTTCGACGGCGGAGGCGTCGCCCAGATCGTCGACACGAAGCCGCCGCACCCCTCCGGCGCGAGCGGCCTCCACAGCAAGAGCATGATGCTGTGAGGCGATGCGCGCTTTCGTCGAAAACCGCGCGATGAGACCGGAGCCCGAGTAGATGTTCGTCGGACACTACGGCCCGAGCTATGCGATCCGCGCGCCTGAATGCAGCGATGCAGCGCTGACCCCAATGCAGCGGTGCAGCGTTGACCCTAGCTCTTCTTCTCGCTCCAGGTCTTCTTGACGTTCCGGATCTCGTCGAGGAGTGCGGCGTTGCTGTCCGGTTTCGCCGCGGCGAGCGCCTTGTCGAGCTCCGCAATGGCTTCTTTCGTCTTGCCGGCCGCGTCGAAGTAGCGCGCCTTCGCATAGTGGGTCTGCGGCGTCGGGCTGATCGCGATCGCCTTGTCCAGCCATGCGGCGGCGTCGTCCATGTAGATCTTGTTCTGCACGAGGTAGTTTCCGGCGCGGTAGTACGCCTGCCACTCCTCGGGCTTCGCCTTCGCGACGCTCTCGCGCAGCATCCCGACCACCTTCGTGTTCGTGTCGGTCGCGTTCTTGATCGTGAAAGGGACTTGCAGGTTTTCCCAGGCGAGCACGACCCGGGCGGAGTTGATCGAGAGATCCTCGAAGCGGAACTGCATCCACTCCTGCGGCGGGCCGGGCATCGGCGTCACTTTGACGCGCACGGCGTCTTTCGCGGGGTCGTAGCTGTACGAGCCCCACTGGTTCGCGTCCTTGTTGAAGATCAGCGTCCACTCCTTCTCGCCGGGGATCGTGTGGAGCGAGTACGTTCCCGCGGGCAGCGGCTGGCCTTCCACGAGCACGTCTTCGGTGAACTGGATCGTTGTCGCGGCGTTCGCGCCGGTGCGCCAGACGTTCGAGTACGGAACGAGGCCGCCCCAGATCTTGCGCCCCTTCACGCCCGGCCGGCTGTAAGTGATCGTGACGTCGTTCAGCCCGATCGTTTGCTTGGCGGACGCTCCCTGGCTGACCTGCGGCAGGCGCATCGGCTGCGGATCCCGCGGCGCCTGCGCCTGAGGCTGAGGCTGCTGCGCGACCGCGAAGGTCGCAAGGAGCGATGCCGCGACGGCGGCGAAGGCGTATCGGGTTCCCCTGGTCATCGTGTTCCCTCCCTCTTTCCGGCCGGCGAGGATATCGCAGGAAAGTCCCGCTCGCGGTAGATCCAGGCACCGACGAGCATCGCGACGATCACCTCGGAGAGTGACCAGACGGCGCCGTACGCCATCAGCCGAGCGGGAAAGAGGCCGAGGCACGCCATCGCGATCGAGAACGTCGCGGAGGTGAACGACCAGACCGCGAGGGCCACCCGGAGCGCGGTCTTCGGGCCGGGACCATAGCGCGGCCGGATCGCCGCATAGAGCCAGATCGAGAGGACTCCGATCACGAAGCTCCAGACGATCGGAAGAAACACTGCGGCCCCGGCACGGAGGCGCACGCCGAGATTCCTCAGCGCGGATTCGTACTCCGTTTTCATGAGGAAGCCGAACAGGCCTTCGCCCACGTTGATGACGAGCGCCGCGGCGAGCCCGCCGAGAACGACCCGTTTCATGTGGATGCGCCCCATGGGTGGGATACGTTATCAGCCGTGACGACGGACTTCCTGGAGCGGAAGGTCGGCTCCCTGACGGTGCGGATCGATCGCACCACCTGCATCGGGACGGCCAACTGCGCGAAGGTCGCGCCGGAGCTCTTCGTGCTCGACGAGGAGAGGATTGTCACGTTCCGCGAGCCGCCCGCCGAGGTCCCTCCGGACCGGGTCGTGGAAGCGTGCGACGTCTGCCCGGTCGACGCGCTGTCCGCCTTCGACGAAGATGGACGACAGCTCGTTCCCTGACGCGGCGCAGCCCGCGGAGACGGTCGTCCGGCCGGCGCGCGAGTCCGACGTCGACCAGATTTTTCGCGTGCACAGCGATTCGATCCGCGCGCTCTGCCGCGGGCGCTACGGCGAGCGCGAGATCGCGGCATGGATCGCGTTCCGCCCGTCGGACTCCTATCGCACGGCGCTCGCGTCGCGCCAGCTCTTCGTCGCCGAGTGCCAGGGACAGATCGTCGGGTTCGGCCAGCTCGATCCGCGCCGCGGCGAGATCGAAGCGTGTTACGTGGCGCCCGAGGCGGTCCGTTCCGGAATCGGCGCGGCGCTCCTGGGCCGCATGGAGGAGGAGGCACGGCGCCGCGGCCACTCGGTCGTCCACCTGAACGCGACGCTCAACGCCGAGTCGTTCTACGCGCGGATGGGCTATCGCTGGCTCGGGCCCGCGCGGCACCGCGTGGCGGCGGACGTGGAGCTCGACTGCGTGCGGATGGAGAAGGCGCTGTCGGAGTGAGCGCGCTCGGCCTCGACCGGTTGACATTTCGGTTCTGGTTGCTCGGGCTCGCACAGGCGGCTCACTCCATCGAGGAAACGCTTGCGCGGCTGTACGACTTCTTCTGGGTGGCCACCGGGCGGCTCCACGAGCTCGTTCCGGCGATCACGCAGATGCGGATGAGTGCCCGGACGTTCGCGGTGCTCAACATGTCCTTCATCGCGATCCTGTTGGGGTCCGTGCCATTCGTGCGCGCGCGAAAAGCCCCGGCGCTGCTGCTGGCGGGGATCGCGGGAGCGATCGAGGTCTTGAATGGAGTCGGTCACACCGCGGGCGCGATCTGGTTCCGAGGCTACGTGCCCGGGGTCGCGACCGCGCCGCTTCTCTTCGTGGCGGGGGTTTTGGTGCTGAGGGAGCTGTTCAGCGGCGGTGGCGCGGTCAGCGACCTCACCCCCACCGTCTCCCGGGGGGAGAGGGAGTAGGCCGCGTTGATCCCTCTGTCTCGCATTCGCGCGGCCGCGGAGAAGCTCGCGGGCAAGATTCACCGGACGCCGCTTCTTTCCGCCAGCGGTCTCGGCGCGCGCGCCGGGGTCGCGCTGTATCTGAAGTGCGAGAACCTGCAGAAGACCGGCTCCTTCAAGCCGCGCGGAGCGCTGAACAAGGTCCTCGCGCTGTCGCCGGAAGAGCGCGCGCGCGGTCTCGTCACCGTGTCGGCCGGCAACCACGCGCAGGCGGTCGCGTGGGCGGCGCGGATCGCGGGCGCCGCGTGCACCGTGGTCATGCCGACCGCGGCTCCCGCGTCGAAGATCGACGCGACGCGGGGATACGGAGCCGAGATCGTCCTTCACGAGGACCGGGCGACTCTCTTCGACCGGCTCGCGGAAGTCCGCGACGCGCGCGGGCTCTCGTTCGTGCACCCGTTCGACGATCCGGAGATCGCGGCGGGCGCGGGGACGACGGGACTCGAGATCCTCGAGGACCTGCCGGACGTCGACGTCATCCTCGTGCCGGTCGGCGGCGGAGGGGTCCTTTCCGGGATCGCGTCCGCGGCGAAGCAGATGCGCTCCTCGGTGAAGGTGGTCGGGGTCGAGCTCGCCGAAGGGCCAGGCTTGGTACCGGCGCTCGCGGCCGGAAAGCCGGTGACGGTGACGCGGCCGTGGGGCACGATCGCCGACGGCATGACGCCGCCGTTCGTGGGCGGTCTCGCGGTCGAGGTCGCGAAGGAAGCGGTGGACGACGTGGTGGGCGTCTCCGAGGCGGAGATCGTCGAGGCGATGAAGCTCTTGATGACGCGCGCGAAGCTCTACGTCGAAGGGGCGGGGGCGGCGGCGACGGCCGCTCTGCTGGCGGGCAAGGTGCGCGTAGAGCCGGGCGCGAAAGTCGTCGCGCTCATCTCCGGCGGAAACGTGGACCTTTCGCGAATTCCGAGAGAGTAGTCGCGGTCAATAGCCCGTAACTTCGGCCCGATAGATGACGCCGAGGCTCGGCTTCGTCGGAATCGCGATCAGGGTTTCGGCGGTCCCGCCCGGAGGAATCCCCGTCGAGAAACTGCCGGAGGCCGACGCGACCTCGCGTCCGTTGGCGCCGATCGCGGTCACGCGAAAGGAGGCGCCGCCGAAGTGCGTCCCGCAACCGTTCTGCGCCCGCACGACGACCTGAACCACTTCTCCGCTGACTCCATAGGCCGAGGCGGAGCTCGGGGAGGCGGACACCATGATGCATCGCGTCGGCGTGTCGTCCAGCCGCCTCTCGGCGGTCGGACTTGGACGAAACTCGGTCACCGGCACGGAGACCTCGAAGGTGGCGGAAGACTCTTCCATCACGGTCTCCGTGGGCGTGGGGATGCGCACTTCCCTCTCAGGCGCGCCCGGTTGTGCGCGCTCGACCGACTTTCCGGGCGCGGTGCGCTCGGCCGGGCGGGTGCATGCCGTCGTGCTCGCGATGGTGACGGCGGCGACCGCGAGCACCAGGAGCGCCGGTCCTCCGCCGGAAAGCCGCGACGATCGTCGGGTCATCTCTTCCCGAATTCCATCATCGATTCCCGCTCGACTGCGACTTTATTTCCCGCGCGTCGGGTCGCCGATGCGCACTGAGACGTTTTGCACGGGATCACAGGGTTCGCCAATACATTTTCACAAAACCAAATCGCGCGCCGTCCGTCTCAAATGCAGACGGAAATAAAGGAGGACTGGAATGCGAAATCGAATTTCCACTGCGCTGGCCGCGCTGGCGTGCGCGAGCCTCGTCGCGTGCTCGACGGTCGCAACCCTGGGCACCGACGCGAACACGGCTTTGAACGAGCTCACCGCGGTCCACAAGACGCGGGACCAGGCGATCGCGAGCAAGGACGTCGCCGCGCTCTCGAAACAGCACGCGGCGAGCCTGACAGTCACCCTCGCGGACGGAACGAAGCTCGACCGCGCGGGCTACGAGGCGCTTCTCCAGGAGAAGGCCGAAGTGGTTTCGCCGTCACGGATTCGGGAGCTCACGCAGGACGAGTCCGGGTACGTCGCGGTCGTGACCCCGGGGTTTCAGGGACAGGGTTCCGCGCTCCGCGAGACCTGGAAGCGCACGGGCGACGGTTGGAAGCTCAAGATCGTTCAGGAGGTTTCGGCGCCGGCGGCGCTCGCGTCGAAGAGTTAAGAGCTGGGTTTCCGCGAGCGGGGATACCGGGGGGCCGCAAGGTCCCCCGCTCACATCAACTGTGACGGGAGCATCGGAGAGGACAGCAACTTCTCGAACACTTCCCAGCGCCTCTTCGGGTTGTCCGGCGTCCCACCCTTCGACTCGACGTAACGGCGCACGAGATCCTTGCCCAGGTTGTAGTTGATCACGTAGCTCCGGTACTGCTCGATGAAGCGCACGCGCTGCTCGGCGCCGTCGCGCGGATACAACGCGTACTCTGCGAGCCACCTCGCGGCGGCGGCTCGGTCGATCTCGCCGTTCAAGTAACGCCGCGCGGCCTCGTTGCCCGCGTACGCCAGGCGGTCGATGATCCGACGCACGCGGTCGAATTCCTCCACCCGCGCCGGATCGAGTCCCGCCAGCGGGTAGAGCTTCGCCTTCTCGTATTCGACGCGCTCGTTCCCGGGAAACGCCATCTCGATTCCGAAGTTCGCGCTGCCTTCCGCGATCAGAGACTGCGGTGAGAAGAGGGGATAGACCGTGTATTCGACCCAGCCGCGGTCGCGGACGAGGTTCTTCTCCACCAGCGCGTTATAGACGTGATGGCCGGGATATCCCTCATGGCACCCCAGATCGATCGCGCGGTCGATGGTGATCGGGAAATCGGTGTTGACCTGGATGAGGCTCTTGTAATTGCCCTGATACCAGTTGTAGCCGCTCCACGACTTTCCGAAAACGTACTCGACCGTGAAGCTCTCGCCGGGCGGAAGCGTCATGTGCTGCGTCGTCCGGTCGCGGCACTCGGCGACCGCCGCTCGAAACACTCCGTCCACCTTCTCCTTCGGGACCGTGAAGTCCTTCCGCCACGCCTCGTAGCGGTCGACGAGTGACGCCGTGCCCCCGGCGCCGGGAAGCGCACGGTCGAGCTCCTCGCGAATGGTGCGAAAGTGCTCCTCGGTCGGGACCGGCGCGACGGCGTCGTAGAGAGCGCGCGACTCTTCGTCGAAGGAAAACTTCTTCCCGCCGAGCATGGCAACGCGAGCGCTGAGCGCCTGGAGCTGGCGCGTCAGGTAGCTCCGCCGGAGCCGCAGCATCTCGTCCGCGGGCTCCGGGAGAGCCTGGAGCCGCGCGATGAGCGCGTTGGCCTCCGATGCGATCGCGTCGAGCGGCTTCTTCGACGACTCGGCCTCGGTCTTCCATTCCACCGGGCCGTAGAACGCGTCGACGTAGTCCTTGTCGTGCTGCCCGACCGCGAGGACGAGCTTCACGTATTTCGGGGCGACGTCATTCATCACGCGGAGAGTATCGACAGGCGCGGATTCACGCTTGGGAGTCGTACAACCGGACGCGAGAAGGCAGGCGGCGGCGAAGAGAAACGCCAGAGGTCGCAGCGTTCGCATGCGCGAAGGATAATGTCGGCCGTATGAAGGCAATCCGCGTCGAGCAACCGGGAGGCCCCGAGGTGCTTGCGCTGGCGGACGTCCCGGATCCGAAGCCGCGCGAGGGGGAAGCGCTCGTGCGGATCGAGGCGGCGGGCGTCAACTTCATCGACGCCTACCACCGGAGCGGCGCGTATCGGCTCTCGTTCCCCCTCATTCCCGGGCAGGAGGGCGCCGGCACGGTGGTGGAGCTCGGCGCGGGCGTCCGCGAAGTCGCGCCGGGCGATCGCGTCGCTTTCGCGTCCGGCGCAGGTGCCTACGCCGAGCTCATCGCCGTCCCCGCCGCGAAGCTCGTGCTCATACCGGAAGGAGTGTCGACGAAGCAGGCGGCGGCGGTGATGCTGCAGGGCATGGCCGCGCATTACCTGTCGACCTCGACGTATCCGCTCGGCTCGGAAGACACGTGCCTCGTCCACGCCGCGGCGGGAGGCGTCGGGCTCCTGCTCTGCCAGATGGCGAAGATGCGCGGCGCGCGCGTGTTCGGAACCGTGTCGACCGACGAAAAGGCGCGGCTGGCTCGCGAGGCGGGCGCCGACCAGACGATCCACTACACGACCGAAGACTTCGTCGCGGAGGTTCGACGGCTCACCGGCGGCGAGGGATTGCAGGTCGTCTACGACGGCGTCGGCCGCGATACGTTCGACAAGTCGCTCGACTGCCTCGCGGTGCGCGGAACGATGGTCCTCTTCGGTCAGTCGAGCGGAGCGGTTGCTCCGATCGATCCGCAGATCCTGAACAGCAAGGGCTCGCTCTTCCTCACGCGGCCGACCATCGGCCACTACACGCGGACCCGCGAGGAGCTGATGCAGCGCGCGGGCGACGTCCTCGGCTGGGTCGCCGCGGGAAAGCTCGCCGTTCGGATTTTCCGCGAGCTGCCGCTCGCCGAGGCAGCCGAAGCCCATCGCCTGCTCGAGTCGCGGCGCACGGCCGGCAAGCTCTTGTTGATCCCGTAGGCCCCGAACTACTGCTCGGTGGGGTAGCCGAGCTCCTTCCAGCGTTTCCAGCCGCCGTCCATCGAGATCACGTTCGTGTAGCCCATTCTCTGAAGGGAATCGGCGGCGAGCGCGGACCGATAGCCGCCCCCGCAGTAGAGGACGATTTCCGCGTCCAGATCGGGGATCGCCCGCTCGACATCGCGTTCGATGACGCCCTTGCCGAGGTGCAGAGCGCCCAGGGCGCGCCCGCGTTCCCATTCGCTGTCCTCGCGGACGTCGACGAGGTAGAAGCGCTCGCCGCGCTCCTGCCGGCGCCGGATCTCTTCGGGCGTCGTCTCCCGAACGCGCTTCTTCGAGTCCTTCACGATGTCGAGAAAACCCTGAGAGTGTTGCATCTCTTTCCTAGCCTTCGAGCGCCGCGAGGCGCGCGATCAAATCGACCACCCGGTTCGAATATCCCCACTCGTTGTCATACCACGACAGCACCTTGAGGTAGCCGTCGCCCTCCGCCCGGGTCGAGAGCGCGTCGAAGATCGAGGAGTGCGGGTTGCCGATGATGTCGCTCGAGACGAGCGGCACCTCGCTGTATTCGAGGATGCCGGAGAGGCGCTCCTCCGCGGCGCGGCGCACCGTGTCGTTCACCGCGCGCGCGTCGGGCCTCCCTCGCAGACGGCAGGAGAGGTCGACGACCGAACCGTCCGGCACCGGCACCCGCATCGCCATCCCGTCGAGCTTGCCCTTCAACTTCGGCAGGACCTCGCCGACGGCGCGGGCGGCGCCGGTCGTCGTCGGGATGATGTTCTCCGGGGCGGCTCGACTGCGGCGTAGGTCCTTGTGCGGCACGTCGGCAAGCCGCTGGTCGTTCGTGTACGCGTGGACGGTCGTCATGAAGCCCTCTTCGATGCCGAATGTCTCGTCGAGGATCATTGCGAGCGGGGCGAGACAGTTCGTCGTGCAAGAGGCGTTCGAGACGAGCCGGTGGCGGGGCGTCAGGATGGAGTCGTTCACCCCGATCACGATGACCGCGTCGAGCTGGTCGTTCGGCGGGACGGTCAGGATCACTCGCTTCGCTCCCGCCGCGAGATGAGGCTCCAGCGCCGCGCGCTTGGTGTGGACGCCCGTCGATTCGACGACGATCTCGACGCCGAGCTTTCCCCACGGGATCTTTCCCGGGTCCTTCTCCTCGGTCATCACGACTTTCTTCCCGCCGACGGAGATCGCCTCGGCGTCCGCGGTCACTTCCTTCGGAAAGACACGCATGACTGTGTCGTATTTCAGGAGGTACGCGAGGTGCGCGTTGTCATAGAGGTCGTTCACGCAGACGACCTCCATGTCCGCGCGGTCGGAGAGGATCCGGAAGACGGAGCGGCCGATCCGGCCGAAGCCGTTGATTCCGACGCGGATCGTCACGCCGCGCTTCCCGCCGTCCGGTCGAGCACGGCGAAGCGATCCACCAGGTCGACCGCCCGGTGCGCGTAGCCGAAGCCGGAGTCGTACCAGGAGATCGTCTTCGACACCTTCTCGCCGAGGATCATCGTGGCGAGTGAGTCGAACGTGCTCGACCACCACGACCGCGCGACGTCGGAGGACACGATCGGATCCGCCTCATAGCGCAGGACGCCTTTCCACCGGTCCGTCGACGCCGCGGTGCGCAGCACCTCGTTCACCGCGGTCTTCGTCACCGGGCGCGAGTGCCAGCACGCGAGGTCGACGCAAGAGCCGTTGCGCACAGGGACGGCCACGGCCGTGCCGGTGATCTTTCCGCGGAGCTCCGGCAGGATCTCCATGACCATCGCCGGGGAACGCGACTCCTGCGGAATGATGTTCTCCGCCGCCGCGCGACCGCGGCGCATGTCCTCCGCGGGGACGTCCGCGAGCCGGTGCTGGCTCGTGTAGGAGTGCACCGTCGTGAAGAGCGCGCGCTCGATCCCGAACGCGTCGTTCAGGATCTTCACGACCGGCGCAATGCAGTGCACGGTGGAGGACGCGTTGGAGACAATCCGGTGACGGCGCTCGAGGGCGGCGTCGTTGACCCCCATCACGATGGTGGCGTCCGGCTTCTCCAGCGGCGGCGCGCAGGCGATCACGCGCCGGGCGCCCGCGGCGAGGTGTGCCTCGAGCTCCGCGCGCGTGCGGCCGCGCGACGTCGCCTCGAGTACGGTCTCGACGCCGAGCTCTCCCCATGGCGGCGGCTGCGGCTGGTCCTTGCCGGTGATCATCCGAATCTGGCGCCCCGCGGCGTAGAGGTGGCCTTCGCGGATCGAGACCTCCCCCGGAAAGCGGCCGAGAAGCGTGTCGAACTTCAGGAGGTATTCGAGGGGCTCCGGATCGTTCCAGTCGCTGATGGCTGCGATCCGGATGTCTTCACGCTGGTAGAGGAGGCGGAAGAGGTTCCGACCGATCCGCCCGAACCCCACGATGCCAACGGTCGCCGTCACGACCGACAGTCTATGGGGTCAACGCTGCATCGCTGCATTGGGGTCAGCGCTGAATCGCTGCAATGCAGTCATTCAGCGTTGACCCGAATGCAGTCCGAATGCAGTCATTCAGCGTTGACCCCAGCCAGAAAACGGCGCCACGTAAAGAGATAGGGGCCTCCGCCCACTGAATAGGTGTCGTTGTGACCGGCGCCGGGCACGACGAAGAGCTCTTTCGGCGGCGCGGCGACGTCGAAGAGCCGCCTCGCGTGGAACAGGGGCACGATCTCGTCGCGCTCCGCGGCGACGATCAGCTTGGGCGCCGTCACGCGGCGAATCCTCGATTCGGCGTCGAACTTGGAGCGAACGAGAAAGCCGGGCACGAACGGGTAGTGCTTTCGCGCGAGCGCTGGGACGGACAGGAACGGGGTCTCCAGCGCAACCGCGGCACAGGGGCGGACGAGCGCGACGTCGAGCGCGACGGCGCAGCCGAGCGACTCGCCCAGCAGCACGATGCGCTCCGGCGAAAATCCGCACCCGAGCGCAGCGTCGTAGATCGCCAGGCCGTCGCGATACAAGCCCGTCTCGGACGGCTTCCCCTCCGACCGGCCATAGCCGCGGTAGTCGACGAGGAAGAGGTCGACGCCCAGACGTTCGGCGAAGAGTTTCGCGCGCTCCAGGCGATGCGAGATGTTGCCGGCGTTGCCGTGAAAGAGAAGGACGACGCGATTCCCGCCGGCCTGGATCCACCAGCCGTGGAGGCGAACGCCGTCGGACGTCGTCACGCGGAGCTCTTCGTAAGGAAGCGAGTAGTCGGCGGGCCCGGCCTCGAGCTCGCGGACGGGAAAGTAAAGCAAGCGGTTCTCCATGACGCTCATGATGGCCAATAACGCCGCCCAGACGACGGCCAACGACAGTAGGAGAGAGGCGAGCGCCTTCACGGTTCCCACCCCGTTCTTCCGCGAAACCACTTCCTGGGCCCGAGGATCCGCACCTGCTTCTTCCCGTCCGAGATTCCCACGCCGACCGAGAGCAGCCCCGCGTCGATCAGGAACGTTCCACTCTTGGACGATCCGCGCGCGAAGTACTCCCCGAAGATCCGGAGCTTCCCGGTCCGCGCCGCCAGGCGCCGCAGTTCGACGACGGACCGTCCCAACCGGATCGCCGTGCGCGCCGCGACCGGATCATCCAGGCGCAGGAGCCGTTTCACCCACTCCGGCAGGTCGACGTTCACGATCTGCAGGAGCGGCTGGGCGTCGCGCGCGCGGGCGGTGGCGCTCGTCGTGAAGAGGAAAGTCGACTTCGGGCGGAACTCGCCGCGCTCGAAGTCGACGCGGCCCCACCAGGGGTGGGCCTGGCGCGCGCCGTCCCAGACAGTCGCATCGGTCAAGTTCACGTGCCCGCCGTTCAGACGTCCGCCTCCCCACGTCTCCAGTCCGACGCCGGAGAGCTCGACCCGCCCGTCGAACCGGCCTCGCATCGCGACGTCGAGGATGCGCAGGGCGAGGTCGCGCGACCCGTAGTCGATCGTGCCCTTCGCGATTCCCTTCTCGACGGAAGCGCGAACGTCCATGCGGCCGCTGCCTCTCTCCAGCCTCGTTCCCGCCGGCTCGCCGAGAAGGCGGTTCAGGACCTCGGCGTCGTCCAGCCGCGCCGTCGCTTCCGCGTCTCCGTCGACGAACCGCAGCATCCTGCTCCCCGGGAACTTTTTCGGGTCCCATGGTCCGATCCGGGCGCCAAACGTCGCGCGCACGTCGGCGGCGATGACGTCCTTCCCCGAGTGAATCGTGCCGTTCCGGATCGCCAGCTTCGACGGGTAAACCTGCGCCTGCTGCTTCGGCCGCAGAAAGAAACCGCCGGTCACGCGCGACTCACCGGTGCAGCGGTAACCCTCGATCCAGACCTCGCGCACGTCGTCGATCGCGACCGAGTCGACGAGAATGGTCCACTCTTTTCCCGTGGCCGGCGCCCTGGGCTCGGGAGGCCCAAGCAGCGGCGGGTCCGGAAATCCGGGGATCGCCGGCAGGCGGGAGAGCCGCGTCGGCGTCGCCTCCGCCCGCGTCAGCCGGCTCCGCACCCGGAAGATGAATCCGCGTCCGGCGAGTCGGGTGACGTGAAAACGCCGGCGGAGAAGGTCGACGAACGAGTACGTGAGGTCAGCGTCCTCGAGCTGGAAGGCCCACTCCGCTTTCGGATCGCGGTCGCGGAAGCTCAAGTTCTTCACGTGCAGGGTGCCGGGCCAACGCGAAGAGGCGGAGTCGTATTCGAGCCATCCGCGATCCGGATCTTTGTTCACTCGCTTGCGGATGAAGTCCGAACGCAGCAGGGCGTTGGGCACGACGAGTGCGATCACAGCGATGATCGCCGCGACGGCGACGACCGTGATCGCCACCCACAACACCCTGCGGTTTTCGCGCGCTTTCACGCGCCCGCTCTCCGCAAGGGACGGGCCAATCGAGTCTCGAAATGCGGCGAATCGATCGCGTCAGCGGCGCTTCGCGGGGGGAGCTTTCGGTTTCGGCGCGGCTGCGGGCGGCTTCTTCTTCGCTGCCGGCGGCTCTTTCTCCGCGGCCTTCGAAATCGACTCCGCGAGCTTGCCGTGTCCGCTGTCGGGCTCGCCGACGTCGTTTGCGGGCGCCTTCTCTTTCTTTCCGAGAACCCACTCGAGCGCGTACGCGGCCGCAGCGAGCTCCGACACCCAGAAGCCGGAGAGCGACTTCCCCTTGTCGCGCAGATTTCGGATTTCCTGACGGATGTCTTTTTCGCTGCGGAGCGGCATCGTGGACCTCCCCCCAGTCTATGTCGTGGGGACAGGTCCTACGGACCTGCACCCACCGCAGCCCCGTCGTGGGGACAGGTCTACGGACCTGCACCCACCGCAGTTCATCGTGGTGCTAGCCTCTTCTCGGGAGGCAATGTCATGGAGAGACGCGCTCGCCTCGCTTTTCTCGCCGCGGCGGCAGTCGCGATCGCGCTCGTCGCCGTCGATTGCTCGCGCCCCGCGCGCTCGGAGACGCTCCACGTGACCTACTACTACCTGCCCGGGTGAATGATCTGCGCGAAGCTGAAGCCCGCCGTGAGCGGTCTCGCGCAGGAGTTCCCAGGGAAGGTGACGGGGGAGAACGTGGACGCGAGGAGTCCCGAAGGCGCCGCCGCCGTCAAGGAGCTCGGCTTTCAGTCGCACGGCCTCGTCATCCGGTCGGCCGACGGCAAAGTGCTCTGGAAACAGCCGGATCATACGGTCAAGGTCGACGACGTTCGGGAGGAGCTGCGACGGCTGACGTCGTCCTGAACTTCCGGCCGCGAGTTCCGTTTAAGGGGATATGGCTCCGGTCATCAGGGCGGAAGGCCTGCGCAAGGTCTACCGGTCGCGATTCGGGACGCGGCGCGTCACGGCTCTCGACGGCATCGACCTCGCCGTCGGGCCCGGTGAAGTCTTCGGCCTGCTCGGGCCGAACGGCGCCGGAAAGACGACGGCCGTCAAGATCCTGCTCGGCCTGACGCGCCCGACCGACGGCTCCGCCCGGCTCTTCGACGTCCCCGTGGACGATCCGGAAAGCCGGCGGCGGGTCGGATATCTGCCGGAAGGACACCGCTTTCCGGGATATCTCACCGCGCGACAGACCCTGTCGATCTTCGGGCGCATGTCGGGAATGGAGCGCTCGGCCGTGAAGTCGCGGGTCCCCGAGCTTCTCGCGCGCGTGCGGCTATCGGACTGGGCCGACGTCAAAGTGAAGAAGTTCTCCAAGGGGATGACGCAGCGCCTCGGGCTCGCCGCCGCGCTCGTTCACGACCCCGAGGTCCTGCTCCTCGACGAGCCGACCGACGGCGTCGATCCGGTCGGGCGGCGCGAGATCCGCGACCTTCTCCGCGATGAGGCGGCGCGCGGGCGCGCGATCCTCCTGAACTCGCACCTGTTGTCGGAGATCGAGCTCACGTGCGACCGGGTCGCGGTGCTCAAGCGCGGGAAAGTCGCCGCCGAAGGGCGCATCGCGGACCTGACCGCGCAGGGGTCGCGTTACAAGATGACGGCGTCACCGGTCGACGACTCGCTCGTGTCCGCGTTCCGCGAGAGCGGGGCGTCGGTCGAGCGGGTCAACGGCCACCTCGTCATCGGAACGCGCGACCTCGCGCACCTGAACGCGCTCGTGGACACGCTCCGCGCGCGCGGCGCGATGCTCGCCGAGCTCGCGCCCGTGCGATCGACGCTCGAAGACGTCTTCGTGGACCTCGTCCGGACGGGCGAAAGAGAATGAGGGCCTGGGCCGCGAGCGTCGAGGAGGTCTTCCGCGAAGCGTCGGCGCGCTGGACGCTCCTCGCCTACTTTGCGCTCTCGACGCTCTTCATCGTCATCTTCGCGGCCGCGGTCAACCTCGACATCGTGAACGGCGCGCTCGCGGGGGCAAAGCTCTTCGGAAAAGAGATGGACCTCGGTGGGAACAAGATCGACATGGACCAGCTTGTTCTCGGTTTCGAGACGGGCTTCTCGGGCGTTCTCTTCCTGCTCGGCACGTTTCTCGCGCTCTTCGCGACGGCACACCTCGTGCCGCGGCTCCAGGAGAAGGGGACGATCGACCTCTATCTTTCGCGACCGGTGGGGAGGACGAAGCTCCTTCTCTCGCGCTATTCCGGCGGGTTGCTCCTCGCCGCGGCGAACCTCCTGTATCTCATCGGCGCGATCTGGCTGATCGTCTTCTGGAAGACGGGTGTCGCGCACCCCCGATTCCTGCTCGGCGGAGTCGTGATTCTCTTCGCGATCGCGTGCCTCGTCGCGTTCGCGTTCCTCGTCGGCGTCGTGACGTCGTCCACCGCCGTCTCGCTGATGGTGACCTACGCGATCTTCTTCTTCGCGGCACTGCTCTCCGCCCACGAGAAGATCTCCGCCGCGGTCTCGACGGAGTTCAGCGCGAACCTCGTCCGGGCGCTCTACTGGATCTTTCCGAAGACCACCGAGCTCGGGCGCGCCACGGTCTCGCTCGTCTCCGGCGGGGTGCACGGCGTCGGTCCTGCGGCTCCGTTCGCGGTTTACGGTTCCACGGCCCTTTTCGGCCTCGTCTCGCTCGTTCTCGCCTCCTGGCGCTTTTCGAGAAAGGACTTCTGACATGAGACCGCTTCGAAGGCTTTCGCTCCCGCTTGCCGCGCTGACTCTCGCCTTCGCCGGTGCGACGGCGCCGACTCTCGCCGCGGCCTCCGACGAGGCGCTCGCGCTCGTGCCGCCGGACGTGGCATCGGTCGGCGTCATCCACCTGGACGCGCTGCGCTCGAGCCCGTTCGCGGCGAGGCTGTTCGCCGAGACCGACGATCTCGCCGTCGACGGCGATGCCGCAAAGTTCCTGGCGGAGACGGGGCTCCGCCCGCGTCAGGACGTCGACATGGTCGTGGTCGCGGGCCTCGCTTCGAATCGCATCCACGGACCCGAGGACGGGCTCGTGATCTTCCAGGGCCGCTTCGAACCGGCGCGCCTCGAAGCCGCGATGGAGGCGCGCGGCGCGATCCGGAAACCGACCCCGCAAGGCGACTACCTCCTCCTCGGAGACACGCATGGCGAGAACAACCGGGCCGCGATCGCCGTCCTCAACCAGCGCCTGGTCGTGGCCGGAAGCCCCGAGTCGGTGACGCGCGCGCTCGCGGCCCGGCAGTCGGGCGGATCGGGCTTCCTGCGCGGCGAAGGCCTGGGACGGCAGATCCATCGCGTGCCGGCGGGGGCTTCCGCGTGGGCGATCGTGGACGCCACGCGCGCGCCGTTCGCGGGAGGTCCGCGGCGCTCGGAAGACGGCGACGCGGCGGACGCGCTCGTCGGCGCGATGAAGTCGGTCTCGCTCTTCGTCTTCCACGCGACGACCCGCGGCGACTCCCTCGAGCTTTCGGCAACCGGCGTCACCGCCGACGAAGAGACTCGCGACCTGCTCGAGGACGCGCTGAAGGGCGTCATCGCGATGTGGCGGCTCGCGATTCACGAGAAGTCGCCGGACATGGTGCCGATCCTCCGGAAGTTCGAGATCGAGAGCGACCGCGAGGGCGTGACGATCCACGGCACGCTGCCGGGCAGCTTCCTGCGGAAAATGGCCGAGAAGAGACAGGCTCGCAGAGACGACTAGGGCGGGAGGGCTCAGGTCTCCGCTGCCACTTCGCTTCGCGAAGATGGCATGGTCGGGGAGGCCTGACCCCTACCACGGCATGTCCCGTCCGCGCCGGTCGAGAAATCGCCCGGTGTCGGACGGAGTGAGTCGGTCGATCACCTTCAGCATCGCGGCGACGCTCTCCTCGGGGGTCAGCGGCGCCTCGGGGCCTCCCATCGCGGTCTTGACCCAGCCGGGGCAGATCACCACGCAAGCGAACCGTTCCGGCGCAAGCTCCTCGGCGAGCGTGCGAATGAACATGTTGAGGGCCGCTTTCGCCATCCGGTACGCGTACCAGCCTCCGCCCGTGTCCTGTTGAAGGCTCCCCAGGCCCGACGTGATGCCGACGATCTTGCGCGTCCTCCCGG
Organism: Thermoanaerobaculia bacterium; assembly: GCA_036001245.1. Taxonomy (GTDB): domain Bacteria; phylum Acidobacteriota; class Thermoanaerobaculia; order UBA5066; family Gp7-AA6; genus Gp7-AA6. The sequence goes on from DASYUL010000005.1 coordinate 35,566, forward strand.
CGCGCAGGTTCGTGAGCAGGGCGCGCGTGAGCCGCACGGGCCCGACCGCGTTCACGTCCAGAGTGCGGAGGACTTCCCCGGGATCGAGGTGTTCGATCGAGGGGCCGGCGTCGCCGATCGCCGCATTGTGGATCAGGACGTCCACGGACTCATTGGCGAGCCTCCGCGCGAAATCGGCGACGCTCGCGTCGTCGGCGACGTCGAGCTTCTCGACGCGCGCGCCCGTCGAGCGGAGCTCTTCCGCGCTCTCGGGCCGCCGCGCCGTGCCGACGACCCGCTCGCCACGCTGCACGAGCGCGCGCGCGAACGCGAGTCCGATGCCGCGGGTCGCTCCGGTGACGATCCAGGTGGCCATGACTTGATAATAAGGATGCCGGTGCAGGACCGTGGGGCCTGTCCCCGCGGCATGAGGATGCGGGTGCAGGACCGTGGGGCCTGTCGTCTAAGATCGCAACGGTGTCACAGGCCGTCTACCAACTTCCTCCCGAAATCGCCGCCCTCGTCGAGCAGAAGCGCCTCGAAGAGCTCGAGGACGTCTGGACCCGGCGGATGGAGCAGGACCCGTCGGACCTGCAGTTCTTCTTCCGGATCGCGGCGGCGGTCAAGAAGAAGGCGGGCGCGGAGGGAGCCGAGCAGGCGCTCTCCTGGCTGCGCTTCCTCGCGGATTACCAGTCGGAGCGCGGTGACCTCGAGGCGCGCATCGAGGTGCTCGCCGAGATCGTTCGGATGAGTCCGACGGACTCCGCCGCGCGCAGGGATCTCGAAGCGGCGCTCACCGAGCGCTACCGGGACCATCCGGTGCTCGCCGCGGTGATGGCACAGAACCCGATCGCGACCGCGGCGGACCCTTCGGAGACGGCACGGCGGGTCGCGAGGTGGCTCCGGTTCGCGCCCGGTGAGGTCTACTTCCTCGCGGGCCGCGGCGCGGGCCGCATCGCCGAAATGAACCCCGCCCTCGACGTCATGCGCCTCGAAGTGGGCGGCGCTCGCGTTCCCTTGTCGCTCGTCTCGGCCGAGAAGAACCTCGAGCCGCTGCCGGCGGGCCACTTCCTGCGCGAGAAGGTCGAAAACCTGGAGGCGCTGCGTGACCTGGTCGCGAAGGAGCCGGCGGAATCCGTGCGTCGCCTGCTCGAGAGCTTCGGCCGGCCGCTCACCGTCGGCGAGGTCCGCGATCACTTCGGCGGCGTCGTGGACGACGCGCGGTGGAGCTCGTTCTGGACGTCCGCCCGGAGGCATCCGCAGCTCCTCGTCGCGGGAGCGTCGAAGGGCGCGCTCGTCTCCTGGAGCGCCAGCGCCGACGAGGCCGACGAGACAGTGAAGCGCGATTTCGCGGCCGCCGAGCCTCACAAGAAGCTCGAGCTCGCACGCAAGCACGCGAAGCGCTCTCGCGAACTCGCGCAGCTCTTCGCCGGTTCCCTGTCGTCGGAGGCGCGAGCCGCGGCCGATCGGGGAGACCCCGCCCTTGCCTGGGAGCTGTCGCAGGCGGCGGCGCGGCTCGCCCCCGGAGAGCCCGAGGCGTTCCCGGCGGAGTCGCTGCTCGCAGGGGGCGACCCCGGCGAAGTACTGGGGCAGATGCGCGACCACGTCGCGCGCGAGAAGGCTCTCGAGGAGATTCGCGCGCGGCGCGAGGACTGGCCGGCGATCTTCGCCGCGCGGTTCGTCGAGGAGGAGGACGCGCGCGTTCTCTCCGCGCTCTTCGAGGCGCTCTCGCAGGACCGCGGGCGACGGGACGACCTCGTCCGGCGCGTGATGCGCTCTCCGAGGATCGCGCCGCGCGCGTTCGTCTGGCTCTCCGAGAGGTTCGGAGCCGACGCGAGCCCGGAGGTTTCCGCGTCGGCGCTCTTCCAATCGCTCGTCGACGCGCTCCGGCAGGACGAGTTCGGCGCGGTCCGGGCTCGAGTCAAGGCGTTCTTCGAGCCGGGAGCGCTCGCGGTCGAGCTCGTGCGCCGCGCGGCGTCGGAGGAGGAGGCGCGGGAATTGCTGACCGCGCTCGCCCGCGCCGGCGGCCTCGAGGAGCACCGGCGGGCAACCGTCCGCGAGGCGCTGCTCATGAAGTTCCCGGCGCTCCGAGCTCCGGCGGCGAACTACCTCTATGCGACACCGGAGGCGATCGACGCGCGACGAGGGGAGCTCGCGCACCTGAAGCAGGTCGAGCTGCCCGCGAACGCCGAGCAGATGCGTGCCGCGAAGGAGCACGGCGACCTGTCGGAGAACTTCGAGTACCACGCAGCGCGCCAGAAGCACGAGTACCTCTCCGCCCGCATCGCGAAGCTCGTCGACGAGCTCTCCCGCACGCGCGCGCTCGAGGCGTCGCGCATCGACACTTCCGAAGTCCGGGTCGGCACGCGCGTCGTTCTGCGCGAGCCGGAGAGCGGCCGCCAGCGCACCGCGACGATCCTGGGGCCATGGGACTCGCGGCCCGAGGAGGCGATCTACTCCTACGAGTCGGAGTTTGCCACGGCGCTCCTCGGCAAGAGGCCGGGCGAACGCGTCAAGCTGCCCGACGGAGAAGTCGAGGTCGTGTCGATCGACCGGTGGCGCTGACGAAGTCCAAAGTCCGTCGAAGGTCTGAATTCCGTCCAAGGTCCAACGTAAGATTCACGACCACTGAGGAGGTCGTCATGAAGAGAGTTGCCCGGGTTCTGTCCGCGTTCGTTTTCGTGCTCGCGTTCGCCTCGTCCGCGGCGCTCGGCCAGACAACGGCGCCCGCCGCCCCGTCCGCCACGGCAGTCTCCGGTCTCCGGGCGGACGTCATCTGGCAGCTCAATGACGTCGAGAAGAAGCTCGTCTCACTCGCCGAGGCGATGCCGCAGGAGAAGTTCGGCTGGCGGCCGGGAGCGGGAGTCCGCTCCGTCAGCGAGGTCTACATGCACGTCGCCGGCGGGAACTATTTCCTCCCCACGTTTCTGGGCGCCAAGATGCCGGAGGGCTTCAGCCGCGAGATGGAGAAGACGGTCACCGAGAAGGCGAAGGTCGTCGATGCGCTCAAGCGCTCGTTCGACCACGCGCGCAAGGCGGTCGAGGCGACTCCGGATTCCGACCTGGACAAGAAGGTCAAGTTCTTCGGACAGGAGCCGAGCGAGCGCATGATGATGATCGTCCTCGTGAGCCACGGGCACGAGCACCTCGGCCAGTCGATCGCCTACGCGCGGACAAACGGCGTCGCGCCGCCGTGGTCGGAGGGACCGCCGCCCGCGCCGGAGAAGAAGCCGACGACGAAGTGATCCGGCGACTGCTCGCCGCCGCCGCGGTACTGTTGATGGTTCCGCTCTCGGCGGAGCCGTTGAAGGTCATCAACCGCGAGGAGGCGACCATCCGGCGGATGGCGACCCGGTTTGCGGAGACCTGGAACGCCCACGACATGGACGCGATGGCGGCGCTCTTCGCGGACGACGCGGACTTTGTCAGCGTCGGAGGGGTGCACTTGAAAAGGCGCCAGCAGATCCGGGACGAGCATGCGACGCTTCACCAGATGCAGTTCAAGGGCAGCACCTTGACGGTCGAAGGCGTGACCGTCCGATTCCTCAAGCCCGACGTCGCGTTGGCTCACATCGACTGGCGGATCGAGGGCGACCGCGATCCGGACGGCACGTCGCGGGCGCCGCGGACCGGCGTGATGAGCTGGGTCGTCGTCCGGAAGGCGAACGAGTGGCGGATCGCCTCGTCGCACAACACGAACGTGCGAGAGACCCCCCTCGCGCAATAGGAGAAAACGATGATTCGGAAGCTACCGTCGGGCGAATATCGGCTCTACTCCCGCAAGAAGGACCCGAAGACGGGCAAGAGGAAGAACCTCGGCACGTTCAAGACCCTCG
>DASYUL010000006.1:0-2475 GCA_036001245.1 Thermoanaerobaculia bacterium
GAGCGGCCCCTTCACGAGCCGGTCGGAGAGCGTCTCGCCCTCGAGGTACTCCATGACGAGGAACTCGACGCCGTCCTGGTTGCCGACGTCGTAGAGCGCGCAGATGTGCGGGTGCGACAGCTGCGAGATCGTCTTCGCCTCGCGCTCGAAACGCTGGCGCACCTCCGGGCTCGTGGAAAGGTGGGACGGCAGGACCTTGACGGCGACCGTCCGCTCGAGCCGCGTGTCCCGCGCACGGTAGACCTCGCCCATCCCCCCGGCGCCGATCGGCGCCTGGATCTCGTAGGGACCGAGGCGGGTGCCGGGAAGGACGGTCATTTCTTTTCGAGCCCCGCCTGCCAGTTCGTCACGAGAATCAGGGACGGAAGCTCGTCGGAGGCACGAACGACGATGAGGAAGCGGCCGTCCGGAGCGATGTCGTATCTGTAGGGAACGTTCGAGCTGAACTGCCGGTGCATCATGACGTCGAAGAGGCGTCGCGCGGGGCCGGCGGGGAGGTTCGGACTGCGGCTCTCGAAAGGTGTCGCCATGATCGTGCGGCTGCGCGTGATGAAGAAGAGCTCTCGACCGTCCCGGCTCCAGCGGGGCTGTGTCCCCCCCTCCGTCGAAATCCGGTGGCGGCGGGTCGGCTCCGGAAACGTGGCGACATAGACCTCTTTCCGACCCGTCTCTTCCGAGACGTAGGCGACCCAGCGACCGTCGGGCGAGATCATGGCGGCGTCTTCGTCGAACGGGGACGCTAGAAACGTGAAGGGGCGCCGCTCTCCCGTGAGCGGAAGCACTTTGAGGTCCCCTCGCGTACCGGCAGAGAACTCCCGATAGAGAAGGAACCGGCCGTCCGAGGAGATGTCGGTCGGCACGGTCGACAGTGGTGACTCCAGCACGGCTTTCGGCTCGCCGGTTCCCGACGTCGGAGTCTCGAAGATCCCCCACGTGCCTGTACGCTGGCTGCCCGCGTAGAAGATCCGCGTCCCGTCGGGCGAGAAGACCGGATTGAGGTCGGGGCCGGACCTTTCCGTCGAACGGACGCTGGTGCCGAGAGTCGTGTCGAAGACCCAGACGTCCGGGGGAATCGCGAGCTGCTCGACGAGGCTGACGGCGAGCTTTCTGCCGTCGGGCGAAAGCCTCGGGCCGATGTAGATCCCGGGAGGCCCGACCTGACTGACCTCGTGCCCCGAGCGATCGAACCACGCGAGACGCGACAGCCGCGCGTCCGACCGCTCCGTATAGGCAAGCACACTGTCGCCGACCGAGAAAATCGACTTGCTCGTGGGGGGGAAGTACTCGATCCCCTTCACGAGCTCGACGGCGTCTCCCCGGATCTTCAGGCCCTCGGGATCGAACGTGGCTGCCACGAGCCGGTCGTTTCGGCGGAAGAGCAGGTATCCGGGCGATCCGTACACGGCGTCCGTGTCGACGGCGAGGATTTCGCGGCGGTCCTTGGAGTCGAGGGAGCAAGCGAAAATCGCGTTCTTTCCGGGAGCGCCGAAGCGCACCTGGTAGAGAAAGTGGCGGCCATCCGGGAGGAACGAGGGCCATCGATGCGTTTCGCTACCGCTCGCGACAGTGGCTTCGCTGACGCGTCCTCCGGATGAGGAGACCTTGAGGAGGGGCCGTCCGCGGGGTCCTCCCGAGAGGCCACCCGGTGAGAAGACGATGGTCCCGTCGGGCGCCCAAGCCCCACCCCGCGCTTCCAGGACCGGCGCGAGGCTCGTGGGAGGCGGCGCCGAGGGCGAGGCTTCGACGATCTTCAAGGTTCCGTATGAAAAGAACCCGAGGCGTCTTCCGTCGGGTGACCAGAATGGGAAGCTCGCCTCTTCGGTGCTGGGGATCACATACGGTTCGAGCGAGTCGAGGTCGCGAACCCACAGAAGTGAGCGATCGTCCACGTCCCGGGCGGTGAACGCGATCCGCCGGCCGTCCGGAGAAACCGCGAGACCGGTATTCGCGTCGAAAAAACGGAACTGGGTCCCGGGCGGCGGCAGCACCGACGACCGCACGAGCCGGGTGGGCGAGCCGGATGTCCGCGGAAGAACGGCGCGTCCGACGAGCGCGCCGATCACTAGGGAAACGACGGCGAGGGCCAGACCGAGCGCGCCCGCCGTCACACGGGGTCGCCCTGCAGCGGCCGGCGCGAGCGCCGCGGACCGATCCTGCTGGATTCCCTGAAGCTGCAGAGCGACGTCCCGCGCGGTCTGCCAGCGGTCGTCGGGGTCTTTCGCCAGACAGGTGCGCACGACCCGGTCGAACGCGGGCGGGGTCATGGGCGCGACACTTGAGACCGGCACCGGCTCCGCCGTCATGATCGAGGAAATCAGCGACGCCTGGCCGCGCCCCGAAAACGCCTTCTTCCCCGTCGCCATCTCGTAGAGCACCGCGCCGAAGGCGAAGATGTCGGTGCGGCCGTCCGCCTCCTTGCCCTCGAGCTGCTCGGGCGCCATGTACTGGAAGGTCCCGAGGATCGTGCCCTCCGCC
>DASYUL010000007.1:0-34572 GCA_036001245.1 Thermoanaerobaculia bacterium
GAAGCAGCCCCTGACGGTCGAGTTCCTGGAGGGTGACAAGGTCCTGAGAACGTACACCTCAGAAAAGAAAGAGCAGAAAGACATCGGTCTGCCTGCCGGCGCCGGAGACGACGAGGAAGGCGACAAGCCGATCGAGCCGAAGGCAGGCATGAACCGGCTGACGTGGGACATGCGGATTGCCAAGCCCGCGCTCGTTCCGAAAGCGGTCGTCTGGGGAACGCGGCAGGGACCGCGTGTCGCACCCGGCGTCTATGCGGTTCGCGTCAAGTACGCGGGCCAGACGCTCACGCAGCCGGTCGAGGTCCGCAAGCATCCCGACGTCCCGGCGACCGCCGAGGACCTGAAGCGACAGTTCCAGCTCCTCTCCGACGTCCGGGATCGGCTCGAAGAGACGCACGACGCCGTCGCGCGGATCCGCGACGCAAAGGCGCAGATGCAGGCGGTCGGCGAGCGCGCCGAGAAGCTCGGCAAGGGGACGACGCTGAAGGACCGGGCGAAGGCGATCTCCGAAAAACTCACGGCGATCGAGAAGAAGCTCGTCAACCCGGAGCTGAAGTCGAACCAGGACGTGCTGAACTTCCCGCCGGCCCTGGACCACCAGTTCATCGGGATCGCCGTCGCGGCCTCATCGGCGGACTCGAAGCCCACCGATTCGTCGTGGGCTTACTACAAGGACGTCTCGGGCAAGCTCGCGTCGATCCTCTCGGAGCTCGACGCCGTGATGAACAAGGATCTCGCGGAGTTCAACGCCGAGGTGCGGCGCGAGGAGATCCCGCCGGTGGTTGTTCCTAAGAAGAAGGGGTAACGGGGTCAGGCCTTCACTCAACGCGACAGAGGTCGGTGAGCGGAAGCGGTCTGACCACTTTGCGTGAGCAAAGCGGTCAGTGGAGGCCTGACCCCGATCCGCGGCCGTCGATCTTGGCAGTTGACGCGCTGCAGCTCTCTGCCGGATGTGGCAAGTGGAGACCTGACCCCCTCAACCCGCATCGAGCGCGGCGATTAGCTCCTTCATGTCCGCCGGAACTGGCGCGACGACCTCCATCTCTTCGTTCGTCGCGGGGTGGCGGAAGCCGACGCGCTCGGCGTGCAGGGCCTGCCGCGGAAACTCCTGGAGAGTCCGGCGGAGCGCGGAGTCGCGCACGCGATCGTAACGCGGGCGGCCATACACCCGGTCGCCGACGATCGGCAGCCCCGTCGCCGAGAGGTGCACGCGGATCTGGTGGGTCCGTCCCGTGACGAGACGGCATCGGAGCAGCGTGACCCCGAGGGCCGGCCACTCGCGCTCGATCGCGTACAGGGTCCGGGCCTCGCGCACTCCGGCGGACGCGGCGTCGCTCGTGGGGAAGGCTCGCATCTTCCTGCGGTCCCGCGGGTCGCGACCGATTCCGAGCGCGACTTCGCCCTTGCGCACCCTGGGGAATCCCGCGACGACCGCGAGGTACTCCTTCTTCAGGGCGCGCTTCTTCATCTGCCGGGAGAGAGAAGCGTGCGCCCGGTCCGTCTTCGCCACGAGGAGCACGCCGGACGTGTCGCGGTCGAGCCGATGGACGATGCCGGGGCGGAGCTCTCCTCCGATTCCGGCGAGGTCGCGGACGTGATGCAGCAGCGCGTTGACGAGAGTGCCCGAGGCGTGGCCGGGAGACGGATGGACCACCAGTCCCGGCGGCTTGTCGATCGCGAGAAGGTGCTCGTCCTCGTAGAGAATCGACAGGGGAATCTCTTCCGCCTCGATCACGGTGGCGCGCGGCTCCGGAACCTCCACCTCGACCTCGTCCCCGGCGCGGACGACGTGCGAGGGTTTGGCCGGGCGTCCGTCGAGGCGTACGGCGTCTTCCGCGATCAGCTTCTGGATCCGCGAGCGCGAGAGGTCCGAGCAGGTTGCCGCGATGAAGAGATCGAGGCGGGTGCCTTCCGACGGAACTCCGACCCGGAAGCGCCGGATCAACTCACGCCGCCGCGCGGCGGCGGCGGCCCAGGTAGACGAGCATCCCCACGGCCGCGGCGGCGGCGATCAGGCCGATGAACTGGGATGTCGAGAGTACTCCCGGGATCAGGAAGCCGCGCGACGAGTCGCCCCGGAACGTCTCGATGATCCCGCGAGTGATCGCGTAGAGCAGCACGTAGAGCCAGAACACCTCGCCGTCGAACGTTCGCCGGCTGTACGCCCACTGGAGGATCAGGAAGATCACGACCGCGTTTAGTGAGAGATAGAGCTGCGTCGGATGGAGAGGAACGTTCAACGGCGTGCCGACCGCCTCGTGCGCGAACGGATCGGTGAAGGTCACGCCGAGCGGCGAATCCGTGGGCTTCCCGTAGCAGCAGCCGGCGGCGAAGCATCCCCACCGTCCGATCGCCTCTCCGAGCGCGATCGACGGCGCGCCCATGTCGGCGATCTTCCACGCCGGGAGACGGTGCTTGCGCATGTACCAGATGCCGACGGCGGTGGCGGCGATCAGGCCTCCGTAGAAGACGCCGCCCGAGCGGAGGACCTCGACCAGGCTGCGCGGGTTCTCCACGTAGTGGCGCCACTCGACGATGATGAGCAGGATCTTGGCTCCGAGGATCGCGGCGGCCAGAACGTAGAGCGAGAAGTCGAAGATCTTCTGCTCGGGGAGGCCCTCCTCGCGAGCTTTACGCCGGAGCAGCCAGATCCCGACGAGGTAGGCGATCGCCAGTATGACCCCGTACGTCGGGATGTAGAAGGAGCCGATCTGGATCAGGCGCGGGAACATCGTTACGCCGCGCCCACCGGTCTCTCCTCGACCTCTTCCTCCTTCTGGAGCATGTCGAGGAACAGCAGCGCAACGCCCATGCAGATGGCCGAGTCCGCGACGTTGAACGCCGGCCAGTGGTGTCCGGAGATCGAGAAGTCGAGGAAATCGACGACGTAGGTGAAGCGAACGCGGTCGAGCAGGTTGCCGACCGCTCCGCCGAGGATCAGGGCGAGGCCGACCTGGAGCCGCACGCTCTTGTGCGACGAGCGAAGCGCGTAGCCGGACACGATCAGGAAGACGAGAACGGCGACGCTGTTCAAGACGATCGCCTTCACCGACGAGTCGACCGATGCAAAGAGACCGAAAGCGGCGCCGCTGTTCTGAACGTACGTCAGGTCGAAGAGACCGGAAACGATCGGACGCGATTCGTGGACCTGGAAGGTGCGCATCACGATGCCCTTGCTCCACTGGTCGAGAAGGAGGACCGCGAGCGACACGAGAAAATATCCGACGCGGTAGAGCGCGCTCTCCTTCAACCGTGGAAAAGCGTTCACTGCGTCACCGCCCCTGCCGTGGCGAGAGCTTCGAGCGCTCGGCGGCACCGGTCACACAGACCGTTCTCCTCCGCCTCCGGAGTGACCTTCCAGCAGCGGTCGCAGCGGCGGCCCCGCGCCTTCTGGAACCGGATCTTGAGATTCGGATACGCCCGCGACTCCGTCCACCCGGCGCCGTCGGGTCCGGCGTCGGCGGCAATCGTCTCCGACACGATGAAGAGGTCGGCGAGACCCGCCCCCGCGGCTCCGGTCGAGCTTCGATCCGTCTCGAGGTCGCCGTTGCCCGTAAACGCGATCGCGCCCTCGAGCGAGGACCCGATTGTCTTCTCGCGCCGGGCCTCTTCGAGGAGAACGGCGACTTCCTCGCGAAGCTTCATCAGGCGGTCCCAGGCCTCTTCGGGGAGCGCATCCTGTGGCAGGTCATCCAGGGTCTCGAAACGCGCGAGGTGCACCGATTCTTCCTTTGCCCCCGGCAGCGCCTCCCAAATTTCCTCGGCCGTGAACGGGAGAACGGGCGCGGCGAAAGTCGCGATCGCCCGGCCGATCCGGGACATCGCGGTCTGCGCCGATCGCCGTTCCCGCGAGTCGGCGGGAGACGCATAGAGCCGGTCCTTCAGCACGTCCAGGTAGAACGACGACAGAGTCGTCGCGCAGAAGTTGACGAGGGAGTGGTAAACGAGGTGAAACTCGTAACGCTCGTACGCGTCGGCGACGCGCGCCGCGAGCCGCCGCGCCTGGTGGAGCGCCCACCGGTCGAGCGGAAGGAGCTCGCCCGCGGCAACGCCGTCCACGGCGGGGTCGAAGTCGTAGAGGTTCGAGATGAGATACCGCGCCGTGTTCCGGATCTTGCGGTACGCCTCCGCGCAGCGCGCGAGGATCTCCTCCGAAATCGGATCGTCGTCGCGATAGTCGGCGCTCGCCACCCAGAGGCGCAGGATGTCCGCGCCGTACTTCGGGATGAGGTCCCGCGGCTCGATGACGTTCCCGACCGACTTCGACATCTTCTTTCCCGAAGAGACGTCGACCACGAATCCGTGCGTCACGACCCCGCGGTACGGGGCGTTGCCGTACAACGCCACCGACGTGAGCAGCGACGACTGGAACCAGCCGCGATGCTGGTCGTGCCCTTCGACGTACAGGTCAGCGGGGATCTCGCCCTCGGGGCGCCGGAGCTCCGGCCACTGGCCGTGTCGCAGGACCGCGGCGTGCGAGACCCCCGAATCGAACCAGACGTCGATGATGTCGGTCTCGGCGACGAAGTCTTCCCGGGAGTACCCGCGCAGGTCCGCGCCCTCCGGCAGGAAGTCGGCGGCGGCGCGCGCGTACCACGCGTCGGCGGCCTCGCGGCGGAAGATCGAGACCACGTGGTCGAAGAACTTCCGCTGCTCGTCCGGCGAGTCCGTCCAGGGATACACCGTCCGATCGCCGTCGCGCGCCGCGTAGAGAAGGGTGATGGGAGAGCCCCACCGCCTCTGCCGGGAGATCACCCACTCGCGGCGGTTCGCGACCATCCCGGCGATCCGGGCTTCTCCCCACGGCGGGATCCAGCGCACGCGGCGGATCGCGTCCAGAGCGCCGCTGCGAAGGTCTGCCGCGGGGTCGTCCAGCCGGATGAACCACTGGATCGTCGCGCGGAAGATCACCGGGTTCTTGCAGCGCCAGCAGTGCGGGTATTCGTGGCGGAAGTTCGGCTGGAAGTGGACCAGAGCGCCCGCCGCCTCCAGGTCCGTCACGATCTCGGGGTTGGCGTCGAGGACCTTCTTGCCCCGGTACTTCGCGACGGTCGTGAAGCGTCCCGCCGCATCGACGGGGGAGAGGATCGGGAGGTTCTCTCGAACTCCGGTCTGGAAGTCGTCTTCACCCGCGCCCGGCGCCGTGTGGACGAGGCCGGTGCCCGCGTCCATCGTCACGTAGTCTCCGAGGACGAAGCGGAACGAGCGGGCCTCTTCCTCGGGGGTCAGCTCCCCGCGCATCTCCTTGGGGAGCGGATGGCGGTAGCGCACGCCGGCGAGCGCCCGCCCGAGGACACGACCGTGTACCGAGAGCTTCTTTGACAAGGCGCTCGCGATAGTTTCGCGAAGCGGCTGCCCGACGATATAGAGACGATTGTCGCCATCCGCAACCAACTCGTAGGTTTGATCCGGATGCACCGCAATCGCGACATTCGAGGGGATCGTCCAAGGCGTAGTCGTCCAGATGAGCGCGAGCGGTTCGAGTTGCAATGCGTTTTCGCCGATGCCGTACGGCGCGAAGAGTTCGTAAATCCTTTCGCGGTCCGTGACGGGAAACGTAACGTAAATCGCGGGGTCGGTCCTCTCCTCGTACTCGAGCTCCGCCTCCGCGAGCGCCGTCTGGTCCGCGAAGCACCAGCGCACCGATTTCAGCGCCTGGTAGACGAGCCCCTTCGAGTAAAACTGCCCGAACGCCCGCGCGATCTCGGCCTCGTACTCGCGGCTCATCGTCGTGTACGGCCGTTCCCAGAGCCCCCCCACGCCCAGTCGCTTGAACTCCTCGCGCTGAATGCCGATGAAACGCTCCGCGTACTCGCGACACGCCCTGCGGATCTCGACCGCGGACATCCCGCGCTTCTTCGGCCCGAGCTCCTTGTCCACCTTCCGCTCGATCGGCAGGCCGTGGCAGTCCCACCCCGGCACGTACGGCGCGTCGAATCCGAGCATCGTGCGGCTGCGGACGATGAAGTCCTTCAGGATCTTGTTCAGGGCGTGCCCGATGTGGATGTTTCCGTTCGCATAAGGGGGACCGTCGTGGAGGATGAATCGCGGCCGCCCGGCCGACCCGAGCCGGATCGCCTTTTCGAGGTTCATCCGCTCCCACGCCGCCAGCCGCAGGGGTTCGCGCGCCGGAAGGTCCGCCTTCATCGGAAAAGCGGTCTTCGGAAGGTTCAGCGTCGCCTTGTAGTCTCGGGTCTCACCCATGATCGAAAACGGGGAACGATAGCAGGTGTCAGGTATCGGGTGTCAGAAGAGCCACGACTGCCACCGCCGCGTCCCTGGAATGTGAGATCGAGACTTCCATGCTCGTCACCTTGAGCTCGCGGGCTCGCGCGAGCGCGCGGCCGTGGAACGAGAGAATTGGTTTCCCGCGTGCATCCCGACCGACCTCGATGTCGCGGAAGGCGAGTCCCCGCCAGCCGGTGCCGAGGGCCTTCATCGCGGCCTCTTTGGCCGCGAAGCGTCCGGCGACGTGCTCGGCCCGCGCCCGGGGGTGACGCCGCCGCGCCGAAAGCTCGCCCTCGCGGAAGACGCGGGCGACGAACCGGTCGCCCCAGCGCTCGAGCACCTGCGCGACGCGGTCGACCTCGGTCAGGTCGATTCCGAGAAGGACCTTCAACCCGCAGCTCTCCCGAACCGCTAGCTGCCGACGCCGAAGAAGCGGGCGATTCGCAGCCGCAGCGGCGTGCGGTCTTCGGTCCGCTCCAGCTCTTCCCCGCGCGCCGCCGCGAGAGCATCCGCCGAGCGCTTGCGGCGCTCCTGCATCGTCAGCTCGAGCATTCCGCAGAGCGAGGGATTCTCGCGGAGGATGGGGGAGAGGGTCGTCTTGTCGATCTCGAGGAGCGTCGCCTCAGTGAGCGCGCGCACCGTCGCCGTGCGCGGATCGCCCGTGAGAAGGCTGATCTCGCCGAACGCCGATCCGGACTCGAGGACCGCGAGCTTCTGGCTTTGCGCGACCGAGCCGTGCACCGAGACGCCGAGGCGGCCCGACTCCACGATGAACATCGAAGACCCGCGGTCGCCCTCCCGGACGATCGTCTCTCCTGCGGCAAACCGCCTCTCGCGCGCGCCATTCGCGAGGCGCCCTCTCGCTTCGTCCGAGAGGAGCGCGAAGAGATCGACGTTCCCAATCGCCGTCTCGATGGCGCCCCGGCGGGAAGGCTCCGCGAGCGTGCCGGCGGACCATTGCCACTGGCGGATGAGCGGAAATGCGATCGGGATGCCTTCGCGGCTCAAGCGGTACCAGACTCGCTCCCGAACCTGCGAGTCGAGCTCGAGGAGGCGCGCGTAGTCCTCGAGCCAGTAGCGAAGCTCGTAGGAGATGGAGAAGTCGCCGAAACTCTTCAGGTATGCGGTCGGCTCCGGATAGCTCGCGACCCCCGGTAGGTCGCGGCCGGCCGCTTCGAGCGCTTCTCTCGCTCTCGCGGGAGGCAGGTCGTACTCGAGACCGACGTGGAGCGTCCGCGCGATCGGACGGCCCGGCCGCGGGAAGACCTCCAACCGCTCGCGGCTCGCGATGCTGTTCGGAATGAGGAGGACGTTACCCTCCATCGTCCGAAGCTTGATCGCGCGCCACGAGAGCTGCTCGATCGTGCCGAAGATCTCGCCGGAGCGGACCATGTCGCCCACCTGCATGCTCTTCTCGAGGTGGAGCGCGAGACCGGAGAAGAGATTTCCGAGGGTGTCCTGGAGCGCGAGGCCGATGACCACCGACAGGACCGCCGACGTCGCGATCATGCCGGTCAGCTGGACGCCCAGGATGAGCCGGAAGAGAATCGCGATGGCGATTCCGAACACCAGGAGGCTGACGATCTGGCGCAGGAGCGCGGGCGCCGCGTGCTTGCGCCGGAGCTCGAAGGCGACGTCGAACAGCAGGTAATCGAGGAGTCGCGTGAGGACGAGCGCCGCCGCGATCCCGATCGCGAGCGCTCCGTAGTCGTGGTCGCCGGTCGGGCTGGTCGTCGGGACCCGGAGAGCCGTCAGCAGCAGGATCACCGCGACCACGGTGGCGGCGAGCGCGAGGGGTCCGATCAGCCGGCGGAGAACGAGCGGCACGCGGTCGCCCATCGGGCGGATCCGGTCGATCGTCTTCACGGCGCGACGATCCTCTCCACGACCGCGCGCGGTTCGTCCGCCTCCTGGATCAGCCGGATCCCGGCCACCCCGGAGATTCGGTCGGCGAACGGAAGGAGGTCGGGGAGCCGCGACTCGTCGATTCCGCCGATGGCGAAGACGTCCGCGCCGTGCGCGTCCCGTTTCGGCAGCCCGGAGAGCGCCGCGGGGCCGAGCGTTCGGCCGGAGGGCTTCGACGGCGTTTCGAAGATCGGACCGAGGACGACCAGGTCCGCTCCCTCCTCGATCGCGCGCACCGCCTCGTCCGCGGAGTGCGCCGAGACGCCGACGCGGAAGCCGCGGGGCGATGCGGCGCGCACACGCGAAACGGGCAGGCCGGAGGCGGGGAGGTGGACGCCGTCCGCCCCTGCGGCGAGCGCGACGTCCAATCGCCGGTTGACGAAGAGCGGGACTGCTGGCCCGAGCTTCGCGCGCGCGGACTTCGTCTGCCGCAATACCTCGCGGTCCGTTTCGTTTTTCTCGCGAACCTGGACGAGGAGCCCGGCCGCGCCCCGGAGCGACTCGAGGACGCGTTGCAGGCGCTCCTCGCCGATGGCCGCGCGGTCCGTGACGTAGAGGAGCTTCACCCTCCGGAGTCCTCGCCGGCGGCCGTCGCGGAGAGCTCGCGGGAGAGAATCTTCAGATCGGCCGCCCCCGCGGCGAGATGGACGAGCCCGAGCCCCGAGACGAAGCCCCGAAAAAAACCGGAGCCCGAGAGGCCGCTCCCCTCCAGAGTGCCCGTCCACGGGCGCAGAAGGAGATAGACGCCGACCGCCGTGCAATAGAAAACGAACAGTGCGCTGCCCAGCAACGTCCACGGACGGAGGCTCATTGGACGGAATTGTAGTTTCGAATCCCGTCGAAACCATTCTTCGGTCATTCCGAGGCCCGGAGGGCCGAGGAATCTCTTGTGGACCGAGATCCCTCGCTGCGCTCGGGATGACAATGAGAAAAAAAAGAACCGCGCCCGAAGGCGCGGTGAGGAAGAGGAAATACCCGATGAAGGATTGGTTCGGATCAGCCCTTACGGCCTTTCCCGTGACCCTTGAAGTCCACGTTGGGCGCGGGCGCCGGACGGGCGTCATTGCGCTGGACCGGCGGCGGCGCCGAGTACTGCGGAGCGCGGGGCGCGGGCTGCGGGCGGTACTCGGGCCGGTACTCGCGCGGCGCCTTGGACTCACGCGGCTCGGACCGCCTCGGCTCGGGCCGGTACTCTCGCGGCGCGGGCGCCGGCCGGTACTCCTTCGGCTCGTAGCCGTAGGAGCGCGGCGCCGGGGCGGCCCGCTCCGGACCTCTCTGCCGCCACTCGGCGGGTGGAGCGCTCTGCTTCGCGCGCGGCGCCTCCGCCTCCGTCTGCCAGCGACGTCCCGGAACGGCTCCTTCGATCACACGCTTGGCGGGAGGATCGTTCGAACGCCTCCACTCTCGGGCGCGCGTGTCGGGCGCGGCATTCGCCTCGAAGCGGGAGCCGGACCTTCCCCGCCAGTCATCCTCGCGAGCGAGCTGCTTGCCCGGCTTCTGTCTCGGCGCCTCGGCCGGAGCGTCCGCCGGCGGAGCCTCGCGCTTCATGCTCGGAGCGCGGCCCCGCCAGTCGTCGTTTCCACGCGGCGCCGGCGCGGACCGATCGATTCCCTTCTCGCGCGGAGCGGCCTCGGGCGCGGCCCTCTCGACCTTTTCGCGCTTCTCGGATCCGCGACCGCGCCAGTCGCTGGCCGCCGGAGCCGCTTCGGGCGCGGCCCTCTCGACCTTCTCGCGCTTCTCGGATCCGCGACCGCGCCACACACCCGTCGTTTCAGGGCCCGCGACGTTCGGCGCTTCACGTCCTCGATCTCCTCCGATCGCACCTTGCGGAAGAGCCTTGCGGCCCGAAGAGAACCCGCCGCCCAGGGTGGCGCGACCCTTCTCGAGACCGGCGCTGCCCAGGGCGTCCTTCAGCGATTGCCTCCGATCGACCACCGTCCCGCGCGAGGCGAGCTCGTCCGCGCCGGGGCCGGCGAGCTTACCGCGGCCGACGACGACCGCCCGGTCCTTCATCAATTCGAGAGTCGAAGCCGGCAACGTCTTCTCGCGCGCCAGCACGGGCGCGAAACGGGAACCATTCGGGCTCGTCCGCTCGATCAGCGACGGCGCCTGCTTGATGTAGGTCTGAATCGCCCCCGGCAGAGAGTCGCCGCGCGAAGAGAGGACGATCGGCTTACCGGAGATCGCGATCTGGTCGTTCAGGGTCGCGGCGATCCGCGATCCGGGAACGACGTTCACGCGGTCGAAGCTCGAGCCGAAACCGCCGGCGGCCGTGAAGTTCCAGCCTCCGAAGTCGATCTGGCTCTTCCGGAAGGTCCCGGAGATCGCGAACGTGAGGCCGCCGCGGTTGTAACGCGGGTTCCATCCCCAGTACCGGTAGTAGTTGTCGAACCACGGCGAGTAGAACGAGTAGTAACCCACCGGGCACCATCCGACGTAGCTCGGGGTGTAGGCCCAGTAAACCCACGCGGGCGAGTACGTATAGCCGGGTGCCCAACACCAGTGGCGGAATCCGATGTCGAAATACCAGCTGCCGTAGTGGTAGGGATACCAGCCCCACGGGTCCGATGACCACCAGGTGAGACCGACCGGCGTGTAATACCAGCTCCCGAAGGAATACGGCGACCAGCCCACGGAGACCCTCGGGACCCAGACGTTCGTCGAGTAGGTCGAGCTGTATTCCCAGTCCCCGTAGTCGTCGAGCGCGACGACGTCGCTCGCGTAGTCGTCGTCGACGTAACGAACGGACGCGCTCCGCGTCGTTTCCGCGGAGAGAGACTCGAGCTCATCGCCCGCCCACAGGTCGAACCGGTCGCGCGAGAAAACGCCGCGCGCGATCTCGGCCGGCTCGTCGCCCTCGACCATCAGGTACTGACCCGCCTCGACGGTGTAGCTGTCGTTGCGGGTCCTCACTTCCGCCCTTCCGGAGCGCACGATCACGACCGTCCCGCGCCGCGGGTCGGCGTTGACGCGGACCCGCGAGCCCGCGGAGAGATAGACGGTGGCGTCCTCCGTGTCGATCCGGGGAATCGACTCCTCGTCGTAACCCATCGCAGCGAGAACGACCGAACCGTCGCGCAGGTCGATCGCGGAGAAATCGTCGTTCTCGCCCTGCTGTGCGTAGAGCGAAGAGAACCGGGCGCGGGTGCCGCCGCCCACGAAGAGGAGGTTTCCGTCCGCGAGCCCGACCTCGGCCCGGCCCGCGTCGGAGACGAGAATCTCGTCTCCCGCGGAGATCGGCATGTTGCGCCGGGCGGTCACCCGCCCGTTCAGGCGCGACTGGACGGTCACGCCGCCGATGGCCTGGCGGACGTAGGAGTAACCGCTTCGCTCGACGTCCCGGTCGGAGCGATACGAGTCGGATCGCGAGGCCCCCTCGTACTGGGGAAAGGCGGTCGCGACCGTCGCGAGCGTCATGGCGACGCCCAGCAGGATTCGTTTCGTGGAGCTCATCGGCATCCCTCCGTGGAGGTGAGATAGCGATGCTCGTGCCACCGCGACCCGGCACAACCTCGGCTGTAACCCATTTCTCTCGAGATGGTTACACAATGGTCCAACCCGGTCTTCGCCCGGACGTGTCCGGTCATGCGGACACGGTTTCGACGCAAGAGGACAGTCGAAGAACGGGCTTGTTACTCTCCGCGTCCGTGGCGATCCGGGATCTGGTGCGCTGGGGAGACGAGCGCCTGCTGGCAGGGAACGTTGACGTGGTCGAGCCCGACGGGTTGCCCGGGCTCATCGCCGACCTCGTCGAGACGTGTTACGCGGCCTCGGGCGTCGGGCTCGCCGCTCCCCAGATCGGGATCAACCGGCGCGTCGCGATCGTGGACCTCTCGGTCGGGGAGGACCCCTCGGCGGTGGTCGTCCTGGTCAACCCGGTGGTGATCTCGGCGGTCGGAGAGCAGAAGGAAGAAGAGGGCTGCCTCTCGGTGCCCGACGTCTCGGAAAAGATCGTGCGGCCGGCGCGAGTCGTCCTGCGGGCCGCCGACGCCGACCTCAAGGTGCGCGAGATCGAGGGAACCGGTCTCCTCGCCCGGGCGCTTTGCCACGAGACCGACCATCTGAACGGAATGCTCTTCGTCGACCGCCTTCGGGGCCTGAAGAAGGAGCTGACGTGGAGGAAGATCGAGCGGCGGCGCGCGCGGGAGGGCTGGTGAGACTCCACAACACGCTGGGACGTCGGATCGTCGACTTCGCGCCGCTCGAGCCGGCGCACGTCCGCCTCTATACGTGCGGTCCGACCGTCTACAACGCCGTACACATCGGCAACCTGCGGACGTTCGTCTTCGAAGACGTGCTCCGGCGCCACCTCCTCGCGCGCGGAGACCGCGTCACGCAGGTGATGAACCTGACCGACGTCGACGATAAGACGATTCGCGGCGCGGAGGCCGCGGGCGTCTCGCTCCCCGAGTTCACGGCGAAGTACACGGAGGCCTTTTACCGGGACATCGGGCGGTTGAACGTCGACCCTGCGGAGCACTATCCGAAGGCGACGGACCACGTCCCCGAGATGATCGACCTCATCCGGCGGCTCGAGGAACGGGGTCACACGTACGAGTCGGAAGGGTCCGTCTACTTCCGCATCGCGACCTTCCCCGAGTACGGGAAGCTCTCGGGGATCGATCTCACGCAGACGCGCCGCGGCGACCGCGTCGCCGACGACGAGTACGAGAAGGAGGACGTGAAGGACTTTGCCCTCTGGAAAGCGGCGAAGCCGGGCGAGCCCTCCTGGCCGTCGCCCTGGGGAGAGGGCCGGCCGGGCTGGCACATCGAGTGTTCCGCGATGAGCATGAAGTACCTGGGTGAGCACTTCGACATCCACACGGGCGCCGTCGACAACATCTTTCCGCACCACGAGAACGAGATCGCGCAGAGCGAGGGGGCGACCGGGAAGCCTTTCGTCGAGGTGTGGCTCCACGCCGAGCACCTCGTCGTGGACGGCGAGAAGATGTCCAAGTCGAAGGGAAACTTCTACACCCTCGACGACGTGCTCGCGAAGCGCGACGATCCCGCCGCGGTGCGGTACCTCCTGCTCTCCGTGCCGTATCGAAAGAAGCTGAACTTCACGTGGGACGCGCTCGCAGGAGCGGCTGTCGCCGTTGATCACATTTTTTCGACTTGGAGCCGAGTCACAGATTTCGGAGCGGCGTTGGGATCTCAGTCGGCGCCATTCCCCGCCGAGGAACGTTCAGAGAGATTCCTTCGCGACTTCAGCTCTGCCCTCGATGACGATTTGAACACCGCGCAGGCTCTCGGCACCCTTTTCCCCTTTCTGACCGAGATCAATAAAGCCTTTGACGACCGAATGCTCGATGCAAGAGGAGCTGAGATCGCCCGCCTCGCGATAGAGAGCGCCGACAAAGTGCTGGGCGTCATTCCATTCCACGTTCAGATGCGTGCTCAGCCCCTCCCGGCCGAAATCGAAGCGCAGATCGTCGCCCGAAATGCCGCGCGCAAGCGCCGCGATTTCGCCGAGGCCGATCGGATCCGGGACGATCTTGCGGCCCGCGGCATCGTGCTCGAGGACACGCCGGGGGGCACCCGGTGGAAGAAGGCGTCGGGCGTCTGATATTCTCGTCGCGATGGCTCGCTCGTTCGTCTGGTGCTGGCGGGAGGGAGACCGGTAGGGCGGATTCGCGCCCTGCCGAAGACCTTTCGGGCGGGGCGAAGAGAAGATGCGCGGACCCCCGGCCCGGAAGGGACCGGGGGTTTTCGTTTTGAAGGACAGACCGCTCGCGCTTCCGGCGCACGTCGCCTCGATCGCCCCGCGGGACCTCGCGGAGGCGAGAGACCTCCTCTCCCGGGTTCCGGCGCGGGCGAGCGCGATCGAGTACCGACTCGACGGCTCGGTCGAGCCGGTTCCGCCGGCGGCGCTCCTCGCCCTCGATCCGCGGCCCGCGATCGTCACCTGGCGCACGAGCCGCGAAGGCGGTCACTTCGACGGCTCCGGCGAGGACTACCGGCGGCTCGTGCTCGCGGCCCACGCGGCGGGGGCGATCGTGGATGTCGAGCACGCGAGCGGCCTCGCGGCGGATGGGAGCTTCGCCGATCCGCGGCGGGTGATCGTGTCGGCTCACTTTCCGTTCGGCCTGCCGGACGACTGGGAGTCGCAGCTCGCGGCGATGCGGCAGACGGGCGCCCTGGCGGTCAAGCTCGTCGCCGGCACGGCGCACGTGTCGGCGAGCCTCGCCGTCGCGGAGATCGCCCGCAGTCACGCCGACGGGAAGACGGCGATCTTCCCGATGGGTCCCGCGAGCGCGACCGGGCGCATTCTCGCGGCGCTCTTCGGATCCGCGCTCGTCTACGGCGCGGTGGGCCGGCCGACTGCCGCGGGGCAGCCGCTTCTCGCCGAGCTCCTCGACGTCTACGCCACGGATCGCCCGCGCCGCCCGGACGCCCTCTTCGGCATCGTCGCGGTCGATCCGGCGAGCTCGCTCTCTCCCGCCGTTCACAACGCGCTCTTCCGATCGCGGCACCTTCCGCACCTCTACCTTCCTTTTCCGGTCGCCGACTTCGGTCGGGAGGCGCCGCACGAGACTGCGTTCGATCCTCCGTTCAAGGGTTTCTCCGTGACCCGGCCCTGGAAGATCGCCGCGGCGCGCGTCGGGTTCCCGGGGGAGGACGTGCGGGCGACCGGGGCCGCGAACACGCTCGTGCAGGAGCGGCGGCGCTGGCGCGCGGAAAACACGGACGTGGACGGGGTATTCGATCCGCTCGCGGATCACGATACGGGCGAGGGCCGGAGCGCCGTGATCCTCGGGACCGGCGGCGTGGCGCGCGCGGCGATCGTCGCGACGAAGCGGCTCGGCTACGAGGTCGCGGTCGCGGGACGCCGCGATTCCGAAGCCGACGCGCTCGCGGCGAACTTCGGGGTCGATTCGATCGCGTGGAGGGGCGTCGAGGAGACCGAGGCCGACCTCTACGTCAACGCGACCCCAGTCGGATGGCGGCCGGACGATCCCCCCGCGGTTCCCCTCCGCGTTCTCGAGACGCGGCCGCTCGTCTTCGACTGCGTCTACCGGCGCGACGGGGACGAAACCGCGACCATTCGCGCGGCGCGCGCCGCAGGTTGCCGCACGGTGGACGGCCTCGAGATGTTCGCAGTCCAGGCGGCGGCGCAGGCGCGGCTGTTCGGAGTCGAGGGGGTCACCCGCGAGGAGATCGGCCGGATCCTGGGAGAGGCGCGAGCCGCATGACGCGCTCCGGGCGGAGCCGCATCGTCCCCGTCGCGCGCGAGCTCGCGCTCGCCGGCGCGACGCCGATGGACCTCTTCCGTCGGATGCGCGCGTCCGGGGAAGAGTGCTTTCTGCTCGAAAGCGTCGAAGGGGGAGAGGCGATCGCGAGGTACACCTTCCTCGGAGTGGCGCCTTCGGCCCGGCTGACTCTCCGCGGCCGGGACGTCGAGATCGAGAAGGATGGAAGGCGGCGCGCCTCGCGCCTGCCGCTTCTGCCGGCGGTCGAAGCGCTCACTCTCCGCGACCGTTACGAGCCCGACCCCGATCTTCCGCCGTTCGTCGGGGGAGCGGTCGGCTTCCTCGGATACGACGCCGCGCGGGTCTTCGAGGAGATCCCCGATCGCCATACTCGCGAAGGCCGCATCCCCGACGCGCTCTTCCTGCGTTTCGATTCGATCGTCGCGTTCGACCGCGCGCGGGGAAGACTTCTGGCGACGACCGTCGCGGAGGAAGGGGAGAGAGAGACCGCTTCAGCGCGCCTCGATCGGCTCGAAGGATTTCTTTCAACGGGCGCCCCTCACGCCCCCTCGCGCACCCCCGCCGCGCGCGGAGAGAGGGGTTCATCGGTCGGCTTCGCACCTGCCATGCCGAAGGAAGACTTCCTCGGCGCGGTCGAAGCCGCGAAAGAGGCGATCCTCGCCGGCGAGATCTACCAGGTCGTCCTGTCGGAGCGGTGGACCGCGCCGCTCACGGTCGATCCGCTCGACGTCTATGAGGCGCTGCGGGAGCTGAATCCTTCGCCGTATCTGTTCTACCTCCAGACCCGCGAAGCCGCGATCTTCGGAGCCTCGCCGGAGATGCTCGTACGTTGCCGTGGCCGACACGCCGAGACACGGCCGATCGCGGGGACGATCCGCCGCGGCGCGACTCCGGAAGAGGACGACGAGCTCGCCCGGCGAATGCTCGCCGACCCCAAGGAACGCGCGGAGCACGTGATGCTCGTCGACCTCGGGAGGAACGACCTCGGCCGCGTCTGCGAGATCGGAAGCGTCGAGGTCACGCGGTATGCCGACGTCGAGCGGTACTCTCACGTGCAGCACCTCGTCTCCGAAGTGCACGGCGTGCTTGCCGCCGGTCACACCTCGGCCGACCTCCTCGCGTCGTGTTTTCCCGCGGGCACTCTGACGGGCGCGCCCAAGATCCGCGCGATGGAGCTCATCGACGAGCTCGAGGACTGCCGACGCAGTCTCTACGGCGGCGCCGTCGGATACCTCGACCACTCCGGCGACCTCGACATGGCGATCGCGATCCGCACGGCAGTCGTCGAGAGCGGGATCTGCCGGATCCAGGCGGGCGCGGGAATCGTCGCCGACTCGATCGCGGAGAACGAGTACCGCGAGGCCGAGTCGAAGGCACAGGCCCTCTTCCGCGCCGTCGAAATCGCGAGCGATCGCGCGCCTTCGGCTCACGACCAATGATTTTCGTCATCGACAACTACGACTCGTTCACCTGGAATCTCGTCCAGGCGATCGGCAGGCTCGAGCCCGACATCGAGGTGGCGCGCAACGACCGCTTCGACCCGGAGTCGGTGGTCGCGCGGCGCCCTGCGGCGATCGTGATCTCGCCGGGCCCCGGCCGGCCGGAGCGGGCCGGCCGCACGATTCCGACGATCGCCGCGGCGGAACGGGAAGGCATCCCGGTCCTCGGCGTGTGCCTCGGCCATCAGGCGATCGCGCATTTCCATGGCGCTTCGGTCGAGCGCGCGCCCGCGCCGCGCCACGGCAAGAGCTCCGCGGTCCGGCATGACGGCACCGCGCTCTTCGCCTCGGTTCCGAGCCCGTTCGAGGCGGGGCGGTACCATTCGTTGATCGTGCGCAACGAGGGTTTTCCGGGCGAGCTCGCGGTGACCGCCGTGAGCGAGGACGGGCTCGTGATGGCGATCGCCCACCGCACGAAGCCGGTCTTCGGGGTCCAGTTCCATCCCGAGTCGGTCCTGACGCCGCACGGCGAGACGTTGCTCGCGAACTTTCTCGCGGTCGCGCGCGCGCATGCGACGCTGAAGAGGGTCCCATGACCCCGCACGTCGCCGAAGCGCTCCGGATCGTAGCCACCCGGCGCCCCCTCTCCCGGGATCTCGCCGAATCCGTTTTCGGCGACCTGATGGACGGCCAGGCCACGGAGGCGCAGAAGGGCGCGATCCTGATCGGCATCGCCACGCGCGGAGAGACGGCGGACGAGATCGCCGGCGCCGTCGCGGCCCTGCGCGGGCGGATGCGTCGGGTCACGACTTCGCGCACGCCGGTTCTCGACACTTGCGGGCCCGGCGGCATCGGTCGCGACATGTTCAACCTTTCGACCGCGACGGCGATCGTCGCCGCGGGAGCGGGGGCGTCCGTCGCCAAGCACGGAAACCGCTCGATCTCCTCGCGCGTCGGCTCCGCCGACGTCCTCGCCGCAGCCGGTATGCCGCTCGACATCGACCCGGACCGCGCGGGGAAGCTCCTCGACGAGATCGGTCTCGTGTTTCTCTTCGCCCCGGCCTTTCATCCCGCGATGAAAGAGCTCGGGACCGTCCGGCGCGAGCTCGGCGTCCGGACGATCTTCAACGCGCTCGGGCCGCTCGCAAACCCCGCCGGCGCCGCACGCCAGATGGTCGGCGTCGGCCGTCCCGAGCTCGTGCACCTGCTCGCGGACGCGCTCGCGATGCTCGGCTCCGAGCGCGCCGTCGTCTTCCACTCGTCGAACGGGCTGGACGAGCTCATCCCGGGGGTTCCCGCCCATGGAGTCGAGGTCCGCGACGGCTGGACGCGCCCCTGGAAATACGACCCGGCGGAGCTCCGGCAGGAGACGGTCGACCCGGCCGAGCTCGCCGGCGGCGACGCCTCCTCCAACGCCGCGATGCTGACGGCCCTTCTCGAAGGCGAGAAAGGTCCGCGACGCGAAGCGGTCCTCCTGAACGCGGCGCTCGGTCTCGTGGTCGCCGGAGTCGCGGTGGGGCTCGAGGACGGTTACGAGCGCGCGCGCTCCGCCGTGGACGAGCGGCTCGCGCTCGGCGCGTTCGAGCGGCTGCGATCCGCGGCATCCGCTGCATGAGCGCGGTGCTGGAGCGGATCCTCTCCGACAAGAGGGCTCGGCTCGCGCGGGGCGAATTCGCGCCGGTGACTCCGGTTACGGCGAAGACCGACGGGGCCAGGTTCGTGGCGGCACTGCGCGAGCCGGGCGTGCGAATCGTCGCGGAGTTCAAGGCGCGCTCGCCGTCCGCGGGCGAGCTCGTCCCGGGCGCCGACGGCAAGCTCGAGACGTTCGCGCTGGCGTACCGCCGCGGGCACGCCGCCGCGATCTCGGTCGTCGCCGAGCAGGACCACTTCGGAGGAAGGCCCGAGTGGGTGACGCGGGCGAAGCGCATCTCCGGCCTGCCCGTTCTGATGAAGGATTTCGTTCTCTCCGAGAGGCAGGTGGACTTCGCGGTTTCGCTAGGCGCCGATGCGATCCTGCTCCTCGTTCGCGCGCTCGACGACGCGGAGCTCGCTCATCTGCGGCGCGCGGCTTCCGAGCGCGGTCTCGCGGCCGTGGTCGAGGCTCACGGTGAGGGCGAGATCGCGCGCGCGGCCGCGGTCGAGCCGGACGTGGTCGGCGTGAACTCGCGCGACCTCGCGACCTTCGAGACGGACGTCGCGACGCTCGAGCCGCTCGCCTCGAGGATCCCCGACGGACCGGTCCGGCTCGCCGAAAGCGGCATCTCTTCACGTGACGACGTGCAGCGGCTCGCCGCCGCCGGTTGGCAGGCGTTCCTGGTAGGGGAGATGCTCCTCCGGGCCGAAGAGCCGGAGGAGGCTCTGCGGGAGCTCGCGCGGTGACGGACGTCAAGATCTGCGGCCTGACTCGCGAGGCGGACGTCGAGGCCGCGTGCGAGCTCGGCGCGGCTTACGTCGGTTTCAACTTCGCGTCGTCCTCCCCGCGGCGGGTCGATCTCGCGCGCGGAAGGCGGCTCGCGGCCGAGGTGCCGCCGGGCGTGCGCCGCGTCGGGGTCTTCGTCGGCGAGAGCTTCGAGGAGATCGCCGCCGCGATCGGTGCGGGGTCCCTCGACCTCGTCCAGCTGCACCGGACGCTCTCCGCGGAAGATCTCGAGCGCATCCCGGTCGGCATCCTGGCCGTGGCGCACGCGGACCGCGACGACTCGATTCCGCCGGCGGCGCTCCTCGAACGGTGCGCGGCCATCCTCTTCGATACCGGAGCCGCCGGAACACCGGGGGGGTCGGGCGTCGCATTCGACTGGTCGCTCCTCGAAGGCCGCGGGTGGCCGGTCCCGCTGTTCGTCGCCGGAGGTCTCCGGCCCGAGAACGTGGGAGAGTCGATTCGACTGACGAAACCGAGCGCCGTCGACGTCGCGTCGGGCGTCGAGACGTCGCCCGGCGTCAAGGACCACGATCGTATGCGCCGGTTCTTTCAGGCGGTGCGCGACGCGGACGCCGCGCGATGAGCGCGCCTCCCCGGCCGAAAGGCTATTTCGGCGACTACGGCGGGCGATTTGCGCCCGAGACTCTCATGGCGCCGCTCGAAGAGCTCGAACGGGCCTTCGGCCGGTTCCGGCGGGACCCGCGTTTCCGCCGGGAGCTTCGGGAGCTCCTTCGCACCTACGGCGGCCGCCCCACGCCGCTCTCGGACGCGCCGCGTCTCTCCGCGAGCGCGGGCGGCGCGCGGATCGCCCTGAAGCGCGAGGACCTGCTGCACACCGGCGCCCACAAGCTCAACAACTCTCTCGGGCAGGTGCTCCTCGCAAAGCGGATGGGCAAGCGCCGCGTGATCGCGGAGACGGGCGCGGGCCAGCACGGCGTCGCGACGGCGGCCGCCGCCGCGCGGCTCGGCATTCCCTGTCGCGTCTACATGGGGACCGTCGACATGGAGCGTCAGTCGTCGAACGTCTCGAGAATGCGGCTCTGCGGAGCGGAGGTCGTCGGCGTCGAATCGGGATCCCGCACGCTCAAGGACGCGATCAACGAGGCGATGCGCGACTGGATCGAGAACGTCGCGACGACCCACTACGTCCTCGGCTCCGCGCTCGGTCCGCATCCGTACCCGACCATCGTCCGCGAGTTCCAGGCCGTGATCGGACGGGAGGCCCGGGCGCAGTTCCGGAGACTCGCCGGGAAAGATCCGGACGCCGCCGTCGCCTGCGTGGGCGGCGGATCCAACGCGATCGGCCTCTTCTCGGCGTACCTCGCGACGCCGGTCCGGCTCTACGGCGTCGAGGCGGGAGGGAGGGGAAGCGGTCCCGGCGACCACGCGGCCCGCTTCTCCGGCGGATCGATCGGCGTCCTCCACGGGACGCGGACGATGCTCCTTCAGGATCGCGCCGGGCAGATCCTCCCCACGCATTCGATCTCCGCGGGTCTCGACTACCCGGCCGTGGGACCCGAGCACGCCTACCTCGAGTCACTCGGACGGGTCACGTACGCGAAAGTCTCCGACCGCGAGGCGCTCGATGCGTTCCGGCGGCTCGCCCGCACGGAGGGAATCCTCCCGGCGCTCGAGAGCGCGCACGCGATCGCCTACGCGCTCCGCCTCGCGCGGCGACTTCCGAAGAAAGCCTGGATCCTCGTCAACCTCTCGGGACGGGGCGACAAGGATCTGGAGATCGTCGACTCGGAACCGTCGACTCCTTGACCGGGAGCCGGATCGCCGGGGTCTTCGAGCGCGCCCGGTCCGAGGGACGGGCGGCCTTCATTCCGTACCTGACGGCCGGCGATCCCTCGGCCTCGGCGACGATCGCTCTCGCGCGCGAGCTCGACTCTGCGGGCGCGGACGTCCTCGAACTTGGCGTGCCCTTCTCCGACCCGATCGCGGACGGGCCCGTTCTGCAGAGATCCTCGGCCCGGGCACTCGCCGCCGGGACGACCCTTTCGGACGTCTGGCGGATCGCGGAGAAGATCCGGGCGGAGACGTCGCTCGCTCTGGTCCTCTTCTCCTATCTGAACCCATTGCTCCGGCCGGGGCTCGCGCGAGCCGCGCGCGATGCGAGCGCCGCGGGCTTCGACGCCGTCCTCGTGACCGACGTGCCGGCCGAAGAGGGCTCATCGATCCAGCCCGTCTTTCGCGCGGCGAACCTCGACACCGTCTTTCTCGTGTCGCCGACGTCGACGCGTTCCCGCATGAAGGGAGCTGCGACCCTGTCGAGCGGGTTTCTCTACGTCATCTCGCGCCGTGGAACGACGGGCGTCCGCGAATCTCTTCCCCGGGATCTCGCCGCGACGGTGTCGCGGGCGCGCCGAGCCGCTCCGAGGCTTCCCATTGCCGTGGGTTTCGGGATCTCGACGCCGGAGACCGCGCGCGCCGCCGCGCGGCTGGCGGACGGGGTTGTCGTCGGATCCGCGCTCGTCGCCCTGGCGGAGGAGAGCGGCAGCGCCGAAGAGGTGGGCCGGTTTGCCCGTCGCCTGTCGCGCGCCTGCGGCAGATCCGAGCGCTGATGGGTGTCGAAGGGCAGTTCCTCGAGCAGCTGAAGCGGCCGGATTTGACGGACGACGAGATCACCGCGATCCTCCGGGACCCGGAGGCTCGACGTTTCCACGCCGTGCGCCTCGGGCTCGCCCGGCACCGGAACACGCCCCGGCCCGACGCCCTCGCGCTCGTCGAGACGCTCTTCTGGCGCGACCTCGCGCACCTCTCCGCGGACTCCCGCGTGCACGCCGAGGTCCGGCGGGCCGCCGACACCGAGCTCCTCCGGCGACTTCCGGAGATGGCCGTCGCGGAGCGGATCGACCTCGCGCGGAACGCCGGCCGCGGAGCGCTTCTCGTCCTCCGGCACGACCCCGACCCCCGGGTGGCCGCAGCCTGCCTCGAGAATCGTTTCGCCACGGAGCCGGACGTCATCCAGGCGGCTCTCCAGCCGGGGGCCGCCTCGGCGTCCCTGGAAGCCATTGCCGGCCACTCTCGCTGGAGCCTGCGGCGGGGCGTCCGCGACGCCCTCCTTCGCAATCCCCGACTCCCCCCGGCGAGCGCCGAGGCGTTGCTGGATCGGTTGACGGACCCGGAGCTCGAGCGCCTCCGGAGCCGGACGGACGGGCCGCCCGGCGTTCGCAGGATTGCTCAAAGAATCCTTGCGCGACGCCTGCGAGCGGTCTAGCATGGTGTTGAACCCACTTCGGATCGAAAAAAAAAGACAGATTTTCTTCGACGGATGCAACGCACTCGACCGTCGCCCCCGAGCTTCGGAGAGGAGCTCAAACGCGAACGACTTCTGCGTGAAGTTTCGCTGGAGGAGATCTCCGCGGCGACGAAGATTTCGATGCGCCTCCTGACGGCGCTCGAAGCGAGTCTTCTCGCGAAGCTTCCCGCTCCCGTGTTCACCCGCGGTTTCATCCGCGCGTACAGCCTCCACCTCGGACTCGATCCTGTCGAGAAGATCAACATGTATCTCGCCGAGGTCCAGCCGAGCGCGGCGCCTCTCTCGGCGTCGGTCGCTCGGTCCCGAGGCGGATCGCGATTCCTCCGAGGACCGCGCTCGACGGCGGGAACGATTCTCGGCGGCGTGACCGCGACCCTTCTCGTGCTCGGTCTCATCGCGCGTCCCGAACATCGACGGGACGGCGTCGCGCGACTTTCCCGGGCGGCACTCGTGGAACCGGTCTCGTTCAAGAACGTCGCGCCCAGCAACGAGCCGACTCCGCTCATTCGCGAAGACGCTCCCGAGTCTTCGATCGTCGCGGGCGGCGTGGCCCTGGTTCTCGAGTTCGACGAGCCGTCGTGGGTCGAGATCTCGGCCGACGGAGCGAAGGTGTTCGGCGGCCTCGTCGCTGCGGGAGCGAGCCGGCACTTCGAGGCGCGATCGGAGTTTCGCGTCACGCTCGGAAACGCGGGCGGCGTCCGGGTCTCGATCGACGGACACCCCGCCGCTCGACTCGGCGCTCCCGGCCAGGTCGTGCGCGACGTGCGGTTGCCCGATCCTCCCTCTCGAGGTTAGAGCGGACTCGACCCCCTCCTCCACCGAAGATCTCGTCACGCTCCTGCGAAGCGGTCTGGCGCCGCGGGAGGTCCAGCTGCGCGCCGCGCGCGCGCGCCTCCCTCTCGATCCGGGGGATGCGCTTCGCGCTCTCCTGGCCGTCTTTCGCGTCGGCGACGTCGAAACCGCCGGCACGGCCCGCGCGACGCTCTCCGCGATGCCTCCCGACGAGCTCGTCCGATTCGTGAGGTCGGGCGGGGCGGCCGAGGGCGAGCTCGACGTGCTCGCGCGCGAGATCGACGACCCCTTCGTGCTCGAAGAGGTCATCCGGTCCCGCTCGACCGGCGACGGAACGCTGCTCTACCTGGCCGGCATCGCGCGCGGCCGGCCGCAGGAGGCCCTGATCTCGAATCACGCCCGGCTGCTCGGCGAGCCCGGCATCATTCGAGCCCTGCTCGCGAACCCGGCGTTGACCTCGGAAGGGCGCCGGCTCCTCTCGGAGCTCACGGAGGAGTTCTTCGAGAAGACCGCGCGTCGCCGCAAGTCGCAGGAAAGCGACACGGAGGAGACGGGTGCGGCGGACGACGAGACGCTGTTGGAGGAGGTCGGGGAAGACGAGGATCTCGGCGACGAGAGCGACTTCGATGAGGCGGCGGAAGAGAGTCCGTCGGCCGAGGACTCGGCACAACAGGTTGACGACTCCCTCTTCATCGGCGCCATCTACCGCCGGATCGGACTGATGACGGTCAGCCAGAAGATCAACCTCGCCTACACGGGCAGCAAAGAGGAGCGCCACATTCTGATCGGCGACTCGAACAAGCTGGTCGGGATGGCCGTTCTGAAGTCGCGGGCGATTTCCATCCACGAAGCGGAATCGTTCGCCGCGATGCGGAACCTGGACGATGAGCTCTACCGCCGGATCATCTTGAACCGCGAGTGGATGCGAAAACCCGCGGTGGTCATTGCACTCGTGCGTAACCCGCGAGTCCCGCTCGACATCACGCTTCCGCTCTTGAAGCGTCTCCCGCTGCGAGAGCTTCGCGCCGTGTTTCGCGATCGGAACCTGAGGACGGTCCTTCGGGCGGGCGCCCGGAGGTTACTCGTCCAGAAGCGGCGGTGAGGTCGCTGGTCCGGACCGCCTCGGCGCCGCGGTGATCCGCGACACATCCCTTTCGCTTGCTCCGATGATCCCCTTTCCCGTATCGTAGAGTCGAGAACCCCGAAACTCCGGTCAATTCGGAAGACATGTTCCAGAGCGTCGACTACTATGCGTTGCTCGGCGTGGCCCGCGAGGCGAGCGAAAGCGAGATTCGTGAGCGATTTCGCCAGCTCGCGCGAGCGGCCCACCCCGATCAGGCTCCCCGGGAGAAGAAGGCGGAAGCCGAAGCGAGATTTCAGGAGCTGACCGAGGCTGTGAACGTTCTCTGTAATGCGGATCGCCGGCAGGCCTATGACCATGCGCGGCTGATGGCGCTCCCCGGCGGCGCGTCCGTGGACTCCATCCTGAAGGACTACCTGGAGGTGGGGATCGCCGCGTACCGGTCGGGCCAGTACGGCGACGCCGCCGGAAACTTTGACCTCGCCTCTCAGCGCGATCCCAAGGACGTGCGGGCGCATCACTACCTCGGGCTCGCTTCCGCGCGCGCGGGGGATCTGCACGCGGCCGTCAAGGCGATCGAGACTGCGGTCGCCCTCGATCCGCACAACGTCACGCTCTTGAAGGACGCCGGGAAGATTTTCCGCCAGGCGGGACTTCTCGCGAAGGCCGAGAAGTCGCTGCAGGACGCGCTCCGCTGGGACCCGTCTCAGGCGGACGCGCGGCGGGCGCTCGAGGAGATCCGGGGACAGCGGGCGGTCAAGCCGTGAAGGCCGCGCTTCCCCCGGCGGCCGGCTTCTGACGTCAGCATGGCGGGCGAATCGATGACTACGGCGATCGATGCCTTCGGGCTGACCGACGTCGGCCGGAAGCGCAAGCACAACGAGGACGCGTACGCCCTAGACGTGAGCGAGGGGCTGTTCATCGTCGCCGACGGAATGGGCGGCCACGCCGCCGGCGAGGTGGCCGCGAAGATCACGGTCGAGACGATCGGTGAGTTCATCGCGGCGACCCGGCAGAAGGAAGAGGCGACGTGGCCCTTCCGCTATAACCACGAGCTGGAGTTCAACAGCAACCGGTTGGCGATCGCGATCGAGAAAGCGAACGAGCGCGTCATGGCCGCCGTCGCCGCGCAACCCTGGCTGAAGGGGATGGGAACGACCGTCGTCGCCGGCCTCTTGAACGAGAAGACGCTGTCGCTCGCGCACGTCGGGGACAGCCGGGCCTACCTCTACCGCGACGGAAGTCTCTCGCGGCTGACCGATGACCACTCGTGGGTGCACGAACAGGTGGCGGCCGGCATCCTGACGGAAGAAGAGGCGAAGTCGCACCCGTTGAAGAACGTCGTCACGCGGGCGCTCGGCGGTGGCCCCTCGGTCTCGCCCGACCTGCAGGAGCTCTCCTTTCAGCCGGGCGACGAGTTCATCTTCTGCTCGGACGGCCTGACCACGATGCTCTCCGACGAGGAGATCCTGGAATATGCCGAGCAGGAGGCGGATCCCCAGAGCCTCTGCCGCAAGCTCATCGACACGGCAAACGAGCGCGGAGGCGTGGACAACATCACTGTCGTGGTCGTCCGGGTGCCGGACGGTACGACGAGCTCCAAGTCCGCACCGAGCATTCGGCGATAGCCGAATGCGACAAGCGGCGGGTCCGCCCGCCGCTAACGTCCCCGGTCCAAGTAGCTCCGGAAGCCCCGGAAAACCCAACGCCCGGGGGCGGCGCTCCGTAAACCAATTGACGGGCCACGGCTCGCCGACTATCCTAAAAAGCCCATGCGACCGCGTAATCGGGAAGGGCGTGCTCGCAAGTCGCTGATTTTCGGTGCCTTGTGTGTGGTGGTGTCGTTTGCCGCCAGCGCCCAGACCGCGTCGACCCCGCCCTCCTACGGTGGCTGGACCGAGAGTCCTTATCGGAATTTCGGCCCGCCGCACAGCCTCCTCGGCGGACGAGCCGTTCTCGTGGACGAGGGCGACGACCCGACGTTGAGAGCGCTTCTCTCGACCGAGATTTCCCGGCTCTTCAACGACCTTTACGTCCGACAGGGCTGGCGCTCGCCGTTCGCGGACGGGGATCCCCTGCGAATCTTCGTCGCCCGCAAGGAGGCCGACGGCGTGCGCCGGGTGGCGGCGCGGTCGGTCGAGGGCGGCCGGCTCGTCGCCGCCGCCATTCTCCTCGACTCGCGCGGGTTGACCGCGCGCGAGATCGTCCGCGAGGTCAGTCGCCAGATCGCGCTCGCGACGCTCGCCGGGTACCGCGTGGCGGACGGGACTTTCGTGACGGAAGCCGCCGCGGCGTTGATCTCGAGCGGCGCCGACGACGGGGATCGCGATGCCGCGCGCCTCGCCGCTGCCGCCCCGGAGCTCTCGATCGAGGCGAACCCGTCGGTTCTCGGCCGCCTCTACCTGGAGGAGCTCACTCGGGACGCCGGTCCCGGGCTGCTGCGCACCGCCTGGGAGCGTGCCGCGGAATCGGGTCAACCGATCCTGCCGGAGCTTCTCGGCACCTATGTGGAGCGGACGGGAGAGGCCGAGGACCGGCCGCTCGTCCGGTTTGCTGCGCGGCTCTACACGACGGTCGAATCCGAAGTCGCGCCCTCGCGGGTCGGGCTGGTGGATCTGGAAGCGGGAGCGCTCGACGCCGCGGCGCCCGCCGGCTTCACGCTGCGACACCGCACGTACGTGCCGGGTGACGGCGCGTCGGCGCTGAAGGTCTCCTGGCCCGAGGACGGCGGATCGGGCGCGGCCATCGTGCGCTATCGCGACGCGGCGCTGCCTCCCGACGTGGTCTTCCTGTCGGCGCGTGACATCCGGTCGATCCCGCTCGGCGGGGTCGCACGCGTCGACTGGGTCGTCGCGGGAGGCTTTCCGGGCGGAGCTCTGAGGGCGCCGGCCGCGATCGAGTCGTCCGCGACGTTCCCTTACTCCGGCCTGACCGCGCACGCGGCCGCCGGTCCCGACGGTCCGCGCGTGGCGTGGACGACCGCGTCGCACGAGGGCCTCGCCGGTTGGGTGGTCTTCCGGGAGGAGGTCTTGCCGGACGGCCGCATCGCACGCACCGGGCCGGAAATCATTCCCTCCTCGAGAAGCGCGCAGGAATCGTTCGCGTACGCGTACCTCGACCCCGCCGCGAATGCGGGGACTTTCTACCGATACACGATCTGGGCGGTCACCGAGGACGGACTGCTCTCACGGGCCTTCTCGGTCACGCTCCGTTCGGCCGACTAGCTTCCGCTCGGTTCGAGCGGCCCCGGAGCAAATTTCGGAACACTCATGCGACCTTCGAACAAAGTCCGGCGGGAGCCGGACGTCGGGAAAATCATCGACCGCACGATCGTACGTCTCTGGGACACGATCGAAGAGCTGGAAGAGCTCACGCCGGCCGAGCTCCACTTCTATCGCGTCTCCGTGTTCGGCAGCGCGAGGGTCCGGCCCGGGGACCGCGAGTACGTCGAGGTCCGCGAGCTCGCGTCGCGTCTGACCGAGCTCGGCTGCGACATCGTGACCGGCGGCGGCCCGGGGCTGATGGAAGCGGCGAACGAAGGCGCGGCGTCTTCGCGA
Source organism: Thermoanaerobaculia bacterium (assembly GCA_036001245.1). Taxonomy (GTDB): domain Bacteria; phylum Acidobacteriota; class Thermoanaerobaculia; order UBA5066; family Gp7-AA6; genus Gp7-AA6. Next base: position 27,901 of record DASYUL010000007.1, read on the forward strand.
GGCACGCGCAAGACCCGATCATTCGGGCTCACGATCTCGATCCCCTACGAAAAGGCGAACCCCTACCTCGACACCGTGACCGCGCACCGAACGTTTTTCTCGCGGTTGCACCACTTCGTGCGGATGTCGCAGGCGTTCGTCATTTTCCCGGGCGGCATCGGGACGAGCCTGGAGCTCTTCATGGTCTGGCAGCTCCTGCAGGTCGGCTTCCTGAGCGAGCGGCCGGTCGTTCTCGTCGGCGAGATGTGGCGCGGGCTGATCGACTGGATGCGGCGGGAGATGGTCTCGCGCGAACTGGTCAATTCCAACGATCTCGACCTCGTCACGCTCGCGACCTCGATCGACGAGGCCGTCGCGAAGATCGAGGGTCACAAGGTGAAGTTCGACGTGGCGCGGGAGCAGATCATCCTCGAGCGCCGCCGGGCCTCGCGTGCCGAGAATGCGCCCGCGGCCGTCGAGCCCGTAGTCCGGTAGAGCTCCGCCGCCCGTGGCGCCGCTGCGGGAGCTGCTCGCGCACGATCTTCGCGTGGTCGAACGCGAGGTCGAGCTTCGCGAGCTCGGCGGGCGCGAACCAGCGAGCGTCGGAGGCGTCGTCTCCTCCCCGCGCCGTTCCGCCGATCGGTTTCGCCTCGTAGAGAACGCTCACGGTATGTCCGCGGGGATCGCGATCGGGAGCGGAGTAGACGCCGAGGACGTCGCCGATCCGCACCTTCATCCCCGTTTCCTCGAGCGCCTCGCGCGCGCAGGACTCCTCCATCGTTTCTCCCCACTCGCAGAAGCCGCCGGGGAACGCCCAGCTGCCCCGGAACGGCGCGCGGGCGCGCTTGACGAGGAGCACCCGTCCGCGCGGGTCCTCGATCCACGCATCCACGGTCAGGCGGGGCTGCCGTCGCCTCCCTTTACCGGCCATAGCTCTCGAAGAACTCGCGGATCTCCTCGGCGGGACGCCGCGAGACGAGCTCCTCCGGGCTGTCGGTGTACCAGTCGCGCGGCAGCCGGCTGACGTACGGCTCCTCGAGGAATCGCCGGCACAGCAGGGCGATGACGCCGCGATCCGTCTCGCTCCGGATCAGCCGCCCCGCCGCCTGAACCACGCGGGTCATCCCGGGCTGCAGATACGCGTAGTCGAAGCCGGCCTCCTCCTGTTCCTCGAAGTAGCGGCGCAGGAGCTCCCTTTCGAATGACACCTGCGGGAGAGCCGGTGAGACGACGAACACCCCTGAGAGGACGTCCCCGGGATAGTCGACGCCCTCCGCGTACATGCCGCCCGACACCGCGAGGAGAAGGATTCCCTCAGGAGGCGGCGACGCGAGTGCCTCGAGAATGAGCTGCCGCTCGAAGTCGGAGAGATCCGAGCGCTGCAGGATCACCCGGGCGCGCGTCGGCGGCATGCGCTGCGCGACGGACGTCAGGAATCGGTACGACGGAAAGAGCACGAGATCGTTGCCCGGATGGGCGTCGGACATCTCCGAGAGCAGGGTCGCGATGCGGCCGTAGTTGCGATCGCGAGCCGCGAACGTCGTGCGGACCTCCGGAACGATGAGCACCTTCCGGTTCTCGCGGGGGAATGGCGGCGGCAGAGAGACGACCGACGTCCGATCTGCGGGGAGGCCCAGGAGCCGCTCGATCGCGGCGTGCGGGGTGAGCGTCGCCGACATGAGCACGGCCGACGAGGCCGCCCGGAAAACGGGTCCGACCACCCGCGCCGGATCCAGGCACACGAGCGCGAGGCGAATCCCGTCCGCCCGGCGCTCGACCACGCACGTGAAGTCCGGACCGAAGAGGTTCAGGACGGCCGCGAATCGGGTGACCGCGAAATGCACGTCGAGCACCGGATCGTCCGGCAACCCGAGCTTCGTATCCCGCTTCCAGTCGAGGTAGCGCAGAAGACGGGGTTCCCAGTCGATCCGCCACGCATGAACCGCGTCCGCCGGCGGCGCGATCTCGGCGATGGCTTCGCCCTCCGGAAGGTCGGCGCCGGCGCCCTCGAGGATCTCGCGCAGGTCTGCCACGCTCGCCGCGAGCTCTCCGAAAAGATCTCCGGGCTGGAGCGCCAGCCGGTTGAAGAGCGCCCGCAGGTCGACTTCGAGAAGGTCGGGCGAGAAGATCTGCCGCGCGCGGTCGGGAAGGTTGTGGGCCTCGTCGACGATGAGGATCGCGTCGCGAAGCTCCTCCCCGGCGAGATGCCGCAGCGTCACACCCGGCTCGAAGACGTAGTTGTAGTCGGCGACGATCGCGTCCGCGCGCTCCGCCAGCTCGAGCTGCACCTCGAAGGGGCACACCTCCTCGCGACGCGCCTCTTCGAACACCGTCTCGGGGGCGTGGTGCGAATAGGAGTCGCGCAGGCGCCCGAGAATGTTCGAACGCGCCATCTTCTCCGGGTAGTTCTTCGCGAATCGGCAGAAATCCTCGTGGCAGAGGATCCGGTCGTTCGCGCACATCTTTTCCTTCGCCCGGACCTGAAGCGAATGGAACGCCCGCTCGTTCATCGCGGTGAGGGCGGAGACGGCCATCTTTTGCTGCAACGTCTTCGACGTGAGAAACACGACCTGCCGGCCGCTCTCCAGACCGGCGGCCAGCGCGGGATGGAGCGCCGCCGCGGTCTTGCCGGATCCGGTGGGCGCCTCCGCGAGGAGGATTTCCCGCGAGCGGACGGCCCGGTTGACCGCCTCGATCACGGGCAGCTGGATGGCCCGGGGAGCGGAGTGGGGGAAGGGGAGGCGGCGGGCGGCTTCCGCTTTGCGCCGCCGCGCGGCAGCCTCCGCTCTCCAGATCCGGAGCAGGCGATGGAGTCGCGCCTCGACGTCGCGGTCGAATCGCTCCTCCTCGTACGCAACGGCGAGCGACACTTCCTCCCCGGTCGCGATGTCGACGTACACGAGGGCCCCCGCGACGTGAGGGTGCCCGAGACGGCGCCAGAGGTAGCAATAACCGAGCAGTTGCCGCCGGTCGCGCTCGACGCCATAACCCGAGAGCCGCAATCCCTCCGAGGAGAGGTGCGTCGACTTGAACTCCTCGATCAGCCAAGAGCCCTCGGCGCGCTCGACGCATCCGTCGAGCCGTCCCGTGAGCACGGCGGTCCAGTCTTCGACGGCAACCCTCGCCTGGAGATGGACCTCGCAGCGGTAGGCCGGGTGAGCGTCGCGTCGCGACGCGAGAACGCGGGAGTGGACTTCGGCCCCCACGCCGAGACGCCGCCACCCGTCTCCGCGATCGAAGCCGACTCGACGAAAGCCCTCGTCTTCGGCGAGCTCGCGGACGTTGACCTCGAACGTCCTGGTGGTCCCGTCGAATTTCATGGGAAGCGATGCCCTGAGAGTCGAAGGAAGAAGAAGAAGAGCATCGGAGCGATTATAATTTCCCGGTGTTGAGGCTCTTCTCTCTGCTCCGGCGAATCGGAGCGGTCTTTCTCGTCTTTCTCCTCGCCTCACCGCTTTCCGCCGCTGACTTCGGGCCTCTCCGCGCCGCCCTCGAGAGGGCCGCCACCCGCATACCGGGCCAGCCGAGCGGCGTCTCGATCGAGATCGTCGACGATGAGACGGGAGATCGAGTCTTCGAAAGGACTCCCGACGTCCCGGAAACCATCGCGTCGATCACGAAGCTCATCGCGACCGCGTCCGCCGTCCACTATCTCGGCCCAGACTACAAGTTCAAGACGAGCTTCTGGCGGCGCGGCGAAGTCCAGCAGGGGAGCCTCGTCGGCTCGCTGCTCGTCGTCGGCGGGGGCGATCCGAACATCTCGGGCCGTTTCTACGACGACGACATCAACGCCGTGTTCGACAAATGGGCCGAGGGGTTGCGCCAGGCGGGGATCGCCCGGGTCACCGGCGACATCGTCCTGAACGCGTCTTTCTTCGACTCGATGGGACGGCATCCGGAATGGCCGGCGGGCCAGGAGTCGCGCTGGTACCAGGCGCCGATCTCGGCCCTGTCTTACAACGACAACGTCGTTCTGGTGTCGATCCGCCCCGGCTCCCGGCCGGGTCGCGCCGTCGGAGTGTCCATCGAGCCGCCCGTCGACATCCTACGACCCGTCGCCCTCGCGCGGACGGTCGGCCGCAAAGGACGCGTGCGGGTCGCCGTGTCGCGCGCGGCGGGTTCGGACGCCGTCACCGTGTCGGGGACGGTTCCGCTGCGGCCGGCGTGGTGGTCGACGCCGATCACGATCGACGATCCTCCGATCTTCTTCGGGAAGGCGCTCGCCAACCGGCTGAGGAACGCCGGAATCTTCGTGAGCGGAAAGGTCCTGCTCAAGGCCGTCAAGCCGGACTCGACGTGGGTACCGATCGCGACCACCGAATCGGACCTGATGCCGACGATCGAGGTCTGCAACCGGCGAAGCCAGGGCTTCTACGCGGAGCAGATCTTCAAGACGATCTCGGCGGAGAAGAGCGGGCAGGGCTCGTGGGCGGGATCGGTCGCCCTCGCCAAGCAATTCCTCGCGGGGCTCGGGCTCGATCCGACGCGCTTCCAGCTGCGCGACGGCTCCGGCCTTTCGCCCGGCAACCGCGCCGCCGCCGCCGACCTCGTTCGATTCCTGCGCGCCATGGAGAGGCACCCGCAAGGCGAGCTCTGGCGGAGCACCCTCGCGGTCTCGGGCGAGAAGGAAGGAACCCTGAGACATCGACTGAAAGACGCGCTCACGCGCGGTCGCGTGCTGGCCAAGACGGGCAGCCTCGAGCGCGTGTCCACTCTCGCGGGATACGCGCGCGCCGAATCGGGTCGGACGTACGTGTTCGCGATTCTTCTGAACGGGCGGGGCGTCTCCGATGGGGGAGGGCAGGCGTTCCAGGACCGGCTGCTGCGCGCGCTCATCGCAAACGGCTAGCTCTCGTTTCTCAACACGTTGTTCACGGGTAGGGTCTGTTGCCCATCTGGGCCCAGATCGGTGAGGCTGGAGGTGTCTAACGCCACCAGCTCATCGAAGGAGCCCAGATGGAGCTTCACAAGAATGCCCGAACATGCCCGGCCAGTCGAATCCTCTTGGTTCAGCGAGTTCTTGGAGGAATGCCCGTGACCAGCGCCGCCGAGGCCGCCGGGATCTCGAGACGTACGGTCTTCAAGTGGAAGAGGCGAAACCGGGAGGGCGGCGAGGCGGCGCTGGTCGATCGCAGCTCCCGGCCGCGCCGGATGCCGCGGAAGGTTCACGCGACTCGGGTCGAGGAGGTGATCTGTCTGCGCCGACGACGCCTCACCGGTCCCCAGATCGCCTCTCGCGTCGGCCTCTCCGCTGCCACCGTCGCACGGATATTGAGCCGCGCTGGACTGGCTCGTCTCAAGAGCCTGGATCCTGTGGAACCGGTACGCCGCTACCAACGCGAGCATCCCGGCGAGCTGCTGCATATCGACATCAAGAAGCTCGGCCGCATCAAGGTCATCGGTCATCGCATCACGGGCAACCGTCGCCAGTGTGCTCCAGGCGCCGGCTGGGAGTTCGTCCACGTCGCCATCGACGATGCCTCGCGGATGGCCTACGCCGAGGTCCTGCCCAACGAGAGATCCCCGTCTTCCGTCGCCTTCCTCCGCCGCTCGGTCGCCTGGTTCCAGAGTCGTGGCCTGCGTGTTCAGGCCGTCATGTCCGACAACGGCTCCTGCTACATCTCGCACAGGTTCAAAGCCGCCTGCCAGAAGCTCCAGCTCCGTCACCTACGCACCCGACCCTATCGCCCCAGGACCAACGGAAAGGCCGAACGCTTCATCCAAACGTTGCTGCGCGAGTGGGCCTACCAGCGCCCCTACCCAACCTCAGTCCAGAGAACCGATCGGCTCGCTCGTTACCTCAACTACTACAATCTCAGGAGACCCCATGCCGCTCTCAACAAACGCACTCCGGCTCACCGCCTCAGTGAACAACCTCTTGAGAACTGACAGCTAGCCGGCGAGAAGCGAAAAGGCGCCGGCTCGGCGACGGTGATGCTTCTCGCGTGGTGATCTACGACACCGCGCAAGCCGGCGCTCTGCGACTTTAGTCGTAGAAGCGTCGAGGATTGTAAGAATTTCTTGACACCTACTCCGCGAATCTGTGGTGGAATACCTCCGATTCATTTTTTCAGTGGTGGGACACCCTCTCTTTTTAGTGGGAACCCCAAGTTCACGGTAGCCCCGGGCTCGGCATTGGTCCGCGAGAAAAGCCAGTAACCACGGGCCTTTTCACGCGGGCGCCGATTTTCCCTGGCGCCGCGAACTTGCCGCTTTTCTGTTGGCGCCGAGCGCGTTGCTCGGAGCCGTTTTGCGAAAGGAGTTACGAGCATGCTTTCGCTCAAGGGTTCACCTCCCGCGTAACGATTCCGACCTAACCGACTAAAACTATTAACCTTACTGTTCGAGTCAATTCGGGCAGTAGGGATTGCTTTTTCTATATTGCTTCGGTACGCTCTTGCTCAGCTCCCAAGAACACATGGAGAGGGTAATGAGTACGGCGGACGATCTCTCGAACTCGGGCTCCCGCGAGGACGCCTTCGAGCAGGAGGTCCGCGGCGTTTTTCAAGAAACCCTCGGTCTCATCCATATTGCTCTCGTCACCCACTATCAGCTCGCGGAGTCAGAAGCGCTCGAACTCGAGAAGGATCTCTACGTCTGGTTTTTGAGATTCTGCTATCGCCCCGGTAATTCGTCCGCTCGCGAAGCCCGTCCATTTCTTCTTGTCGCGTGCTGCCAGTTCGCGCGTGAGTA
>DASYUL010000008.1:0-17328 GCA_036001245.1 Thermoanaerobaculia bacterium
TCGAGCTCGAGCGCCCGGTCGATCGCCTTCCTCGCTTTCGGCATGGCTTCCCGCGGCGGGCGAACGCGGCCGGCGAGCTGGATGTAAGTGTCGGCCAAACCGGCGTACGCGAGCGCGTACTGCGGGTCCTTCGCGATCGCGCGGTTGAAGTACTCCTCGGCTTCGGCGAGCGACTCCGGAGTGAAACGTAAAAAAGCGACCCTCCCCTGCAGGTACGCCTGGTACGCCTCGGGGTCTATCGGCCCCTTGCTCGCCAGCTGCGAGCTCTCGCCCGGCGCGACCTTGACGCGGATCTCCCGGGCGATCGAGCTCGCGACGTCGCTCTGGATCGAAAGGACGTCGCGCAGCTCGCGGTCGTAACCCTCCGACCACATCTGCCGCTCGGCGTCGTCGATCAACCGCGCGTTGATGCGGACGCGATCGCCCGATCGCTGCACGGATCCTTCGACGACCGCGTCCACCTGAAGGTCCCGCGCGATCTCCGGAAGGGACTTCTTGGACCCTTTGTAGCGCATCGTCGACGTGCGCGAGATCACGCGAAGCGCCGAGATCTTGGAGAGCCGGGCGATGAGCTCGTCCGTCATCCCGTCCGCGAAGTAATCCTGCGCCGGGTCCTGCGAGAGGTTCTCGAGAGGCAGCACGGCGAGGGATTTGATCTCAGGACGGCCGGTCGACGCCGCCGGCCTCGACCGCGCTGCCCCCGACTTCCACACAAAGAGAGCCGCAATGAGCGCCGCTCCGATTCCCGCGGCGGCGATCCAATACTTCGAGCGGCCCGTCGGCAACGGCGCGACCGCGGCGGTGATCCGAGGCTGCGACGGAATACTCGTCGCTCCCGTGACCGCCCCGCTGTCGATCTCGCGGAGCACCCGCCGCAGGTCGACGAGCATGTCGCGCGCCGTCTGGTACCGCTCCTCGCGATTCTTCTCGAGCGCCTTCAGGATGATGTCCTGGAGCCTCGCCGGAAGAGTGGGATCGATTTCCAGCGGCGGCACGGGATTGCGCTCGAGAATCCCGGAGAGTTTCACGGCCGGCGTCGACCCGCGGAACGGCGGCTCGCCGACCGCCATGTCGTAGAGCAGCGCTCCAAACGAGAAGAGGTCCGAGCGCGCGTCCACCTCTTCTCCGCGAACCTGTTCGGGCGACATGAACGACACCGTGCCCATCGCGAGACCCGGCGTCGTCAGGTCGGACGTCTGCGTGAGCTCCAACTCCGAGCCGGTCAGGGATTCGGCCGCCGGCGACTGGAGGATCTTCGCGAGGCCGAAGTCCATGATCTTGACGAGACCCGTCGACGTCACGAAAACGTTGGCCGGCTTGATGTCCCGGTGGATCACGCCGCGGGCGTGCGCGGCGACGAGGCCTTCGGCGATCTGCGTGGCGAGCTCGAGGAGCCGACGGACGGGCAGAGGTCCCCGGGTCAGGAGCGAGTCGAGGCTCTCGCCTTCCAGGAGCTCCATGGCGATGAAGTGATGGCCGCCCTCTTCGCCGACGTCGTGGACCGTGCAGATGTTCGGGTGGTTCAGAACGGAGGCCGCGCGCGCTTCCCGCTCGAACCGCTCGACGGTCTCTCGCCGGTCGAGTTTCTTGTGGACGACGAACTTCAACGCGACGTGTCGGCCGAGGCGGACGTCTTCGGCCTCGTACACGACGCCCATGCCGCCTTCGCCGAGAACCCGGAGCACGCGGTAGTGGGAAATCGTCTGGCCGATCATGGAGCGCCGCTATCATCCCGCACCCACCGGCCAGCTCCCTCTCCCCGCTCGCGGGAAGAGGTCGGGGTGAGAGGGCAGGTTGAGCAGGTCGACCAATGTCGTACACCACCGACGTCGCTCAGTCCGATCCACGCCCTCAGGCCGGCCGCGGCGAAAGGGTCAGGGTGAGGGGCGGCGCGGCGACAATACTGATTGACGGATTCTCCGAAACCCTGGCCGGCCGCGCGGGGTTGGTATAGACTGGTATAGACCATGGCGACAGCGAAGATTTTCCGCAATGGCCGAAGCCAGGCGGTGCGGCTCCCGAAAGAGTTCCGCTTCGAGGGAGAGGAGGTCAACATCCGGCGCTCCGGCAAGAAGGTGGTTCTCGAGCCGAAGAAGCGGCGGCTGTGGCCCAAGGGGTATTGGAAGAGCTGGGGCAGGGTCCCAAAGGACTTTCGGGTCCCGGATCCGCTGCCAGCAGGGCGATCAGCGGTCGATTTCGACGCGAGTTGATCTACCTTCTCGAAACGAACACCTGCGTTTACGCCATCAAGCGCGAGCCGCAGGTGCTGAGCCGGCTTCAGCAGCACGGCCCTGACGACTTCGGCATCAGTGCGATCACGGTTGCAGAGCTCTGGTTCGGAGCGGCGAAGAGCAGCCGGCCGCAGCAGACGCTCGCGAGCGTGAATGCCTTTCTCAAACCGTTCGAGCTCCTGCCTTTCGAGACCGAGGCCGCCCGGGAATACGCGGAGACCCGCCTCCGACTCGAAAAAGCCGGCCAGCCGATCGGAGAGCGGGATCTGCTGATCGCAGCCACTGCAAGATCTCGGCGCCTTACGGTCGTCACCCACAACGTGGGAGAGTTCTCGCGAGTTTCCGGCCTCAAAATCGAGGATTGGCGCTGACAAGACGATCGCGTATTCCTGTGGTTTGGTTATTTCGGCAGCAGTAATACCAAAATACACGCCTGACCCCATTCGAGCCTTTCGGCTCGCTAATCCTCGACGAACTTCTTCAGCCGATCGAGCGTCTCGTCCCACCGCTTCGAGATCTGGTCGAGCCAGCGGCGCGCCTGGTCCAGCCCGTCCGTGTCGAGCTCCCAGATGCGTTCCCGCCCGCGCCGGACGTCGTGGACGAGGCCGGCGCCGGCGAGCACGTGCAGGTGCTTGGTGATGGCCTGGCGCGTGACGTCGGAGCCGGTCGCGAGTCGCGTAATCGACTGCGGGCCGCGCGCGCAGAGCCGGGCCACCAGCGCGAGCCGGGTCTCCTCGCCGAGCGCCGCGAAGACCGGCCCCGCGCGGGCGAGGCCGGCCGCTCCCGCGCTACCCCGCGACATGTCGCTCGATGTTCTTCAACTGCTCGGCCCAGCCCTGGTCGTTCATCCGGAACGCTTCGGCCCGGCGTGACACCGGAATGCGATCGAAGCCGGACTCGATCACGGTGAGCCGGGTCCCGCCGGGGGCGTCCTCGAGACGGAATTCGACGAGGGTCGTGGGCTCGCCCGAATAGTCCACGCCCGGCTCGATTGCGTAGGGATGCCGGCGGTAGGAGAACAGCCGCTCAGGATCGACCCGCTCGATCGCGATGTCCATGATCAAGTGCTCGTAGCCGGGCGTCGTGATCCGACCGGAGACGCGGGCGCCCGGCGCGAACGCTCCCTCGAGCTTCACGCCGAACCAGGCGCCGAACTCTTCCGCGTTCGTGATCGCGCGCCAGACCCGGGACCTCGGCGCGCGCAGAAAGATGCTTTTCTCGATGCGGTCCGTGCTCATGCGCAACCTCCGGGTTGCATATTAAGTCGGAGTGGATCGAAAAGCAACTGCAGGGTTGCACGTCCATCCCGAGGGCCAAATGAGGTCGCCACACCCCTCTTCCTGAGGAGGGTTCCTCATGGTGCGCACAGGCTTCGCGCTGCTAAATCAGCAGCGTGAGGAGGGACTCCATGCCGAGACGCGCGATTTTCATCCTATTCGCGGCGAGCATCATTCTCCCGTCGTTGGCGATGGCCAACCACGGGCAGGGCTCGACCAAAATCAATCTGCTCTACAACAAGCTGTTCGCAACGGCCGTCGGCGCCCGGCCGGCCGACGGAGGCGCTGGGAAGGCACAGCCGGGAGAAGAGTGGGACGGCACCGCGCCGCTGCCGGATCCTCTCGGCGTCACCGGAAGCGGCGACCTGCGCGAGTTCCAGGTTTCCCCCGACTTCACCACGATCAAAGTGACCGCGGCGATCACGTGGGACGCCGGAACGGCCGTGTCTTACGACCTGGATTTGTTCATCGACCGGCAGGACGCCGTCACCGGCACCTGGGTCCAGGTCGGCAGCGGTACCGACGGACAGCTCGCCGGCGACGGTGATCCGACCGAGGTCGCCGAGGTCTCTTTCCCGATCCCCGGCAAATATCGCACGCGAGTCGTGAATTTCGCGAGCACCGAGCTCGCGTATCACGGCGCCCTCGGGTTCACGAACGGCAAGAAGGGGGGAAAGCCTTCCCGAGGCCGAGCGACGGCGGACCGTCTTCCCGACCTCGCCGTCGGCTCGCAGGCGCACGCGATCTACTTCGTCCCATCCGACGGCATCGACAACACGCTCGACACCAACGGCACGATCGAGAACTCGATCCTCTCCACGAAGGGCTGGCTCGAGGCCCAGACCGGCGGGAAGCACATCCGGCTCGACACGTATTCGGACCGCGGGACTCCGGTTCTCGACGTCTCTTTCGTCCGCGGTCTCAAGACCGCCGCCGAGTACGCGGCGACAGGAGACGCGTTCACGACCGTCACCGACGAGCTCGAGGCGCGCGGGTGGAACGCCGATCCCGCACAGAAGCGCTACTACGTGTTTTACGAAGGCCCGGCCGAGGACACGAACATCTGCGGGACCGCCTTCGTGAACACGCTCGGTACCAGCTTCGCGCAGTGGTCGGTCGTGTGGCTCGGATCGTCTCCCGGCTGCGGCGCGCGCGACTTCGGCACGCCCGAGACCGGACCCCAGATGTCGGAATCCATCCTCATGCACGAGAGCACGCACAACGAGGGGTTCGTCCGCCCGGAGTCGTTGCACCAGTGCTGGGCGTTCGCGTTCCACCTCTGTTCGGCAGGTGCGGGCGCCATTCTGGACACGCTCGACCCCGAGGCGGTCGATCTGATGTTCCCCTTCGTGACGTTTCCGCTGAAGGACAAGGTGCTCGACCGCGGCCACGACGACTACTACCAGCATCCGTTCCCGAGCCGCGACCTGGCCGACAGCCCGTACTGGGAGTAGTCGAGGAACCTGTCATCCCGAGCGAAGCGAGGATCTCTCGCTCGACGAGTGAGAGATGAGCGCCGTCTCGACGACGGCGGTGAGCCGCGGGCCGACCCGCGGCTTGTCGCCTCGGCTTCGCCGAGGCTCGGTGCGTCGCGCTCTGCGGCCGTTCGCAAGCTCACGTCCGCCAAAGGCGCTCGGTTCCCTCGTCGCTGCACTCCTCGGAATGACAGAATGGCACCTAAGGCGCGCGCTTCGCCTCGATGCGGATCTGGTCGGCCTTCCACGTCTTCCCGCCGTCGTTTGAGACGTCGGCCTTCCACCGGAAGTGATCCTTCGCGATGTCGGAGTAGGTGATCCGCAGCCACGACTCCCCGCCCTTCTGGTCGACGCGAATCGTCGATCCTTCCCGCCAGGCCGAGAGCTCCGCCCAGTTCGCGACCTGCCGCTCCCCTTCGCCCGGTCCCGGGATCGTCAGCCCGACGTACCGCATGTCCCATTTCTGCCGGACGTGGTCGAACACCCGGAAGGTCGCGCAGAGAAAGACCGTCTCCTTTTGCGGCCCCAGGAGCCGGAACTCGTCGTACAAAACGCGCCCGTCCGTCTGTTTCGTAGCCACCCAGCTGCCCGGGATGTTCGGAGGGATGCCCGGCTGCGCATTGTTGTAGACGATCTCCCACTTCCCTTCCAGGAAGTCGAAGTCGGACGCGCTCGCGAGGGGTCCAGCCTTCTTCGTCTTCGCTTCGAGAATCTGCGGCAGCAGGATGTCCCGCACGTAGTGCCAGTTCGGGACGATCGCCAGCGCCGCGCGCGCATTGGACTCGGCGGCGTCGAGGTCGAGCGTCGCACGGCCCAGGTGAGACCACGCGAGGTTCATGTGCAGCTCCGGCTCTCCCCACGTCGGCTCGAGCGGATCGGTGACGCTCCCCTTCTGCTTGCGGGCCAGCTCCAGCCCGCGCTCATACGTCGCGATTGCCTTCGCCTGACCGCCGCCGCGCTCGGGAGGCACGTACCACTCGCCGCCGCCCACCACCCACAGGACGCGTGGATTCTCCGGCGCCGCCTTCACGGCCTCGTCCTTGAGCCGGACGCCTTGCAGGATGTACTGCTTCCTCAGCTCCGCGTCGTCCCGGTTCAGATACGCCAGGGACCACGAGCACGCCGCCGCCGCGCTGTTGGCGTCGGCCGCAATTAACGAATCCTTCGCCGCGGCCTCGGTGAATTCGCCGACCGCTCCCAGGAGGTCCCGCTCGATCTCCTTCGGATCGGCGTTCTTCTCGTTGAACGCGTTCAACGCGCGACGCCAGAGCGCGAAACCGCGCCAGTAGCGCGCGCGTGAGGCGAGCGGTCCGTTCATCGTGTACGGCGCGAGCTCCGCGGCCAGGCGCACGAGCGCCTTGCGATCGCCCTCGTAGTCCGCCTTCTGAATGCGGGCGACGATCCCTGCCATCGATCGGCGCGCGGCCTCGGGCGAACGAGCCGCCATCCCGAGCGTCCCCAACGCGACCACCACCGTGACCGTTCGCAAGGCGTTCATCTCGACCTCCTCCACTCTCCCCGCACGATATGAGCCGTCGTCGTGCGCCGTCAGCGGTTCTTCGGCGAACCCGCGAATCCGATCGGTGAATCGACGTTCCAGGGCAGCACGGCGCGCTATCCTCGAACCGCTCTTCATGCGCGCTCGCCTCGCCTTCAGCCGGACCCTGCTCGTCATTGGAGCCTGGCTTCCCTTTCTTTTCTTCTGGGTCCTCTTCTTCATGACGTACGCTCGCGGGTCCCAGACGCTCGCCGCGGCGCTCTCGTACGGCCTGGTGGCGATCGGCAGCGCCGCCGTCCTCGGAGTCGCCGTCTGGCGCTTCTGCGCGAGGAACCCGTGGCCGCTCGCCGTGCGCGGGTCCTTCTATGCGAAGCACCTCGCGGCGGCTGCCGTCTACGCGGCCGCCTGGATCCTCGCCATGTACTCGGGCGACGCCGCCCTGGACGGAAAGCCGGTTCTCGAGTTCCTGAAACAAGGCGTGAAATCGAGCGTCATCGGATGGCAGTTCCTGATGGGGGTGTGGCTCTACGGTCTCGTCGCGGGCGTGGCGTATGGGATCCAGACGCGCCGGCGCGCGAACGAGAGCGAGAACCGCGCCCTGCGCGCCGAGGCGGCGCTCGTCGGGGCTCGCCTGGAGGCGCTGCGCAGCCGGTTGAATCCCCACTTTCTGTTCAACGCGCTGCACACCGTCGGCGCGCTCGTGCGTCAGGACGCGGCGCTGGCGGAGAGCGCGGTCGAGAAGCTGGGCGACATCCTGAGGCAGACGCTGCGCGAGGACGCCGGGGAGACGGTCTCGTTCCGCGAGGAGTGGGAGCTCACGAAGCGCTACCTCGAATTCGAGCAGTTGCGCTACGGCGAACGGCTCGCCGTGTCGAGCGAGATCGACCCGCGCGCGTTTGCATGCCGCACGCCGACGTTCGCCCTCCAGACGCTCGTCGAGAACGCCGTCCGGCACTCGATCGCCAACCGCGTCGAAGGCGGTCGCGTCGAGATCACGGCGCGCGTGGACGACGGGACTTTCCTTCTGCGGGTTCGAGACGACGGAACCGGACCGAGGGCGCCGTCGAACGGCGGTACCGGGTACGGCCTGCGCGCGCTCGAGCAACGCCTCGAGGCGGTCTACGGCGACGCCGGAGGGCTGACGATCGTCACAGACACTCCAAAAGGTTACGAAGTGTCGGTCCGGATACCCTGCCAGGCACCACCGCCCGAGGACCCGGATGACGCGTAAAGCGGTGGTCGTCATCGCCGACGACGAGCCGTTGGCGCGACGGGCGCTGCGCGGCCATCTGGCCGCTATCGACTGGATCGGAGACGTCCACGAGGCCGGCGACGGGTGGTCGGCGATCCGCGCGGTGGACGAGGTGCGGCCGCACATCCTCTTCCTCGACGTCGTGATGCCGGGCGTCTCGGGCGTCGAGGTCGCCGAGCAGATCACGCACCGTCCCTACATCGTGTTCACCACCGCGTTCGAGCGGTTCGCCGTCACCGCGTTCGAGATCGGCGCTCTCGATTTCCTGCTCAAGCCTTTCGGGCGCGATCGCGTGCGGGCGGCGGCCGAGCGCGGCCGGGCGGCGATCGAGCACGGCATGCCCTCCGTCGTCGCGCGGGCGCGGGAAGCGCTCGCAGCCGCGAAGCCGATCACGCGCGTGTTCGTCCGGGAGCGGGGGCGGATGGTCGCCGTCCCACTGGAGGGGGTCGAGCGCCTGGAGGCGTGCGACGACTACGTTGCGCTCCACGCGGGCGACCGGCAGTACCTGGTCCACGCGCGCCTGCAGGACATGGAGGCGCGGCTCGAGCCCCGCCGCTTCGTGCGGATCCACCGGTCGCACGTCGTGAACCTCGATTTCGTCGTCGCGATCGAGCCCCACGAAGGCTCGCGCGTCGCCGCCGTGCTGAAGAGCGGCGCCCGCATCGTGGCGAGCCGGTCCGGCACGGCGCGTCTCAAGGCGCGGATATAGGGGTCAGGTCTCCATTTGCCACATTGAGGGCCAGGTCTGCCATGCAGTTTGGTCATTTTGGGGTGCGATAACCGCGACAATACTGATCAGCGTCGGTGCTAGGCTCGGCCGACACGAGGACCGATGGATCGCGAGACAACCGACGACATCAAACGCCATTTCAACGCCGTGGCCGAAGGGCTGCGGAGCGAGATCGGTGGCCTTCGAAGCGAGATCCGCGCCGTGGACGAGAAAGGCGATCGGAGATTTGATGATCTCAAACGCCATTTCGACGTCGTTGGCGAAAGTCTGCGCTCGGACATCCGCCTGGTCGCCGAAGGAGTCGCCGGCCTGGATGAGAAATTCACGCTGGAGTTCGAGAAAGTCCGCGAGGAGATGGGCGAGGTGAAAGGCCTGCTTCGCGTTTCCTACGGCGATCTCGATCGGCGGGTTCAGACGCTCGAGCGGAAGCCCTCCTAGCGCGACGCCTCGGAATCCCGCCGCGGCCGGCCCGGATCGACAGTCAACTGACCAAATCTCTTGT
Organism: Thermoanaerobaculia bacterium; assembly: GCA_036001245.1. Taxonomy (GTDB): domain Bacteria; phylum Acidobacteriota; class Thermoanaerobaculia; order UBA5066; family Gp7-AA6; genus Gp7-AA6. The sequence continues at coordinate 8,966 of DASYUL010000008.1, forward strand.
CAGTAGTCTTCGCTCCGTTTGCGAGCAGCGACTCCCCAACGCTGTTGATCTGCGGCATGATTGCCCGCCGATTCACCACGGCTGACAACTTCGAGGAGGTCCGACCCATGTCGTCCGCCACCGACCCCGCCGATCTGTCCGCCTCGGTCCACCCGACGAGCCACCCGCTCGTGGCGAGCTGCACGATCACGCTCCCCGCGGACACGACGGTCACCGTCGAGTTCGGACTGACCACGCAGTACGGCCGCTCCACAGCGCCCGTGCCGGCGCCGCCGGGGGGCGGCCCCGTCTCGATCCTCGTCGCCGGGATGATGGCGGCGAGGACGTACCACATGCGGGCTCGCATCCAGTTTCCGGACGGGAAGTGGCTGACGACCGGCGATGCGCTCTTCCGGACCGGCGTCCTCCCGAACATCGCCCTTCCGACGCTCTCCGCGACGACCTCCGCGGACCAGACCCCGAGCCCGGGCGTCGAGCTCGTGAACGTGATCGACCCGACCGGCATCTCCGCCGTGTCGGACCTCCAGGGGAACATCCTCTGGTACTACGACAACACCGCCGACTCGAGCTGGGAGGGCTACGCGTTCCCGATCAAGCCGCTGCCGAACGGCAACATGCTCGCGAGCATCACGAACCTGTACTCGAAGAACGTGCCCAGCCCGATCCCCTACAACAGCGTCCTTCGGGAGATCGACCTCGTGGGGAACCCGGTGCGCGAGCTCTATCTCGCGGACCTCAACGCCGCTCTGAAGGCGATGGGCTCAGATGTCCAGGCGCTCTGCTACAGCCACGACGTGCTGCCGCTCCCGAACGGGCACACGATCCTTCTCGTGCAGGAGCAGCGGACGGTCACGCTGACGCTGCCGCCCGGGCCCGGCCAGTTTCTGATCCTGGGCGATGCGCTCGTGGACCTCGACGAGAACTTCAACCCCGTCAGGACGTGGTCCACGTTCGACCACCTGGACGTCGACCGCCATCCCTACGAGTTCAACGCCGCCAACGACTACGACTGGACGCACTGCAACTGCATCCAGCTCGCGCCGGACGGCAACCTCGTTCTGTCGTCGCGCAGCCAGAACTGGGTGATGAAGATCGACTACGAGGGCGGAAACGGCGACGGAACGATTCTCTGGAGGCTTGGCTACCAGGGCGACTTCGCGCTCGTCGGCAACGAGACCGCCGACACCGACTGGTTTTTCGCCCAGCACTTCCCGAACCTGCTCTCCGCGGCCGGCAACCAGATCACGAGCCTGTCGGTGATGGACAACGGCAACGACCGCTGCTACGCGATGCCGGGAGGCTGCACTGCGACGAATCCCGCGCCGCCCCCTCCGTTCACCCGCGCCGCGATGTTCAAGATCGACGAGACCAGGATGACCGCGCAGCTCGCGTGGCAGTATCCGTTGAATCAGTACTCGTTCTGGGGCGGCAACGTGATGCAGCTTTTCAACGGCGACATCGAGATCTGTGCCTCCGAGCCCGTGCCGATCGGGACCACTCCGCCCGCTAACGACGTGCCGTCTCAGGTGGTGGAGCTGGCGAACGGCCCGAGCGGCCCGGTGATCGTCTGGCAGATGACCGTGAAGCCCGGCGGCGCCTACCGCTCGTACCGGATTCCGAGCCTGTATCCCGGCGTGATCTGGGCGCCGGAGTAATTACAATGTGATTCCATGGCCGCCGTGATCAAAACGAGACTCATCCGAATCGGTAACTCTCAGGGGATTCGCATCCCCGCGCGCGGCATCGTCAACGCCCGCGCGCCATCTCGCCACGCAGGATCATGCAAGTGCTGGTCCCGAACGCGACGAGCGAGCCTTTTTCGTCGCGGATCTCGCACTCGAGAAGCGCGGTCGCGCGGCCGCCCTTCTTGACCTGTGCCCGCGCGGTGAGCCGACCGGTCCAGATCGGCTTGAGGAAGTTCATCTTGAGCTCCAGTGTCGTGAACGATTCCCCGGATTCGAGTGTGCTGTAGCAAGCGACGCCCATCGCGAGATCGGCGAGGTCGCACAGCACGCCGCCGTGGAGAGTTCCCATCGGATTGGCGTGCCTGCCGTCGGCATCGAGCTCGAAGACCGCACTTCCCTCCTCGAAAGCGACGGCGCGCATGCCGATCAACTGTGCGATCGGCGGCGCAAAGCCGCCGGGGCCGCTCCGACGCATCGCGTCGATGTTCTTCTTGGGCTGATCGCTCATGATTGTTATCGCCCCTGGAAGGAGACCTTGTCCCGGAAGTTGCGGGCGCCGTGCTCGAGCAATGCGGCAACAGCGGTGCGCATGTCGTCGCTGTGAAACAACGGCGGCGCCACCTCCTCGACGAGCTCGTCGGCGGCGCGTATGCCGTGGTCGAGATAGGAGCGGACGAGACGCTTGCCGGCGGCGTAGGCCAGCGTCGGGCCGCTCGCCAGTCGCTCGGCGAACGCCCGAGCCTCCGATTCCAATGCATCATCGGCCACGACTCGGTTCACGATGTTCCACCGCTCGAACGTTGCGGCATCGTATTGATCGGCTGTGTAAATGATTTCCCGGGCACGGCTCGATCCGGCTCGTTCGGCCAGGCGTTGCACGCCGCCCAGCAGCGTCGTGGTGGCGATCGTCGCCTCGAGCTGCCCGAAGCGCGCGGAGTGAGCTGCCCAGATGAGATCGCATGCGAGCGCCAGCTCCAGCCCTCCCCCGACGCATAGCCCCTGGACGGCGGCCACGGTTGGAAAGGGCAGCTCCTCGAGGTCCGCGATCATCTGCCGATTGCTGGTAAATCGCTCGCGCGCTTCACTCTCCGTTCTCCCTTTGAAGGCACCGACATCGGCGCCGGCGGAAAAGACCTTTCCCTCGGCCCGCAGGAGCAGCGCTCTCAACGGAGCCCTTTTGACCTCGTTGACAGCAGTGCGGAGGTCTTCGATCAGCTCTTCGCTCAGCAGATTGAGCGGCGGATTTGTCAGCGTGAGAGTACCAAGCGAACCCGATCTCTCGAAGCTCACCTTATCCATCATGACCTCCTGATCGAGCGCAAGGCCGAATCGAGCCGTGTCAGGGCTTCTTCGCCGCCGTTTCGCGCACGGCCTGCCGGTTTCGAGTGAGGTGAGGCACGATGCCGAGCAATCGCTCGATCACCGTCAGCTGCGCCCGATGATGCATCTCATGCTCTTTGGTCCCGAGCAGCATCTCGAAGCGGGATTTCGAAGCACCACCGGGCTGGCGCACCTGTTCGGACAACAGCGCCTCGGGAAGCCCCTCCACCCACTGAGACCAGCGCTCCCCTTCCGAGCGCAGCAGGTCGACGATTTCGCTCTTGGACTTGGGCCGTTTCTCCTCCAACTCCGATCTGCCGATGAGCTCTCCGAAGTCGAAGCGCTCGAGCGACGAGCGACGCTCTTCCTCGTGGAGAAAGCGATCGGCCCGGGACAGCAACGCGATGTGCACGAGCGTTTCGGCCACGGAACGGCTGTCCGGCGTCGGGCGGTAGCCGTACTCGTTCTCGGGAATGTCTTCGGCGATCAGAATCGTGTTCTTGCGTACCGTGCGCATGCCGTCTACCAGCTGCCTGGTTCCATAGAAGTTCATGTGGCCTCCTCATTCTTCGGCTCGTACTTCGGGTAGTGATTCATTTCAATGCCTCTCGTTGGCGCCCGACAGCTCCTCGAGTGCGGGTTTCTCTCCCACTCTGCTCAGGCCGCCGGTGCCGAGCCCGCGCGCGCGCCGGTCGAGGCCGACAGGAATCGCCGCCGACCGAGAGCGCGTCAGGCTGCGGAGCGAAAAGACGTGCAGCAGGACGGAGAGCGGCACGAGGACGGTCGGGACGATGACGAACGGGAACTCGCTGATCGCGACGTTCGGCCGGTCGAACGCGAAGCGCTGCAACTGACCCGGTGCGGAAAGGACGCCCAACGTCACGGCCATCACGAGGTCGGCGAGGCCCACGACGTTCCACAGGATCGCGAGCCGCCGCGACAAGGGATAGCCGTTTCGGAGGTTCTTCGCGACGAGAGGCGCCGTGACGCCGATCAGGACGTCTCCGAATCCGGCCGGCAACGCGAACACGGTGGGGAAGATGCCCAGTGCCCATCCCACGAGGAAGACTCCGCCCAGGACTCGGTAGAGCTGGACTCCGATGAGCCGGTCCGGTGGGACTGCGTCGATCGTGCGTCGCAAGCCGGGGGAAGCGGCGAGCAGCGCGATCCCGAGCACGAGAGGGACGACCGCCCAGGCGATCCGCGGAGGAGCCTCGCTCGCATCCGTGACGAAAAAGCCGGTTGTGGCGAGGGCGATCGCGAGCACGAGCCATCCCCCGATCAACGGCGTTACGAGACGGACGGCCGGTGGTCGATTCCCCGTCGCGCCGGAGGCGACCGCCGCGGCGCGAATGAACCTCCTCCCGACGGCCGTAACCGTCGCGATCATGACGACGATGATCAACACTGCGAATCCGGAAGTCACTGACAGCATGGAAAGCCTCCTTTCCGGCCCGATCTACTAGGTGTATATGCACTCAGGGTCGGAAGGTTTCACTTCCGGGCGAGCGAGGTGACCTCCGAGAGGTGATCCAGGAGGCTCTGCCAGCGCGACTTGCCCATCGCCTGGATGATCCGTGCCTGAGCTCGTTTCCACTGCGGATAGGCCTGCGCGAGGCGCTCCGAGCCACGCGGCGTCACCGTGACGATCCGCGAACGACGATCCGCTCCGACCTCGATCCGGACGAGGCCCGCCCTCTCGAGCGGCGCGAGATTGCGCGTGAGAGTCGTTCGATCGGTCACGAGACCTTCCCCGAGGCGTGTGATAGTCGGCTCCCCCATCCTGGAGATCGCGGTCAGAAGAGTGAACTGGTTGCCCTTCAGCCCGATCGGTACGAAGGCCGCGTCGTAGATCTGCGTGATCGCCCGCGAAGCTTGGCGAATGCCGAGCAGCGTGCATTCGCCCGCCACCTCCGCGAGCTGAGCGTGCCGAAGTCGCTTCGCCATCGGACTGAGTGTATCTACACGCTCTGCCCTCGATCAATACGCCGAAGTCCAGATCAATCGGCGTGCCAGGCGGCGCAGTCGCCGGACTCGCAACCATGGTCTCACCTCGTCCCCAGAGCGGCCCAGCTCGAGATCTCGTCCCGCCACTCCTTGCGGATCGTCTTCAGCTCTTCCATCTGCGCCCTGGACAAGATCAGTTTCAACCGCTCGTCTGCGTGCGATCGAATCGCTCGAAGCTCCCTGGCCATCCTTCGGCGACTGCGTCGAGTCTGGTTCTCGACGCCATAGTCGTCCCGCACCGCTTTCATGCTGAGGAGCACCCCGACGAGCAACGGCCGCACCTGCTCCGCCTGTTCAGGCGTCAGGGAAAGGCGGTCCTTCACCTCCTGAAACCTCTGCAATACCCGGTCCGGGTGCTGCGGCTCGGACTGCTCCTCCCCCGCGAACGCCGAGAACGTCGTGGCGAGCAATACCGCGAGGATTCCGACCATTCTCTTCATGATTCCCTCCGTCTCACAGACACGGGTCACTTAGAAGGGGTGTGCCACGCGAAGAGGGAGTCGCCGGTCGCGCCGCAATACGCTGGGTTCATGAGAGTTCTGCAGGCGTCCCGGAATGGCCGATCGAGAGACTTGGTCTCGAGAAATCATCGAGAAATCGACACGTTGCTCGTTTCTCCGCACTTCGAAGAACTCAACAGTCCTGGTTTCGCCGCGGCCGCAAAAAAGGGGTCTGTCCCCTTTTCGGTGCGAGGTGCTTGACGGTCCGGGTTTGACCAAAAAAGGGGTCTGTCCCCTTTTCGATGGGGCAGAACCCGTCCCCGAGATCGGGGTCTACTTACTGCAACGATGGAAGTCAGGCTCTCTCTTTACAGCTCAGCCACAAGGCTGATGCGATCCACCGACCGCGGAGGAAGAAACACATGACCAACGAAAGGGAACATGACGCCGTCGGGTCGACCACGACGGCTCTCGCCGAAGAATCCGCGGGGATCCGAGTCGTGGGGTATGCCGCTCCGGCCGCCAGAGCGCCTCTCCGCCCGTTCACTTTCGAGCGCCGCGCGCCCGGTCCGAAAGACGTACTGATCGACATCCTCTACTGCGGCGTCTGCCACAGCGACATCCATCAGGCGCGCGACGAGTGGGCGGACATCGATTCGATTTTTCCGATGGTGCCCGGGCACGAGATCGTCGGCCGGGTTGCCGAAGTCGGCGATCAGGTCCGCAAATGGAACGTGGGCGACGCCGTCGGCGTCGGCTGTTTCGTCGATTCCTGCCGGCAGTGCGAGGCGTGCAAGTCCGGTGAAGAGCAGTACTGCGAGAAGGGCGCGAGCTTCACCTACAACAGCCACGAGCAGGACGGGACGACTCCGACCTACGGCGGCTACTCCACGCGGATCACCGTGGACGAGAGCTACGTCGTGGGCGTCCCGCAAGGCCTCCCGCTTTCGGGCGCCGCTCCGCTCTTGTGCGCGGGGATTACCACGTACTCGCCGCTTCGCCGCTTCGGCGTGAAGGAAGGCGACAAGGTTGCCGTCGTCGGCCTCGGCGGCCTCGGCCACATGGGCGTGAAGCTCGCCAGGGCGCTTGGCGCAAACGTGACGGTGCTCAGCCATTCGCCCGGCAAACGGAAGGACGCGCTGCGCCTCGGTGCGGACGATTTCGTTGCCACGCGCGACGCGGACGTTTTCGAGACGAACGCCGGTCGTTTCGATTTCATCCTGGATACCGTCTCGGCAGACCATGATTACAACGCCTACTTGAAGCTGCTCCGCCGTGATGGCACGATGGTGCTCGTCGGAGTTCCCGAGAAGCCGGCACGGCTCGATGCGATGTCACTCATCTCGAGGCGCCGTCGCCTCGCCGGTTCTGCCATCGGCGGGATCCGCGAAACACAGGAGATGCTGGATTTCTGCGGCAGGCACGGGATCGTCGCGGACGTGGAGGTAATCCCGATCCAACGGATCAACGAGGCCCACGAGCGAACGATCCGGAGCGACGTCCGCTATCGGTTCGTGATCGACAGCGCGAGCCTGCGGGAGGAGAAGTTGGAGAGGGCGCGGTGAGAAGGTTGAGGTGAGGGGTGTCTCGTAAAAGGTGACTGTCTCATAAAAGGTGACGGATTTATTTCTCCGACAGAGGAGGAGTAACGGCATGCAGAAGATCACGCCCATGCTCTGGTTCGACAACCAGGCCGAGGAAGCCGCGCGGTTCTACACCTCGATCTTCAAGAATTCCAAGATCAAAACCATCACCCGGTATGGAGATGCGGCTGCCCAGGCGGCCGGAAGGCCGAAGGGCTCGGTCATGACGGTTGCGTTCGAGATCGAGAGCCAGGAGTTCGTCGGGTTGAACGGCGGCCCGCAGTTCAAGTTCAGCGAAGCCATTTCATTCGTCGTGAATTGCAAGACGCAGGAAGAGATCGACGAGCTGTGGGCGAAGCTCACCGAAGGCGGCGGCCAGCCGGGACCGTGCGGCTGGCTCAAAGACAAGTACGGCCTCTCCTGGCAGATCGTCCCGACCGTGCTGAACGAGCTGCTGAAAGATCCGAAGAAGTCCGAAAGAGTCATGGCGGCAGTGATGAAAATGAGCGAGCTCGACATCGAGACTCTCGAGCGCGCGGCCGAGCCCGGATGATGCGAGGCGACCTTCCCTGACTCGATCTCCGGACAGAAACGGGCTCGGGAGCTGAGGTTACGGCCGGGCGTTCGGAGCGGGCGCGAGCCAGCGGGCGAGGTTCCCGACGTAGCTTCGGATGTCCGCGGCGGCCTGTGGGTTCGAAGCCATGCCCGAGCCCTCCGGCTCCGTGACGAACGACGGGGCTCCCCGCCGGGTATCCCAGTTGTAGTCGGCGAAGTGGTGAAAGCTGGAATGCACCGCGGCGCGTCCGAGGAGGTGACCGTCGAGGTCGAGAGACCTCTCGAACGCGACGACGAGATTGAACGGCCGCCCGCTGGCGGCGCTGCGTCCGACGGCGATGACGCGCGCGGACGGGTCGCCCGGCGGAGCGCTCACCGCTCCCTCGTGAACGTGCGCCGGAAAGTATTGCAGCGTGCGGCCGGGCTGGCCGGGATCGCGAAGCAGCGGATGAACGGGCTCGACGGCCGCGATCCTCTGAAAATCACCGTTCTGTCCGGAGTGATAGTTGGGCCAGGAGATCGTTGCCGTCTCTCGGTCGTCCTCTCGATGCCGGGAGAGATCGGGCTCCTGGTTCCGGCTGTGGAAGTGATTCGCCGCGCCGACCGTGGCGAGACAGCAGAGCGACGCCCCCATGTCCTGATGATCCCTCACCGTGAGGAGCCCTCCCCCGCGCCGGCGAAACCGCTCGATCGCGGCGCACTCATCCGCGCTGATGCCCTCGTCCACGTCGAGAGCGAACAGCCACAGCTCGTCGAAATCGGATCGGTCGATC
>DASYUL010000009.1:0-10246 GCA_036001245.1 Thermoanaerobaculia bacterium
TCTCGGCTCGCGACGCCCTGCACCTCGCCGTCATGGAGCGTCAGGGCGTCGAGCGGATCCTCTCCTTCGATCGGGGATTCGACGAGTTCCCCGGCATCGAGCGGATCGGAACGTGACGCTTTCTCCCGGCACCCGTCTGGGTCCCTACGAGCTCGGCGCGCCCATCGGCGCGGGCGGGATGGGAGAGGTCTACCGCGCGAAGGACACGCGTCTCGAGCGCACGGTCGCAGTGAAGGTCCTGTCGGCACATCTGTCGTCGTCCCCGGAGTCGCGCCAACGCTTCGAGCGTGAAGCAAAGGCGATCTCCCAGCTTTCACACCCGCACATCTGCGCGCTCTACGACGTCGGCAACCAGGACGGCGTCGAGTTCCTGGTCATGGAGTACCTGGAGGGCGAGACGCTGGCGGAGCGATTGCTCAAGGGCCCGCTCCCGTTCAGCCAGGTCCTGCGCTACGGGGTCGAGATCGCGGATGCGCTCGACAAGGCGCACCGGCAGGGGATCGTGCACCGGGACCTGAAGCCCGGCAACGTGATGATCACGAAGTCGGGGGTGAAGCTCCTCGACTTCGGTCTCGCGAAGGCGCTCGCGCCGACGTCGTCGGAGTCACAGCTCGCGGCACTTCCGACCCAGGCGGCTCCCGTGACGCGGGAAGGGACGATCCTGGGCACCCTCCAGTACATGGCGCCCGAACAGCTGGAAGGCAGAGAAGCCGACGCTCGGTCGGACGTCTTCGCGTTCGGCGCCGTCCTTTACGAGATGGCGACCGGGAAAAGGGCCTTTCCGGGCGCCACCCAGGCCAGCGTGATCGGCTCGATTCTCCGAGACGAACCGCGCCCGATGTCCGAGATCCAGCCGACGACTCCGTCGGCGTTCGACCGCATGGTGCGGACCTGTCTCGCCAAGGACCCCGACGATCGCTGGCAGACCACGCGCGACGTCGCCCTGCAGCTGGGCTGGGTCGAGAGGGACCGGACGGCGGAAGCTCCCGCCTCGTTGCCGATTCGTCGCGCTCGATTCGCGGCGGTCATCCCCTGGGTCGTTGCCGCGATCGGACTCGGGCTCGCCGTTCTCGCCGTCACCACCTTTGCCCGAAAGACCTCGCGCCGCGAGGTGGTGCGGGCCTTCCTTCCGCCCCCCGAGAACTCGTTTTTCCATTCCCTGGACGCGAGCAGCGGCCCCGTCGCCGTTTCGCCGGACGGAAGACGACTCGCCTTCTCCGTCATCGACCCGGAAGGCAATACCCTCCTCTGGTACCGCGACCTGGATGCCCCGACGGCGATCCCGATTCCCGGAACCGACGAAGCGACGTTCCCCTTCTGGTCTCCAGACAGCCGTTCCCTCGGGTTCTTTTCTCGGGGAAGATTGAAAGTCGTCGAAGCCTCCGGTTCGGCGCCGGCGCCGCGTGCGCTTGCCGAGGCGGCGTCCGGAAGAGGAGGTTCCTGGAGCATCGACGGAACGATCCTGTTCGGCCCTTCCGCTCGCCATCACCTCATGCGAATCCCGGCAGCCGGAGGAAAGCCCGTTGCCGTGACTCGCCTCGAGGAAGGAGAAGTCGAGCATTCCTGGCCGTGGTTCCTTCCGGATGGCCGGCGATTCCTCTACAGGGCCCGCTTCTTCGAGGCGGAGCGGAACGCGCTTTTCCTGGCGTCGCTCGATTCGAAGGAACGGCGGCTCGTTCTGCAGATCGATTCCGACGTCGCCTACTCGCCCTCCGGACACATCCTCTTCCGCCGCGGCGATCGTCTGATGTCTGCCCGGTTCAATGCTGGTGAAGGCCGCATAGAAGGAGAGCCGGTCGAGCTCGCGCAAAGCGTCGAGCACAATCCTTTTACGGGGAAGACCGTCTTCTCGGTTTCCGAGAATCTCCTCGCCTACGCGCACCGGTCGGAGCTGCGCCTCTCCCGCCTCGCCTGGTTCGATCGAACAGGAAGGGAACTGGGCGAGCTCGGTCCACCCGCGATGTACGTCGGCCCGACCCTTTCCCCCGACGGGAGAAAGGTGGCCGTCAGCCTTATCGAGCGGCTGACGATCCCCCCGGACGTGTGGATCTACGACACCGCGCTCCGCACGGGCACGAGGTTGACCCGGGGCAGGTTAGTCGAGCTCATGCCGGTCTTCTCCCCGGATGGTCGCCGGGTCGCCTTCGCCTCCATCCGGAAGGGTCCCTGGGATCTCCACGAGATCTCCACTGCCGCCGGGGGCGAGGAGAAAACGCTGCTCGAGTCGGAGAACTCGAAGTGGCCGACAGATTTTTCTCCCGACGGACGTTTTCTTCTGTTCCGAGAGTTCGACCGGGAGACGCTTGGAGATCTGAAGCTGCTTCCTCTCTCCGGCGAGCCCCGACCCCGCGACTTCATGGCGACCCGTTACAAGGAGGAAAGCGGCGACTTTTCTCCGGATGGACGGTGGGTCGCGTACGCGTCGGACGAATCGGGACGGATGGAGATCTACGTAAGTTCGTTTGCCGAGGCCGGACGGCGCTACCGGGTCTCCTCAGGCGGCGGCGGCTACCCCCGCTGGAGCCATGACGGCCGCGAGCTCTTCTATCTGGTGGGAGGGAAGACGATGACGGCCGTTTCCGTAAGACTGGAAGGGCCGGATCTCGCTTTCGGATCCCCTCTGCCTCTCTTCGACGTCCGCGTTCAGATGCTGGTCGACTCGCACTTCAGGCCGAGCAAGTACGACGTGTCCGCCGACGGTCGCTTTCTGATCGCGGTGCGCGCGTCGGACGAGCCGCCCCCGCCTCTAGTCCTCGTGCTCAACTGGGCCGAGGCGTTGAAGCCGCGGCCATGAAGGCGATCAGAACGACACTCTCATCGCCACGCGGACGAGGCGCGGCTGCTGGCGCTCCAGGATCTTGCCGTAGTTGGGGTGTTGCACGGCGTTGCCGCTCGCGTCGAACGCGCCGTCGGGATTGAACGCGTCCTGGACGCGCGTCTCGCCCTGGCGGTTCAAGAGGTTGAAGACGGAGACCCGAGGGGCGATCGTCAGCGGACCCGCTTTGAATTCGTATGCGAGTGAGACGTTCGCCTCGTACTGGGTTTCCGCCCGTCCCGCGGTTCCACGGCGGACGCCGAAGATCTCCTGGAAGTACCCGGCGTTGAAGTACTCCCCCTTGTTCCTCGGCGGGCCGCTGCGGACGTGCGTGGACAGGCCCGCCGTCAGCCCGAAGCGTGTCAGATACGTCATTCCGAGCTGGAACGAGTGGGGCCTGTCGAGGTAGAGCTTGCCGTGCGAGTTGTGCTGATCGAAGGCGAAGTAATCGAAGTCGGCATTGACTCCCGGGTCCGCCTGACCGCTCGCTAGGCGCGCGGCGCCGTCGTAGTTGCCGCGCAGGCTGGAGAAAATGTAGGACGCCTGCACCCACAGCCTTTCCTGGAAGGACTGCCGCGCCGTCAGCTCGATGCCGCGGTAAATCCGTGACGCGCGGCCGATCGGCGGGCCGCCGTTCTCGTTGCAAAGGAGGTCGAGCTCCGAAGCGTCGGGCCGCCCGTTGTGAGCGTTGCTGCACGGAAACTCGCCGCGGGCGTACCTCTCGGAAGAGCCCGGGTTGATGATCGCGCAGGGCTGTCCGCGATTCTCCGGGTGCTCATAATCGAGGTCGCATCGGTCCTCGAGGACTTCGCCGAGCCGCTGATAGTTTCCTTTCAGGCCCACTACGAACGTCGGGTTCAAGGCCTTCTCGACCCCGATCGTGTACTCGTCCTGATACATCCCCTTCAAGTTTCGATCTGTCGGCTCGGGGCCGAGCGGAGTGCTCGTGGAACCCTGGAAGCCGAAGGCGGTGCCAGGGCGGTCCACCAGAGACTCCGGGTCGTAGTTGAAGGCGCTGACGAAAAGGAACTCGTTGTTGCCGTAAGCCCGGACGTTCAGGTCCGTCGGGAACTGGTAGTAGAAGCGGCCGTAGGAGCCGTAGAGTTTCGAGGTCCCATCACCCTTGAAGTCCCACACGACGCCGGCCCGCGGCGACCACATGTTGTCGAGGTCGATGACCGTTTTCCGCTCGAAGTCCTGAATCTCCTCCCGGTCCCACCGCAGGCCGCCATTGACCGTCAGGCGGCGCGAGACCCTCCAGGTGTCCTGGACGAACGCGGAATAGGCGAGCGACGGCGTCTCGATCTCGATCCGCGTCACGGGCGTGCCGTCCAGGTTGCCGAGGAAGCTATGGGAGTAGAAGACGCCGCCGTTGACGTTCTCGCCGCGCCAGTTGACGTAGGGCACGCCGGCTCCCCCCGCCGCCGCGCAGCGGTCCACGGCGGCGGGGTTCTGAGGGTTTGCCCGGCAGGGAATGATCGTCAGTGTCTGCGTGCCCGTCCGCCGTTCGATCGCCGTGGTCTCGTTGTCCTCGTAGTCGCCGCCGATCTTGACTTCGTGTTCGGCGACGTATGCCGTGAAGTTGGCCGAGTAGCCGTCTCGCGTCGACTGGTGGTTGACGATCCGGTTGATGTTCCCGAAACCGCCGGAGGGGACGACGACGCCCGGCACGGTCCGATCCGCGACACGCGGCAACTCCGCCTCCGGCTGGATCTTGGTCTCGAACCGGTCGCCGTGCCGTGAGTACTGGAGCGTGAGAATCCCGAACGAGCCGAAGAGCTGGTTGAGACGCGCAGCGTAGTCCTTCGCCCCGACGTAGCGGATACCGCTGTAAGTCGGCGGGCTCGTGGAAGCGGGAAGGTTGATCGCGCCGCTCTGCTTCTCCGGGTCGGCCAGGACGGACCCGACCAGCGTGGATCCGCGTGCGATGTTCCACGTGAGCTTGCCCGAATAAATGTCAGAGGTCGATTCGAGCAGGAAGCTCTGGCCCGCGACCGGGCCGGACTGGGGAATCCGGTCCGTCTCCCGCTCGATCCGGTCGTAGGAGCCGAAGAACCAGAGGCGGTCCTTCAGGATGTAGCCGCCCAGGTCCGCGCCAGCGTCCCAGCGCTCGACCTCAGTCTGCTCAGCCGCGATGATGTCCTCGTCGGTGATTTCCGCCTCGGCCCGCATGGACCTCGAGTTGTAGTAGCCGAAGGCGTCGCCGTGGAACTCGTTGCCGCCCGATTTCGTGATCACGTTGATCACGCCCCCGAGCGCCCGTCCATATTCGGCCTGATAGCCCCCTGTCTTGATCTCGACCTCCTGCATGGACTCGGGATTGACGAGCTTCCCCTGGAAGCCCCGAAAGACGTTGGTCGTGTTGATCCCGTCGATCACGTACAGGTTCTCGAGCGAGGTCGAGCCGTAGAGCGCCACGTTGACCACGCGGTCCCCTAGTCCCGGCAGGTTGCCAGAGGTGTCGGTGTTGACCCCCGGCTGGGAGAGGACGATGTCGGCGTAGTTGCGTCCGATGGACATCCGCTCGAGGACCTTCGCTGTGAAGCTCGAGCCGGTGGTGGTGGAGGAAAGATCGATGACCGGCGCTTCTCCAGTGACGAGAACCTTCGCCTCCGCGGAGACCTGCAGTTCCAGGTCGACCGTCGCCGTCGAATCGAGGCTGACGTACCCCGTCTTCTCGACGGTCGTGAAGCCGGCGAGAGATACCTTGACGGTGTAGGTTCCCGGCGGAACCGCCGGAAACCGGTAGCCGCCGCGACTGTCCGTCGTCGCGCTGCGAACACCCTGAAGGTTGGCGCTTCGCGCCTCGACCGCCGCCCCGGGGAGCACGGCACCGGACGAGTCGATCACCGTGCCCTGGATCGCCCCGGTCGTCTGGGAGAAGGCGGGTTCCGCGGGTAGGCAAGAGATGAGGGTGGCGAAGGCGGCGAGGAGTGCGCGGTCCCGCATCATGGCTCGTCCTCCGATGCCGACCTGTTCAGCGCCTCTGTCTCTTGGGCCGAGAACGTCTGTGTCGGCCGTTGTTGCCTAGCCTACCTCTGCGTTCGAGGCGTTTCGTCCTCGGTTTCGTGGCGGATCGTGGAATTATTACGAGACGATGGGCCTCGTCGCGGGTTCGAAGCTCGGCCCCTACGAGATCCTGTCGCCGATCGGCGCGGGCGGGATGGGGGAGGTCTACCGGGCCCGGGACACGCGCCTCGAGCGTACGGTCGCGATCAAGGTTCTGCCGTCGCACCTGTCGTCTTCACCCGAGATCCGCCAACGCTTCGAGCGCGAGGCTAAGACGATCTCGCAGCTCTCGCACCCGCACATCTGTGCGCTCTACGACGTGGGGCGGGAAGGCGAGACCGAGTACCTGGTCATGGAGTATCTCGAGGGCGAGACGCTCGCCGAACGTGTCGCGAAGAGTCCGCTTTCTCTCGAGCAGACACTCCGCTTCGGCGTCCAGATCGCGGACGCTCTGGACAAGGCGCACCGCCAGGGAATCGTTCACCGGGATCTGAAGCCTGGCAACGTGATGGTCACGAAGTCGGGGGTGAAGCTGCTCGACTTCGGCCTCGCGAAAGCGCTCGCTCCGGCGTCTCCGATGCTCGACGTCACGGCGCTTCCAACGCAGGCCGCGCCTGTGACGCGGGAGGGAACGCTTCTCGGAACGGTCCAGTACATGGCGCCCGAGCAGCTGGAGGGCAAGGAAGCAGACGCGCGGACGGACATCTTCGCGCTCGGCTGTGTGCTGTACGAGATGGCGACCGGCAGGAAGGCGTTCTCGGGCGCGACGCAGGCCTCGGTGATCTCGTCGATCATGAAGGAGGAGCCTCCCCCGATCTCGCGGGCACAGCCGATGTCGCCGCCGGCGTTCGATCGGCTCGTCAGGACCTGCCTCGCCAAGGATCCCGAGGACCGCTGGCAGTCGGCGCGCGACGTCGCCGTCCAGCTGACCGCGATCGCCGAAGGCGCGCTCCTCGAACGTCCCGGCGAGGCCATTTCGCGCCGACCCCGAATCGCGTGGCTGCCCTGGCTCGTGACTGCGATCGCCGTGGTTGCTGCAGCGGTGACGTTCTTTCAGGGACGCTCGCGCCCGGTGCAGCCCGCGCGCACGATCCGGTTCTCCGTGGAGCCGCCAGCAGGCGGGGCCTTCGGGTTCTGGATGGAGGGCTCTTTCCTCGCGGTTTCTCCAGACGGCTCGCATCTCGCGTATGTCGCGTCGGACCCGCAGGGCGGGCGGCGCGTGTTCCTCCGCCCGCTCGCGGCCCCCCAAGCCCGGCCGATCCCGGGGACCGAAGGCGCGAATTCGATCTTCTTTTCGCACGACGGCCGGTCGCTCGCCTTTTTCACGAAGGACAAGCTGAAGCGGGTCGAGCTCTCGGGAGGCGCGCCCGTCCCGATCTGCGACGTCTTTGCCGGCGGCCTGTCGGGGACGTGGAGCCGGAGCGGCGAAATCCTCTTCGCGGGCCCCCACCGTCGCGCGATCTCCCGCGTCTCCGCCGCGGGCGGCGTGCCGAAGGAGATCTTCCCGCTCGACCGCGCGCGCGGGGAGGCGCGGATCGTCTGGCCCTCGTATCTTCCGGACGGCGAGCGATTCCTGTATCTCCTTCGTTACGCCGACGGCCGTGGGGACCTGATGCTGGCGGAGCCGGGCAGGAAGCCGCGCCCGGTCATGGCGCTGCAATCCCACGCTCAGTACTCCGAGCCCGGCTACCTTCTGTTCGCGAAGGAAGGCGCCCTCCTGGGGCAGCGATTCGACGCGAAAAGCGGCTCGGTCAAAGGAGACCCCTTCTCGGTCGCCGAGAGCGTTCGGTACGCCCTCTCGCCCGGCACGGCGGCTTTCTCGGTCTCGCGTACGGGGACCCTCGTCTATCAGCCGCACGAAAGCGTCATGCGTCTGGCGTGGTTCGATCGGACGGGCCGCGAGGTCGAGACTCTCGGCTCGACCGGCCTGTTATTCACCTTCGCGATCTCCCCCGATGGCCGGCGGGTTCTCTTCGCCCGGGCGCGACCGGGGCTCCGCGCCTTCGACATATGGCTGCGGGATCTCGAGCGCGGAACGGAGACGCCGGTCACCTCGGCGCTCGACACGGAGACCACGCCCCGATGGCTGCCGGGCGGGAGCATCGCCTACTCGGTCGTCCGCGGTAGCCCGCCGCAACTCGTCCGCAGAGACCTCGCCACGGGCAGGGAGGAAGACCTCCTGCCCGGCGGAAGAATGCAGTTCGCACAGGACGTCTCCCCGGACGGAAAAACGCTGATCTATGTCGAGCGCACCGACTTCTTTCACATTTGGACGTTGCCGCTCTCCGGCACCGGAAAGCCGACTCCCTTCCTTCAGGCGCCGTTCGAGAAGGAAGAGGTGCGCTTCTCACCCGACGGCCGCTACATTTCGATGATTACCGACGAGTCCGGGCGGCCGGAAGCGTACGTAACCGCTTATCCGGGGCCGGGCGAGAGAATCCGCGTCTCGACTGGCGGAGCGCAGAGTCCTCGGTGGAGCTGCGACGGCCGGGAGCTGTTCTATCTTACCGGCGATCGGCGGTTGATGTCGGTGGCCGTCCGGACGGCGCCCTCGCTCGAGCTCGGGAGACCGCTGCCGCTCTTCGACCTGAAGGGAAAGTGGAGCTGGTCGACCTTCGACGTGTCCCCCGACGGGAAGCGGTTTCTCGCCATCGTGCCGGAGGTCGTCGCCGATGAGCTCCCGCTCTCTGTCGTCGTCAACTGGACGCCGGAGGCGGGCAAGTGAGCCTGTCTTCGGGCTCCCGTCTCGGTCCCTACGAGATTGAGGCGTCCGCGTCCGCGTCGCCGGTCGCGCTGGCGGACGTCGAGGAGTCGACGACCGGGGTCATCCCTGTGGACTATAATAGCTATTGATATCCACATGGAGGTCGGCGCTTGAAGACCGTACAGATGACGCTCGACGAAGATCTGGTCGAGGCGGTCGACCGGGCGGCGAAGAAGCTCGGCACGAGCCGGTCGGCGTTCGCGCGCGAGGCGTTGCGCGCAGCCCTCGCGCGAGAGCGAACGCTGAGTCTCGAACGGAGGCACCGGCAAGGCTACGCGCGCCGCCCGGTTCGACGGGGTGAGTTCGACGCCTGGGAACGCGAACAGGTCTGGACCGAGCCATGAAGCGCGGCGAAGTGAGGTGGTACCGGTTTTCCGCTCCCGACAAGCGGAGACCGGTCGTCATCCTCACGAGGGATTCGATCCTCGAATATCTCGCGGAGGTCACCATCGCTCCCGTCACGAGGACGATCCGTGACATTCCGTCGGAGGTCGCCCTGACGCGCGAGGACGGGCTGCCCACCGAATGCGCCGCCAACCTGGACCACATCCAGACGGTTTCCCGCAGCAAGATCGGCCCGCTCATAACGACACTGGATTCCGAGCGCATGAAGGAGCTCCGCGGCGCCCTGTTGTTTGCCCTGGGCTTCTGATGGTCCTAGCCGGTCGTAAGACGAATCGGCTTGTCTTCTTGACTGAACATGATGAGTAAATTAGACGCCT
This sequence comes from Thermoanaerobaculia bacterium, assembly GCA_036001245.1. Taxonomy (GTDB): domain Bacteria; phylum Acidobacteriota; class Thermoanaerobaculia; order UBA5066; family Gp7-AA6; genus Gp7-AA6. The sequence goes on from DASYUL010000009.1 coordinate 9,311, forward strand.
CTTCATGGATAAGCGGCTGCAGGTTCTGCTCGACGAGCCGGAACTGCGCGAGATTCAGCGGGCGGCGCGGGCTCAAGGAATGACAGTGGCCGAATGGGTGCGGCAGGCGAAAGCGGGCGGATGCGAGGCTTCCTGAAGGGAACGAAAACGGGGTGGCTGCGGGAAAAGAAGGACCGGAGTTGATCCTCGTCGATTCCTCCCAGGTCGAGAAAGTTCTCGAGGTGATCGGTTGAAGAACCCATGCCTCTGACCGACGGCACGCGCCTGGGTCCCTACGAGCTGGTTGCGCCGATCGGCGTGGGCGGGATGGGGGAGGTCTACCGGGCGAAGGACACGCGGCTCGATCGGACGGTGGCGGTCAAAGTCCTGCCGGCGCACCTGTCCGCATCGGCCGAGTCGCGCCAGAGGTTCGAGCGCGAGGCGAAGACGATCTCGCAGCTTTCGCACCCGCACATCTGCGCGCTGTACGACGTGGGCCACCAGGACGGCGTCGAGTTCCTCGTCATGGAGTACCTCGAGGGCGAGACGCTGTCGGAGCGGCTGCTCAAAGGTCCGCTCTCGTTTGACCAGGTTCTGCGTTACGGGATCGAAATCGCGGACGCGCTCGACAAGGCGCACCGCCAGGGGATCGTCCACCGGGATCTGAAGCCCGGCAACGTGATGGTGACGAAGTCGGGGGTGAAGCTCCTCGACTTCGGGCTCGCGAAAGCGCTCGTGCCGTCCGCCGCATCGTCGGATCTCACCGCTCTCCCCACTCAGGCGGCGCCCGTGACGCGCGAAGGGACGATTCTCGGAACGATTCAGTACATGGCGCCCGAGCAGCTCGAAGGCAGGGACGCGGACGCGCGCACGGACATCTTCGCGCTCGGGTGCCTGCTCTACGAGATGGCGACGGCGAAGAAGGCGTTTTCGGGTAAGGGTCAGGCGTCGTTGATT
>DASYUL010000010.1:0-6800 GCA_036001245.1 Thermoanaerobaculia bacterium
TCGACCTGCGTCAAGCCCATCGGAGTCAGGAACTCCATCAGGAGAATTTCTCCCGGGTGCGTCGGGATTCGTCTTTCTGGAAGCATTTGTCTTTCTCCCTCAGTGGTAGTCGTCGAGCATCACGTCCGCGGGCCCGCCATCGGTCCAACGGAAGACGATCCTCCATTGATCGTTGACGCGGACACTGTGCCAACCTTTTCGGTTGCCCTTCAGCGCCTCCAGCCGATTTCCGGGAGGAACGCGCAAATCCTCCAACGTCAGAGCTGCATTCAGCATGTCGAACTTCCGGTGGACAGCCGCTCGTAGCCCTTGCGGGACCCGCATCGCTCGTCGCTGGCGACGGCCGTGGAAAAGGTCCGCCGTGACTGCATTCCCGAACGAAACGATCATCCCGCGGCAGCGATCTTACACGATTACCGGGCTAGCGTGTAAGGCATCTGATCGAATACATGAAGAAGGGCCGCGAAGGTCGTCGGTGGCGAGACGCCGGACTGCGGAACGAAGACGCCTGGACGTTTGGATCAGTCCGTTTGGGTTCGATCCCCGTTGTCCAGACTTCAAGGTCCAATGTCGAAGTGACCCCGGGCCCTGCCCCGAAAAGCGAATCCCAAAGCGGGCGAGCGGGGCTATACTGACTCTCTTTCGGAGGACCCACCCTGTGGCATTCTTTGGCAAACCCGAAGCCCCCGTCGTCCCAACCTCTCCCCATTCCCCGAATCTGCCGGAACGAGTCCCGACGCCGTCGGCTCCGACGCCGTCGACCGGCACGGCTTCGACAGCCGCGACGGTCATCGGTCCGAAGGCCCGGCTCGTGGGCGACGTCTCCGGAGACGAAGACATCCTGATCAACGGCCGGGTCGAAGGAAAGATCCGGGTGGACCGGAAGGTCGTCGTCGCGATCGGCGCCGAGGTCGAAGGGGACGTCCAGGCAAAATCGGTCATCATCGGCGGCCGCGTCCACGGCCAGGTGACGGCGTCCGAGCGCGCGGAGCTCCTCCCGTCCGGACGAGTCCAGGGCAACGTCCACGCGCCGCGGATCGTCATGGCCGAAGGCGCTCAGATCCAGGGTCGGGTCGTGATGCCGAACGACGCCGCGACGCGGCCTCCTCTCTCGGGGCAGAAGCCCGAGGAGCCCGCGAAGCGTCCGCTGGCTCCACCGAAGTCCGAGGACGCGGTCCGCCCGCCGGCGTCTCCGGGCAGCGGCGGATGAGCACGGAGGTCGCGCTCCAGCTCTTCGGAAATTACATCGGCGGCGAGTGGCTGCCGGCGGCTTCCGGCCGCACCTTCGAAAACCGCAACCCCGCCGACCACGACGATCTCGTCGGAATCTTTCCCGAGGGCGGCCGCGAAGACGTCGAGGCCGCGGTCGCGGCCGCCCGCAAGGCCTACCCCCGCTGGCGCGACACGCCCGCGCCGCGGCGAGCCGAGATCCTGTACGCGGCCGGCGCGATCCTGACTCGCGACAAAGAAGAGCTCGCGCGGTTGATGACCCGCGAGATGGGAAAGGTCCTCGCGGAAGCCCGAGGCGACGTGCAGGAAGCGATCGACATGGCGTTCCTCGCGGCGGGGGAGGGCCGGAGGCTCTTCGGATTCACGACCCCGTCGGAGCTGCCCAACAAGTTCGCGATGTGCGTGCGGCAGCCGATCGGTGTCTCCGCTCTCGTAACGCCCTGGAACTTTCCGATGGCGATTCCGGCGTGGAAGTCGATGGCGGCTCTGATCGCAGGCAACACCATCGTGATCAAGCCCGCCACCGCCACTCCCGCGTCCGTCGTGGCGCTCGCCCGGGTCTTCGAGGAAGCGGGGCTTCCTCCCGGGGTCTTCAACGTCGTGATCGGATCGGGGGGCGAAGTGGGGGACCCGCTCGTCACCCACGACGACGTGAAGGTCGTCTCGTTCACGGGCTCGACCGACGTCGGCCGCCGGATCTCCTCGGCCTGCGCGCCCACTTTCAAGCGGCTGCACCTCGAGATGGGGGGCAAGAACGCAATCCTGATCCTCGAGGACGCGGACGTCGATCTCGCGATCGAAGGCGCGGTCTGGGGAGCGTTCGGGACGACCGGCCAGCGGTGCACCGCCGCCTCGCGCCTGCTCGTTCACGAGGAGGTCGTCGGCGAGTTCACCGACAAGCTCGTGGCGCGCGCCCGGACGCTGCAGGTCGGCAACGGGCTCGAGCCGGGCGTGCAGGTCGGGCCGCTCGTCTCCGAGAGACAGCGCGAGACGGTCGCGAGATACGTCGAGATCGGCAAGCGCGAGGGCGCGACGCTTCTCTGCGGCGGCGAGAAGCTCACCGAGGGGGAGCTCTCGCGCGGCTGGTTTTTCGCGCCGACCGTCTTTGGAGATGCCACGCCAGACATGCGGATCTCCCGCGAGGAGATCTTCGGGCCGGTCACGACGGTGATCCCGATCGGGTCGTTCGAGGAGGGGGTCCGGGTCGCGAACTCGGTCGAGTACGGTCTCTCCGGCTCGGTGTACACGCGGGACGTCGACCGGGCGTTCCGAGCAATGCGCGAGTTCGAGACCGGAATCTTCTACGTGAACTCGTCGACGATCGGCGCCGAGGTCCACCTTCCGTTCGGCGGCGTCAAGAACACGGGCAACGGCCACCGCGAGGCGGGCATTGCCGGAATCGAGGTGTTCACCGAGTGGAAGTCAATCTACGTCGATTTCTCGGGACGCCTCCAGCGCGCCCAGATCGACACTCACGAGAGCGCCGACTGAAGAAGTCCCACGTCCCGAGTCCCAGATCGAGGTCCCAAGGACTCCGGACGTAGGATTCAGGACGTGAGGAAGAAGACAGGGGCAATCGGAGCGGACGTCGCCGGACCTCGCCTTTCGGAGCGCGGCGACCGGATGCCGGCCTCGCCCATCCGCAAGCTCATGCCGCTCGCGGAGGACGCGAAGCGGCAGGGCGTGCGCGTCCTCCATCTGAACATCGGCCAGCCGGATCTGGAGACCCCGGCCGCCATGCGCGAGCGGCTGACCCGATACCCCGACCGGGTGATTGCCTACACGCCGTCGGGCGGGACGCCCGAGTACCTCGCGTATCTCTCCGAGTACTACCGGCGGCTCGGGTTCACCCTTTCGGCCGGGGAGCTCATCGCGACGACCGGCGGAAGCGAAGCGGTTCTCTTCGCGCTTCTCGCCTGCGCCGACCCGGGAGGCGAGGCGCTCGTCCCCGAGCCCTTCTATACGAACTACTCCGCCTTCGCGGCCATGGCCGGCGTGCGGCTCGTGCCCTTGACCACGCGCGTGGAGGATGGCTTCCACCTGCCGGGCCGCGACGCGTGGGAGCGGGCGTGCACTCCGCGTACGCGGTTCGTCCTCCTCTGCAACCCGAACAACCCGACCGGCACGGTCTACTCGCCCGAGGAGCTCGAGATGGTCGCGGCCTTCTGTCGCGACCGCGGGCTGTTCCTGATCGTCGACGAGGTCTACCGCGAGTTCGTCTACGACGGCCGCCGGAGCGTGAGCGCGCTCGCGCTCGAGGGTTCCGAGGACGCCGTCGTCGTCGTGGACAGCCTTTCGAAGCGATACAGCGCCTGCGGGCTCCGGCTCGGCTGTCTCGTCACGCGAAACCCCGAGGTTCACCGGGCTTGCCTGCGGATGGCGCAGGGCCGGCTCTCCCCGCCGGGTCTCGCGCAGTTCGTCGCCGTCGGCGCGCGCGACCTTCCTCCGGAGTACGTCACGGAGGTCGTCTCCGAGTACGAGCACCGCCGCAACGTTCTCTACGAGGGGCTGAGCCAGATTCCCGGGGTCTTCCTGACGCAGCCCGAGGGCGCGTTCTACTTCGTCGCTCGGCTGCCGATCGCCGATTGCGACCACTTCGCGAGCTGGATGCTGTCGGACTTCCACCTGCGCGGGGCGACGGTCATGGTGGCTCCGGCGCGCGGCTTCTACGCGACTCCCGGACTCGGGTCGGATCAGGTCCGGATCGCGTACGTTCTGAAATCGGAGGACCTGCGGGACGCCGTGGAGATCATCGCCGCAGGGCTCGAGGCGTACGCCCGCGAGCGCGAGCGGCCGCCTCTGCGTTCGAAAGCCGGAGTCCGCCGGAACGGGCCCGACTTCTCGACCCCCGTCGGAAGCTAGCCCGGCGCGGAGCGGCGAGCCCGCGGCTTCCGCGCCGCGTTCATGCGTGTCGAGGAGAGAGTTCCACTGTACGACGCGATGTCGGCGGACGAATGTCCGCTCGATCGACGTTCCGGGCGAGCGGCTCGATAAGATACGGCGCCGAAAAAAAGACCGCGCGCGTCACCCGAATTCAGGAGGTCGTTCGTGAAGACTGTTCGAAGTCTCTCCGTCTCGGTCCTGCTCGTCCTGACCTGCGCCGGATCGGAGGCGGCGAAGAGAGGCTCGTCGCAGAAGCCGCCGGAGAACTCCATCGCGAAGCTGTACGAAGGCCTCGAGCTCCGCAACATCGGGCCTTACCGGGGCGGTCGCGTGGACGCGGTCGCCGGAGTGCGTGGCCAGCCGCTCGTCTACTACTTCGGGGGAACCGGCGGCGGCGTCTGGAAGACCTTCGACGGCGGCGCGAACTGGCAGGCGGTGTCCGACAAGGACTTCAAGACCGGCTCGGTCGGCGCGATCGGCATTGCCGAGTCCGATCCCAACGTGATCTACGTCGGAATGGGCGAAGCGGCGATCCGCGGCAACGTCTCCCATGGGGACGGCGTCTACAAGTCGACCGACGCGGGCAAGACGTGGAAGAACGTCGGTCTGGAGAAGACGTACCAGATCTCTCGCGTGCGGGTTCACCCGAAGGACCCGAACCTCGTGTACGTCGCCGCGCAGGGGCACGTCTGGGCGTCGAACCCGGAACGGGGCGTCTACCGCTCGCGCGACGGAGGAAAGACGTGGGATCGGATCCTCTTCGTGAGCGAGAAGACCGGGATATCGGACCTCGCGATGGATCCGAACAACCCGCGGATCCTGTACGCGGGGGCGTGGCAGGTCCACCGCAAGCCGTGGGAGCTCGTATCCGGCGGAACCGAGAGCGGCCTCTACCGATCGATCGACGGCGGCGACACGTGGAAGAAGCTCTCCGAGGGCCTGCCCGACGGCGTCGTCGGAATCGTCGGGGTCACGATCTCGCCGGCGAGGCCGGACCGAGTGTGGGCGATCATCGAGTCGCGGGAGAAGGGGGGCGTCTACCGCTCCGACGACGGCGGCGAAAAGTGGACGCGCGTCAACACCGAGAACAGGCTGCGGCAGCGCGCCTGGTACTACTCGCGCATCTACGCGGACCCGAAGAACGCGGACTCCGTCTACGTCCTGAACACCGGCTTCTTCCGGTCGAACGACGGCGGGAAGACCTTCAATCCGATCCGCGTGCCCCACGGAGACAACCACGACCTCTGGATCGACCCCGACGACGCGCAGCGGATGATCGAGTCGAATGACGGCGGAGCGAACGTCTCCTTCAACGGCGGCCGGACGTGGTCGTCGATCATGAATCAGCCGACCGCGCAGTTCTACCGGGTCACGACGGACGACCGCTTCCCGTACTGGGTCTACGGCGCGCAGCAGGACAACACGACCGTGGCGATCGCGTCGCGCAGCCGCGAGAGCGGGATCGGCGTGACCGACTGGCACGACGTGGGCGGCTGCGAGAGCGGCTGGATCGCGCCGAAGCCGAAGAACCCCGACGTCGTTTTCGCGGGCTGCTACGGCGGATCGATCACGCGATACGACCACAGGACCGGAGAGACCCGCCAGGTCATGGCGTGGCCGCAGCTCGCGATCGGACAGGCGCCGAAGGACTTGAAGTACCGCATCCAGTGGAACGCGCCGATCGTGATCTCCCCGCACGATCCGAACGTGCTCTACCACGCGGCGCAGGTTCTCCTCCGGAGCCGCGACGAAGGGCAGTCGTGGGAGGAGGCGAGCCCGGACCTGACCCGCAACGACAAGTCGAAACAGGACTACTCGGGAGGCCCGATCACCCGCGACAACACCGGGGTCGAGGTCTACGACGTGATCTTCACCGTCGTGGAGTCCCCTCACGAGCCGGGGACGATCTGGGTCGGTACCGACGACGGGCTCGTGCAGCTCACACGGAACGGCGGGAAGAACTGGCAGAACGTGACGCCGAAGGGGATTCCCGAGTGGATCCAGATCAACTCGATCGACGTCTCGCCTCACGACAAGGCGACCGCATATGTCGCGGCCACGATGTACAAGTCCGACGACTTCCGGCCCTACCTGTACAAGACGAGCGACTACGGAAAGACGTGGGCCCGGATCGACCACGGGATTCCCTCCGGCGCGTTCACGCGCGTCGTGCGCGAGGACCCGGCGCGCCGCGGACTTCTCTATGCCGGGACCGAAACGGGTCTGTACGTCTCCTTCGACGACGGCGCGAGCTGGCAGCAACTGCAGTTGAACCTGCCGGTCGTGCCGATCACCGACCTCGTCGTCAAGGACGGCGACCTCGTGGTCGCGACCCAGGGACGCTCGTTCTGGATTCTCGACGACCTGACGCCTGTACGGCAGTTCCGAACGGAGATCGCCAACGAGAAGGTGCACCTCTTCCCGCCGCGGCCGAGCGTGCGGATGGGCAGCGGGGACTTCGACGACGAAGGCCCGTCCGGCGCGCTCGGCCGGAATCCGCCGAACGGCGCCACGGTCTCTTACTGGCTCAAAGAGAAGCCCGGCGAGAAGCAGCCCCTGACGGTCGAGTTCCTGGAGGGTGACAAGGTCCTGAGAACGTACACCTCAGAAAAGAAAGAGCAGAAAGACATCGGTCTGCCTGCCGGCGCCGGAGACGACGAGGAAGGCGACAAGCCGATCGAGCCGAA
>DASYUL010000011.1:0-6651 GCA_036001245.1 Thermoanaerobaculia bacterium
TTCCAGCCGACCACGACGACCTGCGGCGATGCCGAAAGCCAGTGCACCAACCAGGACTTCTGCAGCGGCACCTCGGCTGCCTGTACCGACAACGGGTTCAAGACGTCCTCAACGGCCTGCGGAGATCAGACCGACACGGAATGCAACGACCCCGATACCTGCAGCGGCACGGACGGAACTTGCGTCAACCGAGCCGCGATCGCCGGCACGTCGTGCGGCAGTGCAAGCGACACGACGTGTACCGATCCTGACACATGCAACGGCACCGGAAGCTGTCAGCCGAACAACGCGTCGAACGAAACGACTTGCGACGACGGTCAGCCATGCACCATCCAAGATAGTTGCAGCGCCGGACTCTGCGCGGGCATTCCGAACCCGTTGTGCCTCGGGGGAACCTGCAACTTCACCCCGCCGGTCGTCGCCCCGCCGACTGGGCCGAGCGAGCCGGTTGCCATCGGTAGCCAACCGGTGAGCGTGTCGGCGAACTTCACGGACCCGGGGGACACGGCGCCCCACACCTGCACCATTAACTGGGGCGATAACACGTCAAGTGCCGGAACGGTCACCGAACCGAGCGGCGCGACTCCTGGAACGTGCACTGGAACACACACCTACGGAGCGCCGAATGTCTACGAGGTGACGATCACGGTTACAGACTTCTGCGGCTCGAGCGGTAGCGCATTCTTCCATTTCATCGTTATCTTCGATCCCACCGGCGGATTCGTGACGGGCGGCGGATGGATCAACTCGCCTCTGGGAGCCTGCACCTACAGCAATGCCTGTAATCCGGGTCTGACCGGAAAGGCGGATTTCGGCTTCGTCTCGAAATACAAGAACAGCAAGTCGACAACGACCACGGCGCCGCCGGAAGGCGAGACGCAGTTCCACTTCAACGCGGGCAACTTCAAGTTCGACAGCGACGCCTACGAGTACCTCATCATCTCGGGCGCGAAGGCGCGCTACAGAGGCACGGGCCAGATCAACGGGGCGGGAAGCTACGGTTTCGAGCTGACGGCCTGGGACGGCCAGGCGCCGGGCGGACCCGGTCAGGACATGTTCCGCATCAAGATCTGGCAGGGCAACCCGGGCAACGCGGTCTACGACAACGAGCGAACCAGTCCCGATGGCGAGGCGACGACCGCGCTCGGAGGCGGCAGTATCGTGATTCACAAGGCCAAATAGAGAACACGGGAACTCCCCGGCGCCGTCGAGGTCGGCGTCGCCGGTACTCGTTGAGCGCCGCTCGAAAGAGCGGCGTCTTTTTTTTGATGAGAGAGGGTCAGGCGTGTAGTTTGGTGTTATCGCTCGTCGAAATACCTGAATGCACGCCTGACCCCATTCGTCCCTCGATGGCAGAATCGCGGACTCATGAAAGCCTGGCGCGACCTCAAGGGGATGCCGCGCGGAGTGTGGGTCCTCTTCGCGACCACGCTCGTCAACCGCGCGGGCACGATGGTCCTGCCCTTCCTCGTCCTCTACCTGACGCGCGACCTCGGTTTCACGGCCGGCCAGGCGGGCGCGGTGCTGTTCGTCTACGGACTCGGCGCCCTCGTTTCGGCGGCGCTCTCGGGCCGTCTGTCCGACGTCCTCGGGCCGATGCACGTCATCCGCGATTCGCTCTTCGCGAGCGGCGTCATCCTGCTCCTCTTCCCGTTGGCGCGCACGCACTCCGCGGTCATCGCGATGACACTGGCGCTCTCGCTCGCGGCGGAGGCCTTTCGTCCGGCGAGCCTGGCGGTCGTCGCCGATCTCGTGACGCCCGCGCAGAGAAAGCCCGCGTTCGCTCTGACGCGACTCGCGATCAACCTCGGAATGAGCATTGGACCCGCCCTCGGCGGCTTCCTCGCGACGATCTCGTTCCGGTCGCTCTTCCTGGTGAACGGCACGAGCTCCCTTCTCGCCGGGGTCGTGATGCTGCTCGCTCTGCGGAGGGCGCCGATTCATCGCGGCCACGCGGAGACGGAGCCCGGGGGCCCCGTCGAGCTGCCGTCCAGGAGAGCCTGGTCCGACCGGCGGCTCCTCTTCTTCCTGGCCGCCGTCTTCCCCGTCGCGCTCGTCTTCTTCCAGCACATGTCCTCGATGGCGCTCTATCTCGTGCGGGACCTCGGGCTCTCGGAGATCGACTACGGCCTGTTCTTCACGATCAACACGGTCCTGATCGTCGCGCTCGAGGTCCCGATCAACTCGGCGACCGCGGACTGGCCGCACCGGCGCACGCTCGCGATCGGCGCGTTCCTTTTCGGAGCCGGTTTCGGAGCACTCGCGTTCGCGTGGAACTTCTGGAGCGTCACCGCGACGGTAGTCGTCTGGACGTTCGGCGAGATGTTCCTGTTCCCGTCGCTGGCGGCGTACGTCACGGACATCGCGCCGAAGTCGAGGCGCGGCGAGTACATGGGGCTGACCCAGATGGCGATGAGCCTCGCGTTCGCCGTCGGTCCGTGGGCGGGGACGGCCGTTCTCGAGAAGTTCGGCGGAAAGACGCTGTGGCTCGCCTCGTTCGCGCTCGGGTTGCTCGGAACGGCGATGATGCTGAGGCTGAAGGAAGAGGCGCCGGCACGCGCGGAGGCGGCGATTACACCCTCTCCCTCCGGGTGAGCTCCGGTGACGGGTTATTTGCCGGGGGGCCGGAAGAAGGCCCGGGGTACGGTAGTCTTCGCCCGACTCGTCGACGACCCGGATTCGAGACTTCGGGTCGGCCGGAAGCGGCTCCAGGCGGCGGTAAAGTTTTCCGACGTCGAGAGAGACCGGATATCCCCGGTTGATCACGCAGATCATCGAAGGCCCCCGGGTCGGGCGGGCTTTCCTTCTCGTCATCTACGTCGGCCCGAGTCCGAGCGTAATCCGGATCGCAGCCTCCACGTCGAGGAGCTCTTCCCGTGAGAGTACGGCCATCCGCGAGCGGAGGCGCGACTTGTCGATCGACCGAATCTGGTCCCCGAGCACGCGCGCCGGAGCGCCTTTCAACCGGATTCTGGCCTCCCCCGGATAGAGAGTCTCGACGTGGGACGTAACCGGGAGGACGACGACCCGAGCACTGTAGGTATTGCAAGAGTCATTGGACACGACGACGGCCGGGCGGGTCTTCCGGATCTCGGTACCCACCGTCGGGTCGAGGGCGACGAAGTACACGTCGCCACGGCGGGGACCTCGCATCAACGCCGTCTTCCTCTCGCTTTGGGAGAGTTTCGCGGTTGAGGCGAGGACTCAGGCCAACCCTCGGTGTCGGTCACGGACCACTCGGACGACAACTCCGCCCTCCATTTCTCCTTCCGGGCGGCCTGGTAGGCGGCGTCGAGAACGGTCGGATCGGGATAGAGCCTCGCCCGAACAGCGTCCTCGATGAAGGCACTGATTTTCTTGGGCGGCAGCTCTCGCTTCAGTCGGCGATAGACGTCTTCATCCATCGTGATGTTCAGCCGGACCGGCATCGCGCCTCCAGCTGTATTCTATACAGTATTGTCCCGAGCGGGCGTCGGCGGCCGGCGCTGCCGTGAGATGCCATCATGATGGTATGAAGGCACGAGCATGAAGCGGGTTCAGATCCAGATCGACGACGCGACCTATGCCGCCTTGCGAGGCAGGGCAGACGAAGAGCACCGCTCAATTTCGTCGGTGGTTGGGGAGGAATTGGGGAAAGCGTTATTCCCGAAGCAGTCCAGAAGGCGGCGGACCCTGAAGGACTTCCCATTTGTCGGCGCTGGAAGAACGAAGCAGGGCGTGTTGTCGCCCGTATCCGAACGCCACGACGAGGCTCTTGCCGAAGCGATTTTCGAGGACCTTCGCGACTGATATTCGTTCCAGCGCGAAGGATTCCGGGAGTTCTCCGCCCAGCCTCACTCGAGCTTCGCGAGCCAGACGTCGCCTTCGTCGTTGCTCCCGATCACGCAGATCCAGCGGTCGTCTTTGGACACCGTGAAGTCGGCGATCTGGGAGCCGCGCGGCGCGGCGTACACGGTGCGGGCCTGCTTGCTGTGCGAGTCGAGGAGCGCGATGTGCTCGGGGTCCGGTAAAAAGAGCAGCTGCCGGCCGTCGCGAAGCCAGAGCGGCTTGACGCCGTGATCGTTCAGCCGTTCGTACCGGCGAGTGTCGAACGAATAGATCACGACGCCTCCCCCGCCGGTGCTCGCGAGCACATCACCCTGTCCCGCGAGCGAACGTCCGTCGGGAGACCAGGAGGTCACCTGAAACCAGCGGCCCGCTTCCGGAAACGGCGGCAGCGGTTGCGGGGCGCGCGAAGGTCCCGCGGCGACGTCCACGACGAGAGACTCCGTGCCCGTCGGGTAGGCGATCTGTTTTCCGTCTGGTGACCAATATGGGAACCACCCGCGGCCCGCAGTCCGGGTCAGCTCCGTCAAGCCGCTTCCGTCCGGATTGATCAACCAGATCTCGTACTTGCCCGCATCGCGGTTCGAGTAGAAGGCGATCCGCTTTCCGTCGGGCGACCAGGTGGGGCCACGGTCCCGATGAGGATCGTCGGTCACTTTGCGCAGCCCGGTTCCGTCGGAGCGGACGAGGAAGAGGTCCTCCTGGCCGCCGAGCGAGCGGAAGGCGATCCACTCGCCGTCGGGAGAGACGTCGGGCGATAAGAGAGCGCCCGAGAGACGCAGCAGCGGCGTGAACGAGCCCGTCTTTCCGGTCGCAGGATCAAACGAGGCTCTTTCCATGCTCGCGAGCGCGTTCAACGCGAGGTAGGCGATGTGCCGTCCGTCGCGCGAGATGCTGAAATGCCCCGACCAGAACGATGGAGTGGTCAGGGCCTGCGGCGCGCCACTCGTCTTGCCCGTCTTCTCGTCGATCGCGATCCGCCAGAGGTTCATGCTGCCGCCGCGGTCGCTCGCGAAGTAGAGAGACTTCCCGTCGGCGGACCAGATCGGGTTCCAGTCGAGCGGCGCATCCTGCGTCACCGCAACCGGCGCGCCGCCCGCCGCGGAAATCGTCCATATGTCGCGCTGAGCCGTCGTTTTGGGGATCGCCCAGAACGCGATCCGGTCGCCGTGCGGCGACCAGCTCGGCTGGACGGCGTCGCCCGCGAAGAGCCTGCGCTTCTGGCCGGCCGCGACGTCGATCGTCCAGAGCTGCGAGATGCCGCTCCGCCCGAGGGGCTGGTCGACCGCTTCGGTCGCGACGACGATCTCTCTTCCGTCGGGCGACCAGGACGGGTTGTGTCCGGCGTCCGAAAGCCGCCGGACCGACTCGCCCGTCGCGCCCATCACGAAGATGCCGCCGCCGCCGCGCTCGGACCGGAATGCGATCGTCGAGCCGTCCGGGGAAAACGCAGGCTGGGTGTCGTCCTCGGCGGAGTCCTTCGTCAGGTTGATCGGGTTGTGCCCGCCGACCCTTTGCAGATAAACGTCGTCGTTTCCCGACTCGCGGCTGACGAAAGCGAGACTCGCTCCGTCCGGCGACAGCGCCGGAAACTTCTCAACGCCCTGCTGGTTGGTTTGCTGCGAGAAGGTGATCGCGGGGACGTCCGCGGTCTTCCCGCGCGTGCCAGCGCGCTTTCCCAGGACGAACGCGCCGGCGACGAGGAGCACAATCGCCAGCCCCACGGCCGCTGCCAGCCAGCGCGGCTTCTCTCGCACCGGCGCGATCAACTGCCGGGTCGCGCTCGAAGTCGTGCCCGACGCCGTCTCGAGATCGAACGCGACGTCGCGCACCGACTGGAAACGCTCCTCCGGGTTCTTCTCGAGGCACTGCCGGACGATCCGATCGAGAAGCGGCGGGAGAGTGTCTTCCGCCGGGCCGCTCGGCTCCGGCAGGTCGCGGATCAGGATGGCGTTCATCGTCTCGACGGCGGAGTCGCCCTTGAACGCGCGCTGGCCCGCCAGCATCTCGTAGAGGATCGCGCCGAACGCAAAGATGTCGCTCCTGTGGTCGGCCGGCCGGCCGCGCACCTGCTCGGGCGACATGTACCCCACTGTCCCGAGCACGGTCCCGGGCTCGGTCGCGCCGAAGGTCGCGGCGCCCGACACTCCGGATTCCGGCAGGAGCGGTTTCGCGAGACCGAAGTCGAGGATTTTCACGCGACCGTCCGTCGTCACGAAAACGTTCTCGGGCTTCAGGTCCCGGTGGGCGACGCCGTGCTCGTGCGCGGCGCCGAGGCCGCGCGCGATCTGGAGCGCGTACTCGATCGCCTTGCGGCGCGGGATCGGTCCCGCCGAGAGCTTGTCGCGCAAGGTCTCGCCCGAGAGGAGCTCAGTGACGGCGTAGGTCACTCCTTCGTGCTGACCGAAGTCGTAGATTCCGAGGAGATTCGGGTGCGAGAGAGCGGCGACGGTCTTGGCCTCGCGCTCGAAGCGCGCGAGCGCGGCCGAGTCCGACGCGAGTCGCTCCGGAAGAACCTTTATTGCGACGTCGCGGTCGAGTTTCGCGTCGCGCGCGCGGTAGACCTCCCCCATGCCGCCGGCGCCGAGCGGTCCGATGACCTCGTACGTGCCGAGCTTCGTCCCGGGCTCGAGTGTCACTTGAATCCCTCCGCGACGTAGAGGTCGCCGAGCAGGCGGATGTAGGTGTAAGTGTAGGTGCGTCCGTCACGCGTCACGAGCGGAGCCGCGATCGTCTGCACTCCGGCGATGTCCGGCGGCACGAGCGTCTTCACGAGCTCCGTCCGGCCCGTTTCGAGGTCGAGTCTCCGGATCGACATCGGAATTT
>DASYUL010000012.1:0-10118 GCA_036001245.1 Thermoanaerobaculia bacterium
CGAAGGCACTCGAGCAAACGCATCCCACTGCCGTAAAGGAGGAGCGCCACGAGCCGCGGCGGGCCGCCGAGGCGTCCGATGACGGCGCGGACCTCGGCGCGCGTGAGCACGACCGGAAGCCGGCGAGGGCGCTTCGCGCGCACCACCTGCGCGATGGCGGGCAGAGGCTTCTCGAGCACCTGCCGGTAGAGAAATAGCAACGCCGCGAGCGCCTGGTTCTGGGTGGACGCGCTCACACCTGCGCGGACCGCGAGGTCCGACAGGAAAGCGTTGATCTCCGTCTCCCCCATCAGCTGGGGATGGCGTTTCGCGTGGAAGAGCACGAACCGCCTCACCCACGCGACGTACGCCTCCTCGGTTCGCAGGCTGTAGTGTCGCGCCCGGACCGCCAGCCGCACGCGATCGAGTAGCCGCGGCTCGCGGGTATCCGCATCGACCACCGGAGACCAAACGCGCGACGGCGGGTCCGTTTACACCTCCACTGACATTTGTCGCCGGGCCTGCCTCAAAAGAAAAGCGCCCGCTCAGCGGCGGGCGCTCTTTCGACTCAGATGGTTTCTAGAGACGACTCAGTGATCCGCGCCGATCTGCTGCAGGAGCGTTCCCATGTCGAAGTACTGGCGGACCGACTTGACCCTGTCGTTCGAGATGTCCACGACCTGGATGGCGCGCAGCTCGATCTTCTTTCCCGTTGCGGGAATCTCGCGGTCGCCCGTGTTCAAGGGTCCGCTGTGAGTCCCGCTCCACGTAATCTCGAGCACGGCGGTGTTGCCGCTCACGAGCTCGGATTGGAAGGTCGCGCGGGAATCGGGGATCGCCGTCGCCCACCCTTTCCACGCGGTCAGGACATCGTCCACCCCTTTGAGCTTGCGGTGAGTCCCGACCTCCTCGTACACGATTTCGGGAGCGAGCGCGGCTCGCGCGCGATCCCAGTCCTTCTCGTTGTAGGCGAGAACCTGCTCCTTCGCCAGATCGGCGACAGATTTTTGCGGCATGACAGCCTCCTTTTTTGAAGAAGGCAAACTTATCACGGCTGTGTGCGGGCAGCTCAGTCATACATTCCGTCCGCATACCACTTCTCTTTCCGTCGATCACGATAGATGCGGTAGAGCCCGCCTTCCGAGAGCTCGACGTCCCAGTAATCCCGCGAGGCGGGCGCAGCGGACCACCACCCATCCTCTAGATTCCAGGGACCTGCGGCGACTCGGACGGTTCCGGAGATCTCGGGGTCGGAGCCGTTGGTTGATTTGAGGGAGAGGAGGCGCGAAAAAGGAAGAGATCCCTCGCTGCGCTCGGGATGACAGGAAGCGGGCTCGGGATGACACGGGGAAACGATTACTTCCAGCTCGACCGCGGGACGCAGGACGCGGATCGCGAGCAATCCACGGCCGGTGCGCGGGACGCGGTGCTCGGCGGGCGGCGGCGGAGGCGAATAGTCGGCGACGGTCAATCGCTCGGGCCGGTGGCCGTTCACGGCCCGCGGCGAGCCGACGCGGTCGGCGCCGAGCAGCGCGACGAGGCGCGCGATCGTCGTCGCCAGGCGGTCGGGCGAGAGCGCCGCGGGCCCGAAGAGAGAGAGCTGCGCCTGGCGCGTGCGATCCGGCTGCGCGGTGAAGATGAACCCGACGACCGGCGCGCCCGGAGGACGCGCTTCCAGCTCGAGACGGACGAGCGTCAGGAGCGTTTTGGTGTCGCGTGTCGGGGCGGGGAGCGTGATCGCGCGCGCGTCCCACCCTTCGGGATCGAGTTGAAGCCCGACCTCGAGGCGGCGGCACGCGAGCGCCTGCGACTCCAGTCGCCGGACGAGCCGCTCCAACGCCGCATTGCCGACGAAGAGGAACGGCTCGAGCGAGACGAGCGGCCACTCGAGCTCCATTCCTTCCGAGAGAGAGGGCGAAGGAAGCCGCGGCTCCAGCGGTCGCGGATCCACTCCGCGCGCGGTCGCATGGAGCTCGCGCCCGAGCTCTCCCAGGCGGCTCGCGACCTCTCCTTCGGGAAGCTTCGCGAGCTCGCCGATCGACCGGATGCCCCAGCGTTCGAGCGTTTCTCCGAGCTCCATCTGCGGCGCGAGCTTCGCGAGTGGCAGCGGCGCGAGGAAGCGCGCCTCCTCACCTTCTGCGACGACGGTGGGCGATTCCGGCAGCCCCGCGGCGATACGCGAGGCGAGCTTCGAGGCGGCGATCCCGAAGCGCGCGGGCAGTCCCGCCTTCTCGACGGCGGCGATGACGGCGCGGCCCAATCGCTTTTCGGCGGATTCAGCGCCCTCACCCCGCCCCTCTCCCGGGGGGAGAGGGGGAATCGGGATTCCGGCGGCGTCGAAATACACCACTCCCTCCCCCGCGCTCTCGACGCGCGGCGAGAAGGTCTCCGCCACTTCCGCGAGCGCCTCGCCAGCCGCGCGCTCGCTCTCGCGGTCGCGCCCGCGCGCAAGAAGGTCTGGCAGGAGCGCCCGCGCCTGCGGCAGCGTCTGTCCGGCCTGAATGCCGGCGCGGCGCGCGGGGCGGGTCGCGGCTACGACTCGCGCGGCGTTGCCGTTTCCCTCGAAGACCGCGACGGCCTCGCCGGCGAGCTCCGGCTCGCTCCGCAGCCGCGCGGCCAGCGGAAAGAGGGGCACGACGATGCACGCGACGCGCGGAGGCATCGGTCACGCGAGGGCGAGAGAAGGGCGAAGAGGAAGAGATCCCTCGCTGCGCTCGGGATGACAAGGGAAAACTGTGAGAGGGAGAAGGGCTTCCGCGACGTGAAGCAAGAGAGTTTCGCCGGCGCGCGAGGAGCCGCGCAGTTCCCTCTCCAGAAACAAACGCGACGCGTTCCCGACGAGGAGTCGCGGGGCGCCGCCGCCGCCCACCCAGACCGGACGTCCCTCGTCCATCCGCACGACCGCGCCCGCCGCGAAGCCGCTCACGCGATACGGCGTCGAGAGGACGAGCGCCGCCCGCTCGCTTTCGGCCGCGCGCGCGAGCCGGACCCACGCGGCCTCGGGAGCCGGGCCGCGCAACGGGGCAAATCCGAGCTCCACCGCGACGAGCGGAAAGCCGGTCGCGAGCAGCATCTCCGCGGCGGTCAGTGCTTCCTTCACGCGGCGCGGGCACGCCCAGAGGATCCGCTCGAGCTCGACGCCCGCTTCGAGCGCCTCCTGCGGATCGAAATGCCCCCCGCGGTCCACGAGCGCCGCGGCGTCCCCCGCCGACGTCGCCGACGCGAGCGCCGCCAGGACGACGGAGAAGCGCCCGTCCGATTTTCGGCCGACGAGCTCCGTTAGTCGGCCGCGCGGAAGTCCGCCGCCGAGCAGCCGGTCGACCGGATCGAGCCCTGTCGGCAGAGGCGAGGCGCGCGCCTCGCGCGACGGCATTGAAGAAGCGACGTGCAGCTTCGAGCCGGGCCCGGAGAGCAGGGCGAGGCTCGCCGGCTTCGCCGTGGTGAAACCGGTTCCCGCGAGCAGCCGCTCGATCGCAAGCGATCCCGAAGCGCCCACGCCCGGACGCTAAGGCGTAAGTCTGGCGTAAGTCAAGATGTAAAACATCTGCTCCGCTGCTTCGTAAATCTGTTAAGTAAACTTGACATTCTGACAAGAGAGCATTACAAAAGCTCTCGCACGGAGGTAAATCGGATGACAACCGGCGATATCGCGGCAGAGACGGTTCCGAAGAAGCGGTTCGAGTTCACGGCCTGCGGCCCGTCCGGAAAGATCTCGCGGGAGGCGCTCCGGGAGATCGCTCTCGTCTATGCCGCCGCACTCGTCTTCCGCATTCTCGTCAAGATGTGGTCGCGGCTCGATACGAGAGGCGAGGTGACTTCGACCGGCAGTCTCCTCTTCGCCGCCGGCGGCGCGCTCATGATCGCGCTGGCGGCCTTCCTCTTCGGGCGGATGATCCGCCGCCGCGACTACTGGCCGGTCTTCCTGGCCGGCGCGCTCGCGTTCGCCGCGTTCTTCCGCTTCGACAAGGCACCCATCGCCGCCGGCACCGTGCTCGAGAAGCCGCTCATTCTGCTGCCGATCCTCCCGGCGGCTCTCGCGACGTGGGCGTTCCTCTCGATGATTCGCGAGGCGGACGAGCTCGAGCGCCGCATCAACTACCAGGCGCTGGCGCTCGCCTTCGCGGTGACGTTCGCCGCGTGTCTCGCCTATTCGCTTCTCGAGGACCTGGGACTCCCGCGCGTCTCCTCCTTCTATTGGTGGCTCGTCCTCGCGATCTCGTGGGGGGTCGGTCTCACCATCTACTCGCGGAAATACCGGTGAACGCGATGGCGCGCGAAACCACACTCGCCCGGAATCGGAAAGGCTGGATTCAGTTCCTGGCGATCGCAGCAGCGCTCCTCGCGATCTCGATCGCCGCCGGGTTGCCCGCCATCACCCGCACGATCTCGCCCGCGTTGCTCATAGCCGCGGTGCTCGCCGCCGCCGGACCTCTGGTCGCGGTCTTCGGCGGGATGCTCCGGGATCTGGGTGAGCTCGAACGCCGGATCGTTTCCGAAGCGCTTGCGCTCTCTTTCATCGCGACGATATCGGCGATGTTTGCGTACCCGTTCCTTGAGGGCCTCGGATTGCCGCCGCTGCGCCCGCAGACGGTCGCGTTCGTGCTCGTCGCCTCCTTCGCCGTCGGTATCGAACGCTTCTCCCGGCGCTACCAATGAAGAACTCCCTCCGCGTGCTGCGCGCCGAGCGGAACTGGTCGCAGGCGGAGCTCGCCGAACAGCTCGGTGTCTCGCGTCAGACCGTGAACGCCCTCGAGACGGGAAAGTACGACCCCAGCCTTCCGCTCGCGTTCAAGATCGCGCGCCTCTTCGATCGGATGATCGAGGAGATCTTCGATCCCGAGGAGCCGATCGAGGCGCGGTGCCGACCGGCCTGATCCCGCGAATCACCCGGCGAGAGCGAACACCAGCAGCGCAAAGGCGAGAACGCCGGCGATCGTTCGGACCGAGTGGAGCCGTCCCCAGCGCGAGAGCAGGGCGGCCGCCTCCGCCGACGAAGCATTGAGAGACGGGTCGAGCAGTCTCTTGTTCGTGGGCAGAATGACGAGCAGCGTGAACGGAATCGCGGAGCCGAGCAGCAGCCCGGCGATCAGGATCCGAATGTCGCGACTCGCAGTCCCGGCGAAAACGGCCGCCACGAGACCCAGGGTCGCGAGCGACGCCTGCATCACGCTTCCGCGGCGGTAGCTGGGACGAAACTCGGCGATGGCGGCGGCGGTTCCGCAAGACAGACGCGCCGGATGCTCGACGAAAGTGACGTACGCCGCCGCGCCGGCGAAGAGACCCGTCGACGCGAGCGCCAGGATCTCGAAGAGCATGAAGCTAGTCCGCGCGATGGTAGACCGCTTCCACCGCCAGGTCTTCCTTGCCGTCGGGCGAGACGTTGTACATGAGCATGCGCAAAGAGTCCTCCTCGGCAATCTCGATCACCGTGCGCCAGCCCCAGTCCGGACCCGGCGGCGCGGCATAGGAGCCGCGGACCTCGAGCGACCCGGCGTCCGCGGACTGACCTTCACAGGTCATCACTTTGTCGCGCATGTGCCAGGAGTCCACCCAGAGCGCCGTGACGACGCCGCGCGTCCGGTCTCGTCCGAAGAGGATTGAGCCGTCTTCCGGTTTGTCCCGGTCGCCCCACACGTAGTCGATTCGTGCGAACCGACCGCCGGCCAGCGGCGCGACGACCGCCGTGCTTTCCGACTCGCGAGCTGGCTGGTCCGGCTCGACGATCAGCCGGTACTTGCCCCGCCAGCGACCGGTGAGACCGATGAGACTGGAAAACGCTTCCATGACGAGATCTTGACACGCCCACGACGTCGCCTCGATGATGCTCGGCTTGCACCCACGCCGTGCGCCGGCCAGCGTCGGGATCCGTCAGCCGTCACGGCTGTCGTCCGCGGCAGTCGGCGGAAAAGAGGTGGATGTCGGCGGTCAGTACGCAGCTCTCCATCCGGACGGTGTCGTCGAACCTCAAGATCAGGTTGACGTCCGATCCGGGGCTGATGAGGCGTACTCCGCCTCGGTTGGTGAAGGTGAAATTGCAACTGTCGGTTCCCGCCGTCTCGCTCCGGAAGTCGCTCGACCCGTGGTAGGTCGTGCCGGAGGTCTCCCCGACGGCATCGACCTCTTCGTGGATCGTGCACTTCTCGCTGGCCGTGCCGTCGGCGCGCTGCTGCTGGTGGCAGCTCACGACCGTCTTGGTGGTGACGTCCAATAGTTCGCTGGTGCAATCGTTGGGGAACTCGAACTCCGCGGTGACCGTGGTCTTGCTCGTCTCGTTCTGAGTCTGCGCGCGGGCGACCACGGGTAACGAACACAGGACAAACCCACAAATCGCCGCAGCCCGAACCATCGTTTTCCGCATGATTTCCTCCTGTCAGTTCTGTTTTGAATAAAATCCGGCGCCTTTGATCGGGGAAGATACGAGCGAAGGCGGACGTGGAGTCTTCAATCGCCCCTCATTTGTTTCTCAACCGTTTCTCAACCGGTCCATGAGCAGTCCGGTCAGGCACTTCTACGAGTTCGGCCCCTATCGCATCGACACCGTGAATCGGCGTCTGTTGCGCGACGGCGAGCTCGTGCCCCTCAAGGCGAAGGTCGTCGAGACCCTGCTTCTCCTGATCGAGCACTGCGGGGAGGTTCTCGAGAAGGACGACCTGATGAGACGGCTCTGGCCCGACAGTTTCGTCGAAGAAGCCAACCTCACGCAGAACATCTACGTCCTCCGCAAGGCTCTCGGGGTGGGGAGCTACATCGAGACCGTTCCCCGTCGAGGCTACCGGTTCGTGGGCGAGATCCGGCAGTGGGAAGCGGCGCCCTCGAGCCGGACCAATGCGCCGGACGGAACGCCGGAGACTTCGTTCACCGGTTTCGCGGATGAACGCGCCCGATCGGTTGCTCCGGCCGGACTACGCACGCTATGGTCCACCCTCCTGATTCTCGCCGTCATCGCCGCCGGTGCCGTCGCGTTCTGGCCGCGCCGCCACACGATTCCATTCGAGAAGATCCAGCTCACGAGGCTGACCACGACCGGGAACGCCGTTCGGGCTGCGATCTCTCCCGAGGGCCGGTATATGGCGTACGTCGCGAGCGAAGCCGGGCGGCAGAGCCTCCGGCTCCGTCAAATTGCGACCGGCAAGGACCTGGAGCTCGTTCCTTCCTCTTCGGTCGACTTCTACGGCCTGACCTTTTCGCACGACGGCAACTTCATCTACTACACGAGCCAGGAGATGAATCACCTGGGTCTTCTGTTCCGGCTCCCGAGCCTCGGCGGTACGCCGGCCCGGCTCGCCGCGGACGTCGATTCTCCCGTCACGCTCTCTCCCGACGACCAGCACCTGGCGTTCGTTCGCTTCAGCCCGAAGGATCGAGCAATCGTCGTGTCAAACGCCGACGGCACCGGGGAGCGCCGGCTCGCATCTTCCAGTCATGCGCTCGCCTTCCGGATTGCGCCGACCCCGCTCATCGCGCCCGCGTGGTCGCCCGACGGCCGGATCCTCGCGTGCGCTGTCGGCGTGGCGACGTCCGAGGCCGACTATCAGACGGTCTGGAGCTTCAACGCGAGAAACGGGACGGGCCGGCCGCTGACCTCGGCACACTGGAAAACGCTCGGACGCATGGAATGGCTTCCCGACGGAAAGGAATTGCTGCTGACGGCGGCCGGGCCGGGATCCAGCGGGACGCAGCAGATCTGGCTCCTCTCCTCCGACGGCCGGACGCGGCAGATCACGAAGGATCTCGCCGACTACCGCGAGGTGAGCCTGACACCGGACGCGCGGTCGCTCGTTGCCGTTCAGTCCGAACGGCGTGGGAACGTCTGGGTCGCGCCGGCCGACGATACCGATCGGGCCACCCAGGTCACTTTCACGAACTACGACGGTCTCGGCGGCGGCCTCTCCTGGACGCCGGACGGAAGAATCGTCTACACGCTCCCGACCGGCGCTGAGCAGAATCTCTGGATCGTCGACCCGAAGGGCGGCAGCCCCGAGCAACTCACGAGCCACGCCGGTGTGAACCGCCAGCCCGCGGTCGCGCCCGACGGCCGTTACATCGTCTTTGTCTCGGACCGGAGCGGCCGACAACGGCTCTGGAGAATCGACGCGGATGGCGGGCACCCGCACGAGCTGACGCACGGATCGGCCGACCGCGAACCGTCCTTCAGTCCGGACGGAAAGTGGGTGGTCTTCAGCTCGAGCGTCGCCGGCCGCGGCTCCGTATTTCGAGTCGGAATCGACGGCGGCGAGCCGGTGCGTCTCACGGATCGGGCGTCCGGAGAACCGAACGTCTCGCCCGACGGAGCGCTGCTCTCTCTTTACTACCGCTCGGCGCCCGCCGCCCCGAACAAGATCTCGGTCATGCCCTCTTCCGGCGGTGAGCCCCGAGCGATTCGAGATCTGCCCCCGCACTTCGGCCGGTTCCGCTGGACCCCCGATGGCCGGGCGCTCGCCTATTCCGCCGGCCAGGAGGGGGTCGGAAACATCTGGCTCCTGCCGCTCGACGGGAGTGCACCAGCCCCGATAACGCACTGGGGGACGGAGCCGGTCTTCTCTTTCGACTGGTCCCGCGACGGCAAGTGGCTGGCGTACGTGAAAGGCGCAATCACGAGCGACGTCATCCGGATCGAGGACCTCACGCGGTAGGCCTGACCTCGCTGAATCTCGCTGCCTCTTCAGCTCCGGTCGATCGAGCAACCGAATGCCTTGGTCTCCGCCCGCTCGATGCGACGACCGGCGAGAAGCGCGTCGAGGGCGTTGCGCAGATCCGGCGTTCCCAATTTCGAGGCGATCCGGCCGTGGTATCGGAGCTTTCCGTCACCATCCATTACGAACACCTCGGGCGTCCGGCGCGCGTTCAGGAGCGCGGCGAGACGGCCGTCCGGATCGCGAATGACCGGGAACGTGTGTCCGTACTTGCGCCCGTGCGCGCGGATGTCGTCGTCGGTCTCCCATCGATCGCTGTGGACGGCGAGAAAGAGAACGCGCTTGCGACCGTACTCCGCCGTCATGTTCTTCAGGAGCTCATTGTAGGAGTTGGAGTAAGGACAGAGCGTGGATCGAAACATCACGACGATCGCCCGATGGCCTTTCTGCGCGTCGGCCAGCGAGAAGCTCGACCCCTGAACGGTCATTCCCGTAAAGCTCGGAACAGTTTCCCCGATCTCGAGAGCGGAGGCCGTGCCTGTCAGAAGAAGAAGCGCGGCAGCGCGCCGGGCCGGGCGCATGCGCTACTCGGTTGAGGGTTCGACGGTCGCCGACTTCCGGACGAAGCTCCGGATCACCCGCCTCGGGGAGAAGCCCCAGCTCATTCCGATTGCGAGTCCCGGCTGGATCGCGTGGACGCTTCTTCCCCAGACCATCGTCTGGTACGAAGCGAAAACGTCCACCGTACCCGTCAGGGCGTAGCTGACGATCCCGCCCACGTTCAGAAAGTTGCTCTGCGCGAGCTGGTCGTGGTGCACGTAGTAGGGCGTTCGCCTGAAGTCCGCGGCCGCCGGCGTGCCGGGCAGCGGCAGCTCGATCCCTCCGTGAGTCCTCTGATAACTGCCGATGGCGGATACCCCGAGCAAAGGAGTGAGAAAGTACCCGATCTCGAGGTCCACGTTGCTCCGATCGTGGGAAACCCCGAGCACTTCCTCCGCGAACGTGTACGCATAGCGCAGCTGTGCGAAACCAGCGTCGAGTATCGGATCGAGCCGGCGCCCCGCAGCGACGCCCACCACGTACTGCTCGAGCCCGGAAGAAAGGGCTGCGTGCGCGAACGTCGGGTAGTCGCGGGTCGGAATAATCGCCGAGACGAACGGGGTGATCACCCCAGGTTCGCGCCACAGGTTGTAGCGGAGATCCAGACGCAGGTCCGTGAAGCCGCTGTGGTATGAGCCGTTGTCCACACTGGTTGCGTGCGGCGACCTTCCGTCGTACCGAGCGGACACATATGGCACGCTCGCGCTCGCCGCGAGCCGGTCAGTGAAGCTGTAAGACAAACCGAAAACGGCCATGTTCATTCGGATCCGACCGCCGTCGTATTTCTCGCCCTCGGAAAACAGGTGATCGCGCGTGTAGATGTTCTGGTACGCCATGCCGAAGGACGCTTCACCCTTGGGTGCGAGCCACGCTTGAGCGAGAGCAGAGGAGGTGAGGAGGAAGAGC
>DASYUL010000013.1:0-1754 GCA_036001245.1 Thermoanaerobaculia bacterium
AACCGACGCCGCTGCCGGGCTCGACCCCCGGAGATATTCCCGACCGTTGGACCGCGGACGGCCGCGCCCTCTACGTCCATCGCCGCGACGAGCTGCCGGTCAAGGTCTATCTCCTCGACGTCGCGACCGGTCAAAAGGAACTCTGGAAAGAGCTGATCCCGGCCGATTCGGCAGGGGTGACACAGGTCGCGACGGTCGTTCCCACGCCCGACGGCCGCTCGTACGTCTATTCCTACATCCGGCTGCTCTCGGACATGTACGTGGTCGAGGGGCTCAAGTAGATCGAACTGCCCCGCCGGCGAGCGGACCTATACTCGTCTGATCATGAGGTCCGTCGCGGATCGTCTCCGTGAGGAACAGCGCGAGGAACTGCGCCGGATGACCGTGTCGGAGAGGCTCGCCCTCGCTTTCCGGTTGGGGGAGGACGACGTGAGCTTTTTCGCGGCGGCTCGAGGGATCGACCGCGCCCGCGCCGCGGCGACTCTCGCGCGCACTCGTCGAAGAGGTCGGCGGCTGTCCCGCTGTCTCGACGAGACGGATTGAAACTTCTCGCGCGGGTCCTCGCCGCGCTCCAATCCGCAAACGTGACCCATGCGCTGATCGGAGCCGGAGCCATGGCCGTGCATGGCGTCAGTCGGGCGACTGTCGACCTGGACCTGCTGACCACCGACGCATCGGTTCTCGACTCGAGCGGCTGGGATGAGCTTCGGCGTGGGGGCGTGGACGTCGAGGTCCGGCACGGAGATTTCGAGGACCCTCTCGCCGGTGTCGTACGCTTGCGCGCGCCCGGAGATCGTTCCGTGGACGTCATCGTCGGACTGCATCCGTGGCAGCAGAGCATCGTCGAGCGCGCGGAGCTGCTCGCCCTCGAGGGCATGGTCTTACCGGTCGTTCGAGCAGCCGATGTCGTACTGCTGAAGCTCTTCGCCGGCGGGATTCAGGACGCCTGGGATGTCGAGCAACTCCTCGCGTCGGGGGACCGAGAAGCGCTTTCGGCGGAGGTCGAGGAAAGGCTTACGGATCTCCCGCCGGAGTGCCGAGCCCTGTGGAGGAAGATCCGGAGTCGATAAGAATGGCTATCCCGGTGCCTCAAAACGTCATCGACGTCGGCAAAGATCTCGTGATCGTCTGGGACGACGGCCGCGAGGACTACCTGCCCCTCGAGAAGCTGCGGCGCGAATGCCCGTGCGCGATGTGCCGCGGCGAAAGGGACATCCTCGGCAACGTGTACCGCGGCCCGAAACGGCCGATGACCGAGCGGTCGTTCCAGCTCGTCTCGCACCACGTTGTCGGCGCCTACGCCCTTCAGATCACGTGGGCCGACGGCCACAACGACGGGATCTATAGCTACGAGCTGCTGAGGAGGCTGGGAGCGGAAAGCTAGCTCGCGGTCCTTAGTCAGTGATCGGAATGCGATACAGGTTTCGCTGCGCGGTCATCTTCGTGTAGGCGTAAACGGACGGATCGCGGCCCGGCGAGATGTAGCCATGGTCGATCACCCGGACGCCGGCCAACGTCGCCGCTTCCTCGGCGGAGGTCACGCCGGAAGCGGCCAGGTGTGGAAGCGGTCTGCCGGATGGGATCGGAAGAGCGAAGGTCTTTCCGCTCTCGATCACGATGCCCATCCCGGTGAACGAAAAGTAGAGGAACCGGCCGTCGGGCGACCATTTCACGAAGCGACAACCCTGGCAGATCCGCACGGGCGCTCCTCCGCGAACCGGGTACGCGTCGTACGGCAGCGCGCCAGCGACCTC
>DASYUL010000014.1:0-64582 GCA_036001245.1 Thermoanaerobaculia bacterium
TAGGTCGCGTTCGGCGCCGCGTTTGACTGGAATTCTTGGGAAGCCTAATTACATGTTATGCGCGCTCGGCAAAGCCGTCGCAAGTTGAACGATGGAATACGATCAGGGCGAAATCGACGAGACGGTTTTAGCGCTGCTGTACCTGACGCTTCACGACGGAGCGCGCGCGTGGAAAGGCTTCGATTTCGCAGTCATGGACCGGCTATTCGAAAAGGGTCTGATCCTCGATCCGAGAGGCAAGACGAAGTCCGTCGTGTTTACCGGAGGAGGGCCTGGCTCGGTCGAAAGCTCTCTTCGAGGCCAAATTTGGCAAGCGCGCATAACATGGCGTTGCAGCGGACTCGCCGCCCTCGCATTCGCTCGGACCGCTCGCTTTGCTCGCTCGGCTCGCCGCTGAACGCCCAGCCGTTAGCCCGTCCAAACAACAATCGTTCAGAGGACCAACACAATTAGGAGGATGCCAATGAAATACGTGATCAGCTGGTTCGAACGCCCGCAGGGCTCTCCCATCGAGTACGAGAATGCCCAGAAGCGAATCCTTGAGGTATTCGGTCAATGGAAGGCGCCCGACAATTTCAAGATCGAATTCTTCGTGATACGAGTCGGCGAGTGGGGTGGGCATATGCTGGTAGAGTGCGACGATCCGGTGACCATTCACAAGTTTTGTTCGATGCTTCCTGCTTTCGTATTCGAGGCGCGACCCGTCATTACGGTCGAGGAAGCCGTCCGCGGCGAACTCGAGGTAATTACCTGGCGAGATGGACTGAAACGCAAGTGATGGTGGCCATCGCCTTCGGCTCCGGCCAGACCGCGGGCTAACAACGGGCATGCAGCGGACGGCGCCGCGCGCCGCCGCTGATGCCGAGCGTTACGCCTCACAAAGCATCGAAGAAGTCAGAATAACCTGAACTTGACGAGCTTGGCCAACGCGTTCAGGATAATCACCTCCCTGATCGAGACATGCGCAATTGATCTGGGAGTGGTACGCGGGAAGCCTCGACTGGAGGATTCTATGGGCAGGATCACTCGTCGCGATTTCGTAAGTATTAGTGCCGCGGGCGGGCTCGTAGCTCTTGGATCTGATCCGGCACACTTTGACCGCCGGCTGGATGAAAGCGAAGGAGGAAGACCGATGCCGTTCTACCTGACCCGGTTCAGTTACACGCCAGCGACATGGGCGAAGCTCATCAAGAACCCTGAGGACCGCCGAGCGGCAGCCAAGCAGTACATCGAGGCGGTCGGCGGAAAGCTGCACGGTTTCTGGTATGCCTTCGGCGATCACGACGGATACAACTTGTGGGAGGCTCCGGATAACGTCTCGATGGCAGCCACGGCGATCGCGATCAGCGCCGGCGGAGCGCTGAGCTCCCTCCAGACGACTGCCTTGCTAACCGTTGAGGAGACGCTCGCGGCCCTGAAAAAGGGCTCGTCCATCGCGTATCGGCCACCGGGGGAGAAACGATAGGAGCACTCCTCGCTCGAATCGGTCTTGGTCTACCTTGTAAGCGGCCGGATTGTCCGGTTGCGCCGGAGCAATAATGGGGTACTGGCCAAGCACGTCAGCCTCAGAGAGCTTCTCGATATGGCGCTCCATGGAAGGGGCCGAGCGGGCGACGCGTCAGCGGCTGTGGCCAGGCATCGCGGTTGGTCAGCTGGTCGGCTTTTCACTCGGCGGGCCCCGGGCGCCGTGGCTGGCCGTGTGGCTGACCGTCTACGTGCAGCTTTTTTTCTGGGCACTGGTCTGGGAGACCGTTCGAGTACTCTGGAATCAGCTGCGCGAGTGGGAGGCGAAACGTGCGGTTCGCGTCTAAACATGGAGTTGGAGCGGACTCAACGCGCTCCTATGCGCGTGGGCCGCTCCCGGCTCTTTGATGAAGTCTCGGCATGACGAGCGACGCATCGGAGTTGGTGAAAGGCCCGGTCGAAGTGGCAGTTGCGCTGCCACGCGATGATCCTTTCGCCGCGGGCCTGCGCGGATTCGGACCGCTCGGAATCCTTGCGATTCTTCTCATCCTCCTCACCGGCAATGTGGTCCTCGAAAACATGGTGGTTCTGCCGATCGGCGCCGTTCTGGCGCTGCTCTGGGCGTGGCGATCGCGCACGCCATGGCGCGAGATCGGCTACGTACGGCCCGGGAGCTGGATCGACGCTCTGGCCGGCGGCCTCGCTCTCGGCATCGCGTTCAAATTCCTGATGAAGGCGATCGTGATGCCGCTTTTCGGCGCCGATCCAATCAATCAGGCGTACCACTTCCTCTCAAGAAACCGCGCTCTGCTGCCCGCAGCCCTGTTGGCCATGATCGTCGCGGGATTCGCGGAAGAGACCGTATTCCGGGGGTACATGTTCGAACGGTTCGGCAAGCTCTTCGGGTCCGGCGTCGGCGCAAAAGCCTCGATCGTGCTGATCTCCTCCGCGTGGTTTGCACTGGGCCACTACACCTATCAGGGGCTCGCCGGCGTCGAACAGGCCGCGATCACCGGACTCGTGTTCGGGACGATCTTCGCGTTCACGGGCAGAATCTTCATGATCATGGTTGCGCATGCCGCGTTCGATCTGACCGCGCTCGCCATGATCTATTGGAATCTCGAATCCGACGTGGCCCACCTCGTCTTCGGATAACCCGGGCGAAACACGATGCCGACGTCCGAGCTGCCTGGCTACTTCACCGCGGAGAAGCACGGCGCGGTTCTGATCGCAATCCTCGGAGTGGTCGGCACCGTCCTTGCCGCATACCTCTGGCTGACGAAGAGCTCGTTCCGCGCAATGGCCTGGCCTCTGGTCATCATCGGGATAGGGCAACTGGCGATCGGTACGGGCGCGCGCTCGCGTACACGCGATGGCTCGTCGAGCTCTCAGGGAGCCGCCGAGCTCACCCGAGCGGAGTCGCGCCTGCGGAAGATCCACGAGATCGCGATTCCCAGAAGGTAGAGCGCGAGCATCGGGACCGCGAAGACGGTCTGCGTCGCGACGTCGGGGGTCGGCGTGATTACCGCGGCGATGATGAAGACCACCAGCACCGCGTACTTGAACTTCTTCAGCAGCCAGCGCTCCGACACGACTCCCATCCGGGTCAGGAAGAAGATCACGATCGGCAGCTCGAAACAGATTCCCAGGCCGAGGATGATCTTCGACGCGGTCGAAAGGTACTCGTTGATCGTGATCACCGCCTGAAACTGGGACCCCATCCCCACGAGGAAGCCCACGACGACGGGGAAGGCCTCGAAATACCCGAATGCGCAGCCGCAGAGGAAAAAGAAGACGCTCGCAAGAAGAAACGGAATCGCGAAGCGCTTTTCGCGGCGGTACAGGGCCGGGGCGATGAAGAGCCACAGCTGCCACAGGATGATCGGCGACGCGAGAATGAGCCCTCCTAAGAGCGCGACCCGGAAGTACAGGAGAAACGGCTCCGTCAGCGTCGTGTAGGCGAGGTTCTGTCCGGGCGGGAGGAAACGGCGCACCGGGCGCGCGAGGACCTCGAAGAGCCAATCCGCTCGGGACCACGCGATCCCGAATGCGGCCGCCAGCGCGATCAACGACGTGATGAGCCGGCGGCGGAACTCCTCGAGGTGCTCGAAGAACCCCATGCGCGGGAGCTCGTCCTCGCCGGGATGAGACCGCCCCTGGAGCGCACCCGACGGCTCATCCGACGCGGGACCGACGAGCTTCACGAGAGCGGCGCGCTGGCCCGCGCGTCCGTCAAGAAGGGCGAATCGGAGCCGCCGGCGGCGCGGCGTCTTCGGGCTGGTTCTCGGCCGCCGAAGCCGGCGAGGAGGGAGCCGTACCGACCGCGGCCGAGGAGGCGACCGTGTTCCGAATCTCCCCCACCCGTTCCTTGACCGAGGCCACTTCGTCCCGGACCGCCGAGACCTGGTGCTTTCCTTGCTCGATCTCGTCCTCGATGGTGCGCTTCAGGTCATCCGATGCCCGTTTGAACTCGGCGAGTCCCCGGCCGAGAGACTTGCCGAGCTCCGGGAGCTTCCGCGGTCCGAAGACGAGGAGGGCGACGAGAAAAATCAGGATGAGCTCGGGCATTCCAATGGGGCCGAACATGTTTGCGTACTCCGTGAGGGATTCTACGCCCGACGAGGTCCCGGAATGCGCCCGTGGCACAATGACGCCGTCAGGAGGAACTGAGTGAGCCAGACCCGTTCCCGTTTTTTCATTGCCGCGCTGATCGTGGCCGTCTCCACGCTCGCGGGAGGCGCCTTCGCGGCGATCGTGTTCGCCGCTCCCGAACGGGAGGCGCCGCCCCTCGACGAGTACGCCGACATCCTGACGACGCTCTCGGAGTGGTCCCCTCAGCCGATCGCGCCGGAGCAGTTCGTGTACGCCTCGATCCACGGCATGCTGTCGCGGCTCGACCCTCACACGGCGTTCCTCGAGCCTGAGGACTTCTCGGCCATGCGGGAGAAGCAGCAGGGCTCGTTTTTCGGGCTGGGCATCCAGATCCAGAAACGGATGGGTCGGATCACCGTGATCGCGCCGATGGAGGGCACGCCCGCCTACAAGCTGGGCGTCCGGGCCGGGGACGTCATCACGCACATCGAAGACGAGGAGATCAAGGAAGACGTCACGACGGACGAAGTCGTTCGCAAGCTGCGGGGCCCGAAAGGCAGCCAGGTGACGATCACGATCCGGCGGGCGGGAATCGACGAGCCGATCAAGATGACGATCACGCGCGCCGCGATCCCGACCTACTCGGTTCGATACGCCTTCATGCTGGCGCCCGAAGTGGGCTACATGCTGCTCGCCGACTTCACCCACACGTCCAGCCGAGAGCTGAAGGCCGCGATCGAGCGTCTCGAGAAGCAGGGGATGAAGAAGCTCCTGCTCGACCTCCGCGGGAACCCGGGCGGCGTGCTCGAGCAGTCCGTCGACGTCGCCGACGTCTTCCTGGAGCACGGCTCGAAGGTCGTCTATACGCGCGGCCGGACGAGCTCCTCGGCGCAGGATTACGTCGCGCCCGGCGACGGCTACCACTTCGACAAGCCCCTCGTCGTCCTCGTCAACCGCGGGTCGGCGTCCGCCTCGGAGATCGTCGCGGGAGCGATCCAGGACCACGATCGCGGGCTGATCGTCGGACAGCGCACGTGGGGCAAGGGGCTCGTTCAGAGCGTCTACACGCTACCCTACGGAGCCGGGCTCGCCCTGACGACCGCCAAGTACTACACGCCGTCCGGAAGGTGGATCCAGAGGGACTTCACCGACCTGCTCGCTTACGTCAACCCCGACGACTCGGAGTCGCAGGTCGAGGAGACCGAGCCGCCGACGAAGAAGGAGGGCGAAGTCTTCTACACCGACGCGGGCCGGGTCGTGTACGCGGCCGGCGGCATCACGCCGGACGTGGCAGTCAAGAACAACCGCGACTCCAAGCTCCTCACCCAGGTCCTCGCCCGGAACCTGCCGTTCAACTTCGCCGTGAACTGGCTCGTCAAACACCCGGACGTGTCGCGCGACGTCGCAGTCACGCCCGCAATGCGCGAGGAGTTCTTCCGCTTCGCGGAGACGTCGCGGTTTTCGACGGCGGAAGAGCTGAAGCGGATGTGGAACGAGGATCCCAACCGGGAGCTCGTCGATCTGGCGATCCGCATCGAGCTCGTGAACGCGAAATACGGCCTCGAAGCGGGATGGGCGGTCCGCGCGACCGGCGACTCCCAGATCCAGAAGGCGATCACGCAGTTCGGCGAGGCCGAGCGGATCGCGGCTCTCCCCAAGAAGAAGAATCCCGCCCGCGCTTCGCGGGGGTAGCTGCGCAGCCGCGCCTGGTCGCGGCGCGAGGAGTCTCCTGAGGTAATCGAGGGAGGAGCCTCGCGCCGCGGGAGCGGGAGCGAGCGAGGGAGCAGGCGAGCGGTCGAGCCGGATTTGGCGAGCCGCTCGCCGGTGCGTGAGCAGCTCCCGACCGAGTGAACCGCGACGGTCTATTGGTGCGTCAGCACGTTGTTGTTGACGACGAACTTGCGGCGCCCGATCTCCGTGCGGCGCGGGGTTCCGAACTGCTGATCCACGACGTAGATGACGAGATCGTGCTCGGAATCGGAGAGGCGTGTGGTGTCGAGGTTGAACGAGAAGCCGACCGAGGCCGACGGGACGCGCGGATCCGTGGCCGGAACGTCCGGACGGGAGAGGCCGTACGTCGCCGTTCCGACGACCTGGCCGTCGACGTCGACCTCGATCCGCTGGACGCCGTTGAAGTCGAACGCCCAGCCGAACACGTTGAAGATTCCGTTGATGAATTGGTAGTCCGACGGCGTGTCGATAAAGCCGAAGGCCGGGAAGTCGGCGCCGGTCGGGTCGCAGAAGACGTCGACGGACATCGCGCCGAGCTGTGTGACCGTCTCTTCTTCGTCACCGACGCGCACGGCGAGCGTGTGTTTTCCGGGCCGCGTGAATCCGACGACGTCGAACAGGCTCGGATCGGCCGTCGGAACGGTGATCCCGATCAGGCCGGAGGGGTCGGTCGAGCTTCGAATCAGTCCGAAGGAGAAGAGGAACCCGGCGTTGTCGGCGTTCACGTATCCGGAGTAGTTGCGGGCGACATCCGGACGGTTGATGCCGTAGCAGTTCACGAGGGCGCCGCTGCTCAACTGAACGCAATCGGTGCGCGTGTTCGCGATGATCGCGCCGTCCAGCAGGAGCTCGACGTACGACACCTGTCCCGCGTCGAGACGCGCGCCGACGTCCAGCGCCCATCCCGCGACGATGTTCGTGAGCACGAACCCGCAGACCTCCGGGGTGCACGGCGAAGGGAGCCCGACCTCGATCGTCGTGCAGAACAGGTTGGACTTGTCGAGCGGAAAGTCGATCTGCCCGAAGGGAGCGAGGTTTGCCCCGTTGTTGATGACCTGGATCGTCCGGGTCCCGATCACGCGCGAAGCCCCGCGGTTGTCGGTCACGCGAACCGAGAGCTGGTGAATGCCGTTGATGAGCTTGGTCGTGTCGACGTTCGCCTGGAAACCTGAGTAGAGCGAGTTCGGCACGTCGGGGAAGGCCGCGGCCACGTCGGGACGCGTCGTACCGTAGATCGCGGTCGAGGGGAGGCCGCGTCCGACGGCTCCGGCCACGATCTGGCCGTCCATCAGGAAGTCGACGTGATCGACGTCTTCGTCGTCGACGGCCCAGCCGGAGACCGGGAGAGGACCGTCGGTTCCCTCGAGTCCGGCCGGGCCGGGGATGTCGATGAAGCCGAACGGCGCCTGGTTGACGGTGTTATCGACGATGACGGTGAACGGCCCGATGATGAACGTCGACTGGCTCGCCTCCGTCACGCGGATCGCGATCGAGTGCGCTCCGTCCCCGAAGCGCCGCGCCAGAAAGGACGTGACGAACCCCGGATTGGGCGTCGCGCTGTTCGCGTAGGTCGGAAAGACCTCGAGCACGTCGGCTCGAGGCAGGTTCGTATCCGCGCGATTCGCGAAGGTCCCGTCGACTAAGAGCTCGACCTTGTCGATCGCGTTGAAATCGAGCACCCACCCCGTGACTTTGACCACGCCGGAGACCCGCTGGCCCTGGGTCGGCTGGTCGATGACCCCGATCGGCTGGGCGGAGACGGACGTCGCGATCAACCCGGCTCCGATGAACAGAAGTGCCAGGAGCCCGGGCGACTTCCTTCGCATGCGTTTCCTCCCGAAAATTTAAGAAAAGAATGAGCAAAATGGGGTGGAAAGTCAAGCTCCGTCAGAACTTCGCCTCATTTTTTTCGGCGAAATCGACACGAAAGATGCCAAGCTCTTCGCGTTGCAGTCGAGAGTTCGAAGCCGACCGTCCGCCTCGCCATGAAGCGGCCCTGGAAGTCCCGCCCGTTCCAAATCGGGCTCTCGGTTCTCCTCGCCGCCGCGCTCCTCGCCTTCTTCCTGAAGGGAATCAACCTTCGCGAGATCATCCGTCAGGTCTCCTCCGCTTCCGGCGGGTGGCTCGCGACGAGTGTCGCGCTCGGGATCGGAACCTTTCTCTTCCGCGCGCTGCGCTGGACGTGGCTCCTCCGCCCGGTCGCCCGGGTGCGCTTCTACCCGGCCTTCGTCGCGACCGCGTTCGGATTCGCCGCCAACAATCTGCCGGGGAAGGTCGGCGAGGTGCTGCGCCCCGCGCTGCTCGCGCGATCGGAGAAGCTCCCGTTCTCCCCTCTGCTCGCGTCGGTGCTGCTCGAGCGGGTTTTCGACGGAGCGGCCGTGATCTTCTTCTTCGTCCTCGCCGCCGCAACGGGAATCCCGAACACGCACGGCGCCGGCAAGCTGCTCCTCCCGGCGGCTTTGCTCCTAATCCTGGTCGGCGCCGTGCTGTTCTCGGTCTTCCGCCGCGAGCCGACGGAGCGGTTTCTGGCGAAGTTCTGGCGGCGTCTCCCCGAACGGTTCCAGCCGGGGGTGCGCGCTTTTGCCGAGACGTTCGTGGACGGCTTCGCCTCCCTCAGGAGCCCGAAGCTTCTTCTCCTGGTGACCGCGGGCTCGCTCGCGATGTGGCTCGTCATCAACCTCCAGGTCTACGCGGTGCTGCGTGCCTTTCACCTCGACCTGCCGTTCTCCGCGAGCTTCGTCGTGACCGCCGCGGCCGTACTCGGGCTGATGTTTCCGACTCCCGGAGGGCTGGGCTCGTACCATCTGGCCGTTCAGCTCGCGTTGACCGACGTCTACGGCGTCGCGAAGGACGCGGCGTCCGGAGTGGCCGTCGTCGCGCACGCTATTTCGTTCGTTCCGATCACGCTGATCGGTCTCGCGCTCTTTGCCGCCACTCCGATGCGATACAAAGAACGTCGCGGGGACAGGCCCCGCGGGCCTGCACCCGCATCGTAATTTCGCGGGGACAGGCCCCGCGGGCCGGCACCCGCATCGTAACTCCGCGTCATAATGTCGGGATGAAATGTCCCTTCTGCGGCGCGGTCGACGACCGCGTCGTCGACTCGCGCGAGAGCCGCGAGGGTGAGGTGATTCGCCGCCGCAGGGAATGCGAATCCTGCGGGCGCCGTTTCACGTCGTATGAAACGATCGAGGAGATCCCGTACATGGTCGTCAAGAAAGACGGCCGTCGGGAACACTTCGATCGAAAGAAACTCCGCGCCGGGCTGGTAAAGGCCTGCGAGAAGCGGCCCGTCGCGCCCGCTCAGCTCGACACGATCGTGGATGAAGTCGAGACTCACCTTCACGACACCGAGGAGCGGGAGATGTCGACGAGCGACATCGGAGCGCGGGTCATGGAGCGCCTCCGCGAGCTCGACAAGGTTGCCTACGTCCGGTTCGCGTCGGTCTATCGCAAGTTCGAGGACGTGGACGAGTTCCTCCGCGAGCTCAAGAGCCTCCTGGGGCGCGCTGACGTCAAGGCAGCGCCATGACTCTCAGCGGATGAGACGCCTTCGATTCTTCGGCCCCATGGTCGAGCTGTCGCGCCTCCAGCGCGAGGTCAACCGGTTGTTCACGCTGTTCGTCGAGAGCAACAATCCCGTCGTGTCGCCCGCGTCGGGGTGGGATCCGAGCGTCGACGTCGTCGACGACGGCGAGCGGATCCGCATTCTGTTCGAGCTCCCGGGGGTCGAGGCGGTCGACGTCAAGGTCACCGTCCGGGGGCGCGTCGTGACGGTCCGCGGCAACAAGAGGGGAAAAACGCGACCGAGAGAGGGGCTGCGCTTCTTCTGCATGGAGCGTTATTTCGGGACGTTCGTGAAGTCCGTGCCGGTGCCGCGCCCGGTCAACGCGCGCCAGGGAAAATCGAAGCTCTCCCGCGGCCTCCTCGAGGTCGTGCTGCCGCGCGTGCCCGACCTGCGCGAGAAGGAAGTCGAGATCGCCGTCAAGGCCGATGAGGAAGCGGAGAAGTGACCGAGATCGAAGAGAAAGACACGATCACCGCCGCGGAGCGCGAAGCGGACCTTCCGATTCCGGACATCCTGCCCGTCCTCCCGCTCAAGGACGTCGTCGTCTTCCCGTACATCATCCTGCCGCTCTCGGTATCGCGGGAGAAGTCGATCAACGCCGTGGACGCCGCGCTCGCCGAGCAGCGCATCATCATGCTGGTCGCCCAGCGCAACGCGCAGATCGAGACGCCGCGCCAGGAGGATCTCTACCCCGTGGGCACGGTCGCCGCGATCATGCGGATGCTGAAGCTCCCCGACGGCCGCACCCGTCTGCTCGTCCAGGGCGTCACGCGCGCGCGCATCGACTCGGTCCTCTCCGAAGAGCCGTACCTCAAGGTCAAGATCACGCGGCTCGAGGAGCCGGAGCCGCCGAAGGAGCTTCCGCCCGAGCTCGAGGCGCTCGTCCGGAGCGTCAAGCAGAACCTCGAGAAGTCGGTCGCGCTCGGCAAGAGCATCTCTCCCGAGGTGATGGTCATCGCGGCCAACCTCTCCGACCCCGCAAGGCTCGCCGATCTCGCCGCTTCCAACCTGGAGCTGAAGCTCGAGGACGCGCAGCGGATCCTCGAGAGCACCGACCCAGTCGAGCGCCTGCGCCTCGTCAACGAGAATCTCGCCCGCGAGATCACGGTGCTGTCGATGCAGCAGGAGATCTCGACGCAGGCCCGCGGCGAGATGGACCGCTCGCAGCGCGAGTACTACCTGCGCCAGCAGCTCCGGGCGATCCAGCAGGAGCTCGGCGAGGGCGAAGAGATCGCCGAGGAGCTCGAGGGCTACCGAAAGCTGATCGACGAAAAGAAGATCCCGGTCGAAGCCGCGACGGAGATCGAGAAGCAGATCAAGCGGCTCGAGAGGAGCCATCCCGATTCCGCGGAGACGGCGATCATCCGCACGTATCTCGACTGGATGAGCGGCCTTCCGTGGGGAAAGCTGTCCGATGACAACCGGGACATCGACCGGGCCCGCGAGATCCTGGACGAGGACCACTACGACATCGAGAAGGTCAAGGAACGCATCCTCGAGTTCCTCGCGGTCCACGCGCTGAAGAAGACCCTCAAGGGTCCGATCCTGTGTTTCGTCGGGCCGCCCGGAGTCGGAAAGACGTCACTCGGCAAGTCGATCGCGCGCGCGCTCGATCGGAAGTTCGTCCGCCTGTCGCTCGGGGGCGTCCGCGACGAGGCGGAGATCCGCGGCCACCGCCGCACGTACGTCGGCGCCATGCCCGGACGGATCATTCAGGGAATTCACCAGGCGGGCACGTCGAATCCGGTCTTCATGCTCGACGAGATCGACAAGATCGGCTCGGATTACCGCGGGGACCCGAGCTCCGCCCTCCTCGAGGTCCTCGATCCGGAGCAGAACTTCTCCTTCCGCGATCACTACCTCGGCGTGCCGTACGACCTCTCGAGGGTGCTCTTCATCGCGACCGCGAACATCCTCGACCCGATTCAGCCCGCCTTCCTCGACCGCATGGAGGTCATCCGGCTGTCGGGCTACACCCTGGAGGAGAAGATCGCGATCGCGCGGCGGCACCTGATCCCGAAACAGATGGACGAGAACGGCATCTCCGAGGAGTACCTGGAGTTCACGGAAGGGGGACTCCGCAAGATCATCGAGTCGTACACGCGCGAAGCAGGGCTGCGCAATCTCGAGCGCGAGATCGGCGCGATCTGCCGGAAGGTCGCCGTCGCGGTCGCGAAGGGAAAGACCCGACGCTACCGGATCACCGGCGCGTCCGTCGAGAAGATGCTCGGAGCGGTCCGGCACTTCGCCGACGAGCTCCTGAAGAAGGACGAGGTCGGCGTCGCCACCGGCCTCGCGTGGACGTCCACCGGCGGCGACGTGCTGTTCGTGGAAGCTCTCGCGGTGCGCGGAAAGGGCGGCCTTCGCCTGACGGGGCAGCTGGGCGACGTGATGAAGGAGTCGGCGCAGGCCGCCATGTCGTATGCGCGCGCGCATGCGTCCGAGCTCGGGATCCCCGCCGACTTCTTCGAAACGCACGACGTGCACGTGCACGTGCCGGAGGGCTCGATCCCCAAGGACGGCCCCTCGGCCGGGATCACCATGGCGACCGCGATGATCTCGGCGTTCACGCAGCGCAAGGTGCGCCGCGACGTCGCGATGACCGGGGAGATCACGCTGCGCGGCGAGGTGCTTCCGATCGGCGGCGTCAAGGAGAAGGTCTTAGCGGCGCGCCAGGCGAAGATCACGACCGTGATCCTGCCGAAGTTGAACCGGCGCGACGTCCTCCAGATCGGCCCGCGGATCCTCCACGGCACCACGTTCCGGTACGTCGAGAACGTTCAGGAAGTGCTCTCGATCGCGCTCCTTCCGCCCGAGGCCGAGTCCCCCGCCGCCGGGAGCGGGCGGACCGAGCTTCCGCCGGCCCCCGAAGGAAGGGATATCCCGGTGCAGCCGGAAGTCGCCGACCGGCGGCCGGCAGCTCGAGCGCGGGGCCGGAAGCCGGAAGCCGAAAGCGATTAGCCGAAACCCAAGAGCACCGACTCGGTCCCCGTCTCCCCGTCGACCGTCGACCGTCGACCGTCCACCGTCTACCGGCTGATAATCCGGACTCCCATGAAACCCGAGGACCGTTTCGTCGAGCGCCTTCGCGAGCAGCTGCCCGGCGGCGAGCGGCTCCTCGTCGGACCCGGCGACGACGCCGCCGTCCTGTCGCTCGAAGCCGGGCCGCTCGTCGCGACCACCGACACGCTCGTCGAAGGAGTCGACTTCCTCCCGGGCGAGGATCCGGCGCGTCTCGGTCGCCGCGCGGTCTCCGTCGCTCTGTCGGACCTCGCGGCGATGGGCGCCTGGCCCGACTTCTTTCTGCTGACGATCGGCTTCCCGCGCTCCGCCGCGGAGGACTTCCCTCTGACCGTCGCTCTCGCCGCCGCGAAACGCGGTGAAGAGTTTGGAGCGCTGCTCGCCGGCGGCGACCTCTCGCGCGCGGCCGACGTGTTCGTTACCGCGGCCTTCTGGGGCCGACCCGTCGGAGCGCCGATCGAGCGCGCGGGCGCGAGCCCCGGGGACGTGCTCTTCCTCTCGGGCTCGCCCGGGGACGCGGCGGCGGGTCTCGCGATCGCCCGCGCTCGCGCAAGTCTCGATCCCGGGCGCCGCGGCGGAGCATGGACGCCGGAACAGCTCTCCCCGCCCGACGAGACCCGGCTCCTGGCGGCGTACCGCGATCCCGAGCCGCGGCTCCCGCTCGGCCGCGCGCTCGCGACCGAGGGGCTCGCGACCGCCGCGATCGACGTTTCCGACGGCCTGGGGGCGGACGCCGCGCGGCTGGCGCGCGCATCGGGAGTCCGACTGGTGATCGAGAGCACGGAGGTACCTCTGTCGCGCGCGCTCCG
This sequence comes from Thermoanaerobaculia bacterium, assembly GCA_036001245.1. GTDB lineage: Bacteria > Acidobacteriota > Thermoanaerobaculia > UBA5066 > Gp7-AA6 > Gp7-AA6. The sequence continues at coordinate 13,186 of DASYUL010000014.1, forward strand.
GTCGTTCGCCGCCCTCGCGGGAGTCGACGCAACGTCCCTCGCGGTCGAGGGCGGGGACGACTACGAGCTCCTCTTCACGGTCGCCGCGGCCGACGCTTCGCGCTTCTCGGACCCTCCCCCCGAGTGGGGCGTCGACGTGCAGCGGATCGGCCGCGTCGAGGCGGGGGAGGGCGTCTTTCTCGAGGACGACGATGGGGACCGCCCGATCGGCGACCTCGGTTTCGACCACTTCGAGGAGCGGCGATGAGATTTCCGATCCCCCGGGCGTTCCGCCGCCGCCGCAAGCATCCGTTGAAGCTCTCGCGGCGCGGGAAGGTCCTCCTCCTCGACCTGCTCGGACGCGAGGAGCCGCCCGAGCGGGTAGCGGCCGCGCTCGCTCTCGGGATCGGCATCGGCTTCTCGCCCTTCGTGGGCGTGCACTTCGTGCTCGCGATCGGGCTCGCGTTCCTCTTCCGCGTGAACCGCATCGATGCGATCCTCGGCAGCCTCGCGGGAAACCCGTGGACCCTCCCCCCCGTATACGCCGCGGGCTACGCGCTCGGGCGCCAGCTCCTCCGATACGACCGGAGCCGCGTGCCCGACCTGCCGTGGGACCGCCTGCTGCACCGGGACTTCTGGCACGCGTTCAGCGGAGCCGCGCTGCATCCGCGGCTCCTGTCGTTCCTCGTGGGAACGACGGTGCTCGCCGTCATGATCGGGTTGTCCGCCTACCTCGTGCTCCGGACCCTCCTGCGCCTCTACCACCGGCGGCACCCGAAGGTCGCGCAACGGGCGGCGCGGCTGCGGGAGCGCGCGTCCCGCCGCAAGCGCCGCCGCGACGTCAGGGGAGCGCAGGCGGACGAGACTTGAGCTTCTCCAGGCCCGGAGCGAGCGCGGCGAACCGCGCGCGATAGGCGGGATCGGCCGCGGCGATCCGGACGAGCCGATCGAAGTCGGCCGGCGACCGGGTGGCGCGGAAGATCTTCTCGGCGGCGAGGCCCTCGGAAAAGAGACGCCCGGACTCCCCGCTCGAGTCGGCGAGGATCGCGAGCGCCGCCGCGTCCCGCGGCCGACGCCGGAGCGCTTCTCTCGCTTCGCGCCGGGCCTCCGCGGTCCTCCCCTGCTCGAGAAGCCACTCGGCGTACCCGAGGTGGAACGAGGGCGCGTCGCGAGCCAGGGCGATCGCGTGGCGCCAGTCCGCGTCCGCGCTGGCGCGCCCCATGCGGGCTCGGACCTTCGCGAGTCGGAAGGCGAGCGGCGTCGACTTCGGATTCCGGGCGAGGCCGTCCGAGAACGCCTTCTCCGCGCCCGTGAGGTCGCCCTCGAGCTCGAGGACGACGCCGAGGCGGAAGAAGCCGTTCTCGTAGTCGGGTCGGACCTCGAGAGAGCGGCGGAACGACCGCTCGGCGTCCAAGAGCCGTCCGAGGCGCTGCTCGACCGAGCCCTTCCCCGCCCACGCGTCGAAGTACTTCGGATAGATCTGCGTCGCGCGCGTGTACTCCTCCAGCGCGAGCGGGAGCTGTCCCTTCTCCGCCGACACCCACGCGAGGTTGTAGTGCGCCTTGGCGCTTCCCGGCGATGTCCGCACCGTCTCCGCGAACAGCGTCTCGTCGTCCTTCCAGACCGGGTTCCTCGCGACGGTGCGCGCACCACAGGCGACTGCGATCGCGACGAGGAGGAACGTGCGGCGGCGTGAAGGAGCCCCCGCGCCCCGGGCGCCGAGCACGACCGAAGAGAGCGCGAGCGCGAAGCCCGCAGACGGAAGGTACGCGACCCGTTCGGCGAGGATCGTCCCGATCGCGAAGAACACGTTCGCGGTCGTCGCGAACGCAGCGGCAAAGAAGAGGACCCCGAAGGCGAGATCGCGCTTCTCGCGCTCGCGCGCGAACGCGACGACGAGGATCGCGGCGCCGAGGAGGAGCGCGGCGATCCCGACCGGGTCGAGACCCCGGGCGACCGGAATCGACCACCCGGACTCGTCGGCGGAGAGACGCAGCGGGACGAGCAGCCGTCCCGCGTATCGGAAGAGGATCGCGGCGGCGTTGGACGCGCGCTCGCCGGCGGACAGCGGCGCCAGGGGATTCTCGAGCTCGAAGATGCGGAAGGTCGGCGCCTTGATCACGCCTCCGAGAACCGCCCACCGGGCCGCAAAGCTGCCGGCGAGGAGAATCCCGCACCCCGCGTAAACCGGCAGCCCGACCGTGAGCGCCTTCCGGAGTCGCTCCAGGGTCCGGCCGCTCTCGAGCCGCCAGTACGCGAGCAGGACGAGGAGCGGCGCCACCGCCGCGCTCTCCTTGGACAGGATGCCGAGCGCGAAGCAGACGAGCGCGAGGGCGAGGAAGAGCCATCTCGAGCGACGCTCCCGCCGGTACCGCAGAGTCAGAAGCAGAACCCCGAGGACGAAAGCGGCGGCGAGCGGCTCGCCCCGGCCGACGAGGCTCGTGATCGCCTCGACGTGAAGCGGGTGGACGGCGAAGACGAGCGCCGCACCGAACGCCACCGGGTCGGAGACGTCGATGCGGGCGAGCGCGCGCGCCAGAAGGAGAGTCACGAGGACGTGGAGCGCGAGGTTGACGGCGTGGAAGCCCACCGCCGATCCGCCGTGCAGCCACCACTGGACCGCGTAGGAGAAGAGGAGGACCGGCCGATAACCGGTCCCCTGCCCGCGCGGCCCGCCGAAGTAGGGCGTCGTGAAGATCGAAACGAGTCTCGCGGGCGCGCGCAGGCGCGCGTTGTCGCGCACGATCGCCTTGTCGTCGTACGTGAAGTCTCCGGTCAACCCGTTCGCGTACGACACGACGCACGCGGCGGCGAGAAGCATCGTGCGCGCCTGCGGCAGGAACTTTCGCCAGCCGACCCTCATGCGGAGGCGAACTGTACTGTGGGTTCGGACCTGGAAAGAGATCCCTCGCTACGCTCGGGATGACCGCTTCGCGGTCACCTTGGACTTTGGACCTTGGACTTTGGACTCGTAACGCCGAGCTCCTTCATCAGGTACAACAGCGCCTGTCGAGAAAGCCCGAGGTCCTTCGCCGCCCGGCTGCGGTTTCCGCCGGAGCGATCGAGCGCTTCGCGCACGAGGCGTCGGCGATGCGCCGCGACGCGCGAGCGATAGTCGCCGACGACCGCGGTCGGACGGGCCGCGCGCCGGACGGATGCCGGAAGGAGCTCCGCGGAGACTGTTCCGCGCGGCTCGGCGAGCGCGGCGGCCTGGCAGACCGCGTTCTGGAGCTCGCGGACATTGCCGGGCCAGCCGTGGGCGAGAAGAGCCGCCTGGGCTTCCGGCGCGAAGCGGAGCGGCGCCCGCCCGAACTCGTTGGCGTAGCGGTCGAGGAAGTGTCGCGCGAGGAGCAGCGTGTCGCGCCCGCGATCGCGCAGCGGCGGCAGCGCGATGATCCCGACGTGGAGGCGGTAGTAGAGGTCTTCGCGGAAACGTCCCGCCTCGACTTCCCTGGCGAGGTCGCGCGACGTCGCCGACACGACCCGCACGTCCACGGCGCGCGCCCGGTTCTCGCCGACTCTCCGGATCTCCCGCTCCTGGAGCGCGCGGAGGAGCTTCGCCTGGAGAGCGGAGGAGAGGTCTCCGATCTCGTCGAAGAAGATCGTTCCACCGGACGCTTCCTCGAGAAGGCCGCGGCGATCGCGGTCGGCGCCGGTGAACGCCCCGCGCGCGTGGCCGAAGAGCTCGCTCTCGAGAAGCGCCGCCGGGATCGCCGGAACGTTGACCGACACGAACGGCCCCTGCGCGCGCGACGAGAGGGTGTGGACGGCGCGCGCGACTGCCTCCTTGCCGCTGCCGGACTCCCCGAGCACGAGAACCGTCACGCTCTGGGGCGCGAAGTGCTGGAGCCGCCGGTACGGCTCGCACATCGCGGAATCCGCCGTGACGACGCCGACGCGGCGCCACCCGTCCGCGAAATCGGAGGGCGCTTCGAAGCCGTCCGCCCGGTAGAGCAGAGTCTCCAGGACGAGCGCGATCGGAGAGGAGACCTCGTCGGCGACCGGCGGGGCGAGGGCCAGCTCGAACCGCGCGCTGCCCGCGTCGAGCGCGCGGCGAAGGACGTCGCGGCCCGACGTCAGCGGTTCGCCGAGAACGACGACGTCGCGCCCGTCGCAGTCGACGATCGACAGGCTCGAGAGGCCGAGCGCTTCGAGCGGCGCCTCTTTTTCTTCTCCCGAGGCCGCGGCCGCGACGGCATCCCTCAGAGCGCGGAGAACCTCCGACGGCGGACCTGGCAACGGGTTCAAGCTTCAAGGTTCCCGGGACGAACACGCGCTACCCACGTACAAGGATTGTCTCGAGATCCCGGAAGAAGGCGGGATACGACTTCGAGACGCATCCCGGGTTCTCGATGAGCGTTCCCGAGGAAGAGAGCGATAGGAGCGCCGCGGCCATCGCCATCCGGTGATCGTCGAACGTCGGAAGGCGCGGCGCGCCGACGGCGGAAGGACGCGGCGACCCGGTCACGACGAGCTCGTCCTCCATCGCGGAAGCGTTCGCGCCGGCCGCATCGAGAAGCGCGGCGAGCGCGGCGAGCCGGTCGCTCTCCTTGCCGCGGAGGTGGGCCACCCCGCGAAACCGGCTCTCCCCTTCCGCGTGCGCCGCGAGCGCGGCGAGCACGGGCACGGCGTCGGGGAAGTCGCGGGCATCGACCGAAACCGGCCGGAGCGAGCGGGCGTCACCCGACGCGCGGACCGACCCCCCGCGGCGCTCGACCGCGACGCCCATCGCCTCCAGGACGTCGGCCGCGTGCGCGTCCGCGTCGGACGACGGGGAGGTGAGTCCCGTGACCTCGACCTCTCCGCCCGCGATCCCCGCGGCAGCGAGGTATGGCAGCGCCGACGACCAGTCCCCCGGAACCGAGTAGGAGCTCGCAGCCGGATCGCCCCGCTCGACCGCGATCGCGCCCGCGTTCCCCCGCCGGACCCGATGCCCGAACGCCGCGAGCGTTTCGAGCGTCGTCTCGACGTACGGCGCCGAAACGACGGGTCCCGACGGCTCGACCGAGAGTCCCCCTTCGACCGCGACGGCGGCGAGCAGCAGAGCCGACACGAACTGGCTCGAGCGCGTGGCGTCGACCGTGAGACCTCCCGACCGCAGCGTTTTCCCGCTGATGACGAGCGGGAGAAAGCCCTCGCGCCCTGCAGGCTCGATGGAAGCGCCGGCGGAGCGAAGCGCCGTGACGAGCTCCGCCATCGGGCGCTCGCAGAGGCGCGTCGAGCCGGTCAGCCGATAGCGGCCGGGGACCGCCGCAGCCACGGCCGCGAGGAAGCGTGCCGCCGTGCCCGACGAGCCGGCGTCGAGGACGACTTGCGCGCCGCCGCTTCGCCCGACCGGCCCGTGGGCCGTCAGTCCGCGCTCCGAGGGAGTGAACTTCGCACCCATCGATTCGAGGCATCGAACGAGGGCGCGCGTGTCCTCCGAATCGAGAGGACGCACGAGCTCCACCGGATCGCTTCGAAGCGCCGCGAGCACGAGCGCGCGGTTGGTGGCGCTCTTGGACGGAGGAGCCGCGATCGTGCCTCGGATGCCGCGGACGGGTGGGAAGGCGAGGTAGTCCATCTCGAGAGAAGAGGGGTCAGAAGTACGGGACAGGTGCCAGGGGCACAGGGGCCAGGGACCCTGATCGCTATTCCCCTGATCCCTTCTCGTCGACTGATCCCTCGAGACTCACCAACCGGGTCGTCCCGTCATCCAGTACCTCCATCCACCGATGCTCGTCCACGAAGGCCGGGAGTATTTCGACCCGGCCGCCGTCCACCGCCTCGCTCCACGAGCGGTGGAAGTGCCCGAGGAGCAGGACATCGTAGCCTTCGCGGAACCGCCGCGTCGCGAAGGAGCGGATCATTTCCACCGGCAGCCGCGTCTTGTGCTTGAAGTTGGAGCGGTACAATCGCGCCTCGACCTTCCACACGAAACGGTTTGCCGCCTTCCGGGGCAGAAAGTCGATCGCGACGCGCGAGATCGGATTCTTCGAGATCGCGCGCCAGAGCCGGTACGGCCGATCCTCCTCGTTCAGCAGGTCGCCGTGGGTCAGCAGGAACCGGCGCCCCCCCTCCACAAAGGTCTCCTCGTCGCACACCTCCCGGAAGCGCGACTCGACGTACGAGCCCCGGAGGAAGAAGTCCCGGTTCCCCTCCACGTACGTGACGGGGACTCCGGCGGCCCGCAGGCGGTCGACGGCCTCGAGAAAACGGGCGATCGCCGGGGTCTCGAACTTCGGATGAGCGATGAAGAAATGGAAGATGTCTCCCAGGAGCGAGATCGCCCGCGCGCCGCGCCTTCGGGCCTCCTCGAGGGCCGCCAGAAAGGGGCTGTCGTCGTCGGGCTGGCGCCCCACGTGGCAATCCGCGAAAACCGCCCTCATCGGCGGGAAAGATAGCCTAAAGACAGTCTGAAGAAGGATTTTCGCAACGGGGAGGCAACGAACGGGATTTTTCGGGAACGTCCAAATGTATTCTGGTCTGTCATCCACCTGCGGAAACATTCGGGGGTGAAATGCCGCGCCGTCAGCTCCTCGGATTCACGATCTCCGCTCTTTTCGCCGTTCTGTCCAGCCCGGCCGCTCGGGCTGTGGCTCCGGTCTCGGCTGGCCAGGCGCCCAAGGCGCACGCGAAGCTCCTCCGCGCCCTGAACGAGGGCGCCGAAGAGGTCCGCGTGATCGTGGGAGTGCGCGACGGCACGCCGTCGGCCCGCAACCTCCTCGCCGCGCCAGATCCGGCGGCAGAGCCGGGACGCCGCGCTCGCCGCATCGCCGCCCAGAAGCGTCTCTCCGACGATATGGGAACGGCCGAGTTTCGCGTGCGTCATTTCTACGAGAGCTTCTCGGTCGTGGCCGGGCGCGCGACTCGCGATGGGGTCGTTCGGCTCGCGAACCGGCCCGACGTCGACTGGGTCACCCTCGACGAGACGCGGCGCGCCTTCCAGGCCAGTCCCCAGGCCGCCGCGACCTTGATGCGCAGCGACCAGGCGAACGCCTCTGGCTTCACCGGCGCCGGGCAGGCGGTGGCGGTCATCGACACCGGCGTCGACTACACGGTTCCTCAGCTCGGTGGGGGCGGGTTCCCCAACGCCAAGGTGATCGGCGGCATGGACACCGCCGACGAGGACAACGATCCGATGGACTGCGAGGGGCACGGCACCTCGGTCTCGGGAGTCATCGCCGGCCTCGCGGGGGTCGCTCCCGACGCGAAGATCGTCGCGATCAAGGCCTTCAAGACCGACGCGATGACCGGAAACTGCAGCGACACGGCGTTCGTCTCCGACATCATTCAGGGAATCAACTACGCGATCTCGCACAAAGCGGAGTTTCACATCGCGGTCGTCAACATCAGTCTCGGAGCCGACCCGGATACCGACAACGTCGGATACTGCGACACCGACGAGCCCGCGGAGGCGGTCGCGATCGACTCCGCAGCGGCCGCAGATCTTCCTGTCGTCGTCGCCTCCGGAAATAGCGGGTTCACTCACTCGCTCGCGGCTCCCGCGTGCGTTTCCTCGGCGGTCTCGGTGGGAGCGGTTTATTCGTTTTCCGCTCCGTCCCGCAGCTGGAGCGACTGCACGGATCAGTCGGTCGTCCCCGATCTCGTCACCTGCTTTTCCAACTCGAATACCAACCTCTCGCTGCTCGCTCCCGGCGCCTTCTGGAGCACGATCGGAAAGGGAAATCGCAACGTCCCGAACTTCGGGGGGACCTCCGCGTCGGCGCCGGCCGCCGCCGGCGCCTTCGCCATCCTGCGCCAGGCGCGCCCGGACCTCTCGAGCTTCGGAGTCCTCGGTGTCCTCCGCTCGACGGGAGTGCCCGTCACCGATCCGCGCAACGGAATCCTGACTCCGCGCGTCGATACGCTCGCCGCGGTGCAGCTCGCCGCGAACCGCTTCGGCGGGTACGTCGGCAACGCGTTGCCCGTTCCGGACGGAACGAGCTCCGCCTCGGCGACCGCGCTCGTCTCCGGACTCTCCGGCTCGGTCGCGAGCGTCCAGGTCTGGGCGCAGATCGATCACCCCGACCCGCGCGAGCTGCGGGTCCGAATCACGGGCCCCGACGGCACGTCGGTCCTGCTCCACGATCGCACCGGCATCCTTCAGCAGCCGATCAACGCGCTTTACGGACGGACCGACGTCCCCGCGCAGTCGCTGTCGGCGTTCCAGGGCCATCTCGCGAACGGCGTGTGGACCTTGACCGTCGAAGACCTGGTCGCGGGCGCGACCGGCCGCATCCGCAACTTCTCGGTGACGGTCGTGCCGGGTCAGCCGGTCGTGGCGATCCCGGCGCAGTCCGACGGCAGCGTCCTGCCGGTCGTGGGCCGCGTCCAGGGGACGAAGTTCTTCCTCTCCGACGTGAGGCTCTACAACCCGACGGCCGCGCCCAAGAGCTTCTCTCTCTATTACGTGCCGGTCGGCCAGACGGGGGCGACCGCGCTCCGGGCGACGCGCACGGTCGGCGCCAGGCAGGTGCTCGCGCTGAACGACGTCATCTTTTCGGAGTTCGGGTTCGACGAGTCGCTCGGCGAGATGACGATCGTCGCGAGCGATCCCGCGTTCATTGCGACGAGCCGCGCCTACACGCGCAGCTCGAATGGAACCTTCGGCCAGTTCGTGCCGGGGTTCCGCAGCGTCAACGGGCTCACCTTCGGCCAGGGCCGGGCGAGCGCGAACGGCTTCACGAAGGACACGCGGTTCCACACGAATGTCGGGTTCACGGAGGTCTCCGGCGCGCCGGCGACCGTCCGGATCGACATCCTCGACTCCGCGGGAAACCTCCTCGCGTCCACGACGCGCAACGGCGGCGCGAACCAGACGCTGCTCATCACGGACATCATCGGGGACCGTGGGCTGGGCGCCACGTCGAACTTCCGCGTGGACTTCACGGTCACGTCACTCACGGGACGCATCGTTCCGTTCGCCATCCTCATCGACGACGCGACCGGCGACGGTCTCTTCGAGCCCGCGAGCAATCCCGCGCCCTCCTCCGACGACGTGATCGTGACCCAGGCGTCCTTCGCCCGCGGAAACAACGACACCTTCTTCAAGACGAACCTGCACGTGACGAACGTCGGAGCGGGCCCCGTGACGCTGACGGTCTCGTTGCTCCCGCGCCTCGTGACCGGAACTCCCGCCGCGCCGCGCGTCTACACGCTCGCGCCGGGGCAAACCATCGAGAAGGCGGACGTCCTGAATACCGAGTTCGGGCTTCAGGATCCGTCGGCGGCGGGCCTGCGCATCCACTCGGGCGGTCCGGCGCAGCTCGTCGTCTCGACGCGCACGTTCGTCGAGAAGTTCGGCGGGACCTTCGGCTTCTACATCCCGGGCATCGCCACGTCCTCGCCGACCGTGATCGGCCTCGGGACCGGGCGCGTCGCCGCGATCCAGCTCGACCAGTCGAGCGCGGCGACGGGTTCGCGCTCGAACTTCGGGGTGGCCGAGATCGGCGGGGCCGACGTGCTCGTCCGCGTGACCGCGAAGAGCGGAGAGACCGGCGCGACGCTGGGAACGAAGAGCTACTTCGTGCCGGCGAACACCTCGTTCCAGACGAGCGCGACCGACATCATCGGCGCCGGGGCCTTCGCGACGAACATCTACCTGCAGTTCGAGCTCGACGGAGGGGCCGGCCGGATCCTCGCCTACGGCGTGGCGGTCGACAACACGTCGGGAGACGCGATCTACGTGCCCGCGCAGCGGGAGCCGTAGGTAAAATCGGCGGCGGATGACCCCGTCCGGCTCTCCGTCGAAACCGTCCGGCGTTCTCCGGCCCTGGCAGCGGCGGCTCTACCGGATCCTTCTCATTCCGCTCGGCGTCATGGCCGCGAACGCGATCTTTCTCGTCGCGTTCACCCGCGACACCGCGTTCTTCTACGCGATGCTCTTGACGCACCTGGTTCTCGGGGTCGCGATCGCCATTCCTTTCTTCGTCTTCGCCGTCACGCACGCCAAGCGGATGATCCGGATGTGGAACAAGCGGGCAAAGTACGCCGGGCTCGCGATCTTCACGCTCGCGGTCATCTGCGTCGCTTCCGGGCTCTGGCTCACCTTCCGGGGTGCGACGATTCCCAACCGCGTCGTCTGGATCGCCCACGTCGCGGCGGTCCCGCTCGCGCTCGTGGCGTTCATCCTCCACCGGCGCGCCCACACCCACCAGCTCCAGTTCAAACGGCTCTACGCCTGGGGCGCCGCGGTGGCCGTGTTCCTCGGTGCGATGGGGGTCGCGTCCAAGCTCGAGAAGCCGCCCAAACGGATCGTCAACACCAACGGCGATACCGTCTTCTTCCCGTCGTCGTCGGAGACCTTCGATCAGGGGTTGCTGAACGGCTACAAGCTCGGGGCCAACGAATACTGCAAGGAGTGTCATCCGGATTCGTTCCACCAGTGGGAGCGCTCGGCGCACCGCTTCTCGTCGTTCAACAACCCCTTCTACCGGAAGAGCGTCGAGCTCATGGCCGACCAGGTCGGCCGCGAGCGCACGAAGTGGTGCTCGGGCTGCCACGACCCGGTCGTGCTCTTCACCGGCCAGATGGGCGCGGCGACGCAGGCCAAGTTCTCGTACGACTCGTGGGAGGCGCAGCAGGGGCTGACCTGCATGTCGTGCCACTCGATCGCGGAGATCAAGGACGTCTCTGGGAACGGGTCGTACGTGATCGAAGAGTCCAAGCAGTACCCGTTCGCGTTCTCGAAGAACGAGACGCTTCGCGCGGTGAACCGTCTCCTGATCCGGATGGAGCCCTCGCTCCACCGGAAGACGTTCCTGAAACCCTTCCACAAGACGCCCGAGTTCTGCTCGTCCTGCCACAAGGTCGCGCTCATCCCCGCGCTGAACGACTACCACTGGATGCGGGGTCAGAACCACTACGACACCTGGTATGACTCGGGGGTCTCCGGACGCGCCGTGCGCTCTTTCTACGATCCGCCCAAGGCGAAGGCGTGCCGCGACTGCCACCTGCCGGCTTTCAAGTCGGCGGAATTCGGCAACCGCGGCGGGTTCGTGCACGACCACATGTTCCCCGCGGCGAATACGGCGCTGCCGTTCATCCGCAAGGACACGGAGACGGTCGCGCGGATCCAGAAATTCCTGCAGGACAAGGTGCTGACCGTCGACCTCTTCGCGATCCGCCGCGGGGACGACGTCCTCGTCCTCGGCGAGAAGCCGCCGGAGGTCGCGCCCGGAGAGGTCCTCGATCTCGAGGTCGTCGTGCGCACGCGCGGCGTCGGGCACCCCTTCACGAACGGCACGGCCGACTCGAACGAGACGTGGGTGTCGCTCGAGGGCGAGACCGCCGGACGCGCTTTCTTCGAGAGCGGGGTGCTCGACTCTGCGGGCCGCGTCGACCCCGCGGCCGACCGGCTGTGGGCCTACGTCGTCGACCACGAAGGCGCCCACATGGACCGACGGCAGCCGCAGGACATCCACACGACGCTCTACAGCAATCAGATCGGCCCCGGCGCGGCGCGGGTCGTCCACTATCGCGTGCGCCTTCCGCAGGACGCGAGCGGCGCGATCGAGCTCTCCGCCGGTGTCCACTACCGCAAGTTCAGCCGCGATTACACGTCGTTCTCGCTCGGGGCCGCCCATCCGTCCTTGCCGGTCACGACGCTCGCCGAAGACCGGGTGAGACTGCCGATTCGCGGTCGGCGGGAGCCGGGAGCCGGGCGCCGGGAGCCAGCGAAGCGCGGGAATCCCGACAAGCCCTGGCTTCGCTGGAACGACTACGGCATCGGACTCTTTGTCCAGGGGGACCTGAAGGGCGCCACGCGCGCGTGGACCCGGGTTGCCGAGCTCGCGCCGGACAAGCCGGATGGGCCGTTGAACCGCGCCCGCGCGGAGATCGCGGAAGGCCGTCTCGCCGATGCGACGGCCTCTCTCTCGCTCGCGGAGAAAATCCGGCCGGGGTGGGGGAAGACCGCGTTCTTCCGCTCGATCGTCGCCCGGGACGAGGGACGGCTGGACGACGCCGAGCGGGACCTCGAGGCCGTTCTCGCGAAGTTCCCGCTCGACCGCGTGGCGTGGAACAACCTCGGCGGTGTCCTGTGGCTCGGGGGACGCTTCCGGGACGCCGTGGAGGCGTACGGGAAGACGCTCGCGATCGACCCGGAGGACTTGAACGCGCACTACAACCTGATGCGCGTCTACCGGGCGATGGGCGATCGCCGTCAGGCCGCGGTCCATGCCGCGGCATATCGAAAATACAAGGAGGACGAGACCGGGCGCGCCGTCGCGGCCGACCTTCGCCGGGGCGATGTATGGACGAACCGGGAGTCGCTTCCGATTCACGTTCACGAGGAAGCGACCCCTCCGCCCGCCGCGGCGCCCGCGTGGGTCGCGTCGCTCGGACCGAAGGGTTACGAGACGGACCTCGGGTATCTGACGCGCGCGCACCCTCCGATCCGGCGCGAAGCCGTCGAGCCGGCGGGCGCGCCCCCACGGAAGAAAACCTCCTACGCGCCCGCGGGCACGGCTCCCAAGTCGAAGTAGGCGGAAGAGCTCCCTTGCGCCGAATCGGTCCGCGCGCCGCTCTCTTTCTCTGTGCCGCGATCGCTCTTTGGGTCGGCGGAGGCTGCCGGGGCCGTGAGAAGACGATTGCGAAGGCGCCGCCCACCCCTATCCCGCTTCCGTCGGTCCGTTTCGAGGAGCGCGCCGCCGACCTCGGTATCGACTTCGTCCACGTCAACGGCGCCCTCGGAAAGAAGTGGATGCCGGAAACGATGGGCGGCGGGGTCGCCGTGCTCGACTTCGACGGCGACGGCCGGCCGGACCTGCTGTTCGTCTCCGGCGCGTACTGGGCGGGCGATCCGCGACGGGCGACGCAGAGATCGTCGCTCGCCCTCTTTCACAACGAGGGGAATATGGAGGCGGGTGCAGGTCCGCAGGACCTGTCCCCGCGACTGTCCTCGGTGGGTGCAGGTCCACAGGACCTGTCCCCGCGACGTCCCCCGGCGGGTGCAGGGCCGCGGGACCTGTCCCCGCGACGTTCCTCGGTGGGTGCGGGTCCGCAGGACCTGTCCCCGCGACCTCCCCCGGGGGGGCTCCCCCGCTTCCGCGACGTCACGCGCGAAGCGGGGCTCGAGTCCGTCTTCTACGGAATGGGCGCCGCGGTCGGTGACTACGACAACGACGGCGACGACGACGTGTACGTCACGGGTCTCGGCGCAAACCGCTTGTATCGGAACCGGGCCGGCCGCTTCGAAGACGTGGCCGGCCGGGCGGGCGTGCGCGATTCCGGCTGGGGCACGTCGGCGGCCTTCTTCGACTTCGACGGCGACGGTTTCCTCGACCTGTTCGTCTGCCGTTACGTGGACTGGTCGCCCGAAAAGGACCTCTGGTGCACGCTCGACGGCTCGACGAAGTCGTACTGCACGCCGGAGAGGTATCCGGGAACCCCGTCCCACCTGTATCGAAACAAGGGGGACGGCACCTTCGAGGACGTCACGAAGAAGTCCGGCGTCTGGAACGAGAACCAGAAAGCCCTCGGGGTCGCAACGCAGGACTTCGACGGCGATGGACACATCGACTTTCTCGTCGCGAACGACACGGCGCCGAACAACCTCTACCGCAACCGGGGGGACGGAACGTTCGAGGACGTCGGCGTCCCCGCCGGAATCGCGGTCGACGACGCGGGACGCTCACGCGGCGCAATGGGCGCCGCGTGGGGGGATACGAAGAACGGACGGGGCGCCACTCTCGCGATCGGCAACTTCGCGAACGAGCTCAAATCTCTCTACTGGACCGACACGGGAGAGGTCTTTCTCGACGAATCACCGATGAGCGGCGTGGGCCCGACTTCCTTTCTCGCGCTCACCTTCGGTCTGTTCTTTTTCGACGCCGACCTGGACGGCCGCACGGACCTGCTTCTCGCGAACGGTCACGTCGAGCCGACCGTTCAGGCGGTTCAGAAGAACGTCGCATACCGCCAGCCTCCGATCCTTTACTGGAACGCGGGAGGAGGCCGATTCACGCCGCTCGGCGCGCGGACGGGGGATCTCGAGCGGCCGCTCGTCGCCCGCGGCGCCGCTTACGTCGACCTCGACGGGGACGGCGATCTCGACGTTGTGATCGTCGAGAACGGCGGACCGGCGCGCGTTTTCGTCAACCGACTCGACCATCCCGAGAGAAGCGTGCGCGTGCGGCTGGTCGGCTCCGGCCGTTCGAACCGCGACGCCGTCGGCGCGCGCGCGACCGCCCGGATCGCCGGTCGGACGCAGACGCAGGAAGTGTCGGGCGGGCAGTCGTATCTGTCGGCGCCCGAAAAAACCCTGACCTTTGGCGTCGGCAAAGCGGGAAAGGTCGATTCGCTCGAGATCCGCTGGCCCGACGGACTGCGCGAAACCCGGGGAAATGTCTCCGGCCCCGCGCGACTCGTCATCGAACAGCAGAGGCACTAGCCTCGTCCGACCAGCGAGTCCGGACGCCGGTCCTCGTCGGCGTGCTCGTGGCTCTCCGGGTGGGGCCTCCTGCTCGGCTTCAGGACGAAGGTCGTATGCACGAAGGTCGAATTGACGCGTCCTTGATCAGATGTAACAGTTCCATCCACCGAATCGGTGCGGTCGACGTTTCTTGGAGGATTCCGGCGCAACAATGGCAACCGGCAACAGGAGTGCGCGCAGCGAGCAAAAACCCGGCGCAAACGGGCGCGACCCGCGCGGTTCGGGCATCTTGCCGGGAGCGGCCCGGCGGCCAGCGGAAACGCGCAAGCGGGGCCCGTTGCGACTGGCGATCGCCACGCAGCCGACGTTGTTCCGAGACGCGCTCTCGCGTCTCCTGAGCGACGAAAAGAACCTGCAGGTCGTCGGACAGGGTTGGGACGAGGATCAAATCGCCGAGATTCTGACCCGGGAAAACCCTTACATTCTGGTGTTCGACTACGAGGCACTCGGCCCCAACGCGGAGGGCATCATTTCCCGGCTGCACCGGGTGGCGCCGGAGACCCGGATTCTCGTCATGGCGACTCGTTCGGGCGACGAGACTGCAGAACGCGTGCTGCGGGCAGGTGCGAGCGGCCTCGTAGCCAAGCAGCTCGACCTCGATACTCTCCTCCGGGCGATCCGTGCCGTGGCTGCGGGTGAGATCTGGGCCAACCGCCGGACGACTGCCTTGACCCTCGCGCATCTCACCGACTTTTCCGGTGGCGCCGCGGCCCCGGAGGGTCAATTGACCAAACGGGAGCAACAGATCGTCGATGGGGTGACACGGGGACTTCGCAACAAAGAGATCGCCCGGCAGCTCAACATCAGCGAGAAGACCGTCAAAAGTCACTTGGGCAACATCTTTCTGAAGCTCGGTCTCGAAGGTCGCTTTGCTCTCGCCATGTTCGATCAGCGTCCGGGTCAGTCATAGACCGAGGTTGCCCGCCGCGGACCTCCCCTCTCCGCCAGCTCACGGACAGATTCGACTTCGTTCGAGTCTCGACCAAAGTCCAATTGATTCACGGGTTTGGAAGGAACCACCATGCGACCCCAACAATGAACCCCGGAGTCTCCGACTCGCGCGCCCGTGGCTGGCGGCTCGACGGACCGGCGGGCGTCGTACTCGTTGACGTCGCCGTCGCGACGCGACCGGCGCTGGTTCGCGACGTATTGGCGCGGGCGCTGGGTGCGCGGTTGGGCTTGCGCGTCGTCGCACTCGGCGCGAGTGACGGCGAGGATGCGACCCGCCGCCTTCTCGAGCTCCAGCCGCGAACACTTCTCATCGATGACGACGATTCAGTGTCGAACCTGGAAACCGTCATTCGACGACTGCACCAGGCCTCGCCTTCAACTCGGATCCTCGTCCTGACCACGCGGTCCGACAAAGAAGCGGTCGGTCAGTTCGCCCGCGCGGGTGCGTACGGAGTCGTCCAGAATCGCTCGGACCTGGCGACTCTCGTGCGAGCGGTCGAGGCCGCTTCCGCAGGCAGAGCCTGCGAGGCCCGATTCGGCGCTCTCGAAACCGCGACGTATCCGCCGGTCCCCGGCCGGAGAGTCGTCGCGCCCGATGCGGACCGTCGCTTGACGACTCGAGAATGGGAGGTCGCCGAGCGCGTCGCGCAGGGCCTTCGCAACAAGGACATCGCTCTTCGATTGAACATCAGCCTGGTCACCGTAAAGAGTCATCTGAACAACATTTTCCGCAAGCTGGAGATCGACGGCCGGTTTGCCCTGGGGGTTCTGGCTCAAAGCCGACTCGGCCCGAAGACGGGGATGTGACGCTCGACGGCTAGGGAACGTCGGCGGCGCAGCGGAACCCGAAGTCGCCTTCGCGATAACCGATGTAGCGGAAGTTACGAGACGACGATGTTGTCTCGAAAGGTGGCCAACGTCGGAGCGGGCTCCTGATCGCCCCACGGGGACTTCCGCTCGTCGATAACCCGGGCGGCCTTTTTCCGCTTTCGTTCGGCAGCCTGCCCTCGGGAGCACCGGAAGAATCCCTTACGGCTGAAGGAGGTGACTTCGACTTTGGTCGGTACGACTCTCCAACCTAAGACCTAGGCCCTTTTCTCATTCGGCTGTAGGCCCTACGGCCGATAGATCGCGCCCTTCAGTCCGCCATAACGTCCCCGTATTGCTCGGACTCCAAACGCGGAAGGACAACTTCATTCTGGAAGAGGAGGTCGGATGTGAACAAGAATCGATGTAGCCCCGTCACTCTGGTTCTTTCCCTCGCGATCGGCGCGTTTCTGATCTGCGCGGCGACCGCACAAGCCGTGGCCGCCGCGGGCCCGGCTGCCTCGCACCTGACGGCATCCGTTCGCTCGGTTCAGCCGGCGGTCAGCGGACTGTTCCAGGTCCACACCCCGCGGGCATGGACTGACGCGCTCGACGAGTCCGGTCAGCCGGGTGCCAATGGAGTGCCCGACTTTCTCGACTCGTGGCAAGCGTTCCGCGCCCGCGAGGCCTCGGCGATCCTGAAGAATGGATATGCCTTCAAGACGATCGACGAGATGGGCGACTTGATCCTCTATGCCGGCGCGCTGCGTGCGTCGTCTGCAGGGCCGAGCAAGGTCGCATTCGAATTCAGCCAGAAGCCTGGAGAGCGTCTCCTCGGCGACCTGCAGATCAATGCTGAGATCGATGGCGTAGGGAACCTCGGAACTGTTCGCTTCCAGAGCTATTCGGAGGGAAAAGGAAGCGGTAAGTTCATCCAGCTCGCGCTCCTCTCCGGAGAGGGGTGCAGCGATGCCGGCACCGCGTGCGTCGTCGCGAACGGCGCACTTCTGGAGGTCGGCGTCAACCTGAGCCAGCTCCTGAGCGGTTCCGGAGGATTCAAAGGAGTCAAGATCACGACCCCCGAAGACTCCGCGGCCGGAGCGATTCGGCCCATGTTCTCGTCGAGCAACGCCGACTGCGTGGTGGAGCAGGGCGGTTTCAAGAAGGCCAACTGTACTGCCAACGACGTGCGGTTGACCGCGATCGTCGAGGGCAGTCTGGAGATCTCTTCGGGGGCGGGGTGTAACAGCAACAAAAAGTGCTTCAATAATACGACGGGATTAGATACCGGTGTAAGTTGCACGGGCACCAACGGAACCCAAGGTAGCTGCACCGCCGGCAACACCTGCTACGCCACCATAACCTTTACGGCTACGGGCCAATATATCGTGGGCCCGCAGCGCTATGACATCGGTCTTTACATTGCTACGGACACCGACCCGAATAGCAACGGGGCGAAGAGCGGGAACTGCGATAGGTTCGACTTCCCCATCGGCACAGCGGAAACCACCGACCTTGACGACGATGACTGTGCTGACGTCGCACCGGGTTCCACCCCTGAGGTTGATTTCGGGCCCGTTACGATTCCCTGCATCGACGTCAAGAGCCCGGGCGCGACGCTCGACGATCCTCCTTTGAACACGTCCGATGGCCAGGCCGACGTCAACCACTGCGAGACCTGGGCCAACAGTGCCGATGGAGTCTGCGGAGGGTCTGCAGACGTGAAGGCAGAGACATCCTCCAAGTGTTTCTGCGGGCTCTTGGCCGGGGCCTGTATCGCCATTGACGACCTGAACAACTGCACCACCGAGGTCTGCCGGGGCAACTGTCGACCCGCGAGCGGCACGGGTGGTTCTGGCACTATTTGCTTCGACAATTTGGGATGCACCGCACCAGAGACCTGCCGGGGCATCACGCTGCATCACGACCCCGTGACCAATGGCACGTCTTGCGGCGCCGGCGGCGATGAGTGCAACAACCCATTTGCGTGTCAGAACGGCACTTGCGTTGCCGGTGGCCCCAAGGGCGACGGCATTGCGTGCGGCGACCCCAGCGACACGACTTGCGATAATCCCGACACGTGTCTCGCGGGGGTATGCGAGCCGAACCACGAGCCGGGAGGGGACACAGTCCCCTGCACCACGAGTCAGGGTTCTTGCGACCCATTGGAGTACTGTGATGGAAACGGCAACTGCCCGACCGACTTCTGTGTGGGAGGCGTCGTAAAACCTAGTTAGGCTTGGCCCGAGCAGGGACGAATCCCTGACCGGGAGCGCTGTTCTTGAAGCAGGCCCGGCCATCGGCCGGGCCTTTTTTTGTCTCTCCTCAATCGGGTGTGGAAGCCGGAGGGGCTGTCTCCTCCGGGACGCGGATCTCTTGACCAAACCGACGGGATGCCCTATCGTCGTCGTCCACTCGAGCGAGAAGGGAACGCCGTATGAAGCGCTGGAAATCGAGGTTGTTTCTCGGAATCGCCCTGACCGGCATTCTCCTGGCGGCGCTCGCCTCGGCGCAGCAACCGCAGCAGTCGGACGACCTGAAGAAGGACATCGAGGCCATCAAGGAGAGCCAGAAGGCGATCCAGAAGGACGTCCAGGAGATCAAGGCTCTCCTGCAGAGCAGGCAGCAGCCCGCCGCGCCGCCCCAGAACGTCGTTCTCGATCTCGGTAAGAATGCGTTCAAGGGCGAGCGCACCGCAAAGCTGACGCTGGTCGAGTTCTCGGACTACCAGTGACCGTTCTGCGCCAGGCACGTCCGTGAGACGTCCCCGCAGATCGAGAAAGAGTACGTCGCCACCGGAAAACTGAAGTACGTCTTCATGGACTTGCCCCTGGAGTCGATCCACAAATTCGCCTTCAAGGCGGCCGAAGCGGCCAACTGCGCCGGCGAGCAAGGGAAGTTCTGGGAGATGCACGACCGCCTGTTTGCGAACCAAAAGAGCTTCGAACCGTGGAAGGCTCACGCGGAGGCGGTTGGCCTCGACGTTCCCAAGTTCGAGGCATGCCTGAACGCCGGGAAGCAGGCCGAGGAGATTCGAAAGGACATGGCCGAGGCCCAAAAGGCCGGGATCAATGGCACGCCCGGCTTTTTTCTGGCATACACCGACCCGACAAGCTCGAAGGTGAAGACCGTGGTCCGGCTCACCGGAGCGCAACCGTTTTCCGCCTTCAAGGCCCAGATCGACAAGCTGCTCGCGGAGCAGCCGAAACCGGACGCGGAGAAGACACCAGAGAAGCCGAAACCGGCTGCGGAGAAGACACCAGAGAAGCCGCAGTAGGCGGTCGGTGAGCCGACCGGGCAGAGGGCGCTTTCCGCTCGGGACCCCCACCCTTCCGCTCGAGACCCCCACCCTGTAGCAACAAGGCCCGGCCGGTCCTCCGGGCCTTCTCTTTCTTCGACCTGAGTCGGATCTGCAACCGGCGCACGCTCGGATGGATTGCGCGCATTTCACCATCCAAGAAATTGAAATCGACGACCGGCAGTCCGGACTGAGGGAAACCGGCGCCGCGAAGTGAGGATCTCTCCTCTTTCTTACCCCCTTTTCCGCCCCTGGGCGGATTGCCAGTCGGTTTCCCCCGCAATAAGTTCCTCGGACCTTTCCAGGCGAGAGCTCCATTGAAGCGTCGGCGGCGCGACTGACCTCTGCGCCGCGGACAGTTCAAATGCAAAGAGAAGAAACGCGCGGCGGAACTCTCGGCGCTCACGTCCGTGCGGTCGACTTTGGTCTGACTCACTGCGCACCTCGCTCACCGTTCGTTCACAAACTCGACTTCCGTCGAAACGACCAATGTCCAATTGATTCACAGAAGCGAACGTCGAATAGTGGGGGTCACCGAAACACATTCTCGCGAGTCGGACATAAGGAGGACGGAAATGAGCAGGCACCAGATCTCTCTACGATGTATTCCCATTTCTCTGGTCGTTATTCTGGCGATGTGTGCGCTACTCGCCGCAGCGGGCGCCACCGCTGAGTCCGGCGGCGCCGGACCGGTCACGTCGCATACGTCGAGCGCCGTGAGTGCGAGTCTTCGCGCCGTTCAGCCGGCGGTCAGCGGGCTGTTCCAGGTTCACGCGCCCCGCGCGTGGGTGGACGCGCTCGACGGGTCCGGCCTGCCCGGGAACAACGGCATTCCGGACTTTCTCGATTCATGGGATGCGTTCAGCGCCCGAACGAGCTCGGCGATTTTGAAGAATGGCTACGCCTTCACGACGATCGACCGGCTGCAGGACGAGGTTCTCTACGCAGGCGTGCATAGCGCGTCGACCGGTGGACCGAGTAGCGCCGTCCTCGAGTTCAGTCAGAAGGCGGGAGAGCGCTCGCTCGGCGACCTCAGGATCTCGATCGAGATCGACGCCGCAAGCGGAATCGGGACGGCTCGGTTCGAGACCTTTGCCGGCGAGGCGAAGGGAGCCTCCAAGTTTCTGCCGATCGCCCTTCTCTCGGGTGAGGGATGCAACGACGCCGGAAGCGCGTGCCTGGTCGCGAACGGCGCGCTGCTGGAGGTCGGGTACAACCTGACCGCACTCGGAAAGCCGGAGAAGAGCTTCTCCGGCATCCAGATCACGACTCCCGAGGACTCCGTCGTGGGCACATTCACCGTGAATCCATCCACACTGCCAACGGTCACCTGCCCCAGCAATTTGACCAACTGCACGGCCAACGACGTCACGACGACCGTCAAGGCCGTCGGCATCCTGAACAACGACCTCTGCACTTCGCTGACCGACACGATCCAGCTCCGAATCACGACCACGTACGCGGCGACATCCAGCGAAAGGTACGACCTGGGGCTCTTCGTCTCCGCCGACGGCGGGACCGTGCGGGAGCCAAGCACCGCCCTCGTATGTCTAGGAGCGGCCGCCCAGGCCGGCCAGGGCGATAACCTCGCCTACCCCGATGCGGACACCGACCTGTTCTTGAGCATAGATACAACTGGTCACTCATCTACTCCCACTACCAACGACACGTGTGGAGATCTCAGAGCCAGCGCGGGGCCCGTCGATTGGACGGTTGACGCGACAGTCGACTGCAATATCGTCAACGGCACGCTGCGTATCCCTTCCTGCCGGGTCTGGGAGCAGAACGCAAACCACAAGACCTCTTGCCAGACTCTTCAGCAAGCGGGAACCGGATCGAAGTGCGACTGCACGGACCTCGTCGTGACCACGCAGTTGAACCCGTGTGCTACGACAATCTGCAACGACAACAACGCGTGCACGGACGACAGCTGCCGAGTGGTCGGCACGCCGGGTAACCTGTCGGCAGAGTGCGTCTACACGAACGACAACACGAACACCTGCGACGACAACAACTCTTGCACGACCGACACCTGTCAGGCTGGGGTCTGCACGGGCACCAACTCGGTCACGTGCTCGGCCTCAGATCAATGCCACGATGCGGGCACGTGCGATCCATCGACGGGCACCTGCTCCAACCCGGCCAAGACCGATGGTTCCGCGTGCACCGACGGCAATGCCTGCACGACCGACACCTGTCAGGCTGGGGTCTGCACCAGCACCAACTCGGTCACCTGCACGGCCTCGGATCAGTGCCACGTCGCGGGTACCTGCGATCCATCGACGGGGGGCTGCTCCAACCCGGCCAAGACCGATGGTTCCGCGTGCGACGACAACAACGCCTGCACGACCGACACCTGTCAGGCTGGGGTCTGCACGGGCACCAACTCGGTCACGTGCACCGCCTCGGATCAGTGCCATAACGCGGGTACATGCGATTCAGCGACGGGAGCCTGCTCCAACCCGGCCAAGACTGACGGCTCGGCGTGCGACGATAACAACGCCTGCACGACCGACAGCTGTCAGACTGGGGTCTGCACGGGCACCAACTCGGTCACGTGCACCGCCTCGGATCAGTGCCATGCCGCAGGCACGTGCGATCCATCGACGGGGGCCTGCTCCAACCCGGCCAAGACCGACGGCTCCGCGTGCGACGACAACAACGCCTGCACGACCGACAGCTGTCAGGCCGGGGTCTGCGCGGGCACCAACTCGGTTACGTGTACGCCTTTGGATCAGTGCCACGTTGCGGGCATATGCGATACGGCGACCGGCGCCTGCTCCAACCCGAACAAAGCCAACGGTGCGTCGTGCGACGCCGACGCCGGCGGCGATGCCGCGTGCGACGACCCCGATACCTGCGTCAACGGCGCCTGTCAGGCAAATCATCACCCGAACACGGAGGTCTGTCGGGTCGGGACTTCTCCTTGCGACCCGGGCGAAACGTGCAACAACGGCGTGTGCCCGGTCGACATCTGCCGGGATCTAGCTCCTAAAAACTCGAGTCCCTAGCGCTGAACGCCCGAATCGCCGAGACGTTCTCCGGCAGGGGCCAACGTCAAAGAAGGAAGGCCCGGCGTTCTCGCCGGGCCTTCTGTTTTTTGGACGATCACAGGCTCCGGCTGGGGATCCGGAGAGACATTTCCCTCCTCGTCCATGAAGACGCCGCGAACGAGCGGAATCCGTCAGACATTTGTTGCCGGAGAATGTGACGTCTGTCACAATGGTCATCGAAAACTCGATGTCATCGATAACGGTCGTGGTGGCGGACCCGGAAAGGGAGCGCCGGGCCGCCTACTTGAGAAGACTTGCGCCCGAGCCGGGAATCCGCGTCGTGGCAGAAACCGCCACCGCCGCGGAGACGCTCGGCGCCGCCCGCTATGCCCCTCGGATCCTGCTCCTCGACTCGAGTCTGGCGCAGGGGCGCGGAATCGCGCTCCTTCATCTCTTCCGACGGAGCAGCCCCGACACGCGCATCCTCGTTCTGACCGGCCAGACCTCGCAGGCCGCCCTGCTCGACGCAATCGCGCACGGCGCCCACGGCTGTCTGAATCGCAGGCAGATCCGCGCCTTCCTTCCGAAGGCCGTGCGCAAGGTCGATCAGGGCGAGCCCTGGGTCTCCCGGAAAATGGTGCCGCGCATCATCGATGCACTGATGCGGATTTCCTCGAGCGGTCCCGCGAACTCCTTCGGGTGAGGAAGGCTCATCGCCGCACCGAGCCGGGCGCGCGCGCTTCGAGCTTGCCTCGCCGAGTGAGCCGGTAGCTCCGTCGGGCCGCCACTCCGGCGAACTTCTGAATCTCGCCGTCCGGCCAGCGCACTTCGACGTCCGCGCTCTCGGCGCTCCCGAGACCGAAGTGCAGGTCGGTGAAAGTTCCGGACGCATAGGACGGCGACACCTGAAGCTCGCGAACCTGTGTCCGTGACCCGGCCGTCACGCGCACGCGCGTGTCGAGGACGGTGCGGTGGTCGGCGGCCGGCCGCGGCTCGATCCGGATCCAGCTCTTTCGGCTCCCCACTTCGTTGGAGAAGAGACGCGACGGCCCCGCGAGATCGACGACGAAGAGATCGAGGTCGCCGTCGTCATCGACGTCGGCGACGGCGCTCCCTCGCCCGGACATGCGGATCGTTCCGAGGTCTCCGGGATCGCGCCACTCCTCGAATTTCCCGGAGCCCAGATTGTGCAGGAGAACGGTCCTCTGCCGATATGCCGAGTCTCCCGCCTCGACGTACGCGGCCTTCCCGCTCTTGTAGTGACCGAGGATCCTGGCGGAGCGCGGCGCCAGATGCCCGCCGACCGCGTAGAGGTCCGGCCAGCCATCGTTGTCGAAGTCGGCGAAGTGCGTGCCCCAGCGAACGGAGGGAAGCCCGGCCGGACCGCCCCCGAGCGTCGAGCCGGCGTCCTCGAAGACCGCTCCCTCGACGTTGCGGTAGTAGCTGTTCGGCTCGCCGCCGAAGTTCGTGACGAAGAGATCCGTCGAGCCGTCCCCGTCCGCGTCGCCGACCGCCACACCCATTCCGGCGCGGGGCGTCGTCCCGAGGACTCCGGCGCCCGCTTCGGCGGTCGTCTCCTCGAACGTGCCGTCGCCACGGTTGTGGAAGAGACGATTCGAGACGCGGTCGTTGACGAAGTAGAGATCCGGTCGTCCATCCGAGTCGTAGTCGAGAACGGCCACGCCCAGGGTTTTCGTGTCCGCCGGCGGCATCCCGAGACCCGCCGCGGCGGTGACGTCGGTAAAGCGCCCGTTGCCCTCGTTGCGAAAGAGGTGTGAGGGCTGACCGGCGTAGTCGTCCGGAACTCGAAGCTCGAACTGGGGCTGAGCGCGCTCCCACTCCGGCGTCGAGTCGAGATAGTTCGCGACGACCACGTCCACGTCGCCGTCCGAATCGAAATCGAGGAACGCCGCGCCGACCGAAAAGAGAGGGTCCTCGAGGCCGGTCCCGCGCGCCTCGTCGAACGTCCCGTCGCCGCGGTTGACGAAGAGCTGGTTCGGACCGAGGTTCGTCAGGTACAGGTCGAGATCGCCGTCCCCCTCGATGTCCACCCAGAATGCCCCCATCCCGAGTCCGCACGCCCGGACTCCGGCGACGTCCGTCACGTCCTCGAAGCGCCCCCGCCCGACGTTCCGGAACAGCCGGCCGCAGCTCTTCTCGTTCGGTTTGCCCCAGCGCGGGATCGAGTTGGTGACGTAGAGGTCGGGCCGCCCGTCGCCGTCCGCGTCGCCGAACGCACAGCCGCCGTTGACCGTCGTGATCATCTTCAGACTTTGGAGGTCGGACCGGAAACGGAAGCGGATTCCCGACGAGGAGGTGACGTCGCGAAAAACTCCCGTCGCCGTGCCGTTTGTCGCGAGCGTCGCGCAGGCCGCGGCCGCCGTCACCAGGACGCCGATGGCGATCCGCTTCAGCGCGCTCCCCCGCGGATCCAGTCGCGAAACTTCTCCGGTCCCTCCCGCCGTTTGAGCCACTTCCGGCGAAGCTCGCGCAAAGCGGGGGGCTCGGCCCCGGACTCTCCGTAGCGGGCGTCGTCCTGTCCGTGGAACGGCAGAGGCTCGACCGTCTGGCCCGCGATCGTGTTCTTGTCGCCGTCCTTCTCCCAGCCGTCGACCACGACGAGCCAGTCCCGTTCCCACCCCGCCGGTACGGCCGGCAATCGCGACGCGTCGTATTCGATCCGGATGGCGTCTCCGGCCTTGAAGACGACGTAGCGATCGTCCGCAGCCGTCAGGAGCTCGCGCACGTCGCCGTATCGCGTGTAGAGGCCGGCCATGTCCGCCCATCGCGGCGCGGTATCGACGTCGTCGTGGAGGAAAACGTGCGGAGCGTCGGCGCTTTCCCGCACGCGCCGAGAGAACCCGCGAAACGCGAGACGCGCCGACGCGAGAGGAGCCGCCGACATTCGCACCTGCGCGGGCGGATCGTCGGCCGTATAGACGATGCGGTCCCAGTAGATCGCGAGGTTGGTCCGGATGCGGACCCGAGGGTCGTTGCGGACGAGCACGTCGGAAAGATCGACCGGCATCGTTTTCGTCTTCCCTGCCGGGAAACCCATCGCCGGCATTGCCACCTTCCAGCCTCCGCGGCCGTCCGGGACCTCGAGAACCGGCCCGGAAGGACGGAGCTTCGAGTCGGGAGCGCCGCGCTGCGACAGCGAAACCTGGATGGAGGTGTCGCTATAGAAGATCCAGCCGGTCAGGTAGAGCATCACGCGCTTCGCGGCTCTCGCGCGCGGAAGGGTCAGGACGAGATCGTGCGGCGCCACGATCCCCTGATAGCGCGAGGGCGCGAAGCCGCCCACGAAGACGCCGTCGGTTTCCGCGATCTCGCGCCGGCGATCGCGGCCCGCGCCGTCGACCGCGTCCGGAACGAAAGGTCGCGAGATCGTAAACAGCCGGTCTTCTGGGAAGGGAGGCGGCGTCATTGCCGCGGAGGTCGGGACGATCTCCGCGCCGTGTGGGTGGTCGACCGCGGCGAGCCGGGCGAGGTCGACGTATGCGGCCTCCCAGAGCTCCTCCGTCAGCTCGAGAGAGAGGCGTCCGCCCGACGGAGCGAGATCTCTCCCCTTCACGAGCAGCCACTCCCGCGTGTCGGCGGGCGCCTGGTGAACGCCGTCGTAGAGAAGCCCGAGAGGGCTGTTTCCGAGAACGTCCGTCACGAACCGCCACCTCCTGCCGTCGAAGGCGTACAGGAACGGGCACGAGCCCTTGAGCTGCTGGACCTCCTTGACCAGAGTTCGCGTTCGCGGGGAGAGCTCGTTCTGAGGGATCCCGTTCGTCCACACGACCCGGAGCACTTCGGGCTTTCGGCGGCCGCCCAACCCGAGGTGCGTGACTGCCCGGTTCGCGACGCGGTAGACGTAGAGCTCCTGCGCCTTGACCTCGACCTCCGAGCCGTATCCGGCGCGGTTGACCTTCGCGGACCCGGTCGGAAGTCCCTCCAGGGCGACGTCCATCCAGCCGTTCGCGTTCCCGCCGCGGTTCTCGAAGAGCGCGGCTCGACCGTCGCCGGTCACGAAGACCGCGTCGAGATCGCCGTCGCCGTCGAAGTCGACCGCCTCCGCGTCCAGCGCGGCCGGGAGGGCGCCGACGTTCCACCGCGCGAATCCGCCGGCCCCGTCTCCCCGCAGCGCCGCCGAAGGGCCTCCCGGCGACGCGAGGAGCAGGTCGAGAAATCCGTCGTTGTCGAAGTCGGCGAGAAGCGGCTTTCCCGAAGCGGGAAGCGCTCTCGCGGGCGAGAACGTGCCGTCCCCGCGGTTCTTCGCGGTGAACGCGCCGTCGGCTCGCGCCCAGACGAGGTCGAGCCGCCCGTCGGCATCGAGGTCGCCCGCCGCCGCCCACTGAAAGGCTCCCTCTCGCGGAAGCCCTGCGCCTTTTTCGGCGAAGCGGCCCCCGCGCAGGTTGTCGAGGAGCGCGAGCCCGCCGCCCGAACGGAGAACGACGAGGTCCGGATCGCCGTCACGGTCGAAGTCGCCGGCGACCGCGCCGCGCGAAGCGATCCCCCGCGGGAGGCCCGCCGCGCGAGTCGTGTCGGTCCACGTGCCGTCGAGGTTGTTGCGCATGAGGCGATCCCCCGAACCCGAGGAGAAGAAGAGGTCCAGGTCTCCGTCGTTGTCGAAGTCGATCGGGACGGCGGCCTCGCCGCCCGGCGCGTCCGTGCGGCGCCAGCCGGAAGAGCCAGCCACCCAGAGGGCGCCCGGCGCGACGAAGTCGAACCGCCCGGAGTTGGTCACGTCGGCGGTCTCGACGAACCCGAACGAGCCCGCGAGCGGCGGCTGCGCCCGATATCCCCCCGGCGCGCGCAGGGCGACGACGAGCCCTCCCTTTCCGGCGAAGACGAGGTTGCGTCCGTCGCGGCCGGTCGAACGCACCGCGGAGAGTTCGGCGAGAGCGGAGAGCGGGCCGCGCGGCGCCTCGGCGAACGAGACGGGCAGGGGCCGTCCGGCCCGCGCGCGAACTTTCACGGCGAGGGGGGGTGACCAGTCCTCGAGCGGCAGTCCCAGGACTCCCGGCTCGACGTCGTGACGGGCCTGCTGGTAGCGAGGAGAGACCTTGAGGAGGTTCTCCACGATTCGATACTTGAGAGACGCCGCGTGCGCATCGCCCGCGGTCAGCGCCTGCCGCGCCTCGTTCAGATACTTCTCGAGCCGGGCGTCGGCGTCCTCCAGGGCGCGCGCGAGCCGGTCGTGCGCTTCGAGCGCCCCCGCTGCGTCGCCCGCGTTCCGACGGAGCTCGGAGAGGCGCGCGAGAAGGAAAAGGTTGGACGGCGCGCGCTCGAGCGCGCTCTCGATCATCCGGATCGCGCGCGCCGAGCCTGCCGGAATCTTTTCCGAGAGGAGCCGAGCGGCGGACCAGCGGGACACGAGGTCCGCGGGGTCCGCGGCGGCCGCCTTCTCGCAAGCCTCGACCGCGCCCGCGAAATCTCCGGCGAGCTCGCGCCGCGTCCCCTCGATCGACAGGACGCGCGCGTCGTCGGGCGCGCGGCGAAGCGCCTCGGCGAGGAGCTCCTTCGCGGCAACGGCATCCTTCGCGCGGAGCGCGGTGACCGCTCCGTTCGCCCATCCGAGCGCCTCGGAGGGCGCGAGCTGTCGGACGGTCTCGAAGCGGCGGCGGGCCTCGTCGAGGTTTCCTTCCTCGAGGGCAGCGAGGCCGACGTTCTTCGCCGACTCTAGGCGGGGGACATCGACGGCAGCCGGCTCATTCGGCACCGCGAGGAGCAAGAGGAGGAGGAGGGAGACCGGCGACATCCGGCGGGATGATAGCTAGGATTCTCTCCCCTCTCCCCCCGGGAGAGGGGAGAGAGGTGAGGCCAGCTCGTCGCGAAAGATCTCGAACGTCCGCTCGTCGAAGAGACAGAAGAGGATCACCGAGACCGCCTGCGCATTCCGCGCGAACGTCCGCGCGGCAGAGATCGAAATTCGCGCCGCCCGCTCGACCGGAAAACCGAAGACGCCGGTGGAGATCGCGGGGAGCGCCACGAACTTCGCGCCCACCTCCTCCGCGCGAGCGAGCGCGGCACGCACTGCAGATGCGAGGTCGGCGTCTTCTCCGGCGCCGCCGCCACGCCACACCGGCCCGACCGCGTGGATCACCCAGCGTGCCGGCAGGTTGCCCGCGCCCGTCACGACGGCGTGACCGACCGGGCAATGCCCGATCCGGTCACAGGCCTCCTGGATCGTGCGCCCGCCGCGCATGCGGATCGCACCGGCGACGCCGGCGCCGAGCTGCAGGCTTTCGTTGGCGGGATTCACGATGGCGTCGACCCGCGCGACCGTGATGTCCATGCGGCGGATTTCGATCCGGGCGGCCAAAGCGGAGCGCTACGCCTTGAGGTTCTTGTGGATCGCCTCCGCGATCGTGAGAAAGGCCTCGGTGACCGGAGACTTGGGCTCCGCTGCGACGATCGGCACCCCGGAGTCCCCTCCGATCGCGACTTTCGGGTCGATCGGGATCGCGCCCAGGAAGGGAACGTTCAGCGTCTTTGCCGTCCTTTCGCCTCCGCCGTGCTTGAAGATCTCGTCGCGATGGCCGCACTTCGGGCAAACGTAGAAGGACATGTTCTCGACGATTCCGAGCACGGGCACGTTGACCTTCTGGAACATCGCCAGCCCCTTGCGGGCGTCGATCAGCGCCACGTCCTGCGGCGTTGTCACGATGACCGCGCCGGAGAGCTGGATCTTCTGAGTCAGCGTGAGCTGCGCGTCCCCGGTGCCGGGCGGCATGTCCACGACGAGGAAGTCGAGCTTGCCCCACGCGACGTCGCCTAAAAACTGCTCGACCGCTTTCATGACCATGGGCCCGCGCCAGATCACCGGTTGGTCCACGTCCATCAGGAACCCGAGAGACATCACCCGGACGCCGAACCTCTCGACCGGGACGATCTGGTTGCCCTCGTTGATGAAAGGCTTCTCGTCGATTCCCATCATCATCTGCTGCGACGGACCGTAGATGTCCGAGTCCATGAGCCCCACTCGCGACCCGAGCCGCGAGAGCGCCAGAGCGAGATTCGCGGCGACGGTGGACTTGCCGACGCCGCCCTTCCCGGACGCGACGGCGATCTTGAAACGCACCTCCGGCAGGAGGGCCGCGTCGGGGGGCGGAACGCCGACAGCGCCCCGCGGAGGAGCCGGCGCGGGCTCGCGCACGTCCAGGCGGATGGTCACCGCGTTCACGCCGGGAAGCGACCTCAGACGCTCGGTCGCGTCCCGCTGGATTTCCTCGGCGGCGCGCGGAGAGGAAGTCTGGACCTCGAGGCGGAAGGAGACGTTTCCTCCGCCGATCGCGAGGTCCTTCACGAAGCCGAAAGAGACGATGTCGCGCGAGAGGCCGGGGAAGCGGACGCTCTTCAGGACATCGAGAACTTTCTCTTCCGTCAGATCCGTCGTTGCCGACATGGCTCTCCGTTCGTGCCCCGTGTTCCGTGTCCCGTCTTGAACAAGTCGCGGGGACAGGCCCTGCGGGCCGACATCCGCATCGTTTGTATCACGCCACCGCGCGTCGCGCTTCGTCCCGGAGCGACTGCACCTCGTCGCGCGCGACACCAGTCACGGCTTCGCGGTCGGAGAGCGTCCGCCCCGACACCTCGATCGGAATCCCGACGGACATTGCGACGACGCCCGGCGTGATCAGCAGCGATCCCCGCTTCAGCACATGAAACGTGCCCGCGAGTCCCACCGGCAGGATCGGCAGTCCCGATTTCAACGCGAGGTGCGCCGCCCCGCGCTTGAAGGGGAGCAGATCGCCGTTGCGCGTGCGGGTCTCCTCCGGAAAGACGACCACGGACCGGCCGCCCGACAGGCGCCGCAGCGCGGCGTCGACCGTCTCCGTCCCGCGGGAGCGATCCTCGCGGTCGACCGGGATGAACCCTGCGGCCGCGATCGACCAGCCGAGGACGGGGACCCGGAAGACGCTCCTCTTGGCGAGGAAGCGGACCTGTATGGGGAGGTGGGCGAGGAGCACCAGGATGTCGCAGAAGCTCTCGTGGTTGGCGACGATCACGAAACTGCGTCCGCGGTCGAGCCGCTCGGCGTGCAGCACCCGAACCGGGACACCGGCCACGGCGAGCAGCGTGCGCGCCCAGCCGCGGGCAAATCGAAGGAACCAGTCTCCTCGCGGGGGGAGCAGGGCGGCGAAGATCGCGGGAAGACCGAACGCGACGGTGGCGAGGACGATCACCGGCCAGACGATCGCGGAACGGACGGCCCGCATGGAGCCCGGAATCTTACCCGCCGACGCCGGAGCGGCCGTGGGCGCGCAAGTTCCGGCGACACCGAGTTTTACAGCGGCGGCACTGTCCGATAAAATCGCGCGAATCTCCATGCCCCCGACGACCCAGCAGACGGCGACGACGATCTTCTACCGGAACCTCCGGTGGCTGAAGTTTGTCGACCGGTTGGGGAAGCAGGGAGCGGGAATCCTCGAGTACCTGGGCGGTCTCGGGACGCTTCTCTCCCAGACGGTGCGCGCCGCGTTCACGCGCCCGTTTTACGGCTCCGAGGTCATCGCCCAGATGGACGAACTCGGCGTCAAGTCGCTGTCGATCACCGGAATTACCGCTTTCTCCGTGGGCATGGTGCTCGCGCTCCAGACGGCGTACGCCCTCGCCGCCTTCGGCGGAAAGATGTTCATCGGCCAGGTCGTCGCCGTGTCGCTCGTCCGCGAGCTCGGTCCGGTCCTGACCTCCCTCATGGTCGGCGGGCGGGTCGGCTCGGGAATCACGGCCGAGCTCGGGTCCATGACGGTCACCGAACAGGTCGATGCCCTCCGGTCCATGGCGATCTCGCCGGTCCGGCGCCTCGTGCTGCCGCGCGTCCTCGCGGTCGTGATCATGCTGCCGATCCTGACCGCGATTGCCGACGTGCTCGGTATCCTCGGAGGGCTCTTCATCGCGGTCGTCGACCTGCAGCTCACACCGTCGGACTACCTGAACAGCATCTGGAACCACCTCGCGATTCAGGACATCACGAGCGGCATCGCGAAGACGGTCTTCTTCGGCCTGGAGGTGGCGCTCATCGGCTGCTACAACGGGCTCCAGGTCTCGGGCGGCGCCTCTTCGGTCGGTCAGGCGACCACCCGCACGGTCGTCCTCGCTTCAATCTCGATCCTCGTCTCCGACTTCTTCCTGACGAAGCTGTTCCTTTCCATATGAAGGCCGAGCTCAAGCTCTCCAAGGAAACCGGACCCGCGCCGCTCGCGCAGGGCGACACCATCGTCGAGTTCGATAACGTCTTCAAGGCGTACGCGCGACGCGAGGTACTCTCGGGCACGTCTCTCAAGATCCGGAAGGGCGAGGTGCTCTGCGTTCTCGGGCCATCCGGAACTGGAAAGAGCGTCACCCTCCGCCACATCAACGGGCTCGAGCAGCCGGACAAGGGGGACATCCGGGTCTTCGGTGAGTCCGTCGTCGGGCTGACCGAGGAACAGCTCTCGCCGGTGCGGCGTCGCGTCGCGATGCTCTTTCAGGGCGGGGCGCTCTTCGACTCCATGAACGTCGAGCAGAACGTCGGTTTCCCGTTGAGCGAGCACACGGACAAGTCGCCGAAGGAGATCGCCGACCTCGTGGCCGAGAAGCTCCTGATGGTCGGATTGCCCGGGACGCAGCGCAAGATGCCCTCGGAGCTGTCCGGAGGGATGCGCAAGCGCGTGGCGCTCGCCCGCTCGATCGCCCTCGAGCCCGAGATCATCATGTACGACGAGCCCACGACGGGACTCGATCCGCTGACCTCGGAGAAGATCGCGCAGCTCATCGCCGACCTGAACGCCCGCCTGCAGATCACGTCCATCGCCGTCACGCACGACGTCGTCGCCGCTCGCACGATCGCCGACCGAATCGCTTTTCTCCACCAGGGGCGCTTCCAGTTCGTCGGGACCTTCGACGAGGCGGCGCGCGGCGGCCATCCGGTTCTCCAGGAGTACTTTCGTTCGATGGGCTTTCCGTGCGGGACCGGCCTCTACGCCGCGCCTGCCGGTGGAGGGACCTGATGGCGATCGAGTCACCCGTCGGCCGGCGGTTCCGCGTCGGCCTCGTCGTCCTCATCGCGCTCGTTTTCCTGATGTTCGGCGTCCTCATGGTCGGGAGGCGCGCGCACCTCTTCACCTCGAAGCTCCCCTATCAGACGCGGTTCGAGTCCGCGGCCGGGCTCGTCCCGGGCAATCCCGTCCGCCTGAACGGCGTGACCGTCGGCAACGTCCTGGAGGTGAATCTGTCCCCCGATCCCGCCGACCAGAGCGTCCGCGTAATCTATGAAGTCGATCGAAAGGTCGCGCCGCGGCTTCGGACGGGCACGCGGGCTTCGATCAAGACGATCGGTCTGCTCGGCGACAAATACGTCGAGCTCTCCGGCGGCGCGCCTGGGGAACCTGTCGTCCCCCCCGAGGGGGAGATCACGGCGGCGAAGGGCGCGGGTCTGGATGAACTTCTCGCGGGCAGCGGCGATCTTCTGACCGACCTCGGCGGGATCGCGCGTTCTCTGAAGTCCATCCTCGGGGGAATGGAAAAGGGAGGAGTCGGACAGAGCCTGACCTCGACCCTCGCGAGCCTCTCCGACGTTCTCGGGAAGGTCAACCGAGGCGAGAGCCTGGCCGGCAAGCTCCTCGCGGACCGTCGCTACGGCGAGCAGACCGGCCAGTCGCTGACACAGGCGGTCAACTCGCTGCGCAACGTATTCGCAAGAATCGAGAGAGACATGGCGAGCGGAACGGGGATCCTCCCGGCTCTGCTCTCCGATCCGGAGGGCAAAAAGAAGGTCTACGATCTCGTCGACCGCCTCTCCGACACGGCGGCTTCCCTCGCGGCCGCCACAAAGAGCCTCAACTCGGGACAGGGCGCCCTGGCGACGTTGCTCCACAACGAAAAGTTCTCGAACGAGTTCACCGGCAATCTCCGCAACCTCTCCCGACGCCTCGATTCGATCGCCCGCAAGCTCGACGAAGGACAGGGAACGGTCGGGAAGCTGATCAACGACCCGGCGATCTTCGACGCGGCCAATCACCTCGTCGTCGGCGTCGACGAATCGGCGCTGCTGCGCTGGCTGATCCGCAACCGGCAGCGTTCCGGGATCCGTAAGAAGTACCGGGACGCCCGGACACAGCCGGCGCCGAGTGAGCCGCCCGACGGAAACGACCTCGCGGAAGAACCTCCCGCTCCGCCGCCCGCGCCATCGCCGACACCGACCCCCAATCCTTGAAGCTTCTCGTCACGGGGGGAGCGGGTTTCATCGGCTCTCACCTGACCTCCCGCCGTCTCGCGCGCGGAGACCGGGTCGTCGTCCTCGACGACTTCAACGACTTCTACGACCCCGCGTTCAAGCGGGCCAACGTGGCGCCCTTCCAGGCTAATCCGCGCTTTCGCCTCGTCGAAGGCGACATCCGCGACCGCGATCTCGTCGCGAAGATCTTCGCGGAGGAACGGTTCGATGCCGTCCTCCACTTCGCGGCGCGCGCCGGCGTGCGGCCGTCGCTCGCGCAGCCCGTCCTCTACGAGGAGGTCAACTGCGTCGGAACGCTCCACCTCCTGGATGCAGCGGCCGCGCACGGGCGGCCGCTCTTCGTTTTCGCGTCCTCGTCGTCGGTCTATGGAATCAACTCGAAGCTGCCGTTCGCCGAGGACGACCCGATCGAGCGGCCGATCTCCCCGTACGCGACGACGAAGCGAGCCGGAGAGCTGCACGTCTTCACGGCGCACCACCTTCACGGCCTGCCGGCCTGGTCCCTCCGTTTCTTCACCGTCTACGGGCCGCGCCAGCGTCCGGAGATGGCGATCGCGCGGTTCATCCGCTCGATCGAGGCGGGAGATCCGATCCCGTTCTACGGAGACGGCGACACCCGCCGCGACTACACGTACATCGACGACATCGCCGACGGCGTGGAGGCGGCGCTCGAGCGAGGGACGCCGACGACCGGATTCGAGATCGTGAACCTGGGAGGGGCGCACCCCGTCACGCTCTCGGAGCTCGTCGCCGCGATCGAGCAGGCCACCGGCCGGAAAGCGCGCCTCGACCGGCAACCACTGCAGCCGGGCGACGTACCGGTCACGTATGCTTCCGTCGAGAAAGCCGAGCAGCTGCTCGGTTTCCGGGCGCGCGTCCCTCTCGCCGAGGGACTGCGCCGCACCGTGGAGTGGTTTCGCGCCGGCCGTGGACGCGCCGCAGGGCGGCCCAAGGCTCCCTCCACGAATCGGGAAAGGACGGACGGGTAAATGAACATCTGTGTCGTGGGGACGGGCTACGTCGGGCTCGTCACCGGAGCCTGTCTCGCGGACTTCGGTATGAACGTCATCTGCGTCGACAAGGACGAATCGAAGATCGCGGCGCTGAAGAAGGGCCGCATCCCCATTTACGAGCCGGGCCTCGAAGAAATCGTCGCGAAGAACGAGCGCGCCGGGCGGCTACACTTCACGACGGATCTCAAGTCCGGCATCGAAGCCGCGCTCGCGATCTTCATCGCGGTGGGAACTCCGCCGAACCCCGACGGCTCGCCGGACCTGACGTTCGTCCGGCAGGTGGCCGAGGCGATCGCGCAGTTCATGAACGGCTACAAGGTCGTCGTGACGAAGTCCACCGTTCCGACGGGCACGGGCCGGATGATCGAGCAGATCCTGAGGGCGAACGGTGGTCACCGGCAGTTCTCCGTCGTCTCGAATCCCGAGTTCCTCCGGGAGGGCTCGGCGATCTCCGATTTTCTGCGCCCCGATCGAATCGTCATCGGCGCATCCGATGCCCGTGCGATCGAGGTCATGAAGGAGATCTACAGTCCGCTCTTCCTGGCGGAGACGCCGTTCATCATCACCGACGTCGCGTCGGCGGAGCTCATCAAGTACGCCTCGAACGGCTTCCTCGCGGTCAAGATCTCCTTCATCAACGAGATCGCCCGTCTGTGCGAGGTCATGGGCGCCGACGTCCACGACGTCTCCCGCGGGATGGGCCTCGATCGGCGGATCGGCTCGCGGTTCCTTCTCGCCGGACCCGGATTCGGCGGATCGTGTTTCCCGAAGGACACGTCTGCGGCGATCGATCTCGCCCGCCAGCACGGGCAGCGCTTTCGGATCATCGAGGCGGCGGTCTGCGTCAACTCCGAGACCAAGAAGCGGATGATCGAGAGGATCGCCGCCGCCTCCGGGCCGCTCGCCGGCCGGACCGCGGCGGTGCTCGGGCTCTCCTTCAAGCCGGAGACCGACGACATCCGCGAGTCGCCGGCGCTCTCGGTGATCTCCGACCTGCTCGAGGCTGGGGCTTCCGTGCGCGCATTCGATCCCGCCGCGATGGAGAACGCCCGCTCGGTCTTTCCGCAGCTCTACTACGCGACGGACGTGTATGACTGCGCGCGGGGAGCCGACGTGCTCGTCCTCGCCACCGAGTGGAACGAGTTCCGAGCACTCGACTTCGGAAAGCTCGCGCGGCTCATGAACGCGAAGATCGTCGTCGACCTGCGAAACGTTTACGAGCCGAGAGAGCTGAAAGCCGCCGGATGGTCGTACACCGGGGTCGGACGATCGTAGCGGCGCGCGGAGCGGTCCGATGAGAATGCTCGTCACCGGCGGCGCTGGTTTCCTCGGAAGTCACCTCTGCGACCGCCTTCTGGCCGAAGGGCACCAAGTGATCGCGATGGACAACTTCGTGACGGGCAAACCGCGCAACATCGCCCACCTCGAGTCCGACCGCCGCTTCCACTTCATCGAGCACAACGTCACCAAATTCATTTCGATCGAGGGGGACATCGACGCCGTTCTCCACTTTGCCTCCCCCGCCTCTCCCATCGACTATCTGGAGCTTCCGATCCAGACGCTCAAGGTCGGCTCGCTCGGAACGCACAACGCTCTGGGGCTCGCCCTCGCCAAGGGGGCGCGGTTCCTTCTCGCCTCGACGTCGGAGGTCTACGGCGACCCGCTCGTGCACCCGCAGCCCGAAACCTACTGGGGGAACGTCAACCCGATCGGGCCCCGTGGCGTGTACGACGAGGCGAAGCGTTTCGCCGAGGCTATGACGATGGCCTACCGGCGCGCCCACGGCGTGCCGACGCGGATCGTGCGGATCTTCAACACGTACGGGGAGAGGATGCGGCTGCGCGACGGGCGCGTCGTTCCGGCGCTCATCGGCCAGGCCCTGGCCGGGGAGCCGATGACGGTCTTCGGCGACGGTTCGCAGACCCGTTCGTTCTGCTACGTGTCGGATCTCGTCGACGGGATCTATCGGCTCCTGCTCTCCGACGAGGCGGATCCCGTGAACATCGGCAATCCGGCGGAGCTCTCGGTGCTCGACTTCGCGCACACGATCCGGCGGTTGACCGGCACGACGAGCGAGATCGTGTTTCGACCGCTGCCGGTCGACGATCCCAAGGTCCGCCAGCCCGACATCACGAAGGCGCGAGCGAAGCTCGGCTGGGAGCCGAAGGTGGGACTGGAAGAGGGGCTCGAGAGGACGATCGATTACTTCAAGACGGTGCTGGCGGTGGAAGGGGCATAGCCGTCGTCCCCGATCGCCTCGACCGGGCACGAATCCATCGCCTCCCGGCACTGCGCCTCCTCATGCGGGCTCGCCGGCTGGAAGAAAACGTAGGAGTAGCCTTTGTCCCCGTCGCGCTGGAAGTTCGCGGGCGCGGTGACCCGGCAGACGTCGCAGTCGATGCACTGAGAATCAACGTAGTACCGTCCGGAGACGTTTTCGGGGAGCTTGTCCTTCAAATCGGCCACGGCGGGAAGGTAGCACAGGGATTTCCGAGTCGGGGAGAGCATGCAAGGTCGCCATGGGATGTTGCACGGCGGCCGCGTCGAGCGGCCGCTCGCTCGTCACAGCTGAGGAATATCTGAACGCGGCGACTCCCTTTTGCTCCGAGGCTAGACTTCGGAGGCCGTGAAAATCCGGTCCGGTCTAGTCGTGCTCGCGGGCCTCGCCGGGCTCGCCGTCAGATGCAGCGATCAGGCGCTCCCCGAGGCCGACGGGCGCGGCGGCGACGTCGCAGCGGGTCGCGTCATCTTCGAGCGCAAGTGCGCGCGCTGCCACAACACCAACGGCGACGGCAAGACGCCGGTCGCGGGACGATTCCCCTATGCGAACCTGATCGACGGGGTGTGGCGCTCCGACGGAACCGCGGAGGCGATCGAGAGGCAGATCCGGCGGGGACGGGATCCGATGCCGTCGTTCGAGCACAAGCTCACGGACGAGCAGATCCGCCAGACCGTCGAGTACGTCCTGGAGCTCACCGGCGAGCGATCTGTCGACGGGGGGCACGTGAGTGCCCCCCGTACCCCCCGGGGCGAGGCGGCGGCGCGTTGACCCGGCGCCGCATACCGCTGTTCCCTCTCCCCGGGGTCGTCCTCCTTCCAGGGACGCTCCTTCCCCTTCACATCTTCGAGCCCCGGTATCGCGCGATGGTCGCCGACGCTCTCTCCGGCGACCACACGATCGGCATGGCGATGATGAAGCCGGGGTGGGAGCGCGCGGGCTCGACCCCCGCGATCTTTCCGGTCGGGGGCGCGGGCCGGATCGTCGATTCCGAGATCCTGCCCGACGGCCGCTACAACATCGTTCTGGAGGCCGAGTTCCGGTACCGCGTGCTCGACGAGTCGCCGCCCGCGCCCTATCGGGTGGCGAGGGTCGAGGAGATCGAGTCCGTCCCGTTCGCGAGCGAAGCCGAGTCGCGGCGGACCTGTGACGAAGCCGCCTCCCTGTTCGGCCGGATCGCCGGCGTGATGTCCCTTCCCCCTCTGCCCGACGCGGCGCTCTCGCCGGAGCACCTGGGCTCCGAGATCGCCGTCCGCCTGCGCTACGAGCCGGCGGAGCTCCAGGCACTCCTCGAGACCGACTCGATACCCGCGCGTCTCGAAACGCTCATGGAGCGGATGCGGGAGTGGGAGAACCGGATCCGCTTCCTGTCCACCTATCGGCGCGGCGAGATCGACCCCGGCAGAAACTAGCGATCAGCGGCTCGCGTTGAGCGCGCGCTCGTGAGCCCAGCTCCGGATCGCCTTGATCTGCTCATCCATCGTGACCGACAGCGGAACCGTCGAAGAGATCATGCGGTAGAGGTCGTCCTCGCCGACCCCTCGCTTCTCGGCATAGGCGTCGATGACCGCCGATACCACGACCTGCTCGATCTCCGCGCCGTTCCAGCCGGTCGTCGCTTTCGCGAGAAAGACGAGGTCGAGTCGGGCCGCGTCGCAGCGGTTCTTCGACAGGTGAATCTGGAAGATCTGCTTGCGCTCCTCCTCGCTCGGCAGGTCAACGAAAAACACCTGGTCGAAGCGGCCCTTGCGGATGACCTCCGCCGGGAGCAGCTGGATCCGATTGGCTGTCGCCGCCACGAAGACGAGCGCGCTCTTTTCCTGCATCCACGTCAGGAACCCCGAGAAGATGCGCGACATCGAGGCGTCCTGTCCGTCGCGGTAACCGCCGACACCCATCTCGATCTCGTCGATCCAGAGGACCGCGGGAGACACGGCCTCGACGGATCGCAGAGCCTTGAGAAATGTCGCCTCCGGATTGTCGGTGCCGAAGATCGCATTCATGTCGAGGCGGAAGAGCGGAAGGTTCCACTCCGTCGAGATCGTCTTCACGCAGAGGCTCTTTCCGCATCCGGACACGCCCATGAGCAGGATGCCGCGCGGGATCGGGATGCCGGCTTCGAGCGCCTCGCGCGAGAAGAGCTTCTTTCTCTTGTTGAGCCATCCCTTCAGCACCGCATAGCCGCCGACGTCGTCGAGCGAGACGCGAGGAGGGACGAACTCGAGGACGCCCTCCTTTCGCGACATCTGCTCCTTCTCGGCGAGAACCTCCCGGAACGCCTCCTCGTCGAAAGACCGGCGCTGCGCGAACGTCTTGGAGAGGACGTGCCCGATCTCGTCGGCGGTCTGACCCCGTAGGGCGAGCGCCAGGCGCTTCAAATCTTCGTCGGCAATTCCTTCGGGACCCAGCCATCGCTTGAGATTCGCCTCGAGCATCCGGGCGATCTCCGACTCGTCCGGCAGCTCGTACTCGATGACGTAGACCTCTTTCTTCGCGTCCTCGGGAATGAGAAGCCGGGGCGACACGAGGATGACGTGCCGCCCCTTGTCCTTCAAGCCGCGGTAGAGGTCGCGCAGACGCCGAACGATCTCGGGGCGGCCGTCGGCGGCCCCGGCAAAATCCTTCATCACGTAGAAGCCCTTCCCGTCCATGCCGAGAATGGCCTCGAGAGCGGCGAGCGGATCGTGAGTTCCGGCGACGGCCTGCCCGTCGATCGTGAGCCCGTCCACCACGGACCACACGCCGTACGGGACTGGCTCCCCGTAGAACGTCTTCGCGAAGTGCTGCGCCAGCCGCTCGACACGAGTCTCCTCCCACGACTGGACGTAGATGAGAGGATGTCCGCCCACGAGCGCGCGACGGATGCGCTCCATTGCCTTCGGCGGCGGCGCGACTGTGGGGTTCGACAACCGGGCGATTTTACCGCGCGGAAGAGAACTGAGGCGGGTGCAGGTCCGCAGGACCTGTCCCCGCGCCATCTCCAACGCCCGACGGTTACAATCCCGCAAACCGGCATGGCGAACTCGGAACATCTGAAACTGGTCCTGACGCCGGACTGGAACGAGTGGCGCAGCCGCAATCCGGGAGTCACTCCGGACCTCACGGCGGCCGACCTTTCCGGCAAGGACCTCTCGGGGAAGGATCTCCGGCGCGCCGACCTGACGAGCGCCGACCTCTCGGGAGCGACCCTGGCGGGAACGGACTTCACCCGCGCGATGCTGCACATGGCCCGGCTTACAAACGCCTCCGCCCCCGGCGCCATCTTCGAGTACTGCGACCTGGACTTCCTCGACCTGACCGGGATCTTCCTCGCGGGGGCGCGACTGCGGGGCGCGTCGCTCCAGAGCTGCATGCTCCTGAACGGGAACTTCGCCGGGGCGGATCTCACTCTCACCAAGCTCGAGGGGTCGGACCTGAACAACGCGAACCTCGCGGGCGCGACGCTCTGCGACGTGAACTTCCGCGGCGTCAAGATTTATGGCGCCCATTTCGACGGCGCCGACCTCTCCCGCTCCTTCTTCGAGGGCGTCGCCGCGCCGCAGGGCTCGTTTCCCAACGCGAACTTCAGCCAGGCGAACCTGAAGTCCGCGGACTTCACCGGCGCGGACCTCCGGCGCGCCAAGTTCGTCGGCGCGGTCCTGCGGCAGGCATCGTTGAACGCGGCCAACTGCGAGCGCGCCGACTTCGCCGAGGCCGACATGGAGCTCGTGTCGGCGGTGGAAGCGAACTTCAGCGGGG
Organism: Thermoanaerobaculia bacterium; assembly: GCA_036001245.1. GTDB lineage: Bacteria > Acidobacteriota > Thermoanaerobaculia > UBA5066 > Gp7-AA6 > Gp7-AA6. Next base: position 53,868 of record DASYUL010000014.1, read on the forward strand.
CGCAGTTCGACCGGGCGCGCCTGCGCAAGGCGGACCTGAAGAGCGCGCTGTTCCTGGACGCCGGCGGCGAAGACGTGAGCTTCGCGGATTCCAAGCTCATCGGAGTCGACCTGCGCACGGCCCGCTTCGATCGCGCGAACTTCCGCAACGCCGACCTCTCGAAGGCGGTGTTGAGGCGCCTGAACCTGAAGCCCTATTCCTTTTCGGGCGCCCGTTTCGCTCACGCGGACGCTTCCGAGGCCCAGGCCGAAGGGGTGGACTTCTCGAAAGCGGATCTGTCGTTCGGGAACTTTCGGCAGGCGAACCTGAAGCGCGCGAACCTCTCTCACGTCCTCGCGTCCGAGGCGGATCTTTCCGGGACGCTGCTCATCGGCGCGACGTTCCTCGGAGCGAACCTCGAGGATGCGGACTTCCGCTTTGCGCGCGCGATCGGCGCCGACTTCACGCGCGCGCGGCTCACCGGAGCGGACTTCGGGAACGCCGACCTCGCCGAGGCGAAGTTCAAGAAGACGCACTTCTGGGGAGCGACCGCGCGGCGCGCGAAAGTCTCCGGGATAGCCGGGGTCCTCTTTTCGATCTCGACGATGTTCTCGAAGGCCAAGGAGAAACAGGAGCGGGTCGACGATTCGAAGGAGAAGGCGCGCCAGAAGCGGATCGACGAGCTCGCGGCGAAAGCGGAGAAGAAGCCCCCGCACGCGACAGGAAAGCGGTAGTCCGCTTTCCTGTCATCCCGAGGCGCGAAGCGCCGACGGATCTCTTCCTTATCGCGCCGCGGCCGTCGGCGTCGGGCCGGGCGTCACCTCAGGAGCCGCTCCCGCTTTCTCGATCGCCTCCGTGAGCTTCGCGACCGCGTCCCGCCCCACGGCAAATGCGCCGGGCCGGCCGGAGACGACGGCGGCGAGCCCACCGCGGAACGGATGGAGCGACACTTTCCAGGGCGGACCGGCCGTGAGGCGGACTTCGAGCTCCACCTCGGCCGGCCGCGCGGCGAACGCCGTCAGCGGTGCGTCGTCGACGAAGGATCGACCCTCCACGTCGAGGATCGCCGACATCACGTCGTCGGCCCTCCCCGCGAGAACCGTTCGACCGTCGAGGCTCCATCCCGCCTGCTGCCGCGAGAAAGCGCGCCGCTTCGAACCGACGGACGCGGTGATCCCCTGTACGTCGGATCGCTCGAAGCGCACCAGCCGCTTGTCGCGGAACGCGACCGCCTCCTTCGAGAGGTCGTCCACGAGCGAGTTGGCGACGGTGAAGACCTGACCGTCGCGGGCGGCGTACACCGAGTTTCCGTCCGAGCGGGTCGACCCGAGGTCGAGCGCGTGCTTCACGCCTTTCGTGTCGATGAGCGTGATCCGATAGACCGGGGGCGCGAGCCCCAGCGCCGAGAGGTCGGCCGCCTGCGCCCGGGGAACGAATTCCGTGACCCGGAGCGTGGAGAGATCGCCCGCGAAGCGGTCCGCGACGTCGCGGTCGGCGAGATCGGCGATGGGCTGCTCGAGCCACCAGATCGCGTTCTTCTTCACGAGCGTCAGCCGGCCGCGGCCCCGCGCCACGTCGATTCCGGCGACGTCGAGCGACGGCCCGAACACGTCCTTGCTCTTGAAGTCGTCCGCCGGCTTCTTCACCATCGCGGCGAGGCTCGCCGGAACGAAGAGGATCTCCGACTGGCCCGCCACGCGGGCAGCCGTCACGTCCGTTCCCGGAATGTCCACGCCGAACTCGAGGGTTCGCGAGTGCCTTTCGCCCGGCTTTTTCGGATCGTGCCAGCCAAACGTGGCCTTCGCGCCGGGTTTCGCGAGCCCGTACCGCTCCGGCTCCCCTTCCGCGCCGGACTCGCCGGTCGGCTTCTTCAGGTCTGCGAGCTGCGAGGCCAGGTCCGAGGCGGCGAACGTGTCCGCCGGATATGTTTCGGGCCGAAGGAGTCGCCAGGAGTCTGCCGACTTCGCGAGCTCGACGACCCCGCCCTCCCGTTCGAGCCGGATCGAGTCGACCTGCCCCTCGGGAAGGTCCCAGTACAGCTCCCCCTTCTGGTCGCGCTCGGAGGTCGTTGGCATCTTCCGTTCGATCAGGAAGATGAACGCGAACAGCGCGACGACGACGCCGGTCAGGACGAGGAGCTTGCGAGACGACATCGCTCGTAATCCTGGGCGAGCTTCAGTCGCGCCGGCGGTACCAGACCCAGACGCCGAGCACGATCGCCAGCGCCGGCAGCCCCAGGATCGAGACGAGCCCGATCCGTCGCACCTGCGACTGCGTGAGCGAGAGCGACGCCTGCTCCGGAGTCTTGGGAGCGATCCCGATCTGCTTCTCCGATCCGGTCAGCCAGTGGATCGAGTTCAGGAAAAAGTTGGCGTTGCCCGCGTTTCCGAGCGTGCCGTTCGCGGCGAACCGGGAGTTGCCGACGACGACGAGGCGCGGCTTCTTCGACGGCGCCTTGTCCTCTTGGACGGTGCCGACCGCGACGGCGAGGCCGACGGGAGCCGGGACGTCCTGCGGGTCCTTTTTGACCTGCTCTTCGAGGTTCGCGAGCGAGGTCTCCCCCCACCCGTCCGCCGACGTCTCGACGAGCACGGTCAACGAAGCCGGCGCCGCCGCCGCATCCGCCTTCGAGACGGAGCGGGCGAGCGGAAGGATCACCGGCAGACCTTCGTCCGCGAGGGCGCGAACGATGGGATGACTCCCGTAGTGGTTGGCGAAGACCGTTTCCGCGCCGACTAAGGGCAGCGCGTTGGCGGGGTCGACGACGATGTCGTCGCCGATCTTGACGCCGTTGCCGGCGAGGATCCGGCCGAGGCCGAAGTCGGACGGCGGCGACCCCGGAGCCGGCAGCACGGGATCGAGCAGCAGCAAAACACGGCCGCCTCCGGCGAGATATTTCGCGAGCGCTCCGACCTCGGGCTCGAGGAAGGCGGTGCGCGGTCCGGCGACCACGATCGCGTCGGCGTCCGCCGGGACAGCGTCCTTGCCGAGCGACTCCCACTTCGCGACGGTCAGGTTGTCGCGCTCGAGAAGCTGCTTCGCTTCGGTGTACCCGCGGCCGCGCTCCGCCGAGTCGATCGGGACCTCGCCGTGGCCGGCGGAGAAGTAGACGTGCGGAGTCCGCGACTCCGTGACGGCGAGGATCGCCGACGTGAAGGCCTCCTCCCCCTTGAAGGCCTTGATCTCCGGCGCGCTCCGTCCGAGCTCTCCGCCCGAGAAATCGAGGTCGGCGAGCTTGTCTTCCTCGACGTACTTCTTGCGGTCGCCCGATCGGAACACGATCGTCGACTGCCGGATGCCGAACTCCCGCACGAGAGCCTCTGCCCGCGCCGGGTTCCGCTTCGGATCGAGGTACTCGACCTCGATCTTCGGAGAGAGCGCGCGGTATCGGGCAAGAATCTCGGAGACGGGCGCCCAGAGCCGCGAGTCGCGGTCCATGAAGACGGTGATCCGCACGGGCTTCGTCAGGCCGCCGACGAGCCTTCGGGTCGTCGCGGACAGGCTGTAGAGGCGCGTCTTTGTCCAGTCCCCGCGCGCCCAGTGCCGCGATCCGAGCCAGTTGATCCCGATGACGAGCGCGATTCCGAGCGCGATCGCCGCCGCCGACGCTCCGGCTCGCGCCGCGCGGCGCCGGTTCACGGACTCTCCCTCTTCGCGGAAAGCGAGACGGTCGTGAGATACAGGAAGAACGCGGTCGCGGAGAGGTAGTACACGATCCGACGGGTGTCCACCACGCCGCGCGCGAACTCCTCCATGTGATCCCAGAGATTGAAGTACCCGAACGTGTCGCGCTTGCTCGGGTCGTTCGACAAGGTCTCGAGGAGACCCGCCGAGAAGACCGGGATCAGCATCGCGAAGCCGAGGATCGCCGCGACGATCTGGTTTTTCGTCAACGTCGACGCGAAAGTGCCAACGGAGAGAAAGTAGCCACCAATCATCGTGATCGCCAGGTATCCCGCGGCGACGGGGCCGAGGTCGATCGGCGTTTGCGACTGGAGGATCCACACGTACACGAGCGTCGGCGCCCAGAGGGTCAGGAAAAAGCCAAGCGCGCCGACGAACTTTCCAAGCACGACCGTGAGCTCGGTGACCGGCGAGGTGAGCAGCGTCTCGAACGTCCCCGTCTTCCGCTCCTCGGCGAAGAGACGCATCGTGATGATCGGCGTGATGAACAGATTGAAGATCCAGAAATAGGTGTTCGTGAAGAGGAAGGGCAGGGCCTGGCCCTTCGGCGCGCCGGGCGTGTTCAGGAAGGCAACGATCGCCGCGAAAATCATCCCGTTCATCACCAGAAAGGCGGCGAGGATCACGTACGCGAGCGGCGAGAGGAAGTAGGCCCGCCACTCCCGGCCGACGATCGCCAGGAACTTGCTCACGATTCGGTCTCCTCACGCGCCGGAAGGGGCTCCTCCGGCGGGGATTCCCCGGACGCGGCGCCCTCCACCGGGGTCTCCTCGTGCTGAGTCAGACGGACGAACACGTCTTCGAGCGAGAGCGACTCGCGGGCCAGCTCCCGCAAGGTCCAGCCGCGCTCCACGGCCACGCGGTAGACGTCCTCGCGTGGGTCGCTCCCCTGCATGCACGTGAGGCGCGCGCGCGTCTCGCCCGGCTCGCCTTCGACCTCAACCGAAGTGACGCCTGGCAGACCCTTGAGCGCCTCCTCCACAGGCACGGTCCCCTTGAAGGCGACGCGGACCGTCGGCGCCCCCGCGAGCTTCGCCCGCAAGTCCGAAGGCGTGCCCTCGGCCACGATCCGTCCGCGATCGATGATGAGCACGCGGTCGCAGACCGCGTCGACCTCCGGGAGGATGTGCGTCGAGAGAAGGACCGCGCGCTCGCGGCCGAGCCGGCGGATCGCCTCGCGGATCCGGATGATCTGCGCCGGATCGAGGCCGACCGTCGGCTCGTCCAGAATCAAAACCGGCGGCTGATGGACGAGCGCGCCAGCGAGCGCCGTACGCTGGCGGTAACCGCGCGACAGGTTTTCCACCTTGCGGCCGGCAACCTCCTCGAGCAGGCAGCTCTCGATCGCGTCGTCCACGCGCTTTCGCACGTCCGCCCCCCGGATTCCTTCGAGCCGCGCGCGGTACGCGAGGTATTCCCTGACGCGCATCTCCGGATAGAGAGCCGCGGACTCGGGCAGATATCCGAGGTGGGTGCGCGCCTCGAGCGACTGATTCACGACGTCGAACCCGGCCACGCGCGCGGTCCCCTCCGTCGGCGGGAGAAAGGCGGTCAGGATGCGCATCGCGGTCGTCTTCCCGGCTCCGTTGGGACCGAGAAAACCGACGATCTCCCCCTGGCGGACGCTGAACGAGACGTCGGAGACGGCGACCTGTGTCGGAAAGCGCTTGGTGAGATGCTCGACTTCGATCATTCAGCCGCTAAAAAAGCGCGTGCAACCTAGCATGTATTCCCGAAAAAGCCGTTCGCTGTCAGTCATTGACTGTTCGCCTAAGATGAACGCCGCATGATCGCCGTCGACGGCGTCTCGAAGACGTACGGCCGCTTCGGACGCCGCGTCCAGGCGCTCGCGGGCGTCACGCTCCACGTCGCCAGAGGCGAGACGCTCGGCCTGATCGGCCCCAATGGCGCGGGGAAGACCACACTCTTGACCTGCCTTCTCGGATTTCTCCGCCCGGACAGCGGCACGATCGCCGTCGGGGGACTCGCGCCCGACGACCTCGCGGTCCGCGCGCGGACCGGCTACCTCCCCGAGCGGCTCGGCTTCGACCGGGAGCTTCCGGGGCGCGCGTTTCTCGCGCACCACTGGCGGCTCGCGGGCGGCGATCCCGCGCGGGCGGGCGTGGAGATCGAGAGGGCAGCGAACCGCGTCGGCCTCGAGCGCGAAGCGCTCAGCCGGCGCCTGCGGGGCTATTCGCGGGGAATGCTGCAGCGGATCGGGCTCGCGCAGGCGCTCTTGCGCGACCCGGATCTCCTCTTCTTAGACGAGCCGGCGTCGGGCACCGACCCGCGCGGCGTCGCTCTCGTGCGCGAGAGAATCCTCGAAGCGAGGGCGCGCGGAGCCACCATCGTCCTGAACTCGCATCAGCTCACCGAGGTCGAGAGGGTGTGCGACCGCATCGTGTTCATCGACGGAGGGCGGCTGACGAAGAGCGAGACGCTCTCGGGCGCGTCGCCGACGAGGCGCCGCGCGCTCGTGCGCGTCCCCGCGCCGCGGCTCGTGGAAGGCGCCGCCGTCCTCTCGTCCGAAGCGTTCGCCGCCGACTCCGAGCCCGACGGGACGCTGCGATTCGCGGTCGGGTCCGACGAGGAAATGGCTCGTGCGATCCGCGCGCTGGCGCTCGCGGGAGTTCCCGTCTACGAAGCGAAGGTCTCGGCCGAGCTCGAAGAGCTCTTCCAGACGCCGTCGTGATCGAGATGATCCGCCGCTTCGTGCGGCAGAAGTTCGGATCCGCAGGTCTCGTCGTCGCGCTCGCGGTGCTCGGGCTCGTCCAGCTTCTGAGCCTCGCGGCCCAGGGAGCGGCCGGCGGTTTCGCGATGGCTGGCTGGGCGATTTTCGTCATCGCTGCCGGGTCCGTGTCAAAGGACATTTCGAGCGGCGCTTTGCAGATGATTCTGTCGAGGCCGATCCGACGGACGCAGTACCTCTTCGGCCGCTACTTCGGGGTCCTCCTGTCCTACGCGCAGTTCCTCCTCCTGACGAGCGTCCTCTCGTTTCTCTTCGTCCATCTCGTCGTCTTGCGAACGGCGCGCGGAGCGGCGGCGGACTTCTCGACAGCCGGGCTGGCGGTCGGAGCGGGACAAGCCTTTTTGACCGGTGCGCTTCAGGCTGCGATCCTTCTCCTCTTTTCGACGTTCCTCCCGGGCATCGCGGACCTCCTCGGACTCCTCCTCGTCTACCTCGTGCTGAACCTGCCCCAGTTCTCGCAGGCGCCCTGGCTGAGGACCGCCGGAGAGCGCGCGCGTGAGAACATGCTGCCGTCGGTCGAGTGGGCGAGGGTTCTCCGCGGCGACGGAGCGCTCGGCGCGGCGACCGGCCGTTTCGTCTTTGCGTTGACCGTTTACCTCGTGCTCGCGGCGATCGTATTCAGCCGGAGGGAGCTGCCGTATGGCCAGGATTGAGATGCCGGAGACGCCGGAAGGTTTTCCGCTGGCGGCCGAATCCCCGCGGCCGGCCGGTGCGGGCTCTCAGTCGAAGATCCCCTCGCTCCTCTTCCTCGTCCTCGTCGCGGCGGCGCTCTTCCGCATCGTGACGGCGGCGATCGACCGGGGAACGCGGGACGAAGGGGGCGGGCTCGTCCGCTGGACCGCCGGCGAGTCGGCGGCAGCGACCGCGCGGGCTTCAGGGAAACCGATCCTCTACGACTTCACCGCGGAGTGGTGCGGCCCCTGCAAGATGCTCGACGCGAACGGGTGGAGCGACCCCGAAGTCGCCGCGCTCGTGAACGCGTCCTACGTTCCCGCCCGAGTCGTGGATCGCATGCGCGAAGAGGGAAAGAATCCCGCGTGGATCGACGAGCTCCAGCGGCGTTACGGCGTCGGCGCCTTCCCGACTCTCGTGATCGCCGGGCCGGACGGGAAGGCCATCGCGGTCGCGCAGGGCTTCGCGGGCAAGCCCAACCTCGTCGAGTTCCTCCGAGGACCGCTCCGAAAGGCGGACTCTCCGGCGCCTCCGAACGGCAACCCGCCCTAGCGCGGCTCCCCGACGCGTTGCCGGCGCTCCTCCGGCGGCGGAACAGGCACCGTTGCCTCCGCGAGAAATCTGCCGGTGACGCTCGCAGGCGACCGGCGGATCTCGTCGGGAGATCCCTCCGCGACGATGCGGCCGCCCTCGTCGCCTCCCCCCGGACCGAGATCGATGATCCAGTCGGACGCCGCCAGGAACTCGAGGTGGTGCTCGACGGCCACGACGGAGTGGCCCCGTGAGATCAGGCGACGGAACGTTCCGAGGAGGCGATCGACGTCCGATGCGTGGAGACCCGTCGTCGGCTCGTCGAAGAGGAAGAGCACCCCGCGCGAAGTCGCCGGACGGATCTCGAGAAACGAGGCGAGCTTCAACCGCTGCGCTTCGCCGCCCGACAGGGTCGCCGTCGGCTGGCCGAGCGGCAGGTACCCGAGGCCCGCCTCGTGGAGCGGCGTCAGCCGGCGGACGATCGCCGGCTCGTCCGAGAAGAACGTCATCGCCTCGTCGAGGGTCATCGCGAGCACGTCCCCGATGTTCTTCCCGCGGTGGCGCACCGCGAGGACCCGGCCCTGGAACCGCCGCCCGTCGCACGCGTCGCAGCGGACCGTGACGTCCGCGAGGAACTGCATGTCGATCGTCTGCCATCCCGTGCCCTTGCACACCTCGCAGCGACCGCCGGGAGAGTTGAACGAGAAGTCCCGCGGCGTGATGCGGCGGGAGACCGCCCGCGCCGTCCGGGCGAAGACCTGGCGGATCTCGTCCCAGGCCTTCGTATAGGTCACGGGGTTCGAGCGGGCGGAGCGGCCGAGCGGGCTCTGGTCGACGAGAAGGATGTCCGAGACGAGCTCGAGCCCCTCGATGCGGTCGTGGCGGCCCACGTCGAGCTGCACCGTCCCCTTGAACCGGCGCGCGTAGGCGTTGTGGAGGACATCGCGAACGAGCGTCGACTTCCCTGAGCCGGACACGCCCGAAACCGACACGAGCCGGCCGAGCGGGAAGCGCACCGTCAGGTTCTTCAGGTTGTGCTCGCTCGCGCCGACGACGGTGACCGCGCCTTCCGCGCGCCGGAATGCGACCACGCGGCCGCCGCGCGCAGGGCGCGGGACACGCAGCTCCTTCGCCGGATCGCCGGCGGCGCGCCGGCCGGGCAGCCCCCGCCGGCGCAGCAGCTCTCCGGTCGCCGACGACTTCACGCGCGCCAGAGCTCGGGGCGTCCCCTCGAAGAGCAGGTCCCCTCCCGCGCTGCCCGCGCCGGGTCCGAGGTCGATGACGTGGTCCGCCGCTTCGATCGCTTCCGGATCGTGCTCGACCACGACGACGGTGTTTCCGCGGTCGGCGAGGCGGCGCAGGATCGCGAGGAGGCGGCGGGTATCGACGGCGTGGAGACCGATCGTGGGCTCGTCGAGGACGTAGAGGGTTCCGGTCAGCGAACCGCCGAGCGCCGACGCGAGCCCGATCCGCTGCGCCTCGCCGCCCGAGAGGGTCCGCGCGGCGCGCGACAGCGTCAGGTACTCGAGCCCGACGTCGTTCATGTAGCGCACGCGCGAGCGGATCTCGGCGACGACCGACCCGAGACGCTCCTGCTCCTCCGGCGAGAGCTGAAGGTCGTCGAACCACGTCTTCAGGTCCCGGAGCGAGAGGTCGGCGAGCTCCGCGATCGTCCGATCGCGGAAGCGCACGCAGAGAGAAGACGCTCCCAGGCGTGCACCGCGACAGTCGGGGCAGAGCCGGTACGCGCGGTAGCGCGCCAGCAGCACCCGGACGTGGATCTTGTACCGCTTTGTCTCGAGCCACTCGAAGAATCCCGTGATCCCGTAGAACTCCCCGCGGCCCCGGATCAGGACCTCGCGCTCGTGCGCCGTGAGCCGCTCGACGGGAACGTCGGTGCGGACGGAAAATCGCCGGCAGGCGCGGAAGAGATCGTCGTAGGCGGACTCGTAGGCCGGCGTGTTCCACGCGGCGACCGGGCGCTCATCGAGACGAAGTCCGGGGTCCGGGATGACCTTCTCGAGATCGACGCCGATGACCCGCCCGAAACCCTGGCACGTCGAGCACGCGCCGAGCGGCGAGTTGAACGCGAAGAGCGGAGGAGTCGGGTCCCGGAAGTCGCAGCCACAGCCCGGGCAGTGCAGCCCGCGGCGGAACGTGCGCGACCCGTGGTCCGTGCGCGCCGAAAGACAGCCGGACATCGCGAACGCCGCCTCGACGGCCGCGGCGATCTCAGGTCGGGACTCCTCTGCGACGACGAACCGTCCGACGACCACCGCGAGCCGGCCCTCCCCGTCCAGGAGCGCCGGGACGTCTGCCGGGTCATCCGGGATCTCCACGGTTTCACCGTCGGGCGCGAGCGCCCGGAAGAAACCGGCGCGCTTCAGCTCCGCGACCCGCAGAGCCTCCTCGCGCTCGCGCTTGCGGAGCGCCCTTCCTCTTTCCGGACGGCCGTTGCCGCGCCACTGGAGTGGAGCGGCGAGCACGACACGTGATCCCTCCTCGGAGGCGGCGAGCTTCGCGACCGCGCGATCGACCCCTCCCGGCACCGCCGCAAGCCCGCAGTCGGGACAGAAGGTCGTCCCACCGTGCGCGAAGAGGAGCCGCAGCGAGTCATAGATCTCCGTCTGGGTCCCGACGGTCGACCGCGCGTTGCGGACGCCGTTTTTCTGTTCGAGGGCGATCGCCGGCGGCACCGGCTCGATCGAGTCGACGTCCGGACGGTCCAGCCTCTCGAGGAACTGGCGCGCGTAGGTCGAGAGGGACTCGGCGTACCGCCTCTGTCCTTCGGCGTAGAGCGTGTCGAAGGCGAGCGACGACTTTCCGGAACCGGAGACGCCGGTGACGACGGTGAGCCGGGCGAGCGGGATCGAGACCGAGATGTTCTTCAGGTTGTGGGTCCGCGCACCGAGGATGCGGATCACCGGAGCGGGGCGTGGAATGCGCTTCATCGAACCGCCCAATTTATCAAACGGAGACCTGGAGTCTCGAACCTGGAACGTGGAGCCTGGGTTTATCCCGGCTGCCGCGGTTCCTCCTCGCCTTCCTCCGGAAACTCCTCGGCCGGCGGCGTGGGGTAAGGCGGAGGCTCCTCCCAGAA
>DASYUL010000015.1:0-86578 GCA_036001245.1 Thermoanaerobaculia bacterium
TTCGGCCACCTTCCGGCGGACGCGTGGATGAGAAAGGGAATTGCCAGTGACAACCCGTTCACCGTGAGAGCCCTGGCCTTCATCACCGCCGGCCACGTCGCGCATCACATGGCCATCCTGCGGGAGAGGTACCTGTAGCCCTCCCCTAACGATTCAAGAACGCCGTCCAATTCTGGACCAGCGTAATGGGAGGCGACGACTCCTCGCCGATCGGCCGGTTCAGCAGGAACCGCTGGCCGTCGGCGCTGGCGTCGTACGACGGCGGCCCGGGAGCGTTCTTGAGAGAGGTGGCGAAGAGAGCCTGCGGTGTCCCTGACTCGAAGGCGGCGCCGGCTCGGACCTCCACGGCCATGACCTTTCCGTCGGAGGTGATGTAGAAGAGTTCCTTTCCATCGCGGCGCCACCGGGGATGGAGGCCGCCCGCCGTCGAGACCTGCCACTTTCCCCCGGGCCCGGGAAAGGGCTGCACGTAAATCTCGTTCCGCCCCGACTCGTTCGAGGCGTAGGCCAGCCAACGACCGTCCGGAGAAAAGGCCGCCGCCACCTCGTCGAACTCGGTCTGGAGAAGAGGCGACGCCTTGCGGTCCGAAATGGAGAGCAGCCAGAGATCCGCCTTCGAGCCGGGCGCGCCCTGAAAGTAGGCGAGGTACCGTCCGTCGGGCGACCAGCTGTTGGGAACCTTGAAGACCTTCGAGCTCGAGAGGAGCTCGTCGGCTCCTGTCCCGGATGCGACCTTCGCATACAAGTCCCCGGCACCCGATCGCACCGATGAGAACGCGACGCGCGTCCCGTCCGGCGACCAGACGGACGAGAAGTCGTCGGCGGCCGCGAACGTCAGGCGGGTCCGGATGCGCCGGGCGACGTCATAGATCCAGATGTCGCCGGGATCGCCGACTCCCACCGCGACGCGACGGCCGTCGGGCGAGATTCTCGGCTCGAAGTAGTCGGCGGGGTCACCCAGCACGTCGATCTTCTTTCCCGAGCGGTCGACCCAGGCGAGCTCCGACAGTCCCGTCGTGCCGCCCGCTTCCTGGTACGCGAGAGTGCCCTGTTCCGAGACCGAGAAGACCGCGTTGAAAAAGCCGGAGTCATCCTGGACGTTCTCGGCGATCGGAAACGCCTCGCCGTTGAGTTTCCCGCGCTTTGGATCGAACGGCTGCGCCAGCAGGGTCTTCTGACGAACGAAGAGCAGATGGCCCGCGGCGTAGGCGGCGTTGGAGCGCGCGTTGACGAGGAGCTTCGGTTTCTCTCCGTCGAGGGATCCCACGAAGATCGCGTCGAGCTCGCTCTCCGCGCCGGTCGAGTGGCTTCCCGAAAGATAGAGGAAGTGACGGCCGTCCGGAAGAAAGAACGGCCACCGGTGCGTCGTCTCACGCCGTGAGGCGTCGAAACTGGTCACCGGCACCGGCTTTCCTCCGGCCGCGGTCACGCGATATAGCGGCTCCCGGAACTGCGGCTCGAAGAGGATGATTCCGTCCCGGTTCCAGCTTCCACCCCGGGGGTCGGGAGCGTCGCAGAGCGTCAGAGCGGGACCCCCCGAAACCTCCATCCTCTTCAACTTCCCGTCGGCAAAGAAGCCCACGAAGCGGCCGTCCGGAGACCAGAACGGATAGGTCGCGCCCTCCGTCGCGGGCAGCGGTCTCGCGACCAACGAATCGAGCGGACGAATCCACAACTGCCTCTTGCCGCCGGACTCCGACGCGACGAAGGCGAGTTGCCGGCCGTCCGGCGAGATCTTGACCGGCCCGGCGCCGCCACTGACAAAGCTGAACGCCGTTTTGCCCGGCGGCAGCACGTTGGAGCGGACGACGGGAAACGCGGAACGAGGACGGCGCAGCTCGAGTATCCCCAGCGCGACGGTCGACGCGGCGAGGATCCCGGCGACGATCCATGCAAGCCGCTCCCGGCTTCGCCGCCGCGCGACGACGGGTGCTGGCAATCCGGCGGCCGAGCCGCCCTCGGCCACCCACTTCAACTCCAGCATCACGTCGTGCGCGGTTTGCCACCGGTCCTCGGGGTCCTTGGCCAGACAGGTGCGCACCACTCTGTCGAACGCCGGCGGTGTCATCGGCGCAACTGTCGACACCGGCGGCGGCTCAACCCCCATGATCGACGAGATCAACGAAGCCTGGCTCTTGCCTGAAAACGCCTTCCTTCCCGTCGCCATCTCATAGAGAACTGCCCCGAACGCGAAGATGTCCGTCCGCGCGTCCGCTTCCTTTCCCTCCAGCTGCTCGGGAGCCATGTACTGGAACGTCCCCAGGATCGTCCCCTCTGCCGTCAAGTCCGTCCCCGCCTGGGTCGGCAGAGCCGTCAGGGACGCTCCCGAAGTTCGCCCCGCCGGCGCGATCGCCTTCGCCAGCCCGAAGTCGAGAAGCTTGACTCCTGACTTCGTGATCATCACGTTTCCCGGCTTCAGGTCCCGGTGCACGATCCCCTGCCGGTGCGCCTTGTCCAGCGCGTCCGCGATCTCGATTCCGTAGCGCAGCACCTGGTCGAACGCGAGCGGACCTTTCAGCAGCCGGTCCGACAGCGTCTCGCCTTCCAGATACTCCATGACAAGGAACTCCACCCCGTCCTGGTTGCCCACGTCGTAGAGCGCGCAGATGTGCGGGTGCGAGAGCTGCGAAATCGTCTTTGCTTCTCGCTCGAACCGCTGCCGCGACTCGGCCGAAGAAGACAAATGCGCCGGCAGCACCTTCACAGCGACCGTGCGATCGAGTCTCGTGTCCCGCGCCCGGTAGACCTCGCCCATCCCACCCGCACCCAGAGGAGCCAGGATCTCGTAGGGTCCGAGGCGCGCTCCGGCGACGATGCTCATCGTTTGAGCTCGACGGCCCAATCGAGGACGACGGTGATCGGCGGTGAAGAGCGGCCTTCCGGCTCGGTGACCGCCAAAAAGCGTTGTCCATCCGGAGTGACCGCGTACAGACTGTGGAAACCCGGAAAATCGACGCGGGGTGCCCGCGTCTGGAAGAGGGGGCGCGGAGCGGATCTGTCGAAACCCGAGCCGTCCGTCAGCTCGAGCGACATCAGTCTTCTGTCTTCGGCGAGATAAAAGAGTTCCTTCCCGTCCCGCCGCCATTCCGGCTTGGTGCCTCCCTGTGTCGAGACCTGCCACTGCCCAGCCATCGAAGCCAGCGGCCGGACGTACACCTCGGGCCTACCGGATTCGTCGGACGTGTACGCGAAAAACCGTCCATCGGGCGAAATTCGCGCTTCGCCCTCATTGAAGGGAGTCTGTAGCAGAGGCTTCGAGGTTCTCGGACCTTCGAGGTGCAGCAGCCACAAGTCACTGCCCGTCTTCGGATCCAGAGCGGAGAAAAGAAGGAGCCGCCCGTCTCGAGACCAGTCCAGCGGGTACGTCGCGCGTCGCTCTTTGAGGAGTAACTCCTCGACACCACCGCTGGCCGCCTTCAGATAGATGTCGGTGTGCCCCTCCTTGTCCCAGGCGAAGGCAATACGGCTCCCGTCGGGCGACCAGACCGGATAGACCTCCCACCGGGGGTGAAACGTGAGGCGCGATTGCATATCGCGCGAAATCTCCATGATCCAGATGTCCGGAGTCCCCGTCCGGGGGTCGTCCCGACAAACCGCCACTCGCTTGCCATCGGGGGAGAGTTCGGGATCCGCATAGTCACCAGGGGGACTGGTCCCGAGAACCTGACCGCGGCGGTCGAACCAGACGAGCTGCGAGCTCACCATCGCGACCGCGCCGTAGGCGAGCACGCCGTTGCTCGAAGCCGAGAACGGCCCATACCGGGTCGGTCCCGCGCCGCCCATTCGTCCAACGCGCTCCGCGATCGGTATTGGCTCCCCCGTCAGCTGCAAACTTCGGGCGTCGAAGGTCAGGGCGGTGAGCGCGCCTTCCCGTACGAAGAGGAGATACCCTGGTGGCGCGTAGAGCGCACCCGACTCGGCGGCGGTTAGGCGCCTCTTTTCCGTCTTCCCGAGTGTTCCGACGTGGATCTCCGTCGAGGGGGCTTTCTCGCTTTCGACGAGGAGCAGATAATGCCGGCCGTCCGGCAGGAACGACGGCCAGTAGTGGCCGATCTCTCCGGACACGAGCGTCGTCTCAGAAGTCGGCGCGCCACCCGAGGCGGCGACTCGCATGAGAGATTGACTCGAATCCGGACTGAAGAGGATTACCCCATCAGAGCTCCACGTGCCGCCGTACGCGTAGGGTGCATCGCACAGCGTCTGCGAGACACCCCCCGAAACGTCGACCCGCTTCATCTTCCCTCCCGCGAAGTAGCCGATGAACCGTGAATCGGGCGACCAGAAAGGAAGTGCGGCGCCATCGGTCCCCGGAAGGACTCTGGGAGTGAGCGCATCGAGATCGTGAATCCAGAGGGCGCTCCGACCTCCCGGGGGTACTGCGGTGAACGCGAGGCGTCTCCCATCGGGCGATACGGCCACCGCTCCCGCCTGAGCGAACGAACCGAAAGTGTTGCCTTCCGGCAGCGGAATCGTGAAGCGGATCTTCCGAGGAGTGGCGGTCGGCTCCCGGCGGAGCACCGTGAAAGCCAGAGCGGCCGTCGCAACCGCCAGAGCCATCCACAAAAAGAGCCGGCCGCGGCTCCTCGCGCGGGAAATCAAGGGTAGTGGGGGGGCAGCTTGCGAGCTCTCGGAAATCCATTTCAGCTCGCTTCCCAGGTCCGCGGCACTCTGCCACCGGTCTTCGGGATCCTTCGCGATGCACTTGCGCACGATCCGGTCGAACGCCGGCGGCGTCATCGGCGCGACCGTGGACACCGGCGGCGGTTCCGTCCCCATGATCGACGAGATCAAAGACGCCTGGCTCTTTCCCGAAAACGCCTTCCTCCCCGTCGCCATCTCGAAGAGGACCGCGCCGAAGGCGAAGATGTCGGTGCGCGCGTCGGCGTCTTTCCCCTCGAGCTGCTCGGGCGCCATGTACTGGAAGGTGCCAAGGATCGCTCCCTGCGCCGTGAGACTCGCGTCGGTCCGCGTTGGAAGAACGGAAACCGAGGAAAACATGCCGGTGGGATCGCGAGCCCGAAGCTTCGCGAGCCCGAAGTCGAGCAGCTTGACGCCCGACCTCGTGATCATGACGTTGCCGGGCTTCAAGTCGCGGTGGACGATCCCCTGCCGGTGGGCCTTGTCGAGAGCGTCGGCGATCTCGATCCCGTAGCGGAGCACCTGTTCGGTCGGAAGAGCGCTCTTCGCCAGTCGGTCGGAGAGCGTCTCGCCCTCGAGATACTCCATGACGAGGTAGTCGATTCCGTCCTGGTGCCCGACGTCATACAGCGCGCAGATGTGCGGGTGGGAGAGCTGCGAGATCGTCCTTGCTTCGCGGTCGAGGCGTTGCCGCAGCTCCTCGTTGTCCGCGAGATGAGCCGGGAGGACCTTCAACGCGACGATGCGGTCCAGCCGGGTGTCCCTGGCGCGGTAGACCTCGCCCATGCCGCCGGCGCCGAGAGGCTCGAGGATCTCGTGGGGCCCGAGACGGGTTCCGGGGGCCAGAGGCATGGAGGCGGGAATTGTACGGCTGAGGCTCGTCGCACACCCGAGGCCGCGGCCATTTTCAGTTTTCCACGTCTCTACCGCCGTGCGGACGTATGCTCTCGGTCGAGCAACGAGGAGGTGTGTGATGGCTGACAAGACGCGGCGTATCGACTACTACTACGTAACTGTCCCGGATCGCCCGGGAGAAGGAAGGAAAGTGCTTTCGGTGTTGAAGGAGAGCAAGGTCAATCTCCTCGCGTATCTCGGATTCCCGAGCGGAAACGGGAAGGCTCAGCTCGACCTCGTCCCGGAAAACGCGGGGGCACTCAAGAAGGCCGCCGAAAAAGCGGGAATCAAACTTTCCGAATCCAAGAAGGCATTCTTGGTTCAGGGTGACGATCGTCCCGGGGCCGTGGCGGACGCGAGCGCAAAGCTCGCTGACGCCAACGTCAACGTGACCTCGGCGGCGGCGACGGTCGGCGGCGGCAAGTACGGCCTCGTCATCTGGGTCCGGCCGGCCGACTACGAACGAGCGGCCAAAGCGCTGGGTGTCTAGGAGGCAAAGGCCAGCGGCGCCGACGATCGCGGCGGTGCGCGGCTCGAAGCGCCAACGGCGATCAACTGGCGGAGAGGGCCGGATTCGAACCGGCGGTAGGGTTATTAGCCCTACGGCGGTTTAGCAAACCGCTGGTTTCAGCCACTCACCCACCTCTCCGGTGACGGGCTGTCATCGTGCATGTTACGAGACTGCTCTCAAGGAACAAACCCCCGTTCGTTCCTCGAGAAGCTAGACTTCCGCCGTCAACCCCGAAGTCGAAGCCGCCATCGTCTGCGCGATCGGGGCATCCTGACCGACGCCCGCGCGACGCCGCTCCTCCGTGTGGCGCGCGGCGAGCTCGTTCCGATCCGGTCCGAGCTCAAAACGCTTCTGTATGTCGGCGTTCTGGTCGCGGTGGCCGGCGTCGGGAAATTCGTCAAGGACTACCACGATCGACTCGGCCCGGTGGTGATTGCCTCCGCTCTGGGCGCGGCGGCGCTCGCCTGCCTCCTCTACGCTTTTCGGCGATCTCCCGACCTCTCGTGGGGCGCCACGGTGTCGCCGCACCTCGCGGCGGACTACGTGCTCGTCCTCGGCGCGCTGCTCGTCGCGTCCGATCTGGCGTACATCGAAAGGCAGTTTCGGGTCTTCGCGATCTAGGAGTTCGGTTCGGCGAGCTAATATCCCCGCGGTTGAAGCGCAGAACCCTCCCAGCCCTCGCCCTCACCTTCCTCGTCCTCGCGCTCGGCGGCGTCTGGCTCTACCGCAACGCGTATCTCCCACGCCTCCGCGCGGAGTTCGTTCCATGGATGCACCGGCTCGAGGAGTGGCGCGATGCCGTCGAGACGACCCGGCGGGCGCTGAAGCAGCGCGATCCCGGCCCGGGCGATCCGGAAGGCATCGCGATGCTGCGGCAATGGGCCTGGTCGGGACTCGACCGCATCGCGTTCGTTTCGTACGAGGTCCGTCGGCCGACGCACGAAATCGGCAAGTCACGTGACACGACCAGCGGCATCGTGTTCTTCACCGTCGGCGGCTTCCAGGCCGACGGCGCCCGCGTCGAGCGCTCCGCCGCCGCGACTGTGACGACCGGGTCTCCGCCGACGGCCCGGCTGACGCGAGTCATCGCCGAGCGAATCGAGCGGCGTCCCCGGTTTCGAAACGCCACAGTTGAGTCGGGGCTCGGCGCCGTCCGACGGGACCCGCCGCAGCCCGGGACGAACCGACTGATCGCGGGCATCTGGCCGGGCTCGGGCGTCGCGGTCGCCGACTTCGACGGCGACGGCGACGAGGATCTCTTCGCCGGCGACGGCGTGCGCTCGATCCTCTACGAGAACGACGGCTCGGGCTGCTTTACCGACGTGACGGAAGCCGCCGGTCTCGCCACCTCGGCGGACACCGGAATCGCCGCGACCGGCGTCGCGGCGGCTGACGTGGACGGCGACGGACGTCCCGACCTCTTCGTGACCAACTCGTTTGGTCCCGCGCGCCTTTTCCGAAACGTCGGCGGCGGCCGGTTCGCGGAGATCACGGCGGAGTCCGGCATCCGCGCGCCCTCGAACGCGCGGTCGGCCGCGTTTTCCGACGTCGACGGCGACGGCGACCTCGACCTCTTCGTGTGCGTGACCGGCGACTATTACCGGCAGATGCCCGACCCGCCCTATGACGCCGAGGACGGCGGCCGCAACCTTCTCTTCGTCAACGATGGCCACGGCCGCTTCCGCGACGCGTCGGCGGAGTGGGGCGTCTCCAGTCCGAGGCGCTGGTCGCTCTCGTCGCTGTTCGGCGACTCCGACGGCGACGGGCGCCCGGACCTCGTCGTGACGAACGACTTCGGCCTGAAGAACCTCTACCGCAACGAGGGCGGCCGCCGGTTCGACGACGTGACCGGCCGCGCGGGCGTCGCCGATCGCGCGTACGGGATGTCCGGCGCATGGGGCGACTTCGACGGCGACGGCCGCCTCGACCTCTACACGACCGGCTGCTTCACCCAGTGGTTTTTCCTGCACGAGTATCCGGGTCTCCCGATTCCGTTCCCGGGGCGCCTCTTCCTGTCGACCGCGGTGTCGTGGATGGAAAAGATGACGCGCGGAAACTCCCTGTTCCTCCAGCGGGGGAACGGCTCGTTCGAGGACGCGACCCGCGTCTCCGGCGCGCGCAAGGCGGGGTGGAACTGGAGCGTCGTGGCGGCGGACCTGGACGACGACGGCTGGCTCGACCTCTATGCGACGAACGGCATGTGGGGCGACGGCCGCGATCACGACCGCGAGCTCGAGTTCTGGTGGGAGACCCTCGCGTACTGGAACGACTACGTTGCTCTCAAGCGCACGTTCGACCGGAAGGGCGCGGGAATCGCCGGAATCGAGCGCGATCGATACTTCCACAATCGACACTCCGCTTCGGGAGCCGACGAGCCCCTCTTCGTGGACCGCGCGTTCCTGGATGGGCTCGATCTCGAGACGAACGGACGCGCCGTGGTGGCCTTCGACGCGAACGGCGACGGCGCGCTCGACCTCTACGTCCGGTCGGTGCAGGCGCCGGAAGCGATCTTCGTGGGCTCGCGCGGCGAGGACGAGCACTTCCTCCGAGTGCGGCTCGCGGGCGCGGCCGGTACGGACAACTCGCAGGGGATCGGCGCGCGGATCGTCGCGACGCTTCCCGGCGGACGGAAGATCGTTCTCGAGAACGGAAACGCGAGCGGATACCTCTCGACCGGGAGCCCGATCGTCCACGTGGGTCTCGGAGCGGCGACTCGGCTCGACGGCCTGACCGTGCGCTGGCCCTCCGGGAAAGCGCAGGATCTCGGACCCGTCCC
This sequence comes from Thermoanaerobaculia bacterium, assembly GCA_036001245.1. Lineage (GTDB taxonomy): Bacteria > Acidobacteriota > Thermoanaerobaculia > UBA5066 > Gp7-AA6 > Gp7-AA6. Next base: position 8,820 of record DASYUL010000015.1, read on the forward strand.
GACCGTCGATCGCACCGTCGTCGTCGACGAGGAACGCGGCCTGACCATGCCGTAGACTTCCAACATGGAGGCCGCCCGCAAGCACGACTACGACGTCGTGATCGTCGGAGGCGCCGTCGCCGGGGCGTCGACCGCGATTCTGCTGCGCCGGCGGGTGCCGGAAGCCCGCGTGCTCGTCGTCGAAAAGTCCGATCGATTCGACTGGAAGGTCGGTGAGTCGACCGTGGAAGTTTCGGCCTACTTTCTGACGCGCGTCCTGAAGCAGTACGACTACCTCTCGCGCGAGCAGCTTCCGAAACAGGCCTTCCGGTTCTGGTTCCACAATGACGCGGTGAAGAGCGTGCGCGAGGCGTCGGAGACCGGCCCCACGCAGCTCGCGCGGGTGCCGTCCTTTCAGCTCGACCGCGCGAAGCTCGACGAGCGCTTGATCGTGGTCGCCGCGCAGGAAGGCGCGGACGTCTGGCGGCCCGCCCGGGTGACCGGTTTCGAGCTCGACGGCGAGGCGGGCAACACGGTTTCGATCGAGAGGTCCGACGGCTCGCGTGCGACTGTCCGCTGCCGGTGGCTCGTCGACGCGACCGGCCGTCACGCGATGCTCGCGCGGCGCCGGGGCGGCGTCACGCCGATCGAATCGCACCCGACCTCGGCCATCTGGGTGCGCTATCGCGGCGTGAGAGACCTCGACGGCGTCGAAGTCGCCGGCACGGATCCGGCGGATCCCTACGCCCGAAGCGTGCTGGCGTCGCGACGGCTGGCCACGAACCACTTCACCGGCTGGGGGTACTGGATCTGGCTGATACCGCTCCAGGGAGGCGAGACGAGCGTCGGGCTCGTGTGGGACAAGCGGCTTCTGACTCCCGAGGGAAACACGCCGCTCGAAAGGCTGACGCGGTTCTTGGGTTCGAACCCGTTGACCCGCGAGCTCCTCGAGCACGCCGAGCCGATCGCAGAGGACGTGCGTTCCTACGGCCACCTTCCCTACTTCGTCGACCGGTACATCGGACCGGGATGGACCTGCGTCGGCGACGCCGGCGGTTTCCTCGACCCGTTCTATTCACCGGGGCTCGATCAGATGGCGTTCTCGGTCCACTCCCGCGTCGAGCTCATGAAGCGCGCGCTCCGCGGCGAGGCCGCGGAGGAAATGGCGAAGGCGTACGAGGACCACAACCGGAAGTACTCGCGCTATTTCCACTACTTCTACGAGTCGATCTACCGCGACAAGTACTACGTCATGGGCGATTACGACACGATGACGACCGCGTTTCTCCTCGACACGTCCCTCTACTATTTCGCGGCGGTGATGCCCATCTACCGCTGGAGCGCGGACCGGCTCGGGGTGCCTCCGTTCTACCAGGACGGGGCGAAGATGGGTTACATCCCGATCCGCTTCTACAACCGTCGATTGACTGCGATCGCGAAGCGGAAGAAGGCGCTCGGCATCTACGGCAACCACAACGCCGGACGGCGTCCCGGCCTCGTCGGCTTCTCGGTGAGGAGCGCGAACGTCGTGATGCTCATGCACGGCTTGTTGCGCTGGTGGAAAGCGGAGGTCGCGAACGCGTGGACGTACGTCGTAAAGCCCCGCAGGCTGGCTCGCGCCGCGGCGGTCCCTGCGGGACCGGCGGCTGAGAGAGTTCAAACGAAGGCATCGCCTCTCGGCAACCTCAACAGCTCGCGCTAATAATCGGTGCCCGGAACAACCCTCGTCACCGGCGCATCGAGCGGCATCGGTCGGGAGCTCGCGATCCTGGCCGCAAAGGAGCGTCGCGACGTCGTCCTCGTCGCGCGACGCCGAGAGCGGCTGGAAGAGCTCGCCGGCGAGATCTCGTCGCGCTTCGGAGTCGTCGCCGAGATCGTCTCCGGCGACGTCTCCGAGCCGGGGGCGCCGGCGCGCATCGTCGCCGCCGCGGAAAAGCGCGGGCCCGTCGAAGTGCTCGTCAACGCGGCCGGCCTCGGCGTCCACGGCTTCTTCTGGGAGACGCCGCTCGAGCAGGAGCGCGAGACGATCCTCGTCAACGTCCTCGCGCTGACCGAGCTGACGAAGCTTTGCGTCGAGCGCATGGTCGAGCGTCGCCGCGGCCGGATTCTGAACCTGGCCTCGACGGCGGCGTTTCAGCCGGGACCGCTCATGGCGGTCTACTACGCGACCAAGGCTTACGTGCTCTCGTTCACCCAGGCGCTCGCCGAGGAGCTCTCCGGAACGGGCGTGACGGCGACCGCGCTCTGCCCGGGACCGACCCTGACCGAGTTTCAGGCAAAGGCGGGGCTGGCGGGCACCCCGCTCTTCCGCGGGCCGCTCGTCCTCGACGCCGCGACCGTGGCGCGAGCGGGCTGGGAGGGAGCGAGGCGCGGCAAGCGCGTCGTCGTGCCGGGCGCCGCGAACAAGATCCTTGCGGTGGGGGCGCGCCTCTCACCGAGAACGCTCGCGACGAAAATCGCGCGGAAGCTCCAGGAGAAACGGACGGCGTGAGCTGGGCGATGAAGGGGCGCAGCTGCCAGGTCTTCGGAGCAGACCCGGCTCGTGTTCCCCGGGTTTTGCCTGCTACGGGAGCGGGCGTCTTGAGGCGGCTTCCCTTCCAAGGTCGCGCGAAACCCGGAGAATCGAATGAGCGGTCCAACCCGATGAAAGTTCCCGCCGTACTCCGCTAAGGGCGGCGAACCAGCAAGAGTCCCACACCGACCAGTGCGACTGCGAGGAGAGCGAGCATGCCGGTGGAAAGGGTCGGGATTTCACCCGACAGGACCGCCGGGGTGGCCGTTGCAGTCGGGACTCCTGGGACGGGAGTGGCCGTAGCTGTCGTGACTCCCGGGACGGGAGTCATCGTTGGCGTGACCCCGCTCACGGTCGGCGTCGCGGTGGCAAAGCTCGGCGTTTGCGTCGGGGAAACGGTCGGAGAAGCCGCCGGGGGTGTCGGTGTAGAAGTCTCGACGGGAGGAGTCAGAGGCGTGTCCGTCACGGTCGGAGTCGGCGTGACTGTGAGTGTCGGGGTGGAAGTCGGCGTCGCAGTCTGCGCTGGAACGACGCCGCCGGAGTTGATCGAGTTGTCCTGACCGCCCGTGGAGGCGCCGTCCAATTGCCGCAGGCTGAAGTGGGACGGGCCTCCCTGGATCGTGCTCACCCCCTGACCCGGCCCCCACCCATCTGGATCCGTGCCGCCTTTGGCGAGATGGCCCGCCATCTCGACCAGGATCGACGTCGAAGTCGAAGTCCAGGAGAGGGTGTAGAAGACCTGCGAATCACCCGTATCGCCGAGGTCCGGAACGCTGTGAGTCATCGTCAGAGATGCCGCGGATATCGGCGCGTCTCCGTACATCGTGAACACCCGATCACCGAACACCGCCTCGTACGCATTGATCCGGGACTGCGTGGATCCGTCGCTGCTGACGAATGGATCGTCAGGAACCGTGACCGCGAAGGTATTCGTCCCGCTGCGAAGCGAGTTGCAGGTGCCGCCGAGGCTTGCCGGCAGCTCGGGACCGCAGGGATTCAGCGTCAGCGTGATCCCGGCGTTCGCAGCTGCGGCGACGGCCTGCGCGTAAGACGTCAGCCAGTCGTAACCATGCTCGCCGCCCTTGGTGAAATCGACTTCGAAGGTCAGAGTGTGAGTGTTACCCGCGGTTGCGGCGATGCCCGTAAAAACCCCCTGTTGCGTAACGGACATGCCTTCCGCGTAGAGAGAGTTGCCCGACTGAAGAATCGACCCGATCCAATGGCAGTTGCCGAGACCAGTCACCGGACCGGTCGTCTCGTTGTTCGCACACTGACGGAAGTCGTTATCCGCACGGAGAGAGGACGCGATTACGACGCTTCCGAGCAGAGTCAGCGCCCCCCGGGAGATGTGCCGTCGCCGACCCCCCCGAGAGGATCCGGCGATGCCGGATAGTTGGATTGCTTTGCTAATGCTTGCGCTAGCGTAGCCGACACCGAATTCTTTGTCCAATCTCTTGGCTGTTACACTCGTTCCTCCGGAGGAGTGGCCGAGCGGTTTAAGGCGGCGGTCTTGAAAACCGCTGTACCGAAAGGTACCGGGAGTTCGAATCTCTCCTCCTCCGCCACTCAATCGCACACCGAAGGTTCGCACCGAGCGCCTTCTGCCGAAGCCAGAAGCGCGACACAAGCGCCGGCGTCGAGCTGGCCCTCATCTTTTCTCCTCCGCCACGACCTCTTCAGGCCGACTGCTGCTTCGCCTCGAAAGCGAGGATCCGGTCGCGCCCGGCCTCTTTCGCCGCGTAAAGGGCCTCGTCCGCCGCGCGTAACAACTCCGGACCCGTCGAGCCATGTTCCGGTGACGCCGCGACTCCGCCCGAAACAGTCAGTCTGTCGAGAATCTGATCGTCGTGCCGAACCTGCAGCCCTTTGACGAACAACCGGATCTGCTCCACGCGCTGCCGGGCGTCCGCAAGAGTCGAACCAGGCAGAACCAACACGAACTCCTCGCCGCCGAAGCGGCAGGAAATATCGCTCTTGCGCAGCTTCTCGCGGAGCACGCGGCCCAGCTCGCCCAATACCCGATCTCCGGCTTCGTGCCCGAAGGTGTCGTTGAACTGCTTCAAGTAATCCAGGTCCAGCATCGCGACGCACAGCGGGATGCCTTCGCGACTCGTTCGATGGAGCTCGCGCGCCAGACTCTCTTCCAGGTAACGCCGGTTGTACAGCCCCGTGAGCGGATCCCGAGTGGCTTGCTCGCGCAGCCTCTCCCGCAGTCTCAGGTTGAACAGAGACAGCTTGATGTCCTCACCCACCGTCACGGCAAGCGGGGTTTCTCCCTTTCCCTTTGACAGTCCGATCAGGGACAACACTCCCAGCGTTTCACCCTGTACCGTCAAGGGCACGCACAGATAGCCCGTATCCGGTCGAAGGACGAAGTGGCGGCAGAGCAGACTCCCCCGCGGATCCAATACTTCATGGGGCTTCCCGCGCCGCATCGCCCAGCAGTCCTCCAACGCGAACACGGCTTCTGGAGGAGGCTCGGCGCCCCAGCGCGCGACCGTCTCGAGACGCTCTCCGCCACCCATGATCGCGAGGAAGCCGTTCATGCCGGGGAAGAGCTCATCCGCCATCAGCGCGATCACCCTGTAGATTTCCTCCTGCGTCGAGCACATCTGAAGGAGCTCTGTCATCCGGTTGAGTACCTGCATGTCGCTGTCACGGCGGCGCAATTCCTTCACGCGATCGACGAGCTCCTCGGTGTCGCGCCGTGTGATCTCTTCCGCCTGCTTCCGAACCGTTACGTCACGGATGTTGCACTGGATGACTCGCTCGCCCTCGACGAGGTAGAGGTTGCTGACGAACTCCACGTTCCGCCGCTCGTTATCCTTGGTTTCGAGCGGCAGATCCTCGTAACGGATGTATTCGTTCCTCTGCAACTCCCGGAAAGCGCTCCGGCTGGCCGCGACGTCTTTGAACGGTCCGATTTCCCACAGCATCTTGCCGACCAGCTCGGCATGGGAATAACCCAGCAAGACTTCCACGAAAGGATTGACATCGGTAATTCTGCCGGTGTCCGCGTCCAGAATCAGTATGCCGTCCTTCGCCGTCTCGAAGAGCCTTCGGTACCGCACCTCGGATGCTCGCAGCGCGTGATCGATCCGCTGGTGTTCGTCGGTGTCTTGAAGCGACTCGGCCACAGTCCGCTCGAGCTGGGCCACACGCGCCCTCAACGACTCGTTCTCGGCCGCGAGTTCTGTTCTCATCTTGTTCGGCATTGTGACCCTCCCACCTGTTTCGGGTGGGAGGGTGACAGCGCCGCCACTGGTGTCTCTCAATTATCCACTTTCAAAAAAACAAAGGAATCGTTCGTCGTCCGACATTTGCTGTCGTACCCAGTACGACTTCCACACTCCTCCCGCCATTTCCTCCGTCACTGAGCCCGAACGGAGCGAGAGTCGTTCGACCGCGTCGACTCGGACGGAGAGCCCCTTCGGACGACGCTACGATTCTTCTCGGCGCGATAAGTTCGACCGTCCGCGGCCCGGCGTCGCACGTCTTCGGTTGGGGACCTTGATGAGACCTTCGGTCGCGGCCGGAACATCCTGCCGGCGTCGCCAAGTCGAGGCCACTCAGGGTCAGGCGTGTATTTTGGTAGTTCGGCGCAGCCGGGATCGGCTTTGGTTGGCAGTGCTGTCGATCAAGGCCAAAATACACGCCTGACCCCATCGGTTTGCTAGACTTCCGCGGCTTTGGCGCGCCCGGTCGCAACCGATTCGTCGCACCCCCGCGGCCGCCGCGCGCGCGCGACGCGCACCCTCGCACGCGCCCTTCTCCCGCTCTCCGGAATCGCCGTTCTCGTGTTGCTCTGGGACGTCGCGTTGCGCGCCGCCGGAGGCCCGTCCCAGCTCCTGCCGCGCCCCCTCGCGGTGGTCCTTGCGATCGCAGAGCTTGCCCAGAAGGGCTTTCTCGTCAAGCACGTCGTCGCGTCTCTCTTCCGAGTGACGTGGGGTTACGTGGCTGCGGTCCTCCTCGGGATTCCGCTCGGAATCGTGCTCGGCTGGTATCGCCGCGGGGGCATGGCGCTGGCGCCTCTTCTCGAGATCCTGCGGCCGATCTCGCCGCTCGCCTGGATCCCGCTCGCCATTCTCTGGTTCGGGGTCGGAGACATCTCGGCGGTCTTCATCATCTTCCTCGCGTCTCTCTTTCCGCTGACGCTCACGGCGATGAACGCCGTCCGGGGCGTCGAGCTCGTGCACGTCAACGCGGGAAGGAACTTCGGGCTCCGCGCGCCGGAGCTCCTGCGCCGTGTGATCTATCCGGCGATCCTGCCGCAGCTTCTCGTCGGGCTCCGGCTCTCGCTCGGGATCGCCTGGCTCGTCGTCGTCGCGGCCGAGATGATCGCAGTCAGCTCGGGGCTCGGCTTCCTCATCATCGATGCCAGAAACGCCGGCAACCGCTACGACCTCGTCGTCGCCGGCATGGTCTTGATCGGCGTCATCGGAATCGCCCTCGACGCGATGATGCGCAGCCTCGAGCGGTCGAAAGCACTCGCCTGGGGATACACGGCCGCTTTCGAAGCCGACGAGTCCCGCATTGACCGGAAGGCCGCGGCCGGGGCCGCCGTCGTTCCATGATGCCTGCCGGGGGGACCAAAGTCCGCATCCAGGGACTCTCGAAGTCGTTCCACACGAACGGCCACGAGATCCGGGTGCTCGAGAACATCGACCTCGACGTCCGCGACGGCGAGCTCGTCTGCATCCTCGGGCCGTCGGGCTGCGGCAAATCCACGCTGCTGAACATCGTCGGCGGATTCCTCCCCGCCTCGAGCGGCGAGGTGACGATCGACGGTCTGCCGGTCCGCGAGCCCGACCCGCGCCGCATCTTCGTCTTCCAGGAGCGAGGCGTCTTTCCCTGGCTGACGGTCGAGGGGAACATCGGGTTCGGGATCTCCGGCCTTCCGCCGAAGGAAAAAGCGGCCCGAATCGCGCACTACGTCCGGCTCGTCGGCCTCGAAGGCTTCGAGAGCGCGTATCCCCAGGAGCTTTCCGGCGGCATGAAGCAGCGCGTCGAGGTCGCCCGCGCGCTCGCCGTGAACCCCGACGTGCTCTACCTCGATGAGCCGTTCGGAGCGCTCGACTCGATCACCCGGCTCGTCATGAGGAGCGAGCTCTTGCGCATCTGGGAGGCGGAGAAGAAGACGATCCTCTTCGTGACCCACGATATCGAAGAGTCCTGCCAGCTCGCCGATCGCATCGTCGTGCTCTCGGCGCGTCCCGGCTCGATCCGGCGCATGGTCGACGTCGACATGCCGCACCCGCGCGATCTTTCCTCGCCCGGCTATCTCGCCCTGCGAGACAGCATCCTCGAGGAGATCGGGCTCGCCCACCGGATATGAACGCGACGAGACTCGATCCGGCCCGGCCCGCCGACGCGCCGCCGCTCGAGAAGAAGCCCCGCGCGCTGGAGGCGATCCTGCTCCCGGCCGTCACGGCAGGCTTCCTCGTCGCGGTGTGGCACGCGGCGGTCGTCCTCTCGCGCACCGACATCTTTCCGTCGCCGCTCGCGGTCGCGCGCGGGCTCGGCGAGCTCGCCAGCAAGGGCGTGCTCGGAACCTACGTCCGGGACTCTCTCGTCCGGGTGGGTGCCGGCTACTCGCTCGCTCTCGTCCTCGGCATCCCGGCCGGGATCGCGCTCGGCTGGTACTCGGGCGCGGCGCGCGCCATCAATCCCGTGATCCAGCTCCTGCGCCCGATCAGTCCGCTCGCCTGGATCCCGGTCGCGATCGTGCTCTTCGGCGTGACGAACTCGGCCGCGATCTTTCTCATCTTCCTCGCTTCGTTCTTCCCGATCGTCGTGGCAACGATGAACGGGGTCCGCAACGTTCCGTCGATGTTCTTGAACGCCGGCCGGAACTTCGGCCTGTCCGCTCCCGCGCTCTTTTCGCGCGTGATCTTCCCGGCGGCGCTTCCCCGCGTCCTGACCGGGCTGCGCGTCGCCCTCGGCGTCGCCTGGCTCGTTGTGGTCGCGGCGGAGATGATCGCGGTGAATTCCGGGCTGGGTTACCTGGTCATCGACTCGCGGAACGCGGGCAAGCGATACGACCTCGTGATCGCCGCGATGCTTCTCATCGGCCTGATCGGCCTCGCGTTGAACCTCCTCGTGGGGCAGATCGAGCGGTTGCGCGCCGTCCGGTGGGGATTCAATGTCCCGTAGCGGCCGGCGCATCGTCCTCGCCATCGCCGTCTGGACGACGGTCCTCACGGCGGCGCACTTCGCACTGAACGTCGACTGGTCGAGCGTGGTGAACGACCGGGTGCCGCTCGCAAAGCGGAAGCTGAACGTCGCCTATATCCCGGTCACCTGTCACCTGACGTGTCCGGTGACCGACTTCATCTCCCGCTACTCGCTCGACGGAAACATCTTCATCCCCCGGATGTTCCAGGGGTTCCCCGAGATCAAGGAAGCCCTGCTCTCCGACCGGATGCAAGTGGGGTTCATGGTCGCGCCGATGGCGATCGCGCTGCGCTCACAGGGCGCGCCGATCAAGATCATCTACCTCGGCCACCGCTACGGAAGCGCCGTCGTCGTGAAGAAGGACGGCCCCATACACTCGGTCGAGGACCTTCCGGGCCACGTGATCGCGATTCCGAGTCGTTTCTCCGATGAGCGGCTCATCGTGTTCAAGGCGCTCGCGAAACATCGTCTCCCGGCGAGCTCGGTGAAGATGGTCGAGATGGCGCCCCCCGACGTGGCGGGCGCGCTCGCCGCCGACGCGATCGACGCGTTCTCGATGGGTGAGCCCTACCCGTCGCAGGCGGAGCTGGGCGGATTCGGACGCGTGCTCTTTCACGCGCGCGAGTACTGGCCCGACTACATGTCGTGCGTGGTCGTCGCGCGGCAGGACGTCATTGACCGGCGGCCGCAGGCGCTCCAGGTGCTCGTGGACGGAATCGCGCGCTCCGGTCTCTGGCTCGACGAGGGACGTTCCCACCGCCAGCATGCCGCCGACTTCGTGGGGCGCTACTATTACAACCAGCCTCCGGAGCTCCTGCGCCACGCTCTGACCGAGCCGCTCGACCGCGTCATCTACACGCGTCTTTCGCCGCGCAAGCCCGACTTCGACATTGTGCGAGACCTCATGATCCAGACGGGCGTCCTCGATCGGAAGATCGAGTTCGAGGAGTACGTCGACCCCCGTTTTGCGGAGGGCGCGGTCGGCCGGACGGCCTGGAAGTACGAGCCGGGGAGCGGGAAGGCCGAATAGTTCTCAAGAGCGCTTTTCGCGCAGGCGCTTCAGCTCGGTGATGTCCCGGTTGACGAAGATCGCGGCGAGCGGACGGCCGTAGTCGTCGCCGAGCGAGACTACGAGCGTCTCGGCCACGCCCTCCGACCCGTCCTTCCGTACGAATGGCATCTCCCCCGACCAGCGCCCCTCGCGCCGCATCGCCCGAAGCATGCTCGACGTCCGATCGCCGTTTTCCGAAGGGGTGTGAAGAAGCTCGGGCGTCTTGCCGACCGCCTCTTCCTTCGAATAGCCGAACATCCGCGCCGCCCCGGGGTTCCAGTCGACGATCCGGCCGTCGAGGTCGGTCACGATCACGCCGTCGAAGATGTGGTCGAACGTGCGCGCCTGCCGCTTCATGGTCATTTCCATCAAGCGACGGTCGGTGACGTCGCGGAAGCTCCACACCCGGCCGACCGTTTTCCCGCCGATCTTCTGAGGCTGCGAATACCGTTCGAAGATCCGTCCGTCTTTGAACTCGAGCCAGTCGTAGCTCTTCGAGTCCGGCTGCGCGTAAAGCTCCTTGACCTTCTTGATGAACTTCTCCGGGTCTTTGACCTGGTCGAGGACCCAGGCGAGCGCCTTGTTGTCGTCGCGCGACTGGAGGACTGACTCCGGGATGCGCCACATTTCCGTGAACTTGCGGTTGAAGTTCACGATCTTGCCGTTTTCGTCCACGACCAGGATTCCTTCGGTCGTGGCCTCGAGCGTCGCCTTGAGGAGCGAGAGGCTCTCCTCGATCTCCCGATCCGCGCGGAGCCGAGCCGTGACGTCACGGAACGAGAGCACTTTTCCGATGCTCTTGCCGCCGAGCATCTGCGGGCCGGAGTAGCGCTCGAAGACTCGTCCGTCCTTGAGCTCGACGACGTCGAGCGCCTCCGCCTCGGGTCGCGCGTACGACCGCATCGCGAGCTGAACGAAGCCACCGGGATCCTTCACCTGATCGAGGACGAAGGCGAGGAGCTGGTCGCGGTTGGCGGAGGTCGCCACGTTCTCCGGGATCTTCCACATCTCGAGCGATTTCTGGTTGAACGCGAGGAGTTTGCCCTCGTGATCGAAAACGAGGATGCCGTCCGCCGTCGAGTCGAGGGTCGCTTTGAGGAGCGAGACCGACTTCTCGAGCTCCCGCTCGCTCGTCTTCTGTTTCGTGATGTCGAGCGCGGAGCCGATGACCCCCTTGATCGCGCCGTCGTTATGTCGAAGCGGCTCGACGTGAGCCGCGAACGTACGCCCCTTCCACTCGACTTCATAAGACACCGAACCCCCCGAGAGGGCCTTCTTGTGGGCGGCGATCGGTCGAAAGTCGGGCTCGCTCGTTCCGAAGTAGTCGTAGAGCGTCAGTCCGACGAACTGACCGGGATGCTGGCCGATGCCCGCGAGCCCCGCCCCCATGAACGAGGTGAACCGCAGGTTGCGGTCCACCGACCACAGGACTGCCGGCATCTGGTCCACGAGGACTTTGACGGAGAGCTCTTTCTCGTGGAGCGCCTCGTCGGCTTCCTTGCGTTCGTGGATCAGCCGGCGCCGCAGCTCCAGCTGAGCCTCGACCTGCCGCGACAGCGCGCGCAGAGCGTTCTCCTGCTCCTCGGTCAGCTGACGAGGAGTCCGGTCGAGGACGCAGAGGGTTCCGAGCGCGTGGCCGTCCGAAGTCCGCAGCGGCGCGCCGGCGTAGAACCGGATCCTGGGATCCGCCGTGACCAGGGGATTGGTCGAGAACCGGGGATCATTCATCGCGTCGGAAACGACGAAGAGCCCGCGCTGCAGGATCGCGTGCGCGCAGAACGCGAGGTCGCGGGAGGTCTCTTTCGCCTCGACTCCGATCTTCGACTTGAACCACTGCCGGTCGTGGTCGATGAGCGAGATCATCGAGATCGGCGTGTCGCAGATCTGCGACGCGATGAGCGCGAGGTCGTCGAACTCGGGCTCGGGAGCGGTATCGAGGATCTCGAGCTCTCGGAGCGCCTCGAGCCGGGCTTCTTCGTTCGCAGGGAGAGCGGCACGCATCGCGAGTGGCCGGATTTGGCCGGACAATCTTATTTCAGCCGGGAGTTCTCAGGGCAATGGGGACAGATTTATTTAAATGACGCTTTGCAGCAGTTCACCCGGGGGAGTCCGAATTAAATAAACCTGTCCCCTTCTACGGCTTCAGGAACAGCGTCCTCGGCTCGGTCATCTCTTCGATCGCATAGCGCACGCCCTCTCTCCCGAAGCCGGACGCCTTGGTCCCCCCGTAGGGGAAGTTGTCGATGCGCAACGTCGGCGCTTCGTTGATGATCACGCCGCCGACGTCGAGCCGCTCGAATGCCTTCATCGCGCGACCGATGTCGTGCGTGAAGACCGACGCCTGGAGGCCGTACGGGGAGTCGTTCGCCTTCGCCAGCGCGTCCTCGAAACGCTCGTACGGCTCGACGGTCGCCACCGGACCGAAGATCTCCCGATCGCGCAGCTTCGCTCCCGCCGGAACGTTCGCCGCGACGACCGGCCAGAGGCGGGAGCCCTCGCGGCGCGCCGGGAGCAGGAGCTTCGCCCCTCCCTGCTTCGCCTCCTCGACCCAGGAGGCCACGCGCTCCGCGCTATCCGAGTCGATCATCGGCCCGAGCACGGTCGACGATCCGGCGGGATCCGACGGCTCGATCGTCTTCGCTGCGTCGAGCAGCACGGCGAGGAACCGGTCGTACACCGGCTGCGCGACGAACAGCCGCTGTGCCTTGATGCAGACCTGGCCCGCGTAGGCGAACGCCGCGGTCGCGAGCTTTCCCGCCACGTCCTCCACGTCGGCGTCCTCGCAGACGATCGCCGCCGCGTTTCCTCCGAGCTCCAGGATGACCTTCTGGCGCGCCGCCTCTCCCTTGATCTTCCAGCCCACGACGTCGCTTCCGGTGAAGCTCACGCAGCGGATGCGTGCGTCGGTCCAGAGAGGGCGAGCGACGTCCGGATCGGCGTGAACGAGCGAAAAGCCCCTTGCGGGCCACCCCGAGCTCTCGACCGCGCGCGCCAGGAGATCGGCGGTCATCGGCGTGCGCGGAGACGGCTTCAGGATCACGGGATTGCCCGCCGCGAGCGCAGGCGCGACCTTGTGCAGCGCGAGGTTCAGCGGAAAGTTGAACGGGGTGATGGCGGTGACAGGGCCGACCGGGAAGCGCCGCACCGCGCAGAAGGCGCCTTCGCCCCGCGGCTCGATGTCGACGGGGACGACTTCGCCCTCCAGGCGCGTCGCCTCTTCGGAGGCCAGCCGAACGGTCGTGAGCCCGCGCTCGACCTCGGCCGTGGCGTACCGGACGGGCTTGCCGGCCTCGCCGACGATGGTCGCGACCAGCTCTCCGCGCCTCGCTTCGAGCTCGTCTCGGAGGCGCCGGAGGATTTCCGCGCGGCGATACGCCGGCAGCGCGCGCGTCTCCTCGAATCCATCGGCGGCCGCCGCGATGGCCCGCTCGATCTCGGGCGGACCGGCCTTCGCGGCGCGCGCGAGGAGCTCGCCGGACCAGGGGGAACGCACGTCGATCCACTGCCCGGTCGTGACCTCCTCTCCACCGATCCGAAGCGGAAGGTCGCGCGGGCTCACGGCGGCGGCTTCGCCGCGATCCGTGCGCGTATGACCTGCGACAGAGGAATCAGGTCCCGGGACTTCTGCTGCGCCTGGTCATAGGCGACGAAGAACGCCTTCGGCCCGGCGGCGAGAGCGGTTCGAAAGGCGTCGAGCCCGAGGTTCTGAATGATCCCGTCGGCGAGGAAGGCCCCGCCGGGCCCGGCGATTCGTTGCCCGAAGTCGAGGCGCCGGATCTCCCCCGACAGCGTCATCCGCTGCTCGAGCTCACTCTCGGACTCGACGAGCCGCTCGGCGGTGCGGTTCAACTCGGCGATCGTCCGCTTCATCGGCTCCTTCAGCCAGACCGAGAGAGGAAAAAAGTTCTCGTCGACGTGGAAGAGGGCGGCGGGTCCCAGCTCGGTGACGACCTGAAAGAGCGGTTCGAGCTGGCCGAGCGAGGGATCGTGTCGCGTCCAGTTCGGGTTGCCGGAACGGTAGGTCCGCCAGGACTGACGGAACGCCTCTCCCGCGATCAGTCGGGCGACGCGCTCGATCTGGTTGTCCACCGACTCGCCGGCCGCGTCACCGAGAGCGCGGGCGAGATCGACGATCATCGCTTCGCTGCCGTCGGGCATGGCCACGACGAGATGGTCCGCCAGCCCCGCGACGCCGAACGTCAAGAACACCTGGAGGTGCGTCGTGATCGGTCGGTCGGCGGGCAGGAGCGCGGCCGCGCGCTCGGCCGCCATCCGCGCGAGGTCGTCTTCCCGGGCGGGCAGCGCCGAGAGAAGTCCTTCCCAGCGTGGACGCGCCGCACGGATCGAGTGGAAGTCGAAGACGGCGCTGTGCGCCTCTTCGTCGAAAGCCGCCGCGAGGTCGCGCTCGAAGACTTCCGGAGTGCGGCCGGAGTCCTGAAGCGTCAGCTTCACGGCGGGAAGCTCCTCGAGAGCCTTCGCGTCGTCGATCCGGAACTGGGGACGCGAAAGAAACGCGAGCAGCTCGGCGGCGCCGCGAACGTCGATTTCGATCTCGATCGCGTGTTTCGCAGCCGGCGCCGCTTCGTAAGGAGCCCGGCTCTTTTCGGAGGCCGGCGGGGCGTAAACGGGCGCTCCCGCGCACCCGCAGGCCGCCGCGACGAGAGCGAGGAGCCCGGCCCGGCGCGTCACCCGAGGATCGACTCCGCCGCCCGCTCCACGTCCGCGAAGTCGGAAAAAAGGAGGTCAGGCCCTGCGGACTCGAGCTTTTCCGCCGGCGTCGGCCCGGTCGCGACCGCGATCGCCCGGGCGCCGAGCGACCGCCCGCACGCGACGTCGTGAATGGAGTCCCCGACGATGACGACCGAGCGTCCGGAGAACTCCCATCCGGTACGCTCGCGCGCCCGCGCGACGGCGACGGCGGGCAGACAGTAGCGGTCGGCGGAGTCGTCGCCGAACGCGCCGAACGGAAAGTAACGATTGAAGCCGGGGGGCTCGAGCTTCATGCGGGCGCCTCGTTCGATGTTCCCGGTGAGGAGCCCGAGCGTGACGCGCGGGTCGCGCGCGAGGCGCTCCAGCAGGGCGGGCACGCCCGGCTTGGGAACGACCGCCTCGGGGCGGAGGCGTCGCCCGAGCTCGTCGACGTAGCGGTCCAGCACGGCGTCCACGGTTGCGTCGAATCGTGCGGCGCCGACGACGTCGACGACGAGCTCACGGAGGATCTGCGGATCGGTCTTCCCGGAGAAGTCGTTGCCGTCGGCCGAGCCCTCCCAGCCGAGCACGGATGAGAGCGCGGCGAGAATCGACTCCCGCGCGGCGCGGCCGGAGGAGATGAGCGTGCCGTCCACGTCGAAGAGCACGAGCCGGCTGCCATTGACGTTCATCGCTTCCGATCATACGAAAACCGTTTCGCGTGCCACTCGGCGATCGCGACGAGCGCGCGGCGCCAGTAGTTCCAGTCGTGTCCGCCCGGCTCGAGCACGACCTCCGTCGGGATCCCGTGCTCGTTCATGTACGTCCCGTACTGAGCCGCAACGCCGTCGAGCCCGTAGAAGTCGTCCGTTCCTGCGCGCAGGTACGCGACGAACGGAGGACGGTCGAAGCGCGCGTCGTGGAGAAGATCCCAGACGTCGTTCGCGGAGAGCGTCTTCGGGTCGGGATGACGTCCGAACACCCGCTTCAACGTGAGACGCGTGACCCATCCGTAGCGGCGGAGGTCCTCGAGGCTGATCGGGATGAGCGCGCCCGAGAGCGTGGACACGGAACCGTACAGACCGGGATGCTTCAGCGCGATCTTCACGGCGCCGAACCCGCCCATCGAGATTCCGGTCAATCCGCGAGACGCTGCGCCGGGGAGCACGCGATATCGCAACTCGATCTGCCGGATCAGATCCCCGGTCAGGAACTCTTCCCAGCGCCGCCGGCCGTCCGCGGAGTCGGAGAACCACGAGCCGGGCGCGCCCGGCGCGACGACGAGGAATTCGGGGAGGCGCCCGTCGGCCATCCGCGCGAAGAGATCCGCGGCGACCCCGCGTCGATCGAGCGTCCGCACGTTGCCGTATCCGTCGTGCAGAAAGACGAGGAGCGGATAGCGCCGCCCGGGAGCCGTGCGATACGACGGCGGCTCGAGCACGAGGCAGCGGGCCGGCGAGGGAAGGGTCGCCGTCGAAAACGTCGCATAGGACATTCCGGTGACCCGCGCGGTCGCGCACCCCGCGGCCAGCGTGACGAGGAGGAGGAAAGTCGGTCTCGAAAGGCGCGTCAAACTACGGGGACGGTGGAACCGCCGGCGGCGCAAACTCCTTGTCGTCGCGAGTCGGCGAGACGGAGACATTCTCGAAGAGGATGCGGACCGGCTTCCCGACGATGGGCTTCTCGAGCGAGAGCTGGATCTCGGCGAAAGTCCGCCAGTCCTTCCAGAGCGCCGTCGTCGGATCCTCGGCAGCGCCCCCGAGGACGTACTGCCACTGAACCATCCGCCGGCCGTCGCGGGTGATCCAGAGCCAGTAGACGTCTTTCGGAGTGAGACCGACGTTGTCGAAAGTGAGGCGGATGACGTCGCAGAGCGCTCCCTCCGGTCCCGTCTTCTCGCCGTCGTAGTCGCGATGAACGCCGGGGTCGAACACCTTCCAGGGCGCGAGCAGCCAGTACGAGTCGTTGATGAACCGTCCGTACGCGTTTTCGAGGAGCTTCTTCTTCTCTTCCCCTTCAACGGCTTTACCGTTCGAGAATGCGACCCCGTCGCGCGTGTTCACGTTGAAGTACACCGCGTAGGGCGCGCCCGACTTGTCGCGGCCGAGCAGCCGGTAGTCGCCCGTGTAGCGGTCCCAGACGTGGTGGAACTCCGCCGCGCGGCTGCCCTCCCGCTCAACGACGAAGTCGAAGCGGAACTGCCGCGCCTTTTCCCACGCCGACGCGCCGCCGAGCGCCGCGATGAGCTCGTGCGCGACCTGATCCGCCTTTTCGTCGGCGAGCGCGGGACGCGCCGCGGAGAGGATGGAGAGAGAGGTCGAAACGACGACGAAGACGACTCGGCGCGTCGGTTTGTTCATGCTCGGATCATATGTCCGCAGATCGAAATAAACTGCTCGGAGTGGAACTTCAGAAACTGCCGCGCGAGATCGAGTTTGCGCTGTCGGGGGTGGGCTTCCGGGCGCGGCGTCGGCTCGCGCTTCCGTTCCTGACGGTCGATCCCGGAGGGTTTCCCCGCGCGGCGCTGCTGACGCTGGGAGAAATCCGCGCGCGCTCCCGGACCGTGCTGGCCGTCGCGGTGCGCGCGGGAAGCCGCACGGCCGCCAACCTGATCCGCAGACGGACGGCGACCCTTCTGTACATCGCGCGAAACCAGGCCGTTTGGGTGCAGATGAAGGCGGGCCGCGCCCGGACGTCGGACTTCGATCCCGACCGCCTGATCTTTCCGCTCTCGGTCGTGCTCGTGAAGGTGGACCGTGCGACGGAAGAGGGGGCAGCGGCGCTCGCGGGAGGGCCGACGTTCACTTCGCGCGGCTCCGAGCGGCTCTTTTCCGACGACCTCTATGCCGAGCTCGCGGGAAAGGAGCCGCTGCGATGAAGTTCCGCGACCGGACCGTTCTCGTCACCGGCGCGTCACGCGGGATCGGACGCTCGATCGCGCTGCGGTTCGCCGAAGAGGGCGCTCGGCTCGCGCTCGTCGCGCGCACCGAGGCGGAGCTGCTTGCCACGGCGACTCTCGTCGAGCAGGCGGGCGCCCGGTCGATGGCGATCCCGACGGACATCCGCGACCGCGCCGGAGCGGAAGCGTGCGTCGAGCGGGCGGAGAAGGAGCTCGGCTCGATCGACGTCCTCGTCAACAACGCCGGCGTGTTTCTCTGGCGGCCGTTCCTGAATCTTTCGCCGGAGGAGTGGGACCTCGTGATCGCAACGAATCTGACGGGCGCCGCGAACTTCTGCCGCGCGGTGATCCCCGGGATGATGAAGCGCCGCCGCGGACGCATCGTCAACGTCTCGTCCATCCACGGGATGCGCGGCGAGGCGAACCTCGCCGCCCACAGCGCGGCGAAGTTCGGCTTGATCGGGCTGACGCAGAGCCTCGCGCGCGAGTTTCGCGAGTTCAACATCGCAGTCAACGCGGTGTGCCCCGGGACCGTCGAGAACAAGGAGGACGAAACGGGCGCCGCGGATCGTGCCGAGCCGCTGGCGGAAAAGCTCTGGCCGCGCGACGTCGCCCGGACCGTGCTCTTTCTGGCCTCCGACGACGCCGCCGCGATCACGGGCGCGGCGCTCGAGGTCTTCGGCGGCACGCATTTCGCGATCCAGCCGTAGCCCCGCCGACAAATACTCTCTCCTTGCCGTCAGCGCGCACCCGCGGCGAGTGCGCCGCCAGGACGATTGCGATATTCGAGCTGGATCGATACCGGCGTGAGCGGCTTCCCGTCGGCCTCCGCGTGCGGATAGATGAAGTAGTTGAGCGGCTCCGCGCAGGGCGGCGGGTCCAGCCGGAGGTCACGGCCGACGGTGAACTGGATCCGGTCGGGATCGAGGTTCCCGAAGAGATACTCCCGCCGCCTGGCGTCCATCGTCTTCGAGGCGTCGGAGGCGTCCACAGGGACCCAGCCGACGCCGTCCAGGTAGAACTCCGCCCAGCAATGGTAGCCGGGAACCGTCCCGGCCGGCTCCTTCTTCAAAGGAAACCCGATCACGAAGCGCGCGGGGATTCCCTCCGCCCGCGCGAGCGAAATGAAGACGGAGTGGAAGTCGGTGCAGTTTCCCTTCTGGACGTCGCACGCGCGCTCCGTGTCTCCCAGACCCCAGCCGGGCGTCGTCTTGTCGTAGACCATCGTGTTGACGAGCCACTCGTAGATCGCGCGGGCCTTCCCCTCGGGAGTCCGCTCGCCCCACGTGATCCGCCGAGCGAGGTCGCGCACGCGAGGTGAGAGCGTGACGAGCCGCTCCGCTTTGAGGTATCGCTCGAGGTCTTCCGGTCTCGTCGCGACCCGACCGTCAAGCGCGGAGCGGAGCACTTCCCTCCGCTCGGCCTCGAAGGTCACGCGGACGTCGAGCCGCCCGGCGGGAGGTTGCGTCGCGGCCAGGTAGAGATACGAGTTGCCGTTCTCTCGCTCGCGGCGCACGCTCCATGGGTAGGGGCTCTCGATCCGGATGCTCCGAACCTGCTGCGCCGGCATGTCCGACGGCAGCGGGACCCATACTTCGAGACGTCCGATGCCCGGCGGCACCTGCTCGACGCTCGCCACGTACGTCGCTTCGAAAGCGCGGATCGAGGAGCGGGTTGGCGGCGGCGCCGTGCCACTCCCCGCATCGAGAGCCGCCGTGAACAGGAGCCCGACGATGATCGTGGTCGCCTCAACTCTTCTCCGCCACGCGGACCCAGACCCCGTCCTTTTCTTCATAGTTGTACCGGGCCTTTCCGTTGATCTTGTGGACGCTCGTGTCGGTCACGACGAGCTTGTCGCCGTCCTTCTTCAGAAAAAAGTCGACGTCCACCATCGTGCCGTCCGCCGCCTTGAAGTCCACGCACGCAAAATACCTGCCGTCGGCGAGCGCCTGCAGGCGGTCCTTGTGCACGCGGACCAGCTCGAGCTCCCAGGTCTTCTCGAGGACTTCGTCGCGCACGAGGAACTTCCCGTCCGAAGCCTTCGCCTTCTCCTCGATGTTCGAGCGAATCGCCGCGTCGATGTCGTCCACCGAGAACTTCTTCTCCGACTTCGGGTGTTCAGGATTCTCCTTCTTTTGCGGGTGCTCCTTCGGATGCTCCTTCTGCTGGGCGATGACCGGGGCGGCCAGCAGTACCGTCAACGACAGCGCCAGGACCGGAGAAACGGGCGTCTTCATGGGTGGCTCCTTTTGCGAGAGGACGGAACGTCCCGGCTCTTGCCAACCCCGCCCGTCACACACGCATTCCTACTTCCCCCAGATCATCCGGAGCGAGACGAGGAGCAGGAATCCCCCGAACATCCGCCGCAGCGTCAGGTCCGACACCGGCTCGACGAGTTTCGCGCCGATGAAGGCGCCGACGAGCAGTCCCACGGCGATCAGCACCGAGTAGCGCCAGTTCAGGTTTCCGTTCTTCCAGTACACCCACGCGCCGAGCGCGCCGACCGGCAGAAGAATCGCGCCGAGCGAGGTTCCGACCGCCGCATGCTGGCTCATCTTGTAGAGCAGGACGAGCGCGGGCACGATGATGAGCCCCCCGCCGATCCCGAACATCCCCGCCGCGACGCCCGCGACGATCCCGATGGCCACGAGTCCGAGCGTCTGCATCAGCGTGTCCTTTCTAGTGCGTCTCCGTGGCGTTGCGCAGTCCGAGCGCGAGCTCCGGGTCGTCGGTCGTGATCGAGGCGACGCCCGACGCGACGAATCGTTCGATCTCGTCGGGGTCGTTGATCGTCCACGGGTGCACCGAAAGTCCGGCGGCGACGGCTTGCGCGATCAACGCGGGCGTCGCGAGGTCCCGTGCCGGCGCGATCGCGTCGACGGGCGGGAAGAGCGGCGTCAGGCGACCCGACTCGGGGAGCGCCACGGGATGATCGAAGATGTAGCTCGTCGCGAGCCTCGGCTCGATTTCCCGCATTCGCTTCAGGAACTCCGCGTCGAACGACGCGACGAGGACCCGCTCGATGACGCCGTACTCGACGGCGAGGCCGGCGATGCGGCGTGCCATCACCCCCCGATCCGTGCCGGCGGAGACCTTGACCTCGACGACGTACCGGAGCGAGCGGCCGTAGCGGTGAAAGACGTCCTGGAGCCGGGGGATCGCGTACTCGCCCTGCTCCGACGGGAGCGTGAGACGCTGGATCTCCCGGGTCGTGAAGCTCCGGACGGGCACGCGCTGGGTGCCGAGCGAGACGTCCTCGTCGTGGAACAGCACCGCCTCTCCGTCGCGCGTCTGGCGCACGTCGAGCTCGACCGCGTCCGCGCCGAGGCTTTCGGCCCAGTCGAAGCTCTCGATGGTGTTCTCCCGCGCACGCCGCGGCGCGCCCCGGTGACCGATGACCCAGACCGGATGAGCCTCGCGCCAGTCGCTCGCCGCGCGGGTGGAGTTCGCCTCGCTCACGCCGCGGATTGTATTTGCGTCAGCAGGGACTCCAGGGCGGCGTCGGGATCCGCGGCGGCGGTGATCGGCCGTCCCACGACCAGCAGGTCCGCTCCCGCCGCGAGCGCGGCGGAGGGAGTCGCGATCCGCATCTGATCGAACGCCTCGCTTCCCGCCGGCCGGATACCCGGGACGACCGTGAAAAACGCGGCGCCGCAGGCGCCCTTGACCGCCGCGAGATCGCGCGGCCCGCAGACGACTCCGTCGAGGCTGCACTCCTTCGCGAGCACGGCGAGCCGGCGAGCGATGCCCTCGGGGTGCCCCGCGACGGGAAGGTCCGCGAGGGCGCGCGGGTCGAGCGACGTCAGGAGCGTGACGGCGATGAGCCGCGGCGCTCCCTCGCCACGGCCGGCCGCCTCCCGGGCGGCGACGAGCATCTCGCGCCCCCCGAACGCGTGCACGTTCAGCATCGCCGCGCCCGACCGCGCCGCCGCCGCGACCGCGCGGGCGACGGTCGTCGGAATGTCGTGGAGCTTGACGTCCAGGAACACGCGCGCACCGGTCTCCGCGACCTCCGACACGATCCGCGGGCCGAGCGCCGTGAACGCCTCCAGTCCGACCTTGAGCCATCCGACCCTCGGCGCGAAACGCCACGCGGCGGCGAGGATCTCCTCCCGCGTGCCGAAGTCGAGCGCGACGCAAAGCCGCTCTTCCTGACTCACCCTTCGGCACCTGCGTCGCCGCCGGGCACTTCGCCTCCCGTGGGTGCGCGCTGCGCGCGGCCGACGAGAGATCGAACCGTCGTATCGCGGTCGCGGCAATATGCCTCGAGCTCGTCGACGAGCCGTCCGGAAACGCCCGGATCCCGGAAGTTGGCCGTCCCGATCTGCACGGCCGACGCGCCGGCGGCGAGGAACTCGAGCACGTCGGAGAGATCGGAGATGCCGCCGATCCCCATGAGGGGCACGTCCGGCAGCGCGCGGGCCACCTGGAAGACCATCCGCACCGCGAGCGGCTTGATCGCGGGGCCCGAGAGCCCGCCCGTGCCGAACGAGAGCCGCGGGCGCGCGGTCACGGGGTCGATCGCCATCCCGACGAACGTGTTGACGAGAGAAAGGATGTCCGCCCCGGAGTCGCGGGCGGCCCGGGCGGATTCGACGAGGTCCGGCGCGTTGGGAGACAGCTTGACGACGAGGGTCCGCTTCGTTGCCGCACGCACGCGCGCCACCAGCGACGCGGTCGCGGCCGGGGAGTTGCCGAAGAGCATCCCGCCCCTCTCGACGTTTGGACAGGAGATGTTGAGCTCGATCGCCGCGAGGCCTTCGGCGTCCTCCAGGGCGCCGACGACCGCGACGTAGTCCTCCTCGATATCGCCCCAGACGTTCGCGATGACGGTTGCGCCGAGTTCCCGGAGGCGCGGCAGCTTCTCTTCGAGGAAGCTCTTCACGCCGACGTTCTGGAGCCCGATCGCGTTCAGCATTCCCGCGGGCGTCTCGCAGATCCGCGGCGGAACGTTTCCGGCGTGCGGCGCGAGCGAGAGGCCCTTGGTGCAGAGCGCGCCGATCGTCGAGAGGTCGACGAACTCCGTGAACTCGAGCCCGTATCCGAACGTCCCCGACGCGGTCACAACGGGATTTTTCAGATGAAGCGGCCCCAGCCGCGTCTCCATCAGGCCACTTGGAGCTTGGAACTTGGAACCTGGAACCGTCAAATTCGTCCCCAGTCGATCTTCTGCGGCGGAAGTATCGGCCCCTCCACGCACGAGATCACGAATGGCTTGTCGCGTCCGGGAATCACGCACCCGAGGCAGGCGCCGAAGCCGCAGCCCATTGCCGCCTCGGTCGAGAACTCCGCGGGGATCCGCGCGGGCTCGACGACGCGCGCGAGCGCCGCGAACATCGGCATCGGGCCGCAGGCGTAGAGGCGCGCGTACGGGGACGGCGCCGCGGCGGCGCGCCGCGCGAAGGCGCCGGTGATGAATCCTTTCTCCCCGAGCGAGCCGTCGTCGGTGGAGAGAACGGTCTCTCCGTCCACGAGACCCTCGAACCGCGCCCGGAAGTCGAGCTCGGCGGCGTTGCGGCCGCCGAGATAGAGGTCGCCGGCGACGCCCGCCGCTCGCATGGCGCGGAGGAGGAGCGGAAAGGGAGCGGCGCCGATGCCGCCGGCCACGATCGCGACGCGCGCTCCTCGCCCGAGTCCGGCGAGAGAGAAGCCGTTGCCGAGCGGCCCGAGGAGCGACGCTTCCGATCCCTCCGCCAGGCTCTCGAGTGTCGCCGTTCCCGGTCCGATGGTCTTCACGAGGAACTCGACTTCTCCGGCGGCCGGGTCGGCGTCCGCCACCGAGTAAGCGCGGCGCAGGTAAGGTCGCAGCCGTCCGGCGATCTCGAGCATCACGAACTGGCCGGGAGACACGTCGCGTGCGAGTCTCGGAGCCTGGAAGGTCACGGAAAAGAAGCCGGGAGAGAAGACGCGACGGGCGAGAAGGACTCCCCGGTGATCGGCCCTCACCGGGTCAAGCTATCAGCTGTCAGCGTGGTGGCCGACAGCCGATAGCGGAGCGGTCAAAAGATTCGGCCGTAGACCTCGAGCGGCTCGCTGTCGTCGTTGCCGTCTTCCTCCGCGTGGCCGTCTTTCTTCGCGCACCGCTCGCAGCGGATGACGCCGTCCATCTCGACGAAGGGACGGGTGTAGTCGCCGCAGCCGTAGCAGCGGCGCATCGATCGATGATTTCCCTGGACCGGCGGCTCGACCGTCAACTGCAACTGCAACTCGCGTCTCATTTGCTCTCACTTCCTTCTGTCACTTGACTCGTGACGAACGGAGAAGGAGCAGACCGCGTACCATTACTTATCTACTGAAACAAAAAGACTTAAACGAAGGTCGTAGTCGAGAATTGTCGCCGGGATGAGGAAAATGTCCGATTCAGTAGACAGTCCGGGGGCAGGTCTCAACCTGACCCCGCGCGGCTCTAGAAGCCCGTTACGCGATCCAGCGCCTTCCGCACGTGCGACGCCTGCGGGAGGATGAAATCCTCGACCCGCGGCTGGTAGGCGACGAACGTGTCCGTCGCCGCGACCCGTTCGACCGGAGCGTCGAGCCACGAAAAGAGCTCCGAAGAGATCCGCGCCGCGATCTCCGCGCCGTAGCCCCACGAGATCGAGTCTTCGTACACGATGATGGCGCGGCTCGTCTTCGCAACCGAGGCGGCGATCGCCTCCCAGTCGTAGGGGGAGAGGCTCCGCAGGTCCAGGATCTCGACCGTCTTTCCGGTCTCCTCCGTGAAGGCCTTCGCGGCCTGCCACGACCGGTAGACCGTCGCGCCGTAGGTCACGATCGTGACGTCACTCCCCTCCTGGACGACCGACGCCCTCCCGAACGGCACCATGTAGTCGGGTCCCGGGTACGGAGCCTTGTTGTGCGTCTGCCGGTAGAGGTGCTTGTGTTCGAGGAAGATCACCGGATCGTCGCAGCGGATCGCCGTGCGCAGGAGCCCATTGGCATCGAGCGCGTTGGACGGCAGCACGACCCGAAGCCCGGGGATGTGCGTCATGAGGACCGCGCCGGACTGGGAGTGGTACATCGCGCCGCCGCCGATGTAGCCGCCGACCGGAACCCGGACGACGACCGGGCACGTCCAGGTATTTCCCGAGCGCCAACGCATGGTCGCGAGCTCGTTCCGGATCTGCATGTACGCCGGCCAGATGTAATCGTAGAACTGGATCTCGACGACCGGCTTCAGGCCCCGGAGGGCCATCCCGATCGCGCGGCCGACGATGTTCGCCTCGGCGAGCGGCGCGTTGAAGACCCGCTCCTTGCCGTAGAGCCGCTGCAGGTTGTGTGTGACCTTGAAGACGCCCCCCTTGCCCTTGCACTCCGCGAGGACCTCCTCGCGGGACGCGTCGGCGACGTCTTCGCCGAAGAGGACGATCCGGGGGTCGCGCTTCATCTCGTCGCGCATGCAGGCGTTCAAGAGGTCGACCATCGTGGTCATCGTCGCGCCGGAGGCTGTCGCCGGGGGGGTCGAAAACGCGCCGGACGTCGGGTCCACGTCGGGGGAGTAAACGAAGTCGTACGCGGACTCGGGCGCAGGCAGCTGCGCCGCAAGGGCGCGGTCCGCCGCCTCGTTGACTTCGGCGTCGACCTCCTCTTTCAGGCGCGCGAGCGAGGCCTCCGAGAGGATCCCCTCTTCCACGAGGAACCGGGCGAGCGTCGTGACCGGATCGCGGGCGAGCTCGCGCTCCCGCTCCTCCTTCGGCCGGTAGAGCGCCTCGTCGTCGGAGAGCGAGTGGCTGTAAGGGCGAATGACGTGCGCGTGGACGAGCGCCGGGCCGCGCCGGGCGCGGCAGTAGTCCACGGCGACCTTCAGTGCGTCGTAGGACTCGAGAAAGTCGCACCCGTCGACCTCGGCGATGTGAAGGTCGGGGAACGCGGCCAGAAGCTTCGAGATCGAGCCGCCGGGCGTGTTGACCTCGACCGGGACCGAGATCGCGTAGCCGTTGTCCTCGACGAGGTAGAGGACGGGCACCTTCAGGTTGCAGGCGGTCGAGATCGACTCCCAGAACTCCCCTTCCGACGTCTGGCCCTCCCCGCTCGACACGTAGACGATCTCGTCGTCGTGGAAGCCGCCGCGGAGGGCGAGCTCGGGGATCTGCGAGAGCCGCCACCCCCCTTCGGCCGCGCCGACCGCGTGGAGGAACTGGGTACCGGTGCAGGAGGACTTCGAGATCAGGTTCAGACGCCGCGACCCCCAGTGGGCGGGCATCTGGCGCCCCGCCGACGAGGGGTCGTCCTTGGCGCCGACCGACTGGAGGAACATCTCGTAGGGGGTCACGCCGATCTGGAGGCAGAAGGCCCGGTCGCGGTAGTAGCAGTCGAACCAGTCGTACGCGGGCCGGACCAGCATCCCGGCCGCCGTCGTCACGGCCTCGTGCCCGGCGCTGTTGATCTGGAAGTAGATTTTGTTCTGACGCTTGAGCTGGATTTCCTTGTCGTCGACCCGCCGGGAGAGATAGATGTTGCGGTAAGCGGCGACGAGCGCGGCCGTGTCGAGTCCCCTGTATTTGTCTGACTGGACTTCGGTTGCCATCCCCCGGGCAATATACCAGAGGGGTTCGCGCGAAAGGTTTCGGGCACGCGGCTTGTTATGGTTCCAGGACATGAGTGCCCCGAGTCCCATCTCCTTTCCTCGTCCGGCGCCGCCGGATCTGTCGTCGATCGACGTGCGGCTCGATCTCGAGCGAGAGATCCGGCGACTCAAGGAAGAGAAGAACGCCGTCCTCCTCTCGCACTACTACCAGGAGGAGGAGATCCAGGACCTCGCGGACTTCGTCGGCGACTCGCTCGACCTGTCCCGAAAGGCTCAGGCGACGGAAGCGCGCATCATCGTTTTCGCCGGCGTGCGGTTCATGGCGGAGACCGCGAAAATTCTGAACCCGACCCGCAAGGTCGTGTTGCCGGACTACGAGGCCGGATGCTCGCTCGAGAACTCCTGCCCCCCGGAGATGTTCCGTGCGTGGAGGGAGGCGCATCCGGGCGCCGTGTCGCTGACCTATATCAACTGCTCGGCCGCCGTGAAGGCGCTGTCCGACGTCATCGTGACCTCGTCCAATGCCGAGAAAATCGTCCGCACGATCCCGCCGGACAAAGAGATCCTCTTCGCTCCCGACCGGCACCTGGGCGCCTATCTCGCCAAGAAAACCGGGCGACCGATGACGCTGTGGCCGGGCACGTGCATCGTCCACGAGCAGTTCTCCGAGCGCGAGATCCTGCGACTGAAGGCGCAGCACCCCGACGCCCGGATCGCCGCGCACCCGGAGTGTCCCGAAGCGATCCTGAAATACGCGGACCACGTCGGCTCGACCCGCTCGATCCTCCAGTTCGCGACGACCGCCCCCGGCCGCACGTTCCTGATCGCGACCGAAGAGGGAATCATCCACCAGATGCAGAAGATCGCCCCGGACCGCGAGTACATCCCCCTTCCGCCCGACAACGGGTGCCGCTGCAACGAGTGCCCGTTCATGAAGTTGAACACGCTCGAGAAGCTCTACCTCTGCCTTCGCGACGAGCGGCCGGAGATCGTGATGTCCGAGGAGCTGCGCCGGGCAGCCGAGAAGCCCCTGCTGCGCATGCTCGAGCTGTCGTAGACGGGAAACGGAAAGCGGGAAACGAAGGGCCAAGGGCTTTTCTCGTTTTCCCTTTCCCGATTCCCGTTTCCTGGCTTCGATATCCTCACTCGCGTGGAAGGTCTTTCCGCCGAGGCCCTCGATCAACGCCTCCGTGAGTTTCTGGCGGAGGACATCGGTCCCGGCGACGTCACCACGAACGCCATCGTGTCGGAGAACGCGGTCGCCGCCGCCGAAATCGTCGCGAAGTCCGAGTGCGTCGTGTCGGGTCTCTCCGTCTCGCGGCGCGTCTTCGAGCTCCTCGATCCCGCTCTCTTCTGGGACGAGCGTGTACCACCCGGCGCGACGGTCTCGCCGGACACCACCCTCGCGCGGCTCTCCGGGAAGGCGCGCGCGATTCTGACGGGCGAGAGGGTCGCCCTGAACCTGTTGCAGCGCATGTGCGGGATCGCGACCGCGACGCGCCGCTACGTGGACGCCGTGTCCGGCACCAGCTGCCGGATCCTCGACACGCGCAAGACTCCGCCCGGGCTTCGCGCCTTCGACCGCGCCGCGGTCCGCGACGGAGGCGGAGCGAACCACCGCGCCGGCCTCTCCGACATGGTCTTGATCAAGGACAATCACCGCGTGGTCGCCGGCGGCGTGAACGCGGCGCTCGCCGCGGCGCGCCGCTCGGCGCCGGCGGGGATGGCCGTCGAAGTCGAGGTCGAGTCGGAGGAGGACCTCCGCGAGGCGGTCGCCGGCGGGGCCGACGTGCTCCTGATCGACAACCAGCCGCCCGCGACCGTTCGCGGCTGGGTCGACATCGCGCGGAAGGGCGCCCGGTCCCCCGCGATCGAAGCGTCCGGAAACATCCGGCTCGCGAACGCGCGCGAGTACGCGCTCGCCGGCGTCGACTCGATATCGGTCGGAGCGCTCACCCACTCGGTCGCGGCGGCGGACGTCTCGCTGGAGATCGACGTCGCCCCAAGGGCGGTCACGCGATGAAGGACGCTGCGGGGACAGGAAATAAGGATGCGGGTGCAGGCCCGCAGGGCCGGTCCCCGCGACAATTCTCGGGGCTCCACCCGCCACAGTCCCAGCGGAGCGACGCGACCGAAGTCCTCGTCCTCGGCACCGGCATCGCGGGGTGTACGGCGGCGCTCGCCGCCGCCCGCGAGGGCGCCGAGGTGACGCTCGTAACCCGCGCGCGGGAGCCCTGGGAGACCAATACCTTCTACGCGCAGGGCGGGATCGTCGCCCGGCCGCCGGGCGACTCACCGGAGCTTCTCGCCGCCGACATCCGGCGCGCGGGAGACGGCCTCTGCGATCCCGAGGCCGTGGATCTCATCGCCCGCGAAGGGCCCGACCTCGTGCGGGAGCTCCTGATCGAGGAGCTCCAGGTCCCGTTCGACCGGGAAGGAGCCGACTTTCACTGGACGCTCGAGGGAGCGCACTCGGTCCCCCGCGTCCTGCACGTGAAAGACGAGACCGGCGCGCCGATCGAGAGGGCGCTCCTCGACGCCTGCCGGCGCGAGAAAAACATCCAGTGCCTCGCCGGCACGACCGCCGTCGATCTCCTCACGCTGTCGCACGACTCCCTCGACCCGACCGACCGGTACGACCCGCCGACGGTCGTCGGCGCGCACCTGCTCGAACGCGCGACCGGCGACGTGCGCCCGCTCCTCGCCCGGGAGACGATCCTCGCGACGGGCGGCCTCGGGCAGGTCTATCTCCATACGACGAACCCGCAGGGCGCGCGGGGGGACGGCGTCGCGATGGCCCGGCGTGCCGGCGCGCGCCTCTTGAACCTCGAGTTCATCCAGTTCCATCCGACCGCGCTCGTCCATCCGAAGGGACGACTCCTGTTGACCGAGGCGCTGCGCGGCGAGGGCGCGCGCATCACCGACGCCACCGGACAGCCCTTCCTGAAGGAGGTCCATCCCGACGCCGAGCTCGCGCCGCGCGACGTGGTGGCGCGGGCCATCCACCAGCGCATGCTCGAGCGCGACGAGCCGTACGCTTTGCTCGACATCTCGCACAAGCCCGCCGACTGGATCCGGGAGCGCTTCCCCGGCCTGACGAAGCGTTGTCTCGAGCACGGCTTCGACCTGACGGCCGGCCCGATCCCCGTCGTTCCCGCGGCGCACTATTCGTGCGGCGGGGTCTCGGTCAACCTCGACGGCGGCTCGACGCTCGGCCACCTGCGCGCGGCGGGCGAGGTCGCGTGCAGCGGCGTGCACGGCGCCAACCGGCTCGCCTCGACGTCGCTCCTCGAGGGGTTGCTCTGGGGCTGGAGGTCGGGAAAGGCCGCCGCTTGCGCGATCCGGACCGAGCCGCTCAGGCGCCGCCCCGAGGTCCGTCCGTGGGAGCCGGAGTTCGAGCCGGTCGATCCCGCGCTGATCGCCCAGGACTGGCTCGTCATCCGCCACACCATGTGGAACTACGTCGGCCTGCTCCGATCGGAAAAGCGGCTCGACCGGGCCGGCCGCATCCTGGCCGAGCTCCGGGAGGAGATCGAAAACTTCTACCGCCGCGGCACGATGTCCGACGAGCTCATCGGCCTTCGCAACGGCGTTCAGACGGCCCTCGCGATCCACCGCGCTGCGTCGGACAACCGAGTCTCCCGTGGCACTCATTACAGAGAAAACGGCGCCGAAGCGCAGCCGACGCCCCGTCGCAAACGAGCATCCCTGTTGTAGTCTCCCGGTTCCATGAGTCTTCTGTACCTGCACTTCGAGAGCGACGAGCGCGCGGGACGCGTCCAGAAGCTCGCCCGGAGCGGCGCCCACATCATCGTCGCCGAGCCGAAATGGCCGGGATTCTGGGAAATCGCCAAGCGGGAGAAGCCGGTGGCCGTCGCCGTCGACTTCACCTACGCCCCTTCGCACGCGCTCGAAACCGCGGATTACATCTCGAAGGCGCGCGAGACCCGGGAGACTCCGATCTATCTGCTGCGGGTGCCGGAGGACCGGCTCGAGATGGTTCAGAAGCGCCTCCCGCAGGCGGGCATCGTGACCGAGGCGGAGCTCGCCGAGCGGCTCGGCCAGATCGAGCGCGAAGCGGCGGCCCGCGCCCTCGAAAAGAAAGAGGCCGCGGCGGTGGCGCGCCGCTCGGCCGCCGCCGCGAAGAAGGCGGCGAAGAAGGGCGGCCTGCCGCAGGCAAAGCCGCCGGCGAAGAAGACGAAGCCCGCCCCGCTGAAACCCCACGCGCCGGAACGCCGGAAGAGCGCGCCCCCCGCTCGAAAGAGCGCGCCGAAGAAAAAGCCGAAGGCGGCGCGACCGCCGAAGCAGAAATAGTTCCAGGTTCCAGGTTCAATAGAATCCCTGTCCTTCAACGGAGGCTAAGTCGGATGGCGAAAGAGTTCGCGAAGGAAGATCTGAAGAAATTCGCCGCGGAAAATCGCCGCGAGTACGAAGGCTCCCTCGAGCGGATCGTCGAAATTCCGACGGTCTCGGTCGAGCCGGAGCGGAAACAGGACCTGCGTCGCGGGGCCGAGTACGCGGTCTCGCTGCTCGAGTCGAAGGGAGCGAAAGCGCGGCTCTACGAGACGAAGGGGCATCCCATCGTCTACGGGCGCTTCGACCGGGGCCCCAATCTGCCGACACTGACCGTGTACAACCACCTCGACGTCCAGCCGGCGGAAGGGCCCGACTGGAAGACCCCGCCGTTCGACTTCGTGAAGAAGGGCGACCGGTACTACGGCCGCGGAACGACCGACGACAAGGGCCCGGCGATGACGGCGCTCTTCGGCGCGCTGTACGCGTGGGAGCAGGACGTCCCGCTCAACATCCGCTTTCTCTGGGAGCTCGAAGAGGAGATCGGAAGCCCGCACTTCGAGTCGACCATCAAGGAAAACGCGAAAGAGTTCGCCACCGACTCCGTCGTCGTGTCGGACACGGTCTGGATCTCGCGCTCGCGCCCGGCGCAGCCTGCCGGGCTGCGCGGTCTGCAGGGCTTCCGGTTCACGCTGCAGACCGGCGAGACGGACCAGCACTCGGGCACGGCAGGCGGCGCCGCGCGCAATCCCGTCACCGAGCTCTGTCAGCTGATCTGCGACTGCGTCGACGGCAAGACGGGGCGGGTCAAGATCCCCGGCTTCTACGCGGACGTCGTTCCCCCGTCGAAGCGCGACCTCGAGGACCTGAAGAACTCCGGCTTCACCACGCGCGACTTCAAGCGCGACCACCTCTTCCGCTC
The DNA here is from genome assembly GCA_036001245.1 of Thermoanaerobaculia bacterium. Lineage (GTDB taxonomy): Bacteria > Acidobacteriota > Thermoanaerobaculia > UBA5066 > Gp7-AA6 > Gp7-AA6. The sequence continues at coordinate 39,863 of DASYUL010000015.1, forward strand.
CATCCGCGTCGAAGACCCGCTCGAAATCATGAAGCGCGTCTGGATGATGCCGACGTTCGAAGTGCACGGAATCGCCGGCGGATACCAGGGACCGGGCGTCAAGACCATCATCCCGCCGAAGGCGACGGCGATCGTGTCCTGCCGGCTGGTGCCGAACATGGACCCGAAGAAGATCGTGCGGCTCGTGACGAATTTCGTGAAGCAGAAGAACCCCGACGTGAAGGTCGAGCCGGAGCACGCGCTCCCGGCGTATCAGGGCAAAACGACGGGCCCTTACGCCGATGCGATCCGGGCGGCGATGAAGTTCGCCTTCGGGAAGGAGCCGGTGTTCGTACGCGAGGGAGGATCGATCGGCGCCGTTCTCTCGATGGAGAAGGTGCTGAAGTCGCCCGTGTTCTTCCTCGGCCTCTCGCTGCCCGAGCACGGCTACCACGCCCCCAACGAGAACTTCGACTGGGGCCAGGCCGAAGGCGGCATGGCCGCATTCGCCGACTACTTCCGCCGCGTCGCGGAGCTCGGAAAGACTCCGAAGGAGAAGCTCCCGACCTCCCGGTAGAAAAGCGGGGGCGACAAACACGAGGAGGCTGCGGCTCGTAGAAAACGAGCCGTGGCGAGCCGCGCACCCCTGGGATTGATCGGAGGAGTCGGTGGCTTTCTCGGCGCACTCCCGATCGTCTCCGTCGCACGGCACCTCACGACCCGCCTCGCGCCCGGACCGCAGCTGCCCGGAGCGGAGAGGCTCGCGGGAGACCTGAAGGCGGCCACCTTCGCGGAGGCGGGCGTTCTTCTCCTTCTGCTTCCGCTCTTCGCGCTCGTGTTCGGCGGGCTCCTTCCCCGATGGCTCGAGAGGCGCGCAGCGGGTGATGGGCCCTCGTTCGAGTGGATCGGCGGAGTCTTCTCAGTCGCTTTTCCGGTCTGGCGATCGGGAGTCCCCGCGCGATGGGCGCTCTCCGCGGGATTGGCGGCGGCGCTCGGATTCGCGGCGTTTCTTCTCCACTCCCGGCGCCGCCCGCCGCTGACGAACCGGCTGCGCGCTCCGCGAGCGGAACCGATCGGGCGCCTGATCGCGACCGCAGCGGCGTGGGAGCTCGCTCGGAGAGCGTCCGCGTGCGGTTACGATCCCGATTTCACGCCGCTCTGCGTCGTGGCTCTTCTCGCCGCCATCCCCTTCTTCGTTCAGACGTTCGCACCCGGCGCCCGATCCCGGACGTGACGTCGTCGTTCTCCCGTGCCGGCGAGATCACGTGGCTCCCGCTCTCCTTCTCGTCCGCGGCGATCGCGTTCCCGAGGGCCGCACCGGTCCTGCTCGCCACGGCCCTGTTCCTTTTCCTGGCGCTCCCGGGGCTCGCGCCGGCCGCTCTCGTGCGACCCGGCCTTCTCCCCGTCGCCGCGGCGCTCTTTCTCTTCGTCTGCGGGTTGACGATCTTCGTTCAGCCGGGAGGCGCGCTCGATCTGTTCGAGGACGGGCAGATCCTCGCGGCGGCCGACACCTACTCGAGCGGCGGACGTCCGTACATCGACACCTATCCGATCCACGGCTGGGGAGCCGACGGCGGACTCGACGCGTTTCTGTTCCGGATTTTCGGCGCCACCGTCGAGACCTTCCGCTTTCGAAGGGCCGTCATGACGGCGGCGGCTCTCGTCGCGCTGGCCGCGGCGGCGGCGGCTTTGTTCGAGCCGATCGCCTGGAAGGGTCTCGCGCTTCTCGCGGCGCTCTGCCTCTGTCCGTTTCCGAGCGAGCGACAGACGCTCGCCTTTGCCGCGCTCTTCCTCCTCCTGCTCGCGGCGCGGTCGGGGAGGGCCCGCGACTTCGCGGCTGCCGGCGCACTCGCCGCCTGCGAGCTCTTCTACAGTTTCGACCTCGGCCTCGTGTTGCTCTCGGGAGGTCTCGTGGGCTCCTCGACGCGATCCCTTCTCGCGTCCGGGCTCCGGCGGCTCGGGTCGGGGCCGCGGGACGCGCTCGCCTTCGCGGGCGGAGCGCTCGCCGCCTCGCTCCCCTTTCTTGCGCTCCTCGCCGGATCGGGCGCGGCACTCCCGTTTCTCCGCGCCTCCTTCGTGGAGATCCCGGGCGCGATCGGCGACGTCTGGGGGATTCCGGCCCCTTCCGCCTCAGCCCTCCTGTCCCAGCCGGATTCGCGGGCGACCCTCCTTGCGATCGCCGCGGACCCCGCGCAGTTCGGCTCGTACCTGCTGATCGTCCTCTCGGCCGCCGCCGCGGTCGCGCTCCTTCGATCTGCAAACGGCGTGTTCGGCGGCGTGGACGGTCCGGCGTGGATGTCGATCGTGGTCGCCGCCGCGGCGATGCGCGGCGTGCTCGGGCGCGCGGACGCCGGACATCTCGCCTTCTACGGAGTCTTCGCCGGCCTCCCGGCGGCCTGGCTTCTGTACCGGGCCTCCCGTGCGCAGAAGGGACGGGTCGTACTGACCGGGGTCGTGCTCCTGGTTCTGCTGTTACGTCTTCGCCCGTCGAGCACGCTCTCGCTGGAGGTCGGAGCGGTGATCGGCGGAGCGAACGCGCGAGAGGCCCGCGCGAAAGAGGGAGTGCTCGTTCCGCGCTCCGGCGGCGCGACCGTGTCCGCCGAGCAGGCCGCGGAGCTCGCCGCTCTGCGGACGTACTTCGATTCGATGCTCGGTCCGAAGGAGACCTTCTTCGACTTCGGCAACGAGCCCGGCCTCTACTTTCTTCTGAACCGCCGGATACCGGTCCGCTTCACCTCCGTCCCCTGCTACGAGTCTGGCGAGCAACAGGACGAGGTCATCGCGCGCCTCGAGCGCGAACGTCCTCCACTCGCCGTTCTCGCGAGCGGGAGCGGCCGCGACGCATTCGACGGGGTCTCCAATCGGGAGCGGGCTCCCCGGGTGGCCGCCTATCTCGACGCGACCTACGAGCCGTTCGGGGAAATTCGCGGCCGGAAAATCGGCCGGCGCCGGACCGGCGCTATTCCGTCCCGAATCCCATGAGCCGCCGGAAGAACCCGCGGCGCTCGGAGTCGTGCTTCACGAGCAGCTGCTCCAGCTCTCCGCGGTCGAAGAAGACGCCCCCGCAGGAAGTGCACTTCTCGATCTCGATGCCGGAGATCGTTTCGACGTCCATGTCGCTGCCGCACTTGGGGCACTTGCGCCAGTGGAGCTTGCGCCGCGCGTCCTCTTCCGCGCTGCGGCTCGCGCCCTCCACCTGCTCGCGGCGCTTGCGCGCGGCCTCGATCATCTTTTCTTCGTTCTGACGGAACCAGTCGTTCTCGCGCCCGCGGCGGATTTCTTCGCTGTCCCAGGCCATGAGCCGATTCTAAGGCTCATCGCAGCAAATCCTCCAGGGTCGCCGACGCGTCTGTCTTGGCATCTCTGTACTTGACGATCACCGGCGTCTGGAGCGACAACCCCCACTCGGCGCCCTTGCCGCCCCGGATCGCGCGTGAGCCGGGCACCACGACGGCGCCGGCCGGGATCTCGAGCGGCCGGCCGGGCTGCTTCCGGAGCTCAGACCCACGCACGACGTCGTAGACCGGTGTTCCGCCGGTGACGATCACTCCTGCCGCCAGCACCGCGCGCTCCCGGACGATCGCTCCCTCGTAGACGCCGCAGTTCCCGCCGACGAGGACTTCGTCTTCCACGATGACCGGCAGCTCGCCGACCGGCTCCAGCACGCCACCGATCTGCGCGCCCGCCGAGAGGTGCACGCGCCTTCCGATCTGCGCGCACGACCCGACCAACACGTGGGAGTCGAGAAGCGTTCCTTCCCCGATCCACGCGCCGACGTTGACGTACGACGGCGGCATGATCGCGACCCCGCGCGCCACGTAGCAACCGTCGCGAACCGCCGTTCCGCCCGGCACGATCCTCACTCCGGAGCCGAGTGTCAGTGACTTCAGCGGGAACGTGTCCCGATCGAAGAAGGGAAAGCCGGACCCGACGTCGAGGCGCGCGAGCGTACCGATTCGGAAACCGAGCAGGATGCCGCTCTTGACCCACGACCGAACAACCCAGCGGTCCCCCTCCTTCTCGGCTGCCCGGATCGAGCCGTCGTTCAGGCCCGCCTTGAGCTCCTCGAAGAGCCGGCGCAGTTCCTCGAGCGGGTGGCGTTCCGGGTCGGCCGCGGCGGCTTCGACCGCGCGGGCGAGCGCTTGCGTATCGCGCGGCATTTCGATCCGAACGCTCTACCGCGCCGCGGCGGCCTTCTTCGGAAGGAGCTTCAGTCCGCCGAGAAGTTTCTCGATGCGACGGCGCGTGTCGTCGCGAACGCCGACGAGCGGAAGCCGGACGGTGTCGCCGCAGCGCCCCATCGCCGTCAATGCGGCCTTGACCGGCCCGGGACTCGACTCCCAGAAATTCATCTCCATGAGCGGCAGGTACTTTCGCTGCAGCCGCCGCGCCTCGTCCCACTGGTTCGCCAGGGCCGCGGCGCACAGCGCGCTCATCTCGGCCGGAATCTCGTTCGACGCGACGGAGATCAGGCCCCGCCCGCCGAGGGCGAACAGGGCGAGCGCGGTCGAGTCCTCTCCCGAGAAGACGACGAAGTCCTCGGGGAGCACGGTCATCAGGCGCGCGATCTTCCCGAAGTTCGGCGACGCTTCTTTGAGTCCCACGACCCGCGGAATCTCGGCGATCCGCCGGATCGTGTCGACGTCCATGTCGGTTCCGGTCCGCGTCGGCACGTTGTACGCGACGATCGGCAGGTCGCTCGCTTCGGCGATCGCCTCGAAGTGGCGCACCAGCCCGTCGGGGGACGGCTTGTTGTACATCGGCGAGACCGAGAGGATCCCGTCGGCGCCGACGGCCTCCGCGTCGCGCGCCCAGAAGACCGCCTTCGCCGTGTGGTTCCCGCCGGCGCCGGCGATGACCGGCACGCGTCCCGCGGTGGCCTTGACCACGGCGGCCGTAACCGCCTTTCGCTCATCGCCGGAGAGCGTGGCGGACTCTCCGGTCGTCCCGCAGGGCACGAGGAAGTCGATTCCACGCTCGATCTGCCAGTCGACGAGCTTCGCGATTCCGCGGAAGTCGATCCGCCCCTTCTCGTCGAACGGCGTGACGAGCGCCGTTCCGCAGCCCTTCCACTCGACGCGATACACGTTGCCTCCCGGGGACAGATTTATTTGGCTGTCCCCTTGTTAATCGATCTATCCCCACCTCGTCGGCTAAATAAATCTGTCCCGAGGATCTCACCGAACTCGAATACCCCCTGGCGTCCGGCGACCCGCTCCGCCGCCCAGACCGCGCCCTTCGCGAACCCCGCGCGGCCGCGGGCGCGGTGGACGAGCTCCACCTCGTCCTCCGGCGACTCGAACGCGAGACGGTGTGTTCCCGGAATCGTCCCGGCGCGGACGCTCGACACCGGGGGCGCGTGGCCGGACGCGTCCTCGACGATCCGCGCGATCTTCCGCGCCGTTCCGGAGGGAGCGTCCCGTTTCTCCGCATGGTGTTCCTCGACGAGAAACGCCGAATAGCCCGCGGGGGGATAGAGCGCGGCGGCGAGCTTCGCGAGCTCGAAGAAGTGCCGCACGCCCACCGAGAAATTTGCGGCGTAGACGAGCGCGCCGCCGCCCGAGCGGAAGCCCTCGGTGACCCTCGGAAGGTCGCGCTCCCATCCGGTCGTACCGCAGACGACCGTCGCGCCGGCACGCCCGAGTGCCTCCAGGTTTTTCGCCGCGGCTCCCGGGTTCGTGAACTCGAAGACGACGTCGGCCTGCGAGAGACGCTCCGGCGTCAGACCTTCCCCGCCGGGGTTCGCGCGGGAACCGAGCTTCCAGACCACGTCGTGTCCGCGACGGCCGGCCATCGCCTCGATCTCGCAGCCCATCTTGCCCGCTCCGACGATGCCGAAGCGCATGTCCCCCCCGAGACTTGTCATCCTGAGCGCAGTGAAGGATCTCAGCCGTTTTCGGAAGGGATTCTTCGGCCCTGCGGGCCTCAGAATGACAGGCGGATTCTACCGCCTGTCACTTTCGAAGAATTCCCTGTGCAGACTCCGCACGACGTGCTCGACATCGCGCTCCTCGATGACGAACGACACGTTCCGCCGCGAAGCTCCCTGGGAAATCATGAGCACGTTGACGTCCTCGATCGTTCGGAAGATCCGGGCGGCGATTCCGGGCGTGAACTTGATGTCCGACCCGACGAGGCACACGATCGCGCGGTCGCGGCCGACCTCGACGGCCGCGAAGCGCTCGAGGTCGCGGCGGATTTCCGGAAGGCGGCCGAGGTCGTCCACCGTCACGGAGACGGAGATCTCCGAGGTCGTCACCATGTCGACGGGTGTCTCCCACCGAGCGAAGACCTCGAACAGGGTCCGGAGAAACCCCGCGGCCATGAGCATTCGGCTCGTCACGATGTCGACCGTGGCGATTCCCCTCTTGAACGCGATCGACCGGACACCGTCCGCGGCGGATCCGACCGAGGCGCGAATCTCGGTCCCCGCGAATTCCGGCCGGCGCGAGTTCTTCACCCGGATCGGGATTCCCTTCTCGATCGCGGGCGCGAGAGTCAGCGGATGGAGAACGCGCGCGCCGAAATAAGCGAGCTCGGACGCCTCCTCGAAGGAGATCGTCTCGATCGGCCGCGCGGCCGAGACGATGCGCGGGTCGGCGGTCATCATGCCGTCCACGTCCGTCCAGATCTCGACCGCTTCGGCGTCGAGCGCCGCGCCGTAGAGCGCCGCGGTGTAGTCCGACCCGCCGCGCCCGAGCGTCGTCGTCGCGCCGGCGTGGCTCGAGCCGATGTATCCGGCCGCCACGGGAATCTCCCCCCGCGCACAGACGGCGGAGACCCGATCCCGAACGCGACGCGCCGTCTCGTCCAGATCCGGTTGCGCCCGGCCGAACCGGTCGTCGGTCACGACGATCTCCCGGGAGTCGACGCCGACCGCGGGAAGCGATCGGGCCGCGAGCGCGCGCGACACGAGACGAGCCGCCGTCATCTCTCCGTGCGCGAGGAAGTGATCGCGACCCGCCGGCGGCACCGAGCGCAGAACGGCGACCGCCCGGGCCATCCGCGCGAGCTCATCGAAGAAGGGCGCGATCTCCTGCTCGACCGCGGCCGCGCCGTCGCCGAAGAACTCGCGCAGGTGTCGCTGCGTGTCGCGCTGCAGCCGGGTGAGCCCCGCGAGTGAGCGCGTCTCCTCGCCCGCCGCCGCCCGTTCGAGCGCCTCGACCAGCCGGTCGGTCGTCTCGCCGATCGCGGAAACGACGACGACGGGGCACCGTTCCCGCGCGGCGGCCACGATCGCGCAGACGCGCTCGAGCGCGGGAGCGTCCTCGAGCGACGTGCCGCCGAATTTCTGGATGATCATGAAAGGTGAACGGTTATCAGTGAACAGTTAACAGAAGCCCGATCGACTGTTCACTGTTCACTGTTCACTCACTCGAGCAGTCCTCTCGCAACCGCGAGCTCGGCATTCAGGATCGAGGCCCCTGCAGCGCCACGAATGGTGTTGTGGCCGAGCGCGGTGAACTTCCAGTCCAGAAGGCGGCACGGCTCGAGTCCCCCGACGAACGCGCACATCCCCCCGCCCGCGTCGACGTCGCGCCGGGGCTGCGGACGGTGACGCTCCCGCAGATAGACGACCGGTCGCGCCGGCGCGGAGGGCAGCTCCCGCACGTCACTCTCCCCGCGGAACTCTCCCCACGCGGACTCGACCCCGGCGGCGGAAGTCTTTTGCGCGAGCCCAACGGAGATCGACTCCGTGTGGCCGTCTTCCACCGGTACGCGATACGTCATCGCCGAGATCACGACGGGCGCGGGGCCGCCCGCTCCATCGCGCGCCCCGCCGAGAATCTTCGCCACCTCGTTTGCGATCTTTTCGGCTTCCCCCGGAATGTCGGGGATCACGTTGGCGAGGATGTCGAGTGACGCCACGCCCGGATATCCGGCGCCCGAGATCGCCTGCATGGTGGAGACGAACGCCTTCTCCACGCCGAACGCCCGGTCGAGCGGTGCGAGCGCCATCGCCAGGAACATCGCCGAGCAGTTCGCGTTCGTCACGAGAGATCCGGTCCAACCGCGGCTCGCGCGCTGCCGCTCGAGAAGACAGAGCGCGTCCGGGTTGATCTCGGGGATGACGAGCGGCACGTCCTCTTCCATCCGGTAAGCGGATGCGTTCGAGAAGACGAACGCCCCGCGGCGAGCGAAGAGAGGCTCGGCTTCCCGGGCAGTCGCGGCGTCGAGCGCGGAAAACACGGCGCGGCAGGGAAGCTCGTCCATCACGCCGCGGACCTCCATCGCGGCGAGGCGCTCGGGCAGCGGCGAATTCAACCGCCATCGCGTGGCCTCCGCGTACGGGCGTCCCGCCGACCGTTCGGAGGCGGCGAGCGCAACGACCTCGAACCACGGATGGTCGAGGAGCCGCTCGAGAAAACGCTGTCCCACGGTACCCGTCGCGCCGAGCACGCCCACGGGGATCTTTGTTGCGTTAGGAGTTCTCAGTTGTGAGCTCCAGTCCTCAGCCGGAAGGAGTCTAACGAGACTGCTGTCCGTATAATCGAGTTGTTCAGGATCAACACGGTACATGAGCTCCGCAACGCCCGGACCCCGCTGCCCGAGTTGCCGCCGGCCGATCGCCGCGTGGCGGCTCGCGCACTGCGTCTACTGTGGAGAGAGCTTCCCGCCGGATTTGAAAGAAGGCCACGCCGAGCCCGAGGCCCTCAAGTGGATCGAGCGGCCGTCGATTTCCTCCGACGCGGCGAAGCAGCTCGAGCTGATGAAGGTCCTTCCCATTGAGGCGAAGAGGAAGGGCCGCTCGCGGCCGGCTCTGCTCCTCGCGGGAGCGATCTCGATCGGGGCCTTCACCATCATTTTCGCGCTGCTCTACGTGCTCTTGAGGCGGTCGGCCCCCTCGGTCGCTGGTGTCGTCCTCGTGATCGGAGCGGTTTTTCTCGGCTATCTCGCGTCGGTGTTTCTCCGGGCGTACCGGCGCGGTCCGAGCTGAGTCGCGCGGCGGGGCGAGTTTCCCGCTTCCCGCCCAAAAACGACGAGCCCCGGCTCGCGGGGCTCGCCGGAGAAAAGAGACCGACGGATCAGACGACGGGACGTCCTTGAATCAAGCGGATGATGAGAACGACGACCGCGATGACGAGAAGGATGTGAACGAAGCCGCCGAGGGTGTAGCCCGAGATCAAGCCCAGGAGCCAGAGAACCAGCAGGATGATGAAAATGGTCCAAAGCATGATGGCGTCTCCTCCTATTCGATCGAGCCACCGGAGGCAGCCCGGGGAGTTTACAGCGAAGCTCGTGCCAGTTTCTGGGCTCAAAGTTCAAGGTTCAAGGTTCAAGGTTTCCGAGAGGATCCACCTTTGAACTTGACCCTGAAGAATCCCGCGGAGCTCGTCGCGCGGATGGAGCTCGATACTCCGGACCGCGTGCTTCTGATCGATTCGCCGGAGGAGCTCACGGCGCTTCTCGTGGCCTCGAGGCCCGAGCCGAAGACGACGCTCGAAACGAGCGGCGACGCGATTCGCGCGGTCAAGGACCGCTTCGATGCCGTGCTCGTCTGGCGCGAGCATCGCGGTGGATCGCGCTCGATCTTCGATGGCGTTCTGAAACGGCTCGAGCCCGGCAGACCGCTCTGGGTCGTGACGGCGCTCAAGAAAGTGCGCGGGCCGACGACTCCTGCGGTTCACCGGCTGGAGCTGTCCGACCTCGTGAAGGCGTTTACGAAAGAAGGACTCACGCACGACCGCGAAGTTCGCGTCTCGGCGTGGCACGTGGGCTACCGATTCGTAAAACGGAAAACGTAAAACCGTTTCCCGGCTCACTCGACGTAGGGGAAAAACCTCCCCGTCACTCGGAAGAACCGGCCCGTGGCGGAGTCGACCGTGAGCTGGCACCGGGAGACTTCGATCGTCGTCGAGAAGGAGACTCCGGGCGCCTTCAGGCTGACCGGGTAACGCGTCCCGACCTTGAGCGGAGCGTTGAAGTCGAATCGCACGCCCGTCGGCGTCACCTCGAGCACCTGGCGCGCGGTCTCCCAGCGCACCTTGAGCTCGTACTGCTCGGGCTTCAGCCGCTTCTGCGACCCGCTGCCACGGGACGGGCGATCGGGCGCGGGAGGATCGGTGTGGCGGTCAACCATTGATGAAGGTCGGAATTATCGGAGTTTTCCAAGTCCTCCAGTACCTAGCGAAACTTACGCCAGCGTATTCCCCTTGGATTGGTCGAGCCGGCTCGGTTCAGGAGGCCTTGGAGAGAGAGGACGCGAGCCGGATCGCGGCCTGCATCCCCTGCTTCTCGCGTACCGCTCGGACCCGGGCCTTTTCCGCGGGCTTCAGCCTCCGGACGTAGCCCATGTACTTGCCCTGGAGTCTCCGCAGAGCCCGGACCTTCGGAGAGATCGCAACGCGACGCCGGCGAGCGGGAGCACGCTTGCCTCGGGAAGTCCCCCGGGCGCCGCGACGCGATCCGCGGCCGTCGATCCCTTCGAGCGTGGCGAGCTGCTCGCGCAAAACGGCGATCTCCTGCGAGCGGCCGTTCAGCACGGCGCGAACCTGCGCCTCGCGGATCCTTCCCTGGGAAATCAGTTTCTGCAACGCATAGTGTGCTTCCGACGGTGTCATTTGCATGATTCGCGTGCCCTCGTAGTGATGTGACTCTCGTTTTCAGCCGCCCGATTGCGGCGGCGCGCAGTCTACAACAAGAAGTTGCCGCGGGGGTAAACGACGATGCACTACTTCTTACGACCGGCCACTGCCGCGGACCTTTGTTTGACGCCCGGCTTCTTCTTCTGCGAACCCCCTGCCGAACGGAGTGTACGCGGCAGCAGAGACAGCACGACCTCGGGGCGAATGATCTTGCCCTCGGTCATGACGTACGCCCGATGGACGATGTTGCGCAGCTCGCGCACGTTCCCCGGCCACTCGTAGCCCTGCAGAAGCTCCAGCGCCTTGGGGTCCCAAGCGGACACGCCCGCGCGCTCCTGGTCTTCGATCATTTTTCGGAAGTACTCGGCGAGCAGAGGAATGTCGTCCCGGCGGTCGGCAAGCGTCGGGAGCGCGATCGGAAAAACGTTCAAACGGTAGTAGAGGTCCTCGCGGAGCTTCTTGTGCTTGATCGCATCGTGCGGATCGCGATTCGTCGCGGAGATCAACCGAACGTCCACTTTGAGCTCCTGGGAGCCGCCGACGCGTCGTAAGGTCCGATCTTCCAGGACGCGCAGGAGCTTCACCTGCAGCTCGGACCCCATCTCGGTGATCTCGTCTAAGAAAAGCGTTCCTCCCGCCGCTTCTTCGAAGTAGCCGACGCGCCGTTTGTCGGCGCCCGTGAACGAGCCGCGCTCGTGTCCGAAAAGCTCGCTCTCGATCAACGTCGGCGAAATCGCGCCGCAATTGAACGCGACGAAGGGCTTGCCGGCCCGGCGCGAGAGACGGTGAATCGTCCGAGCCGCGACTTCCTTGCCGCTGCCCGACGCGCCCGTGATGAGGATCGGCGCGTTCGACTTGGCGACCCGACGGATGATGTCGAAGATCTGGTTCATGATCGGTGAGCGACCGACCAGGTCGCCGAGCCGCCCGGTCTCCTGCAGCTCGGCGCGGAGAGTTTCGACCTCGAACTCGAGCCTCCGACGATCGGCGAGCCGGTTGAACACCACTTCCAGCTGCGCGGGACGGAGCGGTTTCAGGAGGTAGTCCACGGCTCCGGCGCGCAGAGCCTCAATCGCGTTGTCGATCGAGCCCTGTCCGGTGATCACGATTCCCTCGCGATCCGAATCGGTCTCGCGCGCCGCGCGAAGGACCTCGATCCCGTCGCCGTCGGGAAGGTGGATGTCGACGATCAGGAGGCGTGGGTCGAAATCTTCGAGCGCCCGCGAAGCTTCCTTCACGGTGCCGACGGACCGCGTCTCTCCGCCGAGGTCCTTGATGGATTCCTCGAGTCCCTTGCGGGTCGCCAGGTCGTCTTCGACGATCAAAACCTTCAAGCCGGGACCTCCGGAAAAGTCAGGCTCGCGGAGACCGTCTTTCCGTCTTGCGAAAGACGCACCTCACCATCGGCGTCGGCGGCGTACAACCTTGCGAGCGCGAGCCCCATTCCCCAATTCTTACCCGCAGCAGTCGATCGGGGGGCAAACAGCCTGTCCGGCTCGGCGGAAAGGGCTCCCGCGTTCTCGATGCGAACCCGGAGACGGTTGTCCGCGCGCTCGCAAAAAATCATCACGGGAGGCGACGATGCGTGCTCGATCGCATTGACGACGAGGCATGACAGCGCCTCGGAAAGCCTTTCCGCATCTCCCAGAATCCTTCCGCCGGTCGATCCGCGGACCACCACAGCATCGGCGGCCAGCGGCTGCAGTGTGGAGGAAACCCACTCGTCGAACGCGAAAACCCTCGTGTCTCGCGGCTCGGACAACAGGAGATCGCGGCCGCGCTCGAAGAGCTCGAACGCGCGGCCGAGCTCCGCCCGAGCGACGTCGAGAGATTCCGCGGGATCGTCTCCGCGGGCGAGGCGGCGGTTCGCACCCTCGAGGTGCAGCGAGACGGCGGAGAGAGGCGTCGCCAGGTCGTGCAGAAACGTGCGAAGAAACTGCTTGCGGGCAGCGTCTTTCGAGCTGTTCGAATCCGGCCTCATCCAGGCATCCTTTGTGCTACAAACACCGGCTCCAAGTATGTCAAAACCGAACGAGCCCGAAGACGTCTCGGTGCCGCCTTCGACGCCGATCCCAGGCGTCCGCTCGTCGCTGCGAACGCGTCTGAAAATCTCGGCGTTCGTCGGGCTCGCGATCATCGCGGCCTGGCTCTACTACGCGGTCAACCAGGTCTTGACGCTCCACGACGTCACGCTCGACATCCAGCGGACGACCGATCTGCGCGAGCGAGTCGGCGACGCGAAGAGCGCGCTCGCCGAAGCCGAGGAGGCTCTCGACCGATACACGCAAACCGGCCAGGGATACGACCTCTCCCGACACCATACGGGCCGGACGACGATCCGCGGCGCCCTCGGAGCGATCCGCCGCCGAGTGATGACCGAGACCTCGCGGGGGACGCTCGAACAGGCGGAAGCGGCGGAGGAGATCTACTCCAAGGCCGCCGACGGCGCGATCGCGCGCTGGGCGCCGGGGAGCCCATCCGCCGCGCGCGAGCAGCGCGACAACGTCGTCGAGCCGGCGGCGGGGGCGCTCCGGGAACTCCTCCTCGAGCTCGAGAACCGCTTTGGCCGCAACGAAGCGATCGCCGAGGGGCGGCTGCGGGGCGCACGGGATTCGGCCACGGCCGCCGTCGTGATTCTGGCGGGCTTGATCGTCGCCGGCGTGCTGTGGCTGCTGGCCGACGTCAATCGCCGGATCCTGTCGCCGACGGTCGCCGCGGCGCGCGCGCTCCGAGACCTCGCATCCGACCGGCCGCCGCCGCGCCTCGATGACGCATCCGGCGACGAGGTCGGCGAGCTTGGGCGCCAGTTCAACCGCGCCGCCACGACGTACGCCGATCGCGCGCGAGTGTTGAGTGAGCGCGACATTCAGACGTCGGTCAACGCCGTGCTCGCCGCGGCCGCGACCGTCAACGACCTGAAAGGCTTCGGATCCAAGGTGCTCGAGACGGTTCTCGAGGTGTCCGGCGCGGCGTCGGCCGTCCTCTATCTGCCGGAGCCGGGCGGCTCGTTCGCCGCGGCCGAGGCGGTCGGCTGGACCGCGTCGGGAGAAGACGGCGTCGGGGTCGCCGAGGCCCGGCGCACCGCCGCGGAGAAGCGGCCGATCTTCCTGTCGGTGGCGACCGAGACACCGACGATCGACGTGTACGACGGGCGGATCCTGCCGCGGGAAAGCGCGCACATTCCGCTCATCTACTTCGATCACGTCGTCGGCGTCTTGGCCCTCGGCGCGGCGCAGCCGTTCACTGCGAGCGCGCGCAACGTGCTCTCGGCTATCGCACCGAGCCTCGCGGTCGCGCTCGCGAACGCATCCGCCAACGAACGCGTCGCGGAGCAGACGCGCCGGCTCGCCGAACAGAACGAGCTGCTCGAGGAGCAGCGCAGCCGCATCGCGCGGACGAACCTGGAGCTCCAGCGCGCGTCCGCGCTGAAGGATCGCTTCCTCGCCTCGGTGTCGCACGAGCTCCGGACTCCGATGACCGTGATCCTCGGATTCACGGGCGCGTTGCTCAAGGGCGGCCAGGGAAATCTGAACGCGCAGCAACGGGAGAGCCTCGAACGCGTTCAGCGCAATGCCCGGCTCCTGCTCGGCCTGATCAACGACGTACTCGACATCTCGAAGATCGAGTCGGGCAAGGTCGAGATCGAGCCGCAGCCCGTCGCGCTCGCGGCGCTCGCGCGCCAGATCGAGGCGGACTACGGGGAGGCCGCGCGAGGCAAGGGTCTGACGCTCCGCGCGGAAGCCGCGAGCGGCCTCGACTCGGTCACGAGCGACCCGGCGCGGGTCCTTCAAATCGTCTCGAACCTCGTCGGCAACGCGCTCAAATTCACCGAACGGGGTTCGATCACCGTCCGCTTCGAGCCGCGCGACGACGATCGCTGGGCGATCGTCGTCTCCGACACCGGCATCGGGATTCCCGAAGACGAGCAGGCCGCGATCTTTGACGAGTTCCGCCAGGGCGAAGCCGCGGAGCACCGCGGGCGCGGGGGAACCGGTCTCGGCCTCGCGATCGTCAAGAAACTCGCGGGTGTCCTCGGCGGAACCGTGTCCGTCGAGAGCGATCGCGGAAAAGGCTCGCGTTTCACCATCGTTCTCCCGCGGGAGCTGCCGCGCGACACGCCGGTGCTCGCCCCCGCGGCGGAAACGGTGGCGTGGCCGGTGCCGGCGCGGCCGCGCCGCTCGATCCTGATCGTCGACGACGACGAAGGCGTGCGGCGCCTGCTCGCCTACGAGCTCCAGCCGCTCGGCGTCGAGATCCTCGAGGCGGCGGACGGCCGGACGGCGATCGAGATCGCGACGGCGGAGACTCCCGACGCGATCCTCCTCGACGTCCTCATGCCGGGACTGGACGGCTGGGCGACCCTCCGCAGCCTGAAGGAGCGCCCCGAGACCCGCAACATCCCGGTCGTGATCCTCTCGGTCGTCGAGAATCGCGCCTTCGGGCTCTCACTCGGCGCGTTTGATTACCTGGTGAAGCCGGTGGATGTATCGCAGCTGCTCGACACGCTCTCGCGGGCGGGCGTCCTCGCCTCGCGCGGCCATCTGCTGGTCGTCGACGACGAACCCGACGTACGGGAGCTCCTCACGCAGGGCCTCGTCAGCGCGGGCTATCGGGTTCAGAGCGCCGGAGGAGGCGACGAGGCCCTCGAGGCGATGACGAAGGATCCCCCGAGCGCGGTGCTGCTCGACCTGATGATGCGTCCGCCCGACGGTTTCGAAGTCCTCTGTCGCATGCGCGAAGACCCGGCGCTCCGCTCGATTCCGGTCGTCATCGTGACCGCGAAGGAGCTCTCCGCGAACGAGGCCGCGGTGCTCACCGGCTCGGCGCAGCGCGTGATCCGGAAGGGGTCGGATCCGTCGCGCCTCGTGGCCGAGGTTCTGCGCGCGGTCCAGGAAGAGAAGACCGCGTGAGAATTCTCGTCGTCGAGGATTCCCCCGACATCCGCGTTCTCGTCCGGATGCTCCTCGAGGCAGGCGGCCACGAGGTCCTGACCGCTCCCGACGGCCGAACCGGCGTCGACACCGCGCGCGCGGAGCGGCCCGACCTGGTGTTGATGGACCTGTCGTTGCCGATTCTTTCCGGCTGGGAAGCGACGCGCGAGATCAAGAACGATCCCGCGATCTCCGCGATACCGGTCGTCGCGGTCACGGCCCACGCCATGCACGGAGACCGGGAGCGTGCGCTCGCCGCCGGCTGCGACGGGTTCATCGCCAAGCCGATCGATGAAGAGACGTTCGAGGCGCTCGTCTGCTCCTACGTGCAACCCCGGGTGGAAGAAGCGCCGGCTCGCGACGTGGAACCGCCGCCGCCGGCGCGCGAGATCTCCCCCGAATCGGGGCAGATCCTCGTCGTCGACGACCACGAAGAGGTCGCGCAGCTCATCAAACAGGACCTCGAGAGCGAAGGGCACGAGGTCGTCGTGGCTCAGACGATGGACAGCGCCCTGGCCGCCGCGGGCGGCGACCGGCCGCTCGATCTCGCGATCGTGGACGTGATGCTCGGCGCGGACTCCGGCTACGACCTCGCGGCCGAGCTCGTCTCGCGCTCGAGCGAGTACCTTCCGGTCCTCCTCGTCACGGCCGGCGAGATCGACCGGGAGAAGGGATACGCGGCGGGCGCCGACGACTTCATCGCGAAGCCGCTCGACGCCGAGGAGCTCGCAGCGCGCGCGCGATCGCTGATTCGCGTCGGCCGGGCGATCCGCAGCCAGGGGCGGGCCGCGCGCGAGCGCTCCGAGGCCTACGAAAAGCTCGCCGAGCTCGACCGGCTGAAGTCGGACTTTCTGTCGACCGTCTCCCACGAGCTGCGAACGCCGCTCAACACGATCATCCTGCTCTCGCACCTGATCGAGCGCGAGGGGAAGACGCCGGCCGACGAGGAACGGCGCCTCCACGACATCCACGTGATCCGCGAGAGCGCCGAGACCCTGTTGCGGATGATCAACAACATCCTGGACCTCGCAAAGCTCGAGGCGGGACAGCGCGACCTCCACCCGCAGCGCGTTCCGCTGCGGCCGCTGCTCGAGGAGACGACCGACATGCTCGAGCCGCAGGCGCGCGCGAAGGGTCTTTCGTTCGTGACGGAGATCGCGCCCGATCTCCCCGACACCGCGGTCCTCGATCGCGAGAAGGTCTCCCGCGTGCTGATCAACCTGCTCTCGAACGCGACGAAGTACACGCAGAGAGGGCGCGTCGTCCTTCGAGCGGCTCCCTGGCAGGGTTCGATCGCGTTCGAGGTCGAAGACACCGGCAGCGGGGTCCCCGCCCACCTCGTCGGAACGGTGTTCGAGCCGTTCCGGCAGATCCGGACCGGCGACGGAGAAGCGCCACGGGGATCCGGCCTCGGGCTGACGATCTCCAAGCAGCTCGTCGAGCTGATGGGCGGTGATCTGATCTTCGACAGCCGCGAGGGCTACGGGACGCGCGTCTCGTTCACGCTCCCGCAACTCCACGACGTGCCGGAGGAGACGGAGAGCGTTTCGGAGACTCCCGCTCTCGTCCCCGAGGGGGAGATCGGGAAGGGCCGTCGGGTGCTCGTCATCGAGGACGACGCCTCGTCGCGATACGGGCTGAAGAGCCTGCTCGAGTCCGTGGGATTCGAAGTCGCCGAGGCAGGCGCGCTCGCCGAGGCGGAGGAGTCCGCCCGCAACGCGCCCCCGGACGTGGTCATCCTCGACATCACGCTTCCCGACGGCGACGGCGCCGAGTGGCTGCGGCTCCTCGCGAAGAAGGAGGGCCGCGTGCCATTCCCCGTAATCGTGCTCACGGGAGTGACCGCGGACGAAGACACGCGGCGCATCGAGCAGTCGGGCGTCAGCGCCGTCCTCCAGAAGCCCGTCAACGTCGGGCTTCTCTTCCAGGCGCTGCGGAATTGCCTCGTGGTTCGGGAGCCGGTCGCCGGGAGCCGGTAGAAAAGACTTTCGCTCCCGGCTTCCGTGCTTCCGGCTTCCGCGCGACCGCCTTCCGGCTCAGGCGAGAACGTCTCTTCGAAGGAACACGCCGTATGCAACCGCGGAGGCTGCCAGGGCCCAGGCCGTGAGCACGACGACCGAAAACGGCAGCGTCATGCCCGTGATCGGCGGCGGCGAGCCGGAGTAGTAGTCCGGTAGCGGCAGGTTGGTCACGAACAGATAGCGTTGCGCCTCCCACGTCGGCGCGACCCGCGGCAGGATCGTGCCGGCGATGAGCGCGGCGAGCATCGTCCCCATCGCGGCCGCAGTCGACCTCAGGACGACCGACGTCAGGAACGCGATCGCGCCGACGGCGAGCGCCGCGAACCACGCGAGGCCGAACGCGAGGAGCGCGTCCTCCCATAGGGGGAGCGCGCGCACGGCGGCGAAATCCACCGTCTCCCCGGAGAGCCGGAATCCCGTCAGGACCGGAGCGCCCCAGCCGCGGTATCCGAAGGCCAGACCCCCGAAGAGGTACGCCACGACTCCCCCCAGCAGCACCGTCAGCGTGATCGCGACGGCAAGCGCGGCGAATTTCGACGACAGGACGCGGGCGCGACCGACCGGCCGCGTTAGCAGGAGCTTGATCGTGCCCTGAGCGAACTCCGACGAAACGATGTCCGCGGCGAAGAGAATCGCGAGCAGCGGCAGCAGGAGGTAACTCGAAGCGTTGGCGAATGCGCGCGCGAAGAGCGGGCCCGAGATCGCCTCGGGATCCATGTTGCGGTCGAGGTGATACTGCACGCGCGCGATCTCGTACCGCACCCACGTCAGCTGCGTCTTCGGCAGACGCCCGGACCGCTCCCAGTTCTGCATGCGCGCGACCCGCTCCTGGGCCTCGACCCGCCAGTCGCGCCGCGGCTGGCGATCGCGCGTCTGCGTCTGAGCGAAGACGATCAGGCCGTTCAGCGCGACGAGTATGAGAAGCGCGACCCGGAAACGGCGGCGCTTCAGGAGCTTCAGGATCTCGTTCTCGACGAGCGGCGTGAACTTCATACCGTCTCCCCTCCCGTGACCTCGAGAAAGATTTCTTCGAGCGTCGAGGCCTGGCGCTCGACGCCGAACACGAGAACCCCGGCGGCGGCGAGCGCCGCGAGCGCTTCCGGGACTCGCTCCCGCGGGACGTCGGAGGACACCGACTCTTCCCCTTCGATGCGCGCCGCGCCGTCGCGGCCGAAGGGCGTGAGGATTTCCGCCGCGCGTTCCGCCGGTCGGGCCCGGAACAGCAGCCGCTCCGCGCCGCGTGACTCGAGGAGGTCGCGCACGGGCCCCATCGCCAGCGTGCGGCCCCGGTGGATGATCGCCACGCGGTCGCACGTCTGCTCGACCTCCGAGAGCAGATGGCTCGACACGAAAACGGCGATCCCGAGGTCCGCGGCGAGGTGACGGATGAGCTGGCGGATTTCCCGGATCCCCGCGGGATCGAGTCCGTTCGCCGGCTCGTCCAAGATCAGGAGATCGGGCGCGCCGAGAAGCGCCTGCGCGACACCCAGCCGCTGTCGCATCCCGAGCGAGTACGTCGCGACCCGATCGTCGAGCCTTTCGTCGAGAGCGACGAGCCGGGCGAGCTCCGGGATGCGGGACTCTCCGCCGTCGGGCAGCATTCGCGCGAAGTGAAGGAGATTCTCGCGTCCCGTCAGGTAGGGGTAGAGGTCGGTGGACTCGACGATACAGCCGACGCGCGACATCGCCTTCGCGAAGTCGCGCCGGACGTCGTACCCGCCGATTCGCACCCGCCCGGCGTCCGGGCGCGCGAGTCCCACGAGCATCCGGATCGTCGTCGTCTTGCCGGCCCCGTTCGGCCCGAGAAAACCGAAGACCTCTCCCGCGGCGATCTCGAACGAAACGTCGGAGACGACCTCGCGCTTGCCGAATCGTTTCGTGAGTCCCTCGGCGGAGAGGACGACGGCTCGACCCACGTCGAGGAACGTATCATCCGATCGAATGCGCACTTCGAGGTTCTGGCTGTGGCATGCCCCCGCTGCGCTCGCTCTCGCGGCCGGCGCCGTCTTCGCTGCCGGGTTCTGGCTCGCGGTGCGGAATTCCGCCGGCGGATCGCTCGGCGCCTCACCCCCCGCGCCCGTCATTCCCGAGGCATCCCGGCCGGCCGGAAGGCGTCTCGTGTTCGTGCTGGGAGATTCTCTTTCGCACGGCACGGGCGATCCGACGGGGCGCGGATATGCCGGCGACGTCGCCGCCGCACTGCGACGGCGCGGGCCCGTGGAGTCGGTCAACCTCGCGGTGGCGGGCGCCGAGTCCTCCGACCTGCGCGGCCTGATCGAGAGCGCCAACGTCCGGTCGCTCGCGGCGAACGCCGACGTCATTCTTTTCTCGGTGGGAGGCAACGATCTCTCCCACTCGCTTTCGGGGGCCGGCGCCCCGGCGCAGGCGCTTTCGAGCGTCACCGACGCGCGCGGGCGTTTTGCCGCGAACCTGCGCTCGATTCTGACCGAGCTGCGCAAAACGAATCCGTCCGCGCCGATTCGCGTGCTCGGTCTCTACCAGCCATTCGGCGCAGATGAGCGCGAAGCGCGGGTCGGTGAGTCGGTCGTGCTCGGGTGGAACTCGATCATCGCGGAGACGGCGCTCGGTTACGCGAACGTCACGATGGTCCCCGTCTTCGATCTCTTTGCCGGCCGGCCCGACCGCCTCGCATCGGATCGCTTTCATCCGAACCGGGAGGGCTATCACGCGATCGCCGACCGGGTGATTCAGACGCTGCCGCCTTGAAGGATGCGGGTGCAGGCCCGTAGGACCTGTCCCCGCGACGTTCTAAAAAAAAGCCGCCCCGGGAATCGGAGCGGCCTGCCGGGAAGGAGGAGTACCCGGCTGACTCAGGTCAACGCTTTAGTGTCTGCACGAGTCCGTGTGAACGTGACGGGGTCCGTAGTTCGGGTTGTCGTACGGGTGATAGCCGCGGTCCCAGTACTCCCGGTTGAAGTCGTAGTACGGGTCGCCCTGATAGCCCTGGTCGCGATACCCGTCCCGATAACCGTCATACCCGTCCCGATAACCGCCGTCGAAATACGGCCGTCGGGCGTACCGCTCGACCAGCACCGGCTGGGCCACGACCACCCACCGCGTGCGGTAGCGCCTCACGGGCACCCAGTGCGAGTGATAGACCCGGTGCGAGCGGCACGCGAACGACGGGCTGTAGAAGCCGTACCCATAGCGCGGCCGTCGGATCACGCGGTATCCGTAGGGAACGTACGAGCCCACCGGGTACGGACTGCCGTAGTAGCCCGGATCCCCGACTCCGACCGCGATGTCGCCGTGGGGGAGACGGAAGCGGCCTTCGAACCGGACCTGCGCCTGCGCCGCCGACGGCGTCAGAAACCCGACGACCGCAGCAATCGCGGTCGCAATCATCGTCACTCGAATCGCTCTTTTCATCTCCACCTCCAGGCCGCGTCCTCCGCGCGGGCATGGCAGAGGTGGGGCAACGCGGGTGCCAGAGCGATGCGGCTGGAAAGGAAGGACTTAGTCGGTCAACTCGGAGGGGAGATGTCCGCTCTCAAGGTCAGAGAGGTGTCGAAAGGAAACAGTCGACTACCAGAACCTCCGGACCCGTCCGACCGCCTTCCCCAGCCCGAACAGGACCTGAGCGACCGAGGTGAGGCGCCCGATCTTCGCCGAGATTGAGTGCTTTCCGAAGAGCCGGACTCCGACGGTCCACGCGGCCGCGGCGATCCCGGCGATCCAGCCGGCGGTCTTCCATCGCGCGCGCGTTTCGTCGATCGCGCCCCGCAAGCCGGCGACCTCGCGTGCGAGCGTGTCGCGCTCGAACTCGCCGCGACGGCGAAGTCCCTCGATTCGATCGCTGCGGCTCGCCTTCGGCTTCCCGGCGACCTTTTCCATCACTCCGATCCCGCCCGGAAACGCTCCTCGAGATTCTCGTTCGCGCGCATCTCCTCGTCCCTCTCTTCCCGCTCCTCGTCGTTCTCCCCCGGCCGGATGCTCGCCCGCTCCGCCGCGAGCGCTTCCGGGCTCGCGGGTCCTTCGTCGTGGAGCGCGCCGTCGTCGCGCACGGCTTCCAGGTCCTTCGAGAGCTCATCGCGCGTGACGGGGAACTCGAACGGACGGACTCGGCCGAGCCTCTTCACGCCGAAGAAAGCAGCGCCGGCCGCGATCAGGAGATAGAGAAACAGAGCCGCCGCCAGTCCGGCGATGGGACCGCCGAGGAGGCGCGCCAGGACGGCCGCGACGAGGGCGGTCAACAGGACGAGCGCGAGCGCCGCGAACGCGAGCGCGAGCGTCAGCGCCGCGGCGGCCTGACCGAAGAGCGAACCCTTCCCGGCGAGCTCTTCGCGGAAGATCTCGGCGCGCGTCGCGAGAAGCGCCTTCGCCGCGCGTTTGACGGCGCCGATCCGCTCCCGCCAACCCGGGTCGGGCAGGTCCTCCGTAAAACCGACCGGGTCGCTCGCCATCAGCTCTCGATCGGGTCGCCGGCGCTCACGCGGCGCCGCCGACCTCGCGTTGCGCGACCGCCGCTTCGAGCGGCGCGATCCGGATTCCCGCGGTGCGGAACCGTTCGTGGATCTTTCGCGCGATCTCGACCGCGCCGGGCGTATCGCCGTGGAGGCAGATCGTGTCGGCACGGATGTTCAACCGCGACGAGTCTTCGGCGACGACGAGACGATCGCGCGCGAGACCGACCGCCTGCTCCGCGGCCTCGTCGGGATCGACGATCACGGCGCCCGGCCGCCCGCGCGGCACGAGAGTTCCGTCGGCGCGATAGCGGCGGTCGGCGAAGGCCTCTTCCGCGATCGGAAGACCCGCTTCCTGCCCGGCGCCGATCAGCATCGAGCCGGCCGCGCCGACGAGAACGATCTCGGTTCCGACGCGCCGAACTCCCTCGGCGATCGCGCGCGCGACGTCGGGAAATTCGGCGCCACTGTGATACAGCGCGCCGTGTGGCTTCACGTGCGTCAGCCGGCCGCCGCGCGAGCGAACGAATCCGGCGAGCGCCGCCACCTGATACACGACGAGGTTCTCGATCTCGTCGGCGGACATCTCCATCAACACGCGCCCGAAGTTCTCGCGGTCGGGATAGCCCGGGTGAGCACCCACCCGAACGCCCCGCGACAAAGCCATCTCAACGGTCTGGTCCATCGTAACCGGATCGCCCGCGTGCATGCCGCAGGCGACGTTCGCCGACGTGACGTAAGGAAGGAGTGACGCGTCGTCCATGCCCTCCCCGACGTCGGCATTGAGATCGACGCTCATAGTAGCGATGTTAGTCCAAGGGACTCGAGACTCTCAGAGCTCTTCCACCGCTTCTTCGAGAGTGACCAACCGGAAGCGGATCGCCGTGCCGGGCGGCGCCTGCGCGAGCAGAGGCCAGTCCCGCGCGACCACCGTCGCGATCTTCGCGTAGCCGCCCGTCACGGGCCGGTCCGGGCCGAGCACGATGGGCAATCCGCTCGCGGGAACCTGGATCGCGCCGAGCGCGGTTGCCTCGGGAGGGATGTCCGGCGGGCGGCGCAGCTCGATCGGAGGCCCGTCCAGCCGGATTCCGCGCCGGTCGCTCTCCGGAGAGACTCGGTAGGTCGCCGAGAATAGGGTTTCGGTGTCCGTCGCTCGGAAGAATCCGGACTGCGGGCCGGGTAGAGCGCGCAACGCGCGCGGGAGATCCTGCAGAAAGTCGGAGGGCGGAGCCGGGGCCGCGGCGATCGCGCGACGGACGGGTCGGGCCCGCGAGATCACGTCGCCGCGGGCGAGCCGCCGCACCGGCTCTCCGGGGCGCCGCTCGACGAGCCCGTCCCGCACGCACAAATACGCGCGCGCGCCCCGCCGGGCGTAACCGAACGCGATGTGGTCGCCGGCCCGGACCTCGAAAGGCACATCGAGGTCGACGACCTTTCCGTTCCATCGCGCCCCGAGGTCCGCGCCGCAGACGCACACGAGCGCGTCGTCGAGCACGCGGAGTTCGGGGCCGGAGAGCGAGACTTCGAGCGCCGCGGCTCCCGGCGAGTTGCCGAGGATCGCGTTCCCGCGCTCGAGCGCACCGGGATCCATCGCTCCGCCGGCCGGAACTCCGGATGCCCCGAGCCCGGGCCGCGGCCCTCCGTGGACCGACGTGAAAAGACCGGGTGCAATTGCCGCAAAGACCGGATCTCCCTCGACGGCCGCGGGTACCTCCGGCGCCGCCCCGACCGCAAACCGCCGAGCGAGCTCCTCGGCGTCGATCGTCTCGAAGCGCACGCGGTCTCCGGGCCGCAGGAGAGCCGGAGTCGCGGCGAAGGGATCGAACAGCCGGACGGGAGAGCGCCCGATGAGTCGCCAGCCGCCCGGAGACTCTGCGGGATAGACGGCGGTGTACTCGCCGCCGATCGCGACGCTGCCCGCGGGGACGCGCGGGCGCGGACTCTCGCGGCGCGGCGCGGACAGCTCGGGCGGGAGACCCGTGAGGTACGCGAAGCCGGGCGAGAACCCGAGGAAAGCGACGCGGTACTCGGCGGCGGCGTGCCGCCGCACGATCTCGCCCGGGTCGAGGCCGCGGTCGCGCGCGAGCGCGGCAAGATCGGGCCCGCTCTCCGCTCCGTACACGACGGGAATCCGGAAGAGCCGGGACTCGGGCGGAGCCTCCGCGGACTCCTCCGCCGCGCGCCGGACCCTCCGGATCAGACCTTCGCGGTCGGCGGTTCGCGGATCGAACAGAACGAAAAGCGTTCTTGCGCCGGGGATCGCGTCGAGGAGGCCGCGAGGGCGCTTCGCAGAAAGCCGTGAGGCGATCGCGATGGCCGCCCGGTTCGCCTCGGCGTCGGAGCTCTCCGGAAACTCCAGAAGCAGCGATCCCTCGGAGACGTCGCGCGGCTCGAGCCTCACGCGCGGACGGGTGTTCCGCGGCCGCGGCGGTGCCACGCGAAGTAGACGGGCACGCCGCTCAGGACGAGGAGGTAGCCCGGCCACGTCGTTCGGGGATTGCCCGCGAGCAGCACCGCAATCAGGACGGCGCCCGCGGCGGCGTAGAAGAGCGGAAGGACCGGATACCAGGGCGCGCGAAAAGGCCTCGGGAGATCGGGCCTCCTGCGGCGCAGAACGATGACGGCGACCACGAGAAGGACGAAAAACAGAATGTCGACCGAGATTACGTACTCGAGCAGGTCGCTGTAGCTGCCGGAGAGCGCCAGTATGGACGCCCAGAGCGCCTGCGCCCACAGCGCGTTCGCCGGGACCGCGGCGTCGTTCAAGCGCTCCAGGCGGCGGAAGAAGAGCCCGTCTCGCGCCATCGCGAACGAGACCCGCGCGCCCGACAGAATGAGACCGTTCACGCAGCCGAACGTCGAGATCATGATCGCGATCGCCATCACCCGCGCAGCGCCCGGTCCGAAGAGCGCGGTCGCCACCGCCGTCGCCACGCGGTCGGCAGGAGCGTGCTGGATCGCGTGGAGCGGCAGCACGTTCAGGTAGGCGACGTTCGCGAGAACGTAGAGCGTGGTCACGAGGAGGCACCCGACGAGGAGCGCCATCGGGAGTGTCCGGTCCGGCCTCTCGACCTCCTCCCCCGCGAACGTTACGTTGTTCCACGCGGATTGCGAGAAGAGAGGTCCGACCATCGCGATACCGAGCGCGACCAGCAGGGCCAGGCCGTGGAGAACGTGCCCGTCCAGCGAGACCGCGGTCCAGAACCCGCTCTCGCGCAGCGTGGCGTCGGGCCGGCCGAGAGCGAGTCCGCACGCCGTCAGTCCGAGGAGCGCGGCGAACTTCGCGAACGTAAAGACGTTCTGAGTCCGGGTGCCGGTCTCGAGGCCCGTCCCATTCGACGCGGTGAGCAGAACGATGACCGCCACTCCGACGCCCTGCGCAACCGAGACCGAGAACGGGCCGACGGACGTTTCCGTCTCGGAGACCGCCGGCCAGAGGACGCCGAGAAACTTCGCGAATGCGACCGCGACTGCGGCGATCGTTCCGGTCTGCACGACGAGAAACATCGTCCACCCGAACAGAAACCCGAAGAGCGGCCCATAGGCTTCGCGGAAGAAGACGTACTGCCCGCCGGCCCTCGGCATCATGGCAGCGAGCTCCGCGCAGCAGAGCGCCGCGACCATCGTCAGAACTCCCGCGATCGCCCACGCGGCGAGCAGCCAGCCGCCGGAGCCGAGCACGCGCGCGCTCTTCGCCGAGACGATGAAGATTCCCGAGCCGATCATCGAGCCGACGACGAGCGCCGTGGCGTCGAGCCGGCCGATGCCGCGAACGAGCTCGCGCTTCAAGAACGGTGAGCGCCGCGGCGGCGCCGCAGCCAGGCCTCGAGAGGTTTGACGCCGCGAAGGGTCGCGAGGTCGAGCACTGTCACTCCGACCGCGAGCAGGTACTCGGTGAGCGCGACGCAGATCCCGACCGCCGCGGCGAAGAGAACGGAAGCGGCCGTGGTCAAACCCCCGACGCGATCGCTGTCGCCGCGCCGGATGATCATGCCGGCCCCGAGGAAGCCAACCGCCGTGACGACGGCTTCGATGACGCGCGTCGGATCGGAGCGGACGAGGTCGCCCGCGGCCCCGAACCGCCGGATCATCGTGTCGGCGAGACCGACCAGAAGGGCCGCGGCGCCGGCGATGAGCATGTGCGTACGAAGGCCCGCGGGCTTGTCGGCAAACTCGCGTTCCAGCCCGATCAGGCCACCGAGCGCCATCGCGATGGCGACCTCACCGAGGATCTGCCAGGTGGGACTCATCAGTGCCGAATCGTAAACCGTGGCGAAGCCGGTGGAGCGTCTGGTTCCTCGACCGGCGAACTTACAAACCTTTTTCGCCTTCGCCTTCTCGCCCGGCTACTCGAGGTCCTCCGCCGGCGCCGTGAAAGCGGCGAGCCGGTCCATGATCTTGGGGATCAGCTTTCGCGACATCCACGCCTCTCCGGAGGAGACTGCCTCGAGCGCTTCCGGAAGGAAACGGGCGATCTCATCCTTTTTCACGCAGCCGACCGCGCCGTGCGAGAGCGCTTCGATGATCTTCGATTCCGAGGCGCGGCCAACGAGCAGGATGACGCGCGTTCGAGCGCTCTTGCGCCGCAGGATGGAGATGAGCGTCGCGCCGAACTCCGAGGAGAGCTTCAGGTCGAGCAGGACGACGCGCGGCTTCAACCGCGCGGTCGCCGAAACCGCCTCGAGCCCCGTCTGCGCTTCGCCGACGACGCGCATGCCGCGCAGCGGCTGGATCGCGCGCACGCAGGCGGCGCGTCCCGCCTTGTCGGAGTCGGCGATCAGGATGGTCACGACCTGGTGCGGCCGCTTCGCGACCCAGGCGAGGCTGCCGCGCTTGCGGCGGCTCCCGCGGGTCGCCTTCGCCCGGGTCTTCTTCGCGCGCTTCACCGCGCCACCCGGTTGTATTCCGTGACGAAGAGCGCGAGCCCGAGACGATCCGAAAGTCCCAGCTTTCGAAAAATGGCGGTCAGATGCGCCTTCACCGTGGCCTCCGTGATGTTCAGTCGGCCCGCAATCTCCTTGTTGCTCGCCCCGCCGCCGATCAGCTGTGCGATCTCGCGCTCCCTCGGCGTCAACCGGTCGAGCCGGGTATCGAGGTTCGGCGGGAACTCCTTGTGCCGCCGCTCCGTGAGCGAAGTCAACTCTTCGAGCAGCGGTGCGTAGACGTTCCGCGCGACCCAGATCTCGCCCTTCAAGACGACCGTCACCGCTTTGCGCAGCAGCGCCGAGTCGGTCTCCGAGCTGCAGTAGCCGCGGGCGCCGGACTTCAGCGCGGCCAGGCCCTCGCGGTCGTTCGGGGTGCTCGTCAACAGCATGACCGAGGTGAGCGGAGACAGCTTCTGGATCGCCGCGACCCCATCGACGCCGCCCAGCCCCGGCAACGCCAGGTCGAGCAGCAGCGCGGCGGGCTTCAGGTTGGCCATGCTGCGCTCGAGCGCGGAGCGCTCGGCGACCTCGTAGAGCGGGAACTTTTCGGCAAGTCCCTGGGACCATTGACCGCGCAGCCCCGCGATGGGGCTCGCGATGAGAACAACGGACGCTGTGCGTTGTTTATCGGACATGAACTGAGGCTCCCCGAAAAGTACAGGTGCGGCGTCAAGGTGTCAACTTGAAGACGCGTAAAACCTTCTCATCTGGCACGGACCCTGCTCGACCGAAGTCGGAGGAAAGGCGTGCAGATGGGAGGTGCTTCGATGTCGAAGTTCGTTTCGAAAGGTCTTGCTGCAGCGCTCCTCGCGGGCGCCTTCGCAGCGTCTGCTGCGGCTCAGCTTCCGCCGCCTCCGCCTCCGGTTCCTCGCCCGCCGCTGCCCGACGAGATTCGTCCGACGATCGTGGTGGTCGCGCCACCCGCCGTTCGCGTCGAGCGGGTGACGATCGCCCGCCCGGGAACGGGTTACGTGTGGGCGCGAGGATACTGGGATTGGGACGGTAACTCCTGGGAGTGGGTCCCCGGCCGCTGGGTCTTGGCGCCCGTCGCCGGCGCGACGTGGGTCGGGCCGCGGTACACGCGGGTCTCGACGGGCTGGCGGTACGTCCCGGCGCATTGGTCGAGCCAGCGGGTCGTGACCGTCGAGCGCGTCGGAAAGGGGCGCGCGCCCGGGCACGTCAAGGGAAAGGGAAAGGGCCACTGGAAGGGGAAGGGCAAGGGCCACCAGAAATACGACTGAATCCGCCGGCGGCGAACCCGGGGAACCTCTCGGCGGATCTTTCGCTGATCACACGAGGAGCCCCGATGCCGTTCGCCGCCGTTCTCGCCCTCCTGCCGCCCCGGGGACTGTCGCGGGGACACCGCGGAGCTCGTGAACCTCGTGGAAAAAGCCGGGCGGCTGAAGCAGCGAGCGCCCGGCGACTCGAGGCGAAGAGGGGCCAGGTTAAAACCTGACCCCACAAAGAAGTCTAGGTCTGGAAGGTGTAGGAAACCTTGAGGAACAGCTGGCGTCCGGCCTTGACCGAGTCGCCGTTCGACAGCAGAGCCCGGCTCTCTCGAACACTTCTCCGCCGATGCGCGTCGCCGCAAGATTCAGCTCGACGTCTCCGATCAGGTTCCGCTTTCCCTGAAAGATCACCCCGGGCACGATGTTCCGATCGATCGCGAATGTTTTCACGTTTGTCTTGTACGTTTCATTAAAAAGGAAGTTCCCGTCTTGCGTCGGGGAAGCGTTTATTGGTAGGAAGCGACACCGGCCCTTGCATGAATCGCTCACCGGCACGAACGCTCATTCTCTTCGCGACCATCGCCGTCGCAGCGTCGCCTCTTCACGCCGGCGGCGCGTGGGTGCCGCAGCCCGGCGAGTGGAGCTTGAACCTCGGGTACTCGAAGAAACACGCAGCCAGCTCCTGGAACGCGTTCGGGGAGCGATTCGACAACTCGAGCCAGCACGACTTCCGGTACACGTACTTGGACGGCGACTTCGGACTCTTCCCGAAGCTCTCGGGTCAGTTCCTGCTGACTTATCTCGACGGTCGGGAAGGCCCGCCGGGAGACCTGGAACGCAACGAGGGTTTTTCGGATGCCTGGTTCGGACTGAAGTACCAGGTCCATGGAGGCCGGCTTCCGATGGCTGTCGGCGCGTCGATTCGAACGCCGGTGTTCTACGACCGCGAGGGGCCGTACAACCGGTACGTCTACGACTCGCAGGGCAACATCCGGGGGTTGAACGACGAGTGGCGTGGACTGCTCAAGTACGACTACACGCTCGCGTACTACGTGAGCCGCTCCTTCCTCGGGGGCGCGGGCTGGGTCAACCTGATGGCCGGCTACACGTGGCGCATCGGAGCGCCCGCGGACCAGATCCCCGCTTCTCTCGAAGGGCGGTACCCGATCCCCCGGCTGGGCGGTGTCGCGGTCAAAGGACAGCTCCTGTGGGTGTGGAGTCTCCACAACGACTCGCCGAGACGGCCCGACGACCGCTTCGGCAGCAACCCGACGTTCAGCTTCAACCGCGCGAGCATGGGCCGCATTGGCGGTGGTCTGATCGTGCCCCTGCCGCTGGGACCCAGCCGGAACTGGAACGTCGAGGTCGGTTACAACAAGTGGATCTGGGGCCGCTCCGCGCGCACGTACCAGGAGCCGTACATCTCCATAGGACACGGTTGGTAAAGAGACTCTGTCATCCCGAGCGAAGCGAGGGATCTTGCTGAACTATCGCCGCCAGATTCCTCGTCGCTGCGCTCCTCGGAATGACAGGGCTCTTGACCTCACCGTTGAAACGCATACGACACCTTCAAGAAGAACTGTCGGTCGTTGTGAGCGAGGTCTCCCGCGTCGTTGATCACGCTCGTGTCGCCGTATCCGACGAAGAGGACCGACTGCCAGTTCAGCTTGTAGGAGAAGAGCGCGGAGCCCTGGAAGGACCCGCTCTTTCGCGAGACCTCGAAGTCGTAGAGACCCGGGTCCCTCTTCGTCTCCACGTACTGTCCGATCAACCGCAGAAACGCGCGCGCGGAGAACGTGTAGGCGGCGCGGAGCCGCGCGACCGACGCCGTGAACAGTCGGCCGCTCCGGCCCGCGTCTTCGGCGTCGACGTCGAGCCATCGTCGCGTGCCGTTGAACTGGAGGTCGAGGTGGTCGGTCGGGCGGACGTCCGCGAACAGTCCGACGCTCGCGCCGTCGCCCACGCGGACGTTGTCGAAGTCGATCTCCTGCCCGACGAATCCGTTCACCGAGATGCGCGACACGAGCCGCGACGGCGACACCCCGACGGAATACGCGAACTGCTTCCGGTTGAGGAGCTTCTCGCCGACGCGCACCCGGTCGAAGTTGACGTCGAGCTCGCCGCTCGAGTTCAGCTTCCCCTGGAACTGAACGCCCGGGAAAATGCGGTGGTTCAGGATGTCGCCGTCGCGCTCCCAGTAGAGGTGGACGACGAAGATCGGCTCGATGCGGCTGAAGAAGAAGTTCTTCGGAAAGAACTGGCGCCCGAGGAAGTTGCGCGCGCGCCGGTAGCCGACCTGCGGCAGAAAGCCGTTGTCGGCGCGGAAATCGTCGCCGATATCCTCGTAGGTCGTCCGCCAGACCCACGTCCGGCTCGTGTGGAGCCAGGACAGGAACCCGGCCCCCGATGACAGCTTCCTCCCGTCCCACTCGTCGGCGAGGTCCGGCCGCTCGGGAGTGCGCGTCGAGCTGTGGAGGAACTGGCCCGTCACCTCGTCGCTCTCGCTCGGCCGCCACTGGAAGTCGGGGCCGAGCACGCGGTTGTATCCGCCGCCTTCGTTCTCGCGATCGGTCAGGATCGCGCCGACGAACGAGCGGCCGATGTCGTGCCGCACGCGACCGATCGTGTCGACCGACTTGAAGTCCTGGTTCGCGAGGTCGGAGGACTGGGGGCCGGGGATGATGACGCTCCCGCCGCCGCGGTCCTCCGTGACCAGAAGCGTGTACGCGGTCGAGCCGAACTTGCCCGTCCCCCGCGCGCCCCACCGAGGCGAGGTGATCGTCCGCGTGTAGACCGTGGAGATGGGTGTCTCGAGGAGGTCGACTCCTTCCAGGAAGAACGGCCGCTTCTCCGGGAAGAAGAGGGCGAACCGCTCGTTGACCGAGATCTGCGCGACGTCCGACTCGATCTGCGAGAAGTCGGGATTCACCGTCACGTCGAGCGCGGTGTCGGCGTTCGGCGTCCACTTGACGTCGAGCCCCGCGTCCCCCTCGATCGGTTCGTTCACGAACTCCGTCCCCGGCTCTCCGGTGCGCGGGTGTCCGCTCTCCGACGCCGTCACGTACGGCGCGACGACCAGATGACCGCCCCGCGGGAGCCCGGTGATCCCCGTCCACTCGCGCGAGCGGCAGACGAAGCAGTTGCCGCCGCGCGGCAGCTTCACGTCGAAGATCTGGTAGCGGAAGTCGCGCGGGTAATTGCGGTACAGCATCAACCCCCACGTTTGAGGGTCCCCTTTCGGATAGCGGATCGACGTCAGCGGGATCCGGATTTCGACGACCCAGCCCTTCGGCCCGATCGATCCGGCGGAGTCCCAGAAAAAGTCGGGCGAGAAATCCTCGCTGCCGGTCGCGTCGTTCGTGATCCCGTCGTCCTGGATGCCGCGCGGGTTCACGAAGAACTCGACCGCCGACCGCCGGTCGTTCTTCGGGTCGAGGATGAGCCCGACGAAGTCCTGGTCCGAAAAGACGTTGTCGCGGTCGACGTACGGCGCGCGGACCTTCGCGGGGTTGGGGTCGCGGTTGTCGAACGCGACGTAGAAGAAACGCGCGTCGTACCCGACGTAGGCGATCGTCTGGACCGGGGGCGGCACGTTGTCCCCGACGTTCGACTCGTACCAGATCTCGACCTTCGCCGCCTCCCGCCAGCCCGGGTCGGAGAGGTCGCCGTCGACGTGGATCGGCGAGATGATCTTCGGCAGGACGATCGGCGGCTCGCCGTCCGGCGCGGGCTTCGCCTGCGTGGCGGCGACCCCGGGCGCGGCGGCGAGGACCAAAATCGCGAAAATGGGGACGGCGTTCACCGTCCAGACGTTACGAGCAGACCCACGAAAGGTTTCGTAGGCTCCCGGTGCGGAGCCGGCCATCGACTGTTGGACGTACCCGAGCGGCTGCGCGTTTTGAGGGTCAGTGAAAATCGTGGCTTGGGACTTCTTCGAGCTGACTGACCCCCCAGAACCTCTCCCCTTTCACCGACAGGGTTCCGTCCAGCTTCTGCAGCTTCCCTTCGACGACGAGCGTGCCGGATCCGACGATCACCGACCGGTACTTGCGAAAGAGGTCGGGACGCACGATCGCCTGACACATGCCGGTCTCGTCCTCGAGCGTCAGGAAGACGAATCCTTTCGCGGTCCCGGGCCGTTGGCGCACGATGACCGCGCCGCCCGCCCGGACGAACGCGCCGTGCGGCAGCCGCCAGAGCTCCGCGGCGGAATGAACTCCCTTGCGGCGGAAGTCGTCGCGCAGGTGCTCGACGAGATGCGGCCCGGTCGTCATCTGCGTGGCGTTGTAATCAGCCGCGGTCTCCTCCCGCGGCGTCATGTCGGTCAGCGGCGACGGATCGTCGGTCGCCATTCCGGCAAAGAGTGACCCCGATGGCCGCGCGACCTTCGCGACCTGCCACAGCGCGCCGCGGCGCGTGCGCCCGAACGTCGCGAGCGCGCCGGCGTACGCGAGCCTCACGAGCTCGTCTTCGCGAAGGACGCAACGCCGCGCGAGGTCGTCGGCACCGCGAAACGGCGCCGCGGCCTGCGCCGCCTCGATCCTCTTTCCGGTCGCCTCGCGCAGTCCCTGAATGAACCGGAGCCCCAGCCGCACCGCGCCTTCCTCCCATCGGCACTTCCAGCCCGACCGCGCGACGTCGACGGACAAGACGCGAGTCCCGTGCCGCTGCGCGTCCTTGACGAGCGTCGCCGGGTGGTAGAAGCCCATCGGCCACGTGTTCAGGATCGCGGCGTAGAACGCGGCGGGATGGTGGGCTTTCAGGTACGCGCTCGCGTACGCGATCAGCGCGAACGACGCCGCGTGCGACTCGGGAAACCCGTACAGCGCGAACGACGTGATCGACTTGACGATCTGCTCCTGCGCCGCCGGACCGATCCCGCGCTCCGCCATTCCGCTCCGGAGTTTTTCCTCGATCGCCGCCATCCGCTCCTGCGAGCGCTTGAACCCCATCGCGCGCCGCAGCTCCTCCGCCTCGCCGCCCGTGAAGCCCGCCGCGACCATCGCGATTCGGAGCAGCTGCTCCTGGAAGAGCGGCACGCCGAGCGTGCGCTTCAAGATCGGCTCCAGGCACGGATGCGGGTACTCGACGGGAGCGAGCCCGCGCCGGCGGTCGAAGAAGGGATGGACCATTCCGCCGACGATCGGCCCCGGACGGATGATCGCGACCTGAACGACGATGTCGTAGAACGTCTTCGGAGCGTGCCGCGGGAGAGACGCCATCTGCGCGCGGCTCTCCACCTGGAAGAGGCCGACCGTGTCCGCCTTGTTCAGCATCTCGTAGACGGCGGGGTCGTCGTGCGGGAGATGCGCGAGGTCGACCTCGACCTTCTCGTGCGTCGAGATCATCGGCAGCGCCTCTTCGAGCGCCGCGAGCATCCCGAGCCCGAGGAGGTCGACCTTCACCATCCCGAGGTCCGCGCAGTCGTCCTTGTCCCACTGGACGACGACGCGCCCCGGCATCGAGGCAGGCTCGAGCGGCACGACCTCGTCCAGCCGGCCCGCGGCGATCACCATCCCGCCGGAGTGCTGTCCGAGATGGCGCGGCCGGTTCTGGATCTCGAGCCAGAGGCGCATAAAGTGGCGCGAGCGCGGCTCCCGCGGATCGAGGCCCGCCGCAGCGACCTCTTTCGCGAGCTCCTCGATCGGCTCGCGGATCTCGCCGAAGTTCCAGCTCCCGAGCTGCTTCGAGAGCCGGTCGACCTGCTCGGGCGAGTAGCCGAGCGCCTTGCCGACCTCGCGTGCCGACATCCGGTCCCGGTACGTGATGACGTTCGCGGTCATGCCCGCGCCGCGGGCGCCGTACTTCTCGTAGACGTGCTGGATGACCTTCTCGCGCTGGTCGCCGGAAGGAAGATCGAGGTCGATGTCCGGCCACTCGCCGCGCTCTTCCGAGAGGAACCGCTCGAAGAGAAGCTCCATTTTCACCGGATCGACCGCGGTGATCGAGAGCGCGTAGCACACCGCGCTGTTCGCCGCCGATCCGCGCCCCTGCACGAGGATTTTTTCCCGGGCGCAGAACTGGACGACGTCCCAGACGATCAGGAAGTAGCCGGCGAGGTCGAGCTTCTCGATCAGATCGAGCTCCTTCGCGATCTGCGCCTGGGCTCGCGCGGTCAGCGGGCGAAAACGCGAGCGCGCGCCGTTCCACGCGATCTTGCGGAGATACGAGGAGGGCGTCTCTCCGGGCGGTAGCGGATAGTCGGGAAAGCGGTAGCCCAGGTCCGCGAGCGTGAAGTCGAGGTGCTGCGACAGCTCCCACGCGCCGTCGAGAGCGCGGGGAAGATCGGCGAAGAGCTCGGACATCTCGGCCGCGCCCTTGAAGTGCCGCTCGCGCTGCGCGGCGGAGAGCGCGCCGGCGCGATCGAGGTCGGTCTTGTGCCGAATCGCGGTCATCACGTCGTGCAGGTCCTTGTCGCGGGCGCGGGCGTACCGCACGCCGTTGGTCGCGACGAGCGGAAGATGAAGCCGTCCCGCGAGATCGGCGAGCGCGCGGTTGCCGTGCTCTTCGTCCCGGAGGCGATGCCGCTGGAGCTCGACGTGGACGCGGCCGGGGAAGATCCCGGCGAGTCTTTCGAGGACTTCGCGCGCGGAGTCGGGGCGGTTCTCAGCAAGCGCGCGCCCGACGGGACTCTCCTCACCGCCCGTCAGACAATGGAGCCCCTCCGCGTGCGCGGCGACGTCGTCGAGGCAGATCCGCCCCTCCCCTTTCGCGCGGCCGAGCGCGCCGGAGGTAATGAGACGACAGAGATTCTTGTAGCCGGTCCGGTTCTCGACGAGGAGGGTGAGGCGGCTTCTTCTGTCATTCCGAGCGGAGCTCTCCCTGTCATTCCGAGCGGAGCGAGGAATCTTGTTCGTTTCGATGTGAGATCCCTCGCTGCGCTCGGGATGACCGTCTGCGACGGTCACTTCTGCGCCCACCAATGCCTTGATCCCGGCCTGCTGGGCGGCCTTGTAAAACCTGGGCGCGCCGTAGACGCCGTTGGTGTCGACGAGCGCGACCGCGGGGAGCCCACGGTTCGCGGCTTCCTCGATCAGGTCCTCCGGCAGCGACGACCCGTCGAGAAACGAAAAGGCAGATGCCGCGCGAAGCTCGGCATACGGGCGCGGCTCTCGGCGCGACGCCGGCGGGCGCCACGCGCGCTGCCGGAGCTTCTCCTTGCGCGCGCCGGCCGCGACGATCCGGACGTCGGTGTTCTCGAAAGCCCCCACGCCCTGAACTCTAGGCGTAAGGAAGGCGTAAATCAACCGGGGTGGGGCCAGGTCTCCACTTGCCACTTTGAGGCTTAAGTTACTGGAGTGTCGCGGCTTCTGGTTAAACGATCCGGACCAGGCCCCCCCGGCGCGCACGACCGCGCCGACGAGCGAGTTATGCCGTGCTGCGGTCCGCAGGATCCCGGGGTCCGCCGGCAGATCTTCGAACGCGAGCGTCGTCATGACGCACCGCGGGCACGGGTCCGTTACGGCGAGCCGCACGGGCGTCGACGAGCGCGTATGCGCGGTCGCCCGCGAGCCCGCGCGGCGTGACCTCGCAGGATTCGATCTCTTCGCCCAGAATGGACCTGACCGGATAGCGCCACAGCGACCGGACGGATCCCTCGGGGAGCGTCGTCATCGGGGGTTCTCGTTCTGGGGCGAGCAGAAGATCGCCCACAGAGTGAGGTCGTCGCCGAATTCCTCGAAGCGGTGCGGCACGTTCTCCGGAACGAACAGGACGTCGCCCGGCCCGAACTCGTGCCGATCCGGCCCGTTGATGAACCAGCCCGTCCCCGCCATCACGACGTAAACCTCGTCCCGCGTGTGCGGCGTCTGCGGGTCGGTCCCGCGCGGCGCGTAGATCTCGACGGTGAGCGACCCGTAGTCGATCACGCTCGCATAGCGTTCCCCGGCGGGGCCGGGCAGCCGGGCGAGAGCCTCCGCGAGCGTGACACGCACGACGTCTCCCTACTCGACCAGCGTGAAGATTTCGCGATACCCGCTGTCGACCAGCGGCACGAACTTCTGGTACCAGACCTTCCACTCGTCCGCGCCGGTCTCGCTCTGCATTTCACGCTCCATATCGGAGAGCGACGGGTACTGGTCCTCCAGGAC
Organism: Thermoanaerobaculia bacterium; assembly: GCA_036001245.1. Lineage (GTDB taxonomy): Bacteria > Acidobacteriota > Thermoanaerobaculia > UBA5066 > Gp7-AA6 > Gp7-AA6. The sequence goes on from DASYUL010000015.1 coordinate 76,048, forward strand.
GAGCGTGTAGAAAGGACCGACGAGATCGGTCATCGCCCGCATCGTCCCGCCCGAACCGGTTCTCTGCGCGATCTCACGCCCCTCCTTCCACAAGGCAAGCGCGTCCTTCGCCTTTCCGAACTTCAACCGAAACACGTTCCGAACCAGGATCATCGAAAACCTCCGTTGGTCGGCGGATCACGCCCGGTAGGGCGCCCCCGCCTTGGTTACGTCGAACTCCTTCGACTTGCCGCGCGGGATCGACAGCGTCCGCCAGCGGTCGCCCGCGAAGTGCTTCGCGAGAAAGACGATCTGGCCGATGTGCGACGCGTAGTGCGTGAGCTGGCGGTTGATCGCCTGAACGACGGTGTGCGGCTCACCGCGGATCATGACCGTCCTCTGGAGGTCGTCGCTTCCGAGCGGCTCGAGCGCCTGGAAGAGCGTCCGCCAGCCCTCTTCCCACCGCGCGACGATGCTCTCCCGCGAATCGTTCGCGGCCCTTTCGAACTCCGTGTCGCGGTTGCGGTCCGCCTTCTCGCCGTCGGTCGTCAGGAAATCCGTCCACCGCGAGCGCAGGTTGCCGGAAATGTGCTTCATGACGAGCGCGATCGAGTTGGACTCGGGGTCGAGCTGCCGGAAGAAGTCCTCGTCGGTGACTTGCTTGACCGCCTTGTCGCCGAACGCCTTGTACTTGCGAAGCTCGGCGATTGCGTCGTCGAGGTAGTGCCGGGCGAGACTGTCGCGGGTCAGGCCTTCATTTGCCACTCGAACGCCTCCCAATTTTGGCCTTTTTGGGGGTCAGGCCTCCATTTGCCATTGACACATCTCCCCGATTCGTACTCTGGAGACCTGACCCCATTCAGATCTTGCAGTGCGCGAGGCCGCGCTTCTCGAGATAGCGCTGGTGATAGTCCTCGGCGCGCCAGAACGGCTTCTCCGGGACGATCTCGGTGACGATCGGGCGGCGAAACTTCCCGCTCATCTCCTGGCGATTCTTGGATTCTGAAGCCACTCTCTCTTGCTCGGCATCGTGGAAGAAAATCGCCGAGCGGTACTGCGTCCCGACGTCGGGCCCCTGGCGGTTCTTCGTCGTCGGATCGTGGTTCTCCCAGAAAACGTCGAGGAGCTTCTCGTACGACACCTTCGACGGATCGAACTCAACCTCGACCGCCTCCGCGTGGCCGGTCCGGTCGGTGCAGACGTCTTCGTACGTCGGGTTCGCGAGGCTGCCCCCCGTGTACCCGACCGCCGTATCGATCACCCCCGGCACCTGTCGGAATGCCGCCTCGACCCCCCAGAAACATCCCGCCGCGAACGTTGCTCTCTCGGACATGGTTTTCTCCTCGACCCCGAAATAGTCGTTTCAGCGCGAACCGGTTTCATTTCCAATCGCGCGAAAGTATTCCACCACGTTCGGCTTCGCGTAGAAATACCACCCGCACAGGGCCATCAAGACCGCCGGCTCGATGAGAGCCCGGACGACCGTGGACGGCGGAATGTCCCCTCGAAGCCCGCTCACGACAGCCGCGAGCGCGAGGGTGGTGCACAGAAGCATGACGAGGTGTCGGACCCAGGGCTTCCGGCGTCGTATTCCGAACGCAATCGCCGCCGCGAAAACGGACACGACTGGAAGGATCGGCGAGATGCGCCACCACGCTTCGCGAGCGACTGTCTGACCCGCGATCATGTACGGAAGCAGCCCCGCCGCAGTCAAAACGAATGCGGCGGCCAGAGCGAACGACAGCATGAGCGCGAACCAGTACCCGACGCGCATGGCGGCCGGTGTGGTCATCACACTTCGGTCAGCGCAGCCGAGCCGACGGTCGCTCCGCGGCGCGCGAACCAGCCGCGCCGAGAGCGTGGTCGGTGTGATGGTGCGTCAGCACGACGAAGCGGACGGGGAGCGACGTCTTCTCCCGGAGCGCGTCCTCCACGAGCTTTGCGAGCGCCGGCGCGATGAACGGATCGACGACGAGCACGGAGTCGCGGCCGACCACGGCCGTGCAGTTCGCGCCGTAGCTCGTCTCGATCCGATCCTCTCCGAGCGTCCAGACCCAGACGTTGTCCCGGACCCGTGTCTCGCGGAGGATCGGGATCACGGGGTGAATTTTGCCAGCTCGTAGATCCCGAGACGCTTCTCGATCGCGGCCACGTTCTCGACGATCTTCTCGAAACCGTCCTGTCCGAAGAGCGCGCGCTCCTTCTTCTCGAATTCCTCTCCCAGAGCGGCGTATTCGTGTGGAGAGACGATCCGGCGGATCGCCGGAAAGAGGACCGTATCCTCTCGCGCCTCGTGTGGCCGGTACATCACGACGAACTTTCGCAGCGCCGCGTCGAGACGGGCACGCTCGGTGGCGCTGGAAAGCCTGCCTCCCGCGAGGTGCAGGATCTCCTCGGTGAGACGGCGACCGGCACGATGCTGATCTCGCAGGACCTTCACCAGCTCGACCTCACGATGCGCCTTCTCGAAACGGGGAAACAGGTCATCCTCCTCGAGCTTCTCGTGGTAGTCCTCGATGAAGCGGCGGATGATGCCGGCGGCGTCTGTGAGCAACGCGGGTACGAGATCGGGCCGAGAGCTCGACAAGCGACGCCGGAACTCGTCGTACACGAGCAGGACCCGGTTCAGCACGCCGTGCTCGCGCATCAGATCTTCCGCCGGGGCGACCTCCTCGCTGCCCTCCTCTTCGGCACGATGCGACGACCCCGCTCCCGTGAGAGCGAGTCCGGCTCCGGCGAACGTGACTCTTCGCAGGACATCCCGCCGATTGCTATCCGTCGTCTCGGTCATAGTTCCACCTCACTCTTTCAATAAGCGGCCCGCCCGAATCGCGAGCGGCCAGCGGATCCGCCGCGGCACGGCGGCATCTCCCCAGTGAGGCCGCAGCTCTTCGGCGAGCGTGGCGACCGGATCGAATCCCCGCTCGGCGCGGAAGCGCGTCACGGCCGACCACGTGCCGACGTACCCGAGAAACGCCGCCAGGGGCCACTCGGCCTCCATGGCGATTTCCGGTGCCGCGATCTCGTCGAAGGGAAACTCGAGCGTGCGATACCCCGCATCGACGAGCGCGCGCTCGGGAGGCCAGTACGGGCCGACCGTTTCCGAATAGAAGCGACGCAGCGCGGCGTCGGCGCGCGGATCCCCGAGGAACGAGTGGCCGTACGTCCAGGCCGCAACGACACCGTCTGGACGGAGCACCCGTCGCGCCTCGGCGTAGAAGGCCGGCCGATCGAACCAGTGCAGCGCCTGTCCCACCGCGACGAGGTCGGCGGAATCTGACGCGAGCCCGCTCGACTCCGCCGGCGCGACACGGTACTCGACGCGCCCGTGCGCGACCGCGGCCGCGATCTGCGCCTCGCTCGCGTCGGTGGCGATCACGCGGTCGAAACGATCCGCGAGGCCGACGGCGGCCTGGCCGCTTCCGGTCGCGCAGTCCCAGGCGAGCTTCCGCCCGGCAGGAAGCTCCGCGAGCCACGCGAAGAGCCGATCCGGATAGCGCGGCCGGTGCTCCGCGTACGCGCCGGCGACGCCTGAGAAGTGGTCGGGAAACGAGGACATTCGGCGCAGACTAGACTAGTTGCACTCGTGCCCGAACGGCGCCGATTCTCCTGGGAGATTCGCGGCCCCGACATCCTGATCCCCGTCGGCGTCGCAGTCCTCTACGTCCTCGCCGCGAAGCTCGGTCTCGCTCTCGCCTTCCAGGCGCGCCAGGTCAGCGCGGTGTGGCCGCCGGCGGGTCTCGCGCTCGCCGCCGTCTTCTGGTTCGGCCCGCGCGCCGTGCCCGGAGTGATCCTCGGCGCTTTCTTCTCGAACGCGATGGCCGAGGAACCGCTCTGGGTCGCCGCGGGAATCTCCGTCGGAAACACGCTCGAGGCGCTCCTTGGCGCCGGGATCTTGAAGCGCCTCGGCTTCGATGCGAAGCTCTCGCGCCCGCGTGATGCGCTCTCGCTGCTCGGAGCAGCCGCGGCGAGCACGCCCGTCGCCGCCACGATCGGCGTCGCGTGTCTCGTTCTCGGCCGCGTCCAGCCCGCGGAGAATCTTTCGTCGCTCTGGTCCGTGTGGTGCCTCGGGGACGCGCTCGGCGACCTCGTGCTCGCGCCTCTCTTTCTCGTGTGGATGACGAGGAGCGGACTCTCCCTCCGTCGAGGCGCATACTTTGAAGGACCGCTGCTGCTCGCCGGACTCTTCGCGGCGAGCATGTTCGCGTTCGCCCAGAGACCCCCCGCGCCGGACTTCGAGTACCTCGTCTTTCCATTCCTCATCTGGGCTGCGCTTCGCTTCGGTCCGCCGGCGACGATCACCGTCACGGCCATGACCTACGCGGTCGCCGTATGGGCGACGCACGGCGGCCTCGGTCCGTTCGCCGGCGAAGGCTCCGAGGGCGGTCTCGTCCCGGTTCAACTGTTCATGGCGGTGGTCGCGATGACGGGGCTCGTTCTCGGAGCGATCGCCGCTCAGCGGCGCGACGCGCAGGAAACCGCGCTGATGAGCGAGCGCCGGCTGCTGCTCGCGCTCGGCGCCGCGCGCATGGGCGTCTGGGATTGGGAGATCGCGACGGGCTCGGTCGAGTGGTCGGGTGAGCTCGAGCCCCTGCACGGGCTCCAGCAGGGCGCCTTCGCGGGAACGTACCAGGCCTTCCGCGACCTCATTCATCCGGACGACCGCGTCCGTGTCGAGACCGAGATCCTGAAGTCGGTCGAGACACGCGAGCTCTACGACTCCGAGTTCCGGATCATGGGAGCGGACGGTGTGGAGCGCTGGACGGGCGCCCGCGGACAGGTCGTCGAAGACCGTTCCGGCCGCCCGGCGCGCATGGTCGGCGTCGGAATCGACATTACCCGCCAGAAGCGGCTCCAGGAGGAGCTCCGCCGCCGCGCGGAGCAGATGGCGGAAACGGACCGGCGCAAGGACGAGTTCCTCGCGATGCTCGCCCACGAGCTTCGCAATCCCCTCGCGCCGATCCTGCACGCGACCGAGCTGCTCGGGCGCGGCGACCCGGCGCTGGCCGAACGCGCGCGGGACATCATCCGCCGTCAGTCCGAGCACCTGACGAAGCTCGTCGACGATCTGCTCGACGTCTCACGAATCACGCGCGGCGCGGTCCGGCTCGACGTTCGCCGCATCACGCTCGGCGACGCGATCGCGCCGGCAATCGAGACGTGGCGGCACGTGATCGGAGAACGCCGGCAGCACCTCTCGATCGAGCTCCCGGATCGCCCGCTGTGGATCGAGGCCGATCCCACGCGATTCGCTCAGGCCGTCTCGAATCTGTTGCACAACGCGGCGAATTTCACTCCGGCCGGCGGTCGAATCTCGATCGCCGCCGCCGAAGAGAACGGGGCGGTGGTGCTTCGCGTTCGCGACACCGGCGCGGGAATGACTCCCGAGGTCCTGCGGACCGTGTTCGATCTCTTCGTCCAGGGACCTCCGCCCGCCGGAGGGCTGTCGAGTGGTCTCGGTCTGGGGCTCACGCTCGTGCGCCGGCTGGTGGAACTGCACGGCGGCACCGTCGAGGCGAGGAGCGAGGGGCTCGGCCGCGGCGCCGAGTTCGTCCTCCGGCTGCCGTTCGCGGGCGCCGCGAAGCCCGCCGCCATTCCGGTCGATGTGTCGACCGAGCGCGGTCCGTCGGCAGCGGCGCCCGAGGGCGGCAGGCGCGTCCTCGTCGTGGACGACAACGAGGATGCGCGCGAGGCTCTGCGGTTCCTGCTCGAGGACGAAGGGCATCATGTGAGCACCGCGGGCGACGGACCGGACGCTCTCCGGGCGGCGGAGGACTTTCGCCCGGACGTCGTCCTCCTCGACATCGGGCTTCCCGGAATGGACGGATACGAAGTTGCCCGCAGGCTCCGGGCGCTGCCGGGCTCCCACGATGCTCTCATCGTCGCGGTGTCCGGCTACGGGCAGCCCGAGGACCGCGAGCGTTCTCGCGCCGCGGGATTCGACGACCACCTCCTGAAGCCCGTGCCACCCAACCGGCTGCTCGACCTCGTGAGGGAGTCGGCGTCAGGCAGCCGGGTCTGAACGGAAGTATCGCGAGGTCCGCGGCCTACCGCGTTCAGGCTTTCAACGCGACGGCGGGAAGGCTGTCGTCCGACTCGAACGCGGTCCAGGTCTAGGTGCGCTGAGGGGGGCTGCAGACCGACGGTGACCTAAAATGAGGAAGGAGGGAAGCCAAAATGTCGACGACGACTCTGCTCATCGTCATTCTTCTCATCCTTCTCCTCTTCGGTGGATTCGGCTATCGCCGCTGGCGCCGGTAGATCGCAAGCGGCCGCTTCGTTCCTGGCGCGGATCCGGAACTGAAGACGAGCCGACGGCGAAGCCGAGCACGTGCGCCGTCGCGTGCGCGACCATGGCCGCCTCGAGCCCGTAACGGCCGAAGAGATACCCCGCGACGATTCCGAAGACGGCGTTCGCAGCGACGATCCACAGGACGACGGCGGGCGTCAGGCTGCCGCAGCATCGTCGCGACCGGCAGGTGGCCCAGGCCGAAGACGACCGCCGATGACGAGAAAGGAGAGTGCGGCGAAGCCTTCGACGCCTCGAAACGGATCACGGCCCGCTCGGTTATATCGCAGGGAGTCTCATGACCAGCTCTTCCACCTCGCCGCCCGCGTACGAGACCTTCTCCTCCCTGTAGATCGTGAAGCCGCATTTTTCCAGCACTCGGATCGAGGCGACGTTGTGCTTGGCGACGTGCGCATACAGTGGGCGCGCCGAGATCTGGCCGAGAAATTCCGACAGCGCCCGCGTCGCAATGCCCTTGCCCCAGTAATTCTTTCCGATCCAGTAGCCGACGAGCGGGTCACCCGACTGTTCGAAGCTCACGATGTTTCCCGCCACGTGGCCGTCGAAGAGGATGGTCTTCTTCGTCACGGAATCGTCGGCGAGAACCTTTTCCCAGTGTGCCGCGAAGGCCTTCCGGTCCCTTGCCGGGAAGGCGGCCATGTCGTTCGCGTCCGGGTCCAGCTGCTGCTCGAAGAAGATCGGGAGATCATCCGCCATCACGTCCCGCAGTCGGACGTCACCGGTCGTTTTCAAGGCGCTTCCGCGAGCGTGTAGTCGAGCTCGTACGAGTGCTTGCCGTCGGCGATGATGATCGCCATCTTGCCGCCAAGTCCCGTCAGCTCACCCGTGCCGGAGTCCGACACCACGGTGATCGCGAGCTGCGGCGCCCCCCGAGTCATCGTGCCGCTGTGCTGCAGAACGAAAGTCCCGCTGCGTCCGTGCAACGTTCCGGTGACGCGCTCCATTGCGACGTAACCGGCCGAGCCCGGGACGTCCGTGCCGGCGGTCAACATCTGGCCCCGGCTGGTCGCTTCGAGATCGCCGTGGAACTGCTTGTCGATCGACATCCTTCCGAGGGTCGCGCTCTCGGGCTCGCCCCCGGGCGCCTGAGGAGTCAGCTTGACCTCGAACGGTCCGCTTGCACGAGTCGTCACAACCGCCCCCTTCGCAACCGCGCGTGGAACCGGTGATTGCGCCGGAGCATATGCCGACGTCCCGCTCCGGGTGCCGGCGTCTCGACCGTCGAGGCGGACCGCGATTATCCGGCTCGAAGAGGATCCTCGAGAGGCACACCGCTCCGACGAGTGGATAGGTTCGCCAGGCTGCCGCAGGGTGAGATCGCGCCGCTGAGCGAGTCGGGAGCGCTCTGGCGGCTCAGGTCGCATCACGAGAATCCAGGAAGACCGTCCACTCGATGACGTCCGACGGCACGAGGATTCCTTCCCGGTTCCAGGGATCGTCCCGAAATAACGCTGAAGCCTCGTCCGCATCGTCAGCGTCAACGACGAGAAGAACTCGGGTGTCATCCGCGTAGGGACCACCCATGACCACGCGCCCCGCGTCGAACAGGCGATCCATGAAGATTGCGTGTTCATCCCAGAGAGGCTGCTGGCGGCTCGATCGGCCCGGAACCCACGCGGGTCCCGGGGTCGCGAAACACGAGAAAGAGCGTCTTGCTCACGTCACCCGCGGAATAGCGAGCTTCAGCACGTGGCGGCCTCATCCAGAACGTCGCTGTAGCCGGGGATTCATTCCTCCAGCGAGTACCCGCAGTTACCACATCGGTACAACTTGTTCGCATTTGAAGCGCCGCACCTCGGGCATGTCCAATGCTCCGTTGAAGAAGCGGAAGCCACACCGCGGAAGCCCGATGTCTTTTTGCCGCAAGAGGGGCACCTTACAGCCTCCGGTTGAAGGGGCTCTCCACAGGATGAGCACTTCTTCAGCGCGACGGGCTCTGGAGGAGCGGCGTCGAATTTGCCCTGTTGCGGAGTTGCGGCAAAGGCGAGAATGAGGCCAAACGGGCCGAGCAGCACGCCCAGGGCGAACCAGGCGCAGCCGCTTCTCCCTTTCTTCTTCGCGACCACGGCACTGACGACTCCGAAGAGCAGCCAGGAGAGAATTCCTATCTCCATGGGCGCAGCGCTCCGACTCCAGTGCCTGACGGTCGGGTCTTCAGCGGCGGGTCCGGCGGGCGCAGCGACCGGGCCGGACGCCGAGGGCGGCGAGTCCGCTGCGACGCCATGTCAGGCATCCCCGTCCGGGCGAGACGAGCCGCAATGCCAACACGCCTCGAACTGACCCTCGATCTCCTCGCCGCACTGCGAGCATTTCCACGACGCATACGTCTCGGTACCGGGCTCGAGCGCCCCGTTGATCAGCCTCATTGCCCGCTCCAGGTCCTCATCGTTCACGATCCAGAGCTGAGACCAGCATTCGGTCACCGGAAGGTCACCCGTCGCGGCGGCCAGAAAGGGTGTCCGCACCTCGCTCTCGATCCCCTCTCTCAAGAGAAGGTTACGGAGATTGCCCACGGTCAGGGCATTCTGCGCACTGTAAACCTTCGTCACGCGCTCACCCCCGCGACCGACCGCTGGAAATCACCGGTCCCCTGCAACGCCACGTTAGGCACCGTCCCGTCTGAGAGCCTTGCGCATTGGATAGGTGGTCATCGCCCTGAAGGTCTGGGGTTGCCCGGCTGGTGCGAATCCGCATCGCTCGTAGAAAGGGAGTGCGGTGCGCGAACTAAGGAGTGTGACCTCTTCAAGTCCACGCTGCACCGCTTCCGCCTCCAGGCTGTCCAGAAGCATCTTGCCGATGCCACGGTGCACCATTTCGGGATCAACGTAGATTGCGGTCACCTTCCCGCCGGGCCCGAGTGATCCGACGCCGGTAACGCTGTCGGCTCCGTCGACAGCGACCAGCCATAAGTTCTCAGCATGCGATAGCGCGTCGCGAAGATGTTCAGGCGTCTTGTCCGCACACCACGCCGCGATCAACACGGGATCTCCCCGTGATCCATGGCGCACAGCTCCGAAATGGACCTGGTCCAGACATTGGAAATCGCCCCCGCGTCGGCCAGCCGCGCCGGCCGGATCCGAAACCGGTCAGCCAGCACAGCGATCACTTAAGCTACCTAACGGTCGGGCGTTCAGCGGCGAGCCGAGCGGCCGAAGCGAGCAGCCCGAGCGAACGCGAGGGCGGCGAGTCCGCTGCAACGCCTTATTAGACGCCAGCGCGCCTTGACCGGCGCAGAACACCAAAACCCATGGCTGCCAGAAAAAGCGCCGCCGCGAGCAAAGCTGCCTTGATTTCGCCACTCCGAGTGTAGGTCACCACGGCGGCCCCAAAAGCGAGCGCCGCGGCGGCCAACCAGAGGAAAGCCGCCATCCGAATCCGGGCTGCTTTATCCAAGTCGCACGTCCACCCAGTTGGCGTCTAACGGGCTGCGCATCACCGGCGATCGACCAAGCGAAGCGCGGGAGCGAGCCCGGTGCATGCGCGGGTTGGGCGGCGCCGACTAGGAACGGGGCGTCTCATGGTCGGTGAGCACCGGCAAAAAGGGCTCCCAGGGGCCCACCTCGTGGCGGAGTTGCTTGGCCATAACTCGAGCGACCTGAGCGAGGTGCCCGAAGTCATGCACTACCCAGGCTGCCAAGAGCTGTCGGAGTGTTACGCGTCCCAGGCTGGGATGGATGCCGGGCAGCTCGAGGGCGGCGGGAGTCAGGTCCCAAGAGCGGATCAGCACGAGATTGTCCCCGCGGAGTTGAGCGAATTCCTCGAGCAAGGAGCGGAGCGTACGACCGACGTTGCGAGCGCGATGCCGGAAGCGGTCGTAGGGCTCGAAGAGGGGGTTCGGGCCCTGGGCCAGGATGATGCGGGCCCGAGGGACCCAATCAGTCTCCTCGCCGTCAATCAGGTGACCGACGACATCGAAGGGACTGAAGGTGTCGGGGCCTTCCACTCCCCGGGTCCAGGGAGCCGGAAGGCCGTCCAAGAGGGCGTGCAACGCACTTGGCGTTCTCGCGAGGGCCTGGGTGGAAAGCTCGAGATCAAAGTTCATGTCTAGAAATTCTTACGTCCGCCCAACGCTCGGGCGTCCAGCGGCGAGCGAAGCGAGTAGCCCGAGCGATAGCGAGGGCGGCGAGTCCGCTGCAAGGATGAGATGGACTCCTCCCGTGACGTGAGCGGCATCATGGTGCCAATGTCGTACGGAGTCATTTGCACAACTACCGAAAGGAGGAGTCCGTGAAGGAGCATACG
>DASYUL010000016.1:0-7433 GCA_036001245.1 Thermoanaerobaculia bacterium
GCCGCCTTCATCCACGGCGCCGTCGGCATCCGCGAGGCGTACAAGACCGGGCGCGGAATCGTGCAGGTGCGGGCCAAGGCGATGATCGAAAAGGCCGCACGGGGGGAGAAGGAATCCATCGTCGTCACCGAGATCCCCTACCAGGTCAACAAGGCCAAGCTCGTCGAGCGGATTGCGGAGCTCGTCAACGACAAGAAGATCGAAGGGATCTCGGATCTGCGCGACGAGTCGGACCGCGACGGGATCCGGGTCGTCGTGGAGTTGAAGCGCGGCGAGAACGCCCAGGTGATCCTGAATCAGCTCTATGCGCTGACCCCGATGCAGTCCACCTTCGGGATCATCTTCCTCGCGATTGTCGAGAACCAGCCGCGGATCCTGCCGCTGGCGGACCTGCTGCGCCACTTCATCGACCACCGCAAAACGGTGGTGGTTCGGCGCACGCGCTTCGACCTGAAGAAGGCCGAGGAGCGCGCGCATCTGCTGCGCGGCCTGGCTCTCGCGCTCGCCAACATCGATCAGGTCATCAAGATCATCCGGTCCTCGAAGGACCCGAAAGAGGCGAAAGATCGCCTGGTCGTCGAAGTCTCAATGGCGCTGGCAGGGCTGGAGAAATTCATCGGCCAGAAGCTCTACCAAGAGGAGACGAAGGGCAAGGACAAGCAGGTCGTCCGCCTGGACGAGGTCCAGGCGCAGGCGATCCTGGACATGCGGCTTCAGCGGCTGACCGGCCTCGAGCGCGAAAAGATCGTCGCCGAGTTCGTCGAGGTGCTCGCGCTCATCACGAAGCTGCGCGAAATCCTCGCCTCCGAAAAGCTCGTTCTCGACATCATCGTCGAGGAGCTCCAGGAGGTGAAGAAGCTGTTCGGCGACGAGCGGCGCACGGAGATCGTCGCGGAGGCGTCCGACATCGACATCGAGGACCTGATCGTCGAAGAGGACATGGTGATCACGGTGTCGCGCGGCGGCTACATCAAGCGCTCTCCCCTGTCGCTGTACCGCGCGCAGCGCCGAGGCGGCAAGGGACGCATCGGCGCGACCACGAAGGAAGAGGACGTCGTCGAGCATCTCTTCGTCGCGTCGACGCACGCCTACATCCTCGCGTTCACGTCGAAGGGCCGGATGCACTGGATCAAGGTGTACGAGGTCCCGCAGCTCGGCCCCGCGACCCGCGGGAAGGCGATCGTCAACCTGCTCAACCTCGACCCGAACGAGCGGGTCGTCGCCCTGGAGTCGACGAAGGACTTCCCCGAGGACCGCTTCCTCGTGTTCGCGACGAAGCAGGGGCTCGTGAAGAAGACGGCGCTGTCCGCCTACGCGAACGTGCGGTCGGGCGGGATCATCGCGATCAACATCGAGGGGGGCGACGAGCTGCTCTCGGTGCGCGTCACCGACGGCACCCGCCAGATCTTCATCGGCACGCACCTCGGCCAGGGCATCCGGTTCGCCGAGAGCGACGTGCGGCCGACCGGCCGCGACACCACGGGCGTCTGGGGCATCGCCTTGAAGAAAGACGCCGACTTCGTCGTCGAGATGGACATCGTCGAGGAGCACGGGCACCTGCTGACGGTCACGGAGAAGGGCTACGGAAAACGCTCGGAGGCGTCCGAGTACCGCTTCCAGGGGCGCGGCGGCTCCGGCGTCATCAACATCCGGGTCACGGACAAGAACGGCCCCGTCGCCGGCATCAAGTCGGTGACCGATGCGGATCAGCTGCTTCTCATCACGCAGAGCGGCATGCTCATCCGGATCAAGGTCAAGGACATCCGCGAGACCGGTCGCGCCGCGCAGGGCGTGAAACTGATCGATCTCGAGGAGGGCGATCGAGTCGTGGCCGTGGCGAAGCTCGCCGAGCCCGAGGACGTCGACGACGAGCCCCAGGCGCCCCTGCCCGTCACGGGGCAGGATCCGAACGTCCAAGGTCCAAAGTCCAAGGAAGCCCGGAGTCAGACGCCCTTCCTCGACGAGGAGGAGTAGCGGCGTTTCCCCTCTCCCACCGGGAGGGGGGCGGGGGTCAGGGCGCTGACCGTACCCACGACGCGGCGCGTATAGAATCCCCGCCCGTTCATGCGGTTCTTTCTCGACAGCGCGGTCGCCGACGAGGCGAAGAAGGTCCGCGAGTGGGGTCTTCTCGACGGGGTCTGGCTCTCGATCGCGGCCGCGGAGCAGGCGGGGGTCGACTATCGCCGGGCGGTGCGGGAGCTCTCCGGTCTCACGGACGGACCGGTCTGCGTCGAGCCGACGTCGAACGACGCGAAGGGCATGTACAAGGAAGCGCGCGAGCTCGTGAAGCTCGGGAAGGACGTCGTCGTGCAGCTTCCGGCGCAGCCCGAGGGGATGCGGGTGGCGCGGCTCCTCGCGCAGGACCAGATCGCCGTCTGCGCCTCGGGTTGTTACTCCGCGGCGCAGGCTCTGATCGCAGCGAAGTCGAACGTCGCTTACGTCGCGCCCGCAGTCGGTCCGCTCGATGAAGTCGGCGCGATCGGCATGGATTTAGTCGAGCAGATCATCCGCGTCTACGACAACTACGGGTTCCAGACGCAGATCCTCGTCGCCGAGTTGCGCAACCCGATCCACGTGCTCGACGGCGCTCTCATGGGCGCCGACGTGGTCGCGATCTCGACGTCCGTCGTCGAACAGCTCTTCCGCCACCCTCTGACCGACGAGCTCCTGGCCGGGCGCACGCGTTGAGGACGTCGCCCGATCGCGTGCTCTATCTCTCGCGGGTGCTCGCGAAGAAGCTGAAGGGCAACCTGAACCTGACCCAGAAGGCCGACGACGAGACCGTGCGGCGGGCGATCGTGCGCGACCTGACGGAGGCGTACAAGGAGCTCGACGCCATCGAGGCGAAGGTGCGCGCCTCGCTGGCGAAGCGCCGCAACGTGGCGCCCCGCGACGAAGAATTTCTCTTCAACCGTAATCTGGAAGATGAGCTCCGGAAGCACGGGGCGTAAGCAGCTAATTCATTGATGGCGTAGAGGCTTAAGTCGGAACCTCCTCCTCCCACGCGCCGCTCGCCCCAATCCGCAGTTCAGCCAGCCCCATCAATGATTTAGAGAAAAAACATTGCGGCCTCTATTTTGGGTCGATACAATTGGCCCGATGGCGCGCCAATTGGATCAGATCGCGCTCGATCGCGCCTCGCGCGAGCCGCTCTCCGAACAGCTCTTCGCAGCGCTTGCCGCGCGGATCGCGACCGGCCTCTTTCCCGACGGCTCGCGCCTTCCGACGACTCGGGAGCTCGCCGCCGACCTCGGAATCAACCGGGGCAGCGTGCAGGCGGCCTACCGGCGACTTGCCGAAGAGGGACTCGCGGCCACGCGCGTCGGGAGCGGCACGGTCGTGCGCGCGGGCACGCGGTCCGCCCGGCCGTTCGACGTCTCCGCGCTCGTCTCGCGGCGGGCGTCCGCGATTCCGGCCGCGGCTCCCCCGCCGCTCGCCTCCCCGCTCGTCGCCGATTTCTCGCGGCTGACTCCGGACGAGCGTTTCTTCCCGCTCGAGAAGTTCACGGCGACTCTCACGGAAGCGTGGAACCTCCGGCCGGAGCTCTGGCAGTACGCTCCCCCGCTCGGCCTCGAGGAGCTGCGCGTCGAGATCGCGCGGCGCCTCGCCGAGAGCGGGATCCGTCGCTCGCCCGACGAGATTCTCGTCACGAGCGGCGCGCAGCAGGGGCTCGACCTCCTCTTTCGCACGTTCACGGACGCGCGCGACCTGGTCGCGATGGAGTCGCCGACGTACACGGGGGCGCTCGCGCTGGCGCGGTTCGCGGACGTCGAGATCGTACCGATGCCGATGACGCCGGACGGCCCCGACGTTTCGGCGGTGCGCGAGCGGCGCACGAAGCTCGTGTACGTGATGCCGGAGCGGCAGAACCCGACCGGTGTCACCGCTTCCGACGGGAAGCGTCGCGAGATCCTGGAGGCGGCCGTCGATGCGGGGGCGCTCGTCGTCGAGGACGGATACGAGGAGCCCGAGTCGGGAGAGGTACCGCTCGCCGCGCGCAATCCCGAGCGCGTCGTCTGGCTCGGCACTCTGTCGAAGGACCTCGTCCCAGGGTTCCGCATCGGGTGGCTCGCTGCGTCGCGCGATGTCGTCGAGAGGCTCGCGCTCGTCAAGCGCACGGCGGATTTTCAGACCCCTCTTCCGCTGCAGGCGGCGGTCGCGTCGTTTCTCCGGGCGGGCGCGGACCGCGAGGCTCGCCGCGCACGCGCCTGGGAAGTGGAGGTCCGGCGCGAAGCGATGGCGGCGGCGCTCGCGCGCGACCTGCCCGAGGTGTCGTGGTGGGGCGGAGAGCCGGGGAGCGCGATCTTCTGGCTTCACCTGCCGAAGGGCGTCTCGGGGCGACGGGTCGCCGAAGCGGCGGCGGCGCGCGGCGTCGCGGTGGCGGCCGGCGCCGATTTCGACGTGGCCGGCGAAGATCGGGAGAACCTCCGTCTGTCGGTCTCGCGGGTCGACCGCGACGCGATCGGGCAGGGAATCGAGCTGCTGGCGGAGGCAGTGAAGGAAACTCGCGCGCGGATTTCGGCGATCGAAGCCGCGCCCGTTATTTGAAAGTCGCGGGGACAGGCCCTACGGGCCTGCACCCGCAGCAGTTCACTGCGGGCCTGCACCCGCCGCAGTTCAGAGGAGGAGCGATGAAGAACAACGACTCGTTTCGCGTGAAAGTCGGTCTCGCCGAGATGCTCAAAGGCGGCGTGATCATGGACGTCGTCAACGCGGAGCAGGCGTCGATCGCCGAGGCCGCGGGAGCCGCGGCGGTCATGGCGCTCGAGCGCGTGCCCGCGGACATCCGCCGCGACGGGGGAGTCGCGCGGATGTCGCCCGTGACGAAGATCCGAGAGATCCAGCAGGCCGTGTCGATCCCCGTGATGGCAAAGTGCCGGATCGGGCACATCGCCGAGGCGCGGATCCTGGAGGCGCTCGAGGTGGATTTCATCGACGAGTCCGAGGTGCTGACTCCGGCGGACGAGGAGAACCACGTCTACAAGCACGACTTCAAGATTCCGTTCGTGTGCGGGTGCCGGAACCTCGGCGAGGCGCTGCGGCGGATCGGCGAGGGCGCCGCGATGATCCGGACGAAAGGGGAGGCGGGGACCGGGGACATCGTTCACGCGGTGAAACACCTGCGCGACGTGCACCGGGAAATCCGCAACCTGACCCTCATGAGCAAGGACGAGCGGATGCGCGAGGCGAAGCGTCTCCAGGCGCCCTTCGAGCTCGTCGAGCAGGTTGCGGAGACCGGCCGCATGCCGGTTCCGAACTTTGCCGCGGGCGGAGTTGCCACTCCGGCCGACGCGGCACTCTGCATGATGCTCGGCGCCGAGGCGATCTTCGTCGGGTCCGGCATCTTCAAGTCGGACGACCCCGAGCGTCGCGCCCGCGCGATCGTGAAGGCGACCACGCACTGGCAGGACCCGAAGGCGTTGATCGAGGCGGAAGAGGCGCTCGGCTCCGGAATGAAGGGCATCGAAGCCGCGAGCCTGCCGGAGGAGGCGCGGCTGCAGGGCAGAGGGTGGTGAGCCGGCGCATCGCGGTCCTCGCGCTGCAGGGCGACTTCGCCGCGCACCGGCGGAAGCTCGAGGAGATGGAGCTCGAATCCTTCGAGGCACGCAAGCCGGAGGAGCTCGGCAACGCCGCGGGCCTCGTGATCCCGGGCGGGGAGTCCACGACGTTCTGGAAGTTCTTCGAGTCGGCGCCGTGGGAGGAAGCGATCCGGGCGTTCGCCGCGAGCGAGAGGCCCATCCTCGGGACGTGCGCCGGCGCGATCGTGCTCGCGCGCGAGGTGACGAATCCCGACCAGAAGGGCCTGGGGCTGATCGACATGACGGTCGAGCGCAACGCGTACGGGCGCCAGGCCGACTCCTTCGTCGGCGAGGTCGATGCGCCGGAGCTCGGCGGCCCGCTCCCCGCCGTGTTCATCCGCGCGCCGAGGATCCGCCGCGTCGGGTCGGATGTCGAGGTTCTCGCGACCCGCGACTCGGAGCCGGTCCTCGTCGCGCAGGGGAACGTGATCGCGGCGACGTTCCACCCGGAGCTGACGCCGGACACCGCGGTGCACGAGCTCGCGTTCGGTCCACGCTATTTCGCGCGGAGCACGGCCTGAGTCTCGTCGCTACAGAAACCCGCGACGGCGGGATCGCCGTTCTCACGCTCGACCGGCCGCGGGCGAACGCGATCAACCGAGAGCTCGTCGAAGAGCTCGATCGCGCGCTTCACGCGGCGTCGGACGCGCCCGCGATCGTGCTCGCGTCTTCGCAGCCGCTCTTTTCGGCCGGCTGGGACCTGCCGACGGCCCGCGCGCTCGGGCGCGAGGACATGGCCGGGTTCCTGGCCGATTTCTGCGCGCTCATTCGCGGGATCTTCGCGTTCGACGCCCCCATCGTCGCCGCGCTCCCCGGCCACGCGATCGCGGGCGGCTTGATCGTCGCCGCCGCGGTCGACGAGCGGATCGCCGCGGAAGGGAAGGGGGAGCTCGGGCTCTCGGAGGTGGCACTGGGAGTCCCGATCCCGCGCTCGTGCTACGAGGTCTTCCGCCACGTCCTGGGCGAAAGGGGAGCCGAGCGCCTTGCCGCCGCCGGCGACAACGTCTCCGTGGCGCGTGCGTTCGAGATCGGGCTCGTGGATCGCGTCGTCCCCGCCGGCAATCTCCTGGAGGCCGCCGTCGATCGCGCGCGTCAGCTCGCCGGTCGCTCCCGTGCGGCTTACGCCGAGATCAAGCGGCGCGCCCGGGCGAGGGCGCTCCGGCGTTTCGAGCGCGCCTCGGAGAGCGACCCCTTCCTCGAGTTCTGGTTCTCCGACGAAGCGCGCCGCCGAATCGACGCGCTGGTCGAGCGGCTCACGAAGAAAGCTTGAGTTTCCCCGTCGAGGAGGTGCTCGACGGACTCGACCTCTCCGCCGAGGAGCCGTCGCACCGTTTCCTCGAAAGACTTTTCGGTCGCTTCAACTCCCGCGTCCCATTCGAGACAGCGTCGAAGATCCTGCGCGACGCCGACGTTTCCGATCCGGCGGAGAAGCCGCGGGTCCCGGACGTCTTCTGGCGCGACTTCGTCGAGTCCGGCACCGGCGGGACCTGTTACGCGCGCGTCGCGGCGTTCGACGCGCTCCTCTCGAGCCTCGGCTTCTCGACCCGCAAGGCGCTCGGGCGCGTGGAGGTCGACTTCGACCACGCGGCTCTCTTCGTTCCGATCGGCGGGAGGGAGTGGATCGCGGACGTCGGTTTCCCTCTGCCGGCGCTCGTCCCGGCGGCCGGGGGAGACGTGGAGACCGAAGTCGCCGCACTCGCGGCGGCGGAGACCGATCGCGGGGTCGGAGTGCGCTTCGCCTCCGGAGTTCCGGAGGGGCCGCGCCGGCTCGAGATCTTCCGCGACGCCGTCTCCGAGGACGATTTTCTCGCGCGCTGGCGGAAGACGTTCCGTCCCGACTCGAAGTTCCTGACC
>DASYUL010000017.1:0-11596 GCA_036001245.1 Thermoanaerobaculia bacterium
TGCACGCGCCAGCCCGCCGAAAAAATCGTCCCGTACGTCCGCCAGCCGGAGGAGATCATCCCGGGCAAGCCCCTCTTCTACGCGACCGCGATGAGCGTCGGGGGGCTCGCGACCGGGCTCCTCGTCGAGAGCCACATGGGCCGGCCGACGAAGGTGGAAGGCAACCCGCTCCACCCCGCGAGCCTCGGCGGAACGGACGCATTCGCCCAGGCGGCCGTCTACGGGCTCTACGATTCGGACCGCTCGCAGACGTTGCTCCAATTGGGCGAGATCCGGCCCTGGTCCGCGTTCCTGGGCGAGATGCGCCTCGTGCTCGAGGAGGAGCGCGCGCGCGGAGGCGCCGGCCTGCGAATTCTGACGGAGACCGTCTCCTCGCCGACGCTCGAGCGCCAGCTCGCCCTTCTCCTGACGGCGCTCCCCGCCGCGCGGTGGCACCAGTGGGAGCCGGCATCGCGCGACAACGCGCGAAACGGCGCGCGGATGGCGTTCGGAACCCCCGTCAACGCGGTCTACCGTCTCGCGGACGCGGACGTGATCCTCTCGCTCGACGCCGACTTCCTCTCCTGCGGCCCGGCGCAGTCGAGGCTGGCGCGGGAGTTCGCGGTGAGGCGCCGCGAGCGCGCTTCCGGCGGCGCGATGAACCGGCTCTACGTCGTCGAGAGCGCGATGACGGCGACGGGCGCGCGCGCCGACCACCGCAAGCCGCTCCGGGCGGCGGAAGTCGAGGCGTTCGCGCGGTCGGTCGCGACGAAGATCGGCGTCGGCGCGCCCACCGGCACGGCGGAGTCGGGCGGACGCTTCGCGGCGGACCCGCTCGCGCGCACGCTCGCGAACGACCTCGTACGGCACCGGGGACGCTGCGTCGTCATCGCGGGCGACTCGCAGCCCCCGGCGGTCCACGCGATCGCGCACGCGATGAACGGCATGCTCGCCAACGCGGGGCGGACGGTCGTCTACACGGATCCGGTCGAGGCAAATCCGGAGGACCAGCTCGAGTCCATTCGGGCGCTCGTCGCGGACATGAGGAGCGGCGCGGTCTTGACGCTGCTCGTCCTCGGCGGGAATCCGGTCTTCAACGCGCCGGCCGACCTCGGCTTCCGCGACGCGTTCCGGAAAGTCGCGCGACGCGTCCACCTCTCGCTCGAGAGCGACGAGACGTCGGTCGAGTGCCAGTGGCACGTCGCCGAGGCGCACTTCCTCGAATCGTGGAGCGATACCCGCGCGTTCGACGGCACCGTTTCGATCGTGCAGCCCTTGATCGCGCCGCTGTACGGCGGCCGTTCCGCGCACGAAGTCATCGCGGCGCTCTCGGACCAGCCGGAGCTCTCGCCGTACGAAACCGTCCGCCAGACCTGGAGCGGCCACCTGCCCGGCAACTTCGAGGAGTCCTGGCGGCGCGCCCTCCACGACGGAGTCGTTCCCGGCACCGCGTTGCCAACGCGGACGCTGGCTGCGGCGGCCCTTCCGGCGACGGAGCTCGTCGCGACCGGGGCCGGGCTGGAACTGACGTTCCGTCCCGATCCCACGATCCACGACGGGCGTTTCGCCAACAACGGCTGGCTGCAGGAGCTGCCCAAGCCCGTGACGACCGTGACCTGGGACAACGTCGCGGCGATGTCGCCCGCCACGGCCGCCCGCCTCGGCGTCGAGAACGAGGACGTCCTCGAGCTCTCGGTTTCGGGGCGGCGCGTCCGCGCCCCTGTCTGGATCGTGTCGGGCCACCCGGACGAGTCGATCGGCGTGACGCTCGGCTACGGGCGCACGGCGGCGGGCCGGCTCGGATCGGGGGCGGGCTTCGACGCGTACTCGATCCGAACCTCCAATGCGCTCTGGCGTTCGAACGCGCTCGACGTGCGAAAGACGGAAGGACGGTGGCGGGTCGCGGTCACGCAGGACCACCACTCCATGGAAGGACGGCGTCTCGCCCGCGCGGTCTCCGCGGACGAGCTCTCCCGCAATCCGAGCGTCGTCCAGGAGATGGGCGAAGCGCCCTCCCCCGGTCTGACCCTCTATTCGGGCCATCCCTCGCACGACTATGCGTGGGGCATGGCGATCGATCTCGGAAGCTGCGTCGGCTGCAATGCGTGCGTGGTCGCGTGCACGGCGGAGAACAACGTACCGATCGTCGGCAAGGACCAGGTCCTCCGCGGCCGCGAGATGCACTGGCTCCGCGTGGACCACTATGCCGACGGCGACCCCGCGAATCCCCGCCACGCGTTCCAGCCGGTGCCGTGCATGCACTGCGAGACCGCGCCGTGCGAGCTCGTCTGCCCCGTCGCCGCGACCGTTCACAGCGCCGAGGGGCTGAACGACATGGTCTACAACCGGTGCGTCGGCACCAAGTACTGCGCGAACAACTGTCCCTACAAGGTGCGGCGCTTCAACTTCCTCCACTGGTCGAAGCAGTTCCGCGCGCCGAGCATGCGGATGCTCGCCAACCCCGACGTGACGGTCCGCTGGCGAGGCGTCATGGAGAAGTGCACCTACTGCGTCCAGCGCATCAACGAGGGGAAGATCAAGGCGGAGCTCGAGAACCGGCGCGTCCGCGACGGCGACATCGTCACCGCGTGCCAGCAGGCGTGTCCCGCGGAGGCGATCGTCTTCGGCGACCTCGCGGACCCGCAGAGCCGGGTCTCGCAGCGGCGCCGCTCGCCGCTGTCCTACGGGCTGCTCGCGGAGCTCGGAACGCGGCCGCGGACCACTTACGTCGCCCGTATCGAGAACCCGAACGCGGAGCTCGTCGCGGAGGGGCGCGCGTGAGCGTCGCGCGGGAGCGCGCATGAGAGTCGCGCAGGAGCGCGCATGAGCGACGCCGCGCGGGGCGGGCGCCGCGGAGGCCCACCGGTCATCGAACCCGGGCACACGTACGCCTCGGTCACCGACAAGATCAGCTCGATCGTCCTCACGCGGCGGACGCCGCTCTTCTGGGTCCTCGGGTTCTTCGTGTCGTTCCTGCTGACGATGGGCCTCCTCGTCGCGGTCTCGTACCTGCTCGCCAAGGGCCTCGGGATCTGGGGCATCAACCAGCCGGTCGAGTGGGCGTTCGACATCATCAATTTCGTCTGGTGGATCGGGATCGGCCACGCCGGGACGCTCATCTCCGCGATCCTCCTGCTGCTGCGGCAGGAGTGGCGGACGTCCATCAACCGGTTCGCCGAGGCGATGACGCTCTTCGCGGTCGCGTGTGCGGGACTCTTCCCGCTCCTCCACCTCGGACGCCCGTGGCTCGCGTACTGGCTCCTGCCCTACCCGAACACGATGGCCCTCTGGCCGCAGTGGCGAAGCCCGCTCGTCTGGGACGTGTTCGCCGTCTCGACCTACGCGACCGTTTCTTTTCTCTTCTGGTTCGTCGGCATGATCCCCGACCTCGCCACGCTGCGCGACCGCGCGCGGCGGAAGGGCTTCCAGATCTTCTACGGGATGCTCGCGATGGGATGGCGCGGATCCGCCCTCCACTGGCACCGGTACGAGATGGCGTATTTGCTGCTGGCCGGCTTAGCGACTCCGCTCGTGATCTCGGTCCATACGGTCGTCTCGTTCGACTTCGCGGTCGGGATCATCCCCGGATGGCACTCGACGATCTTCCCGCCGTACTTCGTGGCGGGCGCGATCTACGCGGGCTTCGCGATGGTGTTGCTCCTCTCGATCCCGCTTCGGAAGGTGTACGGGCTCGAGGACTTCATCACGATGCGTCATCTGCAGAACATGGCGAAGGTGATGCTCGCGACCGGCCTCGTCGTCGGCTACGGCTACGTGATCGAAGCGTTCATGGCCTGGTACAGCGCGAACCCGTTCGAGAAGTACATGATTACGAACCGCATGCGCGGGCCGTACGCGCCGGTCTACTGGTCGTTGATGCTCTGCAATCTTGCGGCGCCGCAGCTCCTGTGGTTCAAGCGCGTGCGCTCGAGCCCCCCGGCGCTGTGGGTGATCGCACTCATCGTGTCGATCGGGATGTGGCTCGAGCGCTTCGTCATCATCGTCGTGAGCCTCCACCGCGACTTCCTGCCGTCGTCGTGGGGGATCTACCGGCCGACGGGATGGGAATGGACGACGTTCGTTGGAACGATCGGGCTCTTCCTCGCCCTCATGTTCCTCTTCATCCGGTTCCTTCCGATGATCTCGATCTTCGAAATGCGGACACTCGTTCCCGAGGCGAAGTCGCTCGGCAAGGAGGCCGTTCCGGACGGCTCGGTCGCCGACGAGGCGGAGCCGGTATGAGAGTGGAAGAAGAGCGCGGCCGGACGTGGGGGCTTCTCGCGGAGTTCGAGACGCCCGACGAGCTCCTCCACGCCGCCCGGCACGCCCGCGAGGAGGGCTACCGCCGGATGGACGCGTACACGCCGTTCCCGATCCACGGCCTCTCCGACGCGATGGGTTTCCGTCCCACGAAGCTGCCGCTCCTCGTGCTGGCGGGTGGCCTCATCGGCTGCGTCGCGGCGCTCGGGACGATGTGGTTTTCGACGACGATCCACTACCCCTTGAACGTCGCGGGAAAGCCGTACGCGAGCTGGCCCGCGTTCATCCCGATCACGTTCGAGCTGACCGTCCTCTTCGCGGCGCTCTTCGCGGTCTTCGGAATGCTCGGGATGAACGGCCTCCCGATGCCGTATCACCCGGTCTTCAACGCGCCGCGGTTCGCGTTCGCGTCGCGGGATCGATTCTTCCTGTGCATCGAGTCGCGCGACGCACTCTTCGACCTCGAGAGGACTCGAGCATTCCTGAACCGTATTGGCGGCAGGGAAGTCGTCGAGGTGGAGGAATAGTGCGTCGCAGATCGATCCTCCTCTCTGTGGCGGTACTTGCCGCGGCGTGTCGTCAGGAAATGTACGACCAGCCGAAATACCAGCCGCTCGAAAAAAGCGGCTTCTACGCGGACGGCCGCGCGTCGAGGCCGCTCGTCGAGGGCACGGTCGCGCGCGGCACGCTCGACCCCGCGGTCGCGCCGCTCCCGCCGGCCGGCGCTCCGGGCGCCGCCGACCTCGTGACCGTGCTTCCGATGCCGTTGACCCGGGAGCTCGTCTCCCGCGGGCGTCAACGGTACGAGATCTTCTGCACGCCGTGCCACGACCGGACCGGGAACGGCGAGGGCATGGTCGTGCGCCGCGGCTACCGGCCTCCCCCGTCGCTGCATATCGACCGGCTGCGCGACGCGCCGGTCGGCCACTTCTACGACGTCATGACGCGCGGCCTCGGAGCAATGCCCGATTACGCGCAGCAGATCCCGCCCTCGGATCGGTGGGCGATCGCCGCGTACGTCAAGGCGCTGCAGCTGTCGCAGCGCGCCCCGGTCGCCGAGCTGCCGCCGGAGGACCGGGCGCGGCTCGAAGCGGAAGGCCGGAACACGGAACACGGAACACGGAACACGACACCCCGGGCGGGGCACTGATGGTGCAGTCTCACGCTCTCGAGCGTTTCCAGCGGCCGGCCCTTTTCGTCGGCGTGGCGGCTCTCGCGATCTGCGCCATCGGCGGTTTCTTCGCGCCGGCGCAGTTCTTCCGCTCGTACCTCTTCGCGTTCCTCTTCTGGACCGGCGTCGCGCTCGGATGCATGGCGGTCGTGATGCTCCACCACGTCACCGGCGGAGCGTGGGGCCTGCCGATCCGGCGGCCGCTCGAGTCGGGGACGCGGACTCTTCCCCTCATGCTGCTGCTGTTCCTTCCGATCGTCCTCGGGGCTCGGAAGATCTACGAGTGGGCCGACCCGGCGGCGGTCGCCCACGACCCGATCCTCCGCCAGAAGAGCCCCTACCTGAACCTCCCCTTCTTCACCGGCCGTGCGCTTTTCTACTTCGCGGCATGGCTCGCATTCGCGTACTTTCTGAACCGGTGGTCGCTCGAGCAGGATGCGACGGGCGATCCTCCGATCGCGCGGCGACTGCAGCTCCTCTCCTCCGCCGGGCTCGTCGCCTACGGATTGACGGTGACCTTTGCGTCGATCGACTGGGCGATGTCGCTCGAACCGCACTGGTTCTCGACGATGTATGGAGTGCTCTTCATCGCGGGACAGGGACTGACGGCGTTCGCGTTCATCATCGTCGTGCTGGTGCTCATCGCGGACACCCCGCCGCTCGCCGGATACGTCGGGCAGCGGCACTACCACGACCTCGGCAAGCTGATGCTCGCCTTCGTGATGTTCTGGGCATACGTCTCGTTCTCCCAGTACCTGATCATCTGGGCGGGAAATCTTCCCGAAGAGATTCCGTGGTACCTGCGGCGCCTGCAGGGCGGCTGGGGCTGGGTCGGAGTCGGCCTCATCCTGTTCCACTTCCTTCTGCCGTTCCTCCTTCTCCTGCCCGCGTCGGCCAATCGCAATCCGCGGGTCCTCGCGGCGGTCGCGGGGCTCGTCGTTTTCATGCGGCTCGTGGACGTCTTCTGGCTGACGCAGCCGGCGTTCGCGGGGTCGCGCTTCCGCCTTCACTGGATGGATTTCCTCGCTCCCATCGGAGTGGGAGGCCTGTGGCTCGCCGCGTTTCTCTGGCAGCTCGGCAAGCGGCCGCTCCTGCCGGTCAACGACCCGGAATTGCAGCAGGCGCTGGCGCATGACTGAAGATCGCCGCGGGGACAGGCCCCACGGGCCTGCACCCGCCACAGACAGTAGCCGCGGGGACAGGTCCCACGGGCCTGCACCCGCCACAGACAATCGCCGCGGGGACAGGCCCCACGGGCCTGCACCCGCCTCCGAACTCAACCCTCCCGAGAAGCCGGGGCACGAGACCTCCGACGTTTCGATCCGCGCGATCGTCCGGTTCGGTCTCGGGCTCGCGATCGGCACGGCCGTCATTTCTGTCGCCATGTGGGGAGTGTTCCGGTTCTTCGCGGCGAAACAGGAGAAGCGGGAGGAGCCGGTGCCGCCGATGGTCGCGGCGAACCTCCGTCGCACGCCGAGCGGGCCGCGGCTGGAGCCGGATCCGCTCGCTCCCCGTCGCGCGGCGCGGGCGCGCGAGGACGCGGTGCTCGGAAGCTACGGGTGGGTCGACCCAAACGCCGGCGTCGCGCGGATTCCCATCGACCGCGCGATGGAGCTCCTGGTGGAGCGAGGGCTGCCGCCGTCGAAGCCCATGATGCCGGCGACACCGATGCTGACCCCGGGGCCGGCAGCCGGGAGCCGGAAGACCGCCCCTCGCCCCGAGCCTCTCCCCGCGAGCGGGAAGAGGGAGAAGGGAGCCGAGCGCCGATGAGACGTGTCGCGTGCGCGCTCGTCTTCACCGCGCTGGCGGCGCCGCTCTTCGCGCAAGCAACGCCCGACGGGCGGCCGTCGATCCTCCGGAACGTCGCGATCGAGCAGCATCTCGACCGGCCGCTGCCGCTCGATCTGCGTTTCCGCGACGAGGCGGGGCGCGCCGTCCGCCTCGGCGAGTATTTCGGCAAGCGCCCGGTCGTCCTCGTGCTCGCCTACTACGACTGCCCGATGCTCTGCACGCAGGTACTGAACGGGCTCCTGGCGGCGATGCGCGTCCTGTCTTTCGACGCCGGGCGGGAGTACGAGGTCGTGACCGTCAGCTTCGATCCGCGGGACGATCCTTCCGACGCGCGCGCGAAAAAGGAGCCGTACGTTGCGAAGTACGGCCGCGCGGGCGCCGCGGCGGGCTGGCACTTCCTGACGGGCGAGCCGGCCGCGATCGCCGGCCTGGCCGAAGCCGTCGGCTTCCGCTACGCCTGGGGCGAGCGGCAGGAGCAGTTCGCGCACGCGAGCGCGATCTACGTCGCGACGCCGGATGGCCGCCTTTCGCGCTACTTCTACGGGATCGAATACGCGCCGCGCGACCTGCGCCTCGCGCTCGTCGAGGCATCGCGCGGAAAGATCGGAACTCCGGTCGACCAGCTCCTCCTCTACTGCTATCACTACGACCCGGCCGCCGGGCGCTACGGCGCGGTCGTCATGAACATGGTGCGGGTCGCCGGCGTCGCGTTCGTCCTCGTTCTCTCTGCCTTCCTCTTTCTGATGTGGCGGCGGGAGAGGCGTCGGCTCAGTCAGCGCCCTCACGAAGCATGAAAGAGACTTTTCCGCTCTTTCCGCACGCGGCGTCGTCTTTCGCGGGTCGCGTCGACGCCCTCTACTTCTACCTGATCGCGGTGAGCGTCTTCTTCACTCTCGTGATCGCGTTCTCCATCATGTACTTCGCCATCAAGTACCGCCGCCGCTCGGAGTCGGAGCTCCCGCACGGCGTGGAAGGGTCGTTCAAGCTCGAGGTCGCGTGGTCGGTCATTCCGCTTCTCATCGCGATGACTTTCTTCTTCTGGGGCGCGAGCATCTTTTTCGCGATCAACCGGCCGCCCGACGACGCGCTCGAGGTCTCGGTCGTCGGCAAGCAGTGGATGTGGAAGTTCCAGCATTCTGACGGACAGCGGGAGATCAACGAGCTCCACGTGCCCATCGGCCGCCCGGTGCGGCTCACGATGGCGTCCGAAGACGTCATCCACAGCTTCTACGTGCCGGCGTTCCGGGTGAAGCGGGACGTGCTGCCCGGACGCATTGCGACGATGTGGTTCGAGGCGACCCGCAAGGGTCGCTACCACCTCTTCTGCGCGGAGTACTGCGGGACCAAGCACTCGGGGATGATCGGGTGGCTCGAGGTGATGGACCCAGTCGATTTCCAGAGCTGGCTCGCGGGGGGCAGCGGGAGCGAGTCGCTCGCATCCGCCGGAGCGAAGCTCTTCGTGCAGCACGCCTGCAACACCTGCCACCGCCCCGACTCGCTCGCGCGGGGACCGAACCTGGAGGGCCTCTTCGGGAAGACCGTCCAGCTCCAGGACGGCCGCACGATCGTGGCGGACGAGAGCTATATCCGCGAGTCGATCGTGATGCCGAACGCGAAGATGGTCGCCGGGTTTCAGCCGATCATGCCCACGTTTCAGGGCCTGATCAGCGAGGAGGGACTCCTGCAGCTCGTCGCTTACATCAAGTCGTTGTCGAAGGCCGCGCCTTCGCCCGGCGGGATCGAGCCGCCGGTCAAGGAATCCGCGCCGGAGAGAGAGGCGCCGAAGTGAGTCCGCCGGAAGCCGCGGTCACGCCTCCGGAAGCGGTCGCCGAGCCGCGCGTGAACTACCTGAACGCGACGTACGGGTTGAAGTCGTGGCTCCTGACGCGCGACCACAAGCGCATCGCGCTCCTCTACCTCGGGACGGTCACGGTGTTCTTCTTCCTGGGAGGCTTTTTCGCCGTTCTGATCCGGCTGGAGCTTTTGACGCCGGCCGGCGACCTCGTCCAGTCGGAGACGTACAACAAGCTCTTCACGATGCACGGCGTCATCATGGTGTTCTTCTTCCTCATCCCGTCGATCCCCGCCGTGCTCGGGAATTTCTTCATACCGATGATGATCGGCGCGAAAGACCTCGCGTTCCCGCGGTTGAACCTTCTCTCCTGGTACATCTACGCCATCGGCGGTCTCTTCACGCTCTGGGCGGTCGTCCACGGCGGCGTCGATACCGGCTGGACGTTCTACACGCCGTACTCGACGACGTACTCGAACTCCTACGTGGTCGTGACGGCCGTCGGGATCTTCATCACCGGCTTCTCCTCGATCCTGACCGGCCTGAACTTCATCGCGACGATCCACACGATGCGAGCGCCCGGGCTGACCTGGTTCCGCCTGCCGCTCTTCGTGTGGTCGCACTACGCGACGAGCCTGATTTTTGTACTCGGCACGCCCGTCATCGCCGTCACGCTGCTGATGGTCGGGGTCGAGCGACTCTTCCACCTCGGGATTTTCGATCCGAAGCTGGGCGGCGACCCGATCCTCTTTCAGCACCTGTTCTGGTTCTACTCGCACCCCGCGGTCTACATCATGGTACTGCCGGCGATGGGAGTCGTGTCGGAGGTCGTCACGACGTTCTCCCGGAAGAACATCTTCGGTTACAAGTTCGTCGCCTTCGCGTCGATCGCGATCGCGGTTCTCGGGTTCCTCGTGTGGGGCCACCACATGTTCGTCTCCGGCCAGTCGGTCTATGCCGGGATGATCTTCTCGATCCTGTCGTTCCTCGTGGCGATACCTTCCGCGGTGAAAGTCTTCAACTGGACTGCGACCATGTACAAGGGATCGATCTCGTATCGGACGCCGATGCTCTACGCGTTCGGCTTCATCGGGCTTTTCACGATCGGCGGCCTGACGGGGCTCTTTCTCGCCTCGCTCGGGCTCGACGTTCACGTGCACGACACGTACTTCATCGTCGCGCACTTCCACTACATCATGGTGGGCGGCGCGATCATGGGATACATGGGCGGAATTCACTACTGGTGGCCGAAGATCAGCGGGAAGCTGTACCCGGAGGGCTGGGCGCGCTTCGCGGCGCTCGTGATCTTCGTCGGGTTCAACCTGACGTTCTTTCCCCAGTTCATCCTCGGATACCTCGGAATGCCGCGGCGCTACCACGCCTACCCCGAGGAGTTCCAGGTGTTGAACGTCATGTCGACGGCGGGAGCCTCGATCCTCGGCGTGGGCTACCTGCTGCCGCTCCTGTACCTGGTCTGGTCGATGCGGTACGGGAAAGCCGCACCCGCGAATCCGTGGGGCTCGACCGGCCTCGAGTGGGACACGCCGTCGCCGCCGCCCACCGAGAATTTCGCGGTCACTCCGATCGTGACGACAGAGCCCTACCACTACTCGCCCGAGGAGGTCGAAGTCGTTGGCTGACGCGACCGCTCCTGCCGTCAGTGCGAGCGCCGCCGGTCACGGCGGCCCGCCCGAGCTGCAGCACCACTTCGACACGATGGATCAGCAGCGCGAGGCCTCCTCCTTCGGGATGTGGGTGTTCCTGGTGACCGAGATCCTCTTCTTCGGCGGCCTCTTCACGGCGTACACGGTGTACCGCCACCAGTACCCGCGCGCGTTTGCGGAGGCGAGCCGGCACCTCGACATCACGCTGGGGACCTTCAACACGGTGGTCCTGATCATCTCGAGTCTGACGATGGCGCTCGCGGTCTGGTCCGCCGCGGTCGGAAGGCGCAAGGCGATCGTCGTCTTTCTCCTGTTGACGATGGCGCTCGGAGCGGTCTTCCTGGGGGTCAAGGCGGTCGAGTACACGCACAAGTTCCACGACCATCTCGTGCCGGGCCCCTCGTTCCATTTCGAGGGCCCGCACGCGGGGCCGGCGGAGATCTTCTTCTCGCTCTATTTCACGATGACGGGACTCCACGCGGCCCACATGATCGTCGGCATCGGAATCCTGACCGTGCTCGTGCTCCAGGCGCGCAAGGGACGCTACACGCCCGAGTACCACAACCCGGTCGAAGTGTCCGGGCTGTACTGGCACTTCGTCGACATTGTCTGGATTTTTCTTTTTCCGCTGCTGTACCTCCTTGGAAGGCACATCCACTGATGGCGGAGCACATCGTCCCGCCCAAGGTCTACTTCGCCGTGTTCGCGGCCCTGATCGTGCTGACCGCCACGACGACGGCGATCTCGTTCCTCGACCTCGGTCCCTGGAACACCGTCGTCGCCCTGGGAATCGCGTTCCTGAAGGCGACGCTCGTCGTGCTCTTCTTCATGCACGTCAAGTACAGCCCGCGGCTGACGCAGGTCACGATCGCCGGCGGGCTCTTCTGGCTGGCGATCCTGATCGCGCTGACGCTCTCCGACTTCATGACCCGCGGCTGG
>DASYUL010000018.1:0-17464 GCA_036001245.1 Thermoanaerobaculia bacterium
GATCGCCTGCGCCGCTTCGAGCAGGAGGCGCGCGCCGCCGGGATTCTGAACCACCCGAACATCACGGCGGTCTACGACGTCGGGACCTTCGACGGCTCGCCCTACGTCGTCACCGAGCTACTGGAAGGCGAGACGCTGCGCAGCCGGCTGGCGGGCGGCGCGCTCGCGCCGCGACGCGCGATCGATTACGCGATCCAGATCGCGCACGGACTCGCGGCCGCACACGAGAAGGGAATCGTCCACCGGGACCTGAAGCCGGAGAACCTCTTCGTCACCAAGGACGGCCGCGTCAAGATCCTCGACTTCGGCCTCGCGAAGCTGACCCAGCCGGAAATGGGAGGCCCGCAGACGAACCTGCCGACCGAGACAGCCGGCACCGAACCCGGAATCGTCATGGGGACTCTGAGCTACATGTCGCCCGAGCAGGTGCGCGGAAGAGCGGCCGACGCGCGAAGCGACATCTTCTCCTTCGGCGCGATCCTCTACGAGATGCTTTCGGGGAAGAGAGCATTCCATCGGGACACCGCCGCCGACACGATGTCAGCGATTCTGCGGGAGGAGCCGCAGGACCTTTCCTCGACCAACCGGCAGGTGTCGCCCGCTCTCGACCGGATCATCCGCCACTGCCTCGAGAAGGACCCCGAGATGCGATTCCACTCCGCCCACGATCTGGCGTTCGACCTCGACGCGCTCTCGGGGGTCTCGAGCGGGACCGTCGCGGCTGCAGTCCCGGCTCGGCGCGCCTTTCCCGGATTGTTCGTCGTCATCACCGCCCTCTCGATCGTCGCGATTGCAGCCGCCGCGCTCCTTTTCTCGCGATCGAAGACGGCCGAGCCGCCCCGGACGAGCTTCCTGACATTCTCGGGCACCGACTCGGCGCCGGCGGTCTCGTCCGACGGGCGTCTGATCGCATTCGTTTCGTCCCGCGACGGCCGCTCCCGAATCTGGATGAAGCAGATCGCCACCGGAGACGAGGTCGTCCTGACATCTGGAGACGACGCCGCTCCGCGCTTCTCGAGCGACGGAAGCGCTTTGATGTTCGCGCACGCGGAAGGCGACGAGTCGTCGCTCTACCGGATGTCGGTCGTCGGCGGAGAGCCGCGGAAGATGATCGACGACGCCATCGCCGGAGACTGGTCGCCGGATGCGTCCCGCATTGCCTTCGTTCGATCTCGGGAACACGGACGAGCGGCCGGCTCGGTTCTGGTCGTCGCCGGATCGGACGGTTCCGCCGAGCGAGTTCTCGCGACGACGAGTCAGCTCGTTATCGCTTCGCCGCGATGGTCTCCGGGCGGAGAGACGATCGCATACCTCCTCCTGGGGAGAACCTTCGGCAAGGCGGACCAGATCGTGCTCCTCGACGTGGCGAGCGGAGAGAGCCGTCCCCTTCCGGGCAGAGCGGGCGCCGGATCGATCTCGAGCTTGGCATGGACGTCCGACGGAAAAGGAATCGTGTATGCGCAGTCCGAGGAAGTGACCGGCTTCGTACCGCTTTCCCGGCTCGCGCTCCAGGACGTCGGGTCGGGGACGGTGCGGCTTCTCCTCTGGATGCCGTATCTCGTCACGAGTGTCGACCTCGGTCCGGCTAATGTCGTGTTCGACGCCCTCGCTCTATCGGAAAATCTCGCGGAGCTCCCGTTTTCTTCCGGTAAGACCGCCCCGGACCGCCTGACGCGAGGCAACAGCATGGACCGTCAACCCGTCTATTCGCCCGACGGCCAGCGAATCGCGTTCTCGTCCACCCGAAGCGGGAACATCGATATCTGGGGAATCGATCGGCGCGACGGCTCCGTGCGACGGCTGACTCAGGACCCCGCACAGGAATGGGATCCGGGGTTCACGCGCGACGGCAGGACGTTGCTTTACAGCTCGAATCGCGGCGGCCACTTCGAGATCTGGACGGCGGAAGCGGACGGCCGGCGAGCACGTCAGCTGTCGCGTGATGGACTCGACGCCGAGAATCCCACTGCGACTCCGGACGGCGAATGGATCGTCTATGCATCGGGCAACCCGGAGAAGCACGGCGTCTGGAAGATTCGCCGCGACGGATCGCGAGCCGTGCGACTGACGAGCGACGTCACCTATCACCCGGAGGTATCTCCCGACGGGCAGTATGTCCTCTATCACACGCCTCCGGATCCCGGCTGGAGCGAGATTCGGGTCGCGCGCGCCGCCGATGGCCGACCCGTGGATTTCCACATACGGGTCGCGTTCTCGGGCGCGCAAACGCCGGTGGCTCTTCGCGGCTCGACGGGCTCTCTCGGGCGGGCGCGGTGGACACCGGACGGTCGCGCGATCGCGTTCATCGCCGTCGACGAGAGGAACCGCACCGGCGTAATGCTCCAGGACTTCGCGCCCGGCCGCGACACGACCGGGACCCGGCACCCCATTGCTGGATTCGATGATCAGCTGAGCCCGGAGTCGCTCGGGATTTCTCCGGACGGCGCGAGGCTACTCGTTTCATCGGTTCAGTCGTCTTCGGGCCTCATGCTCGCGGACCGCATTCCGGGAATCGCCGGTCGGACATCCCGGCGATGATCGATGCCGGCGTCTTATGGATCAGCCATGTCAATAGCTATGGTAATTTACATGCCATGAAAACTACCATCGATCGTGCCGGAAGGCTCGTCGTGCCGAAGAAGATCCGCGAAGCCGCCGGGATCCTGCCCGGCTCGGAGCTGACGATCCGGGTTGCGGACGGCCGCATCGAGATCGAGCCCGCGCCCCTGGAAGTGCGGCTCGTCAAGCGAGGGTCGCTGACGGTCGCCGTTCCCCGGAAGCGCATTCCTCCCCTGACCCCGGAAGCCGTGGAAGGGACGCTCGACCAACTGCGCCGGCGGGGTCACGGAGACGCCGGCGACACCGAGTGACCTCGTACCTGCTCGACACGAGCTGCCTCGTCGCGGCGGCCTGTGCCTGGCACAGCCATCACGAAGCCACCCGCCGGGAAATCGAGCGCCGCGGCGCGGCCGGAGAAAAGCTGGTCCTAGCGGCGCACTCGCTGGCGGAGGCGTTCTCGCTTCTGACACGGCTTCCGGAGCCTCACCGACTGCGTCCCGATGACGCCCTGGCGCTGATCGAGGCGAACTGGCGAGACACACAGCTGGTCGCGCTCGCCGGCTCCGATTACCGCGCGACGCTGCGCCGCTGCCGGGACGTCGGGATCGGGGGGGGCGCGGTCTACGATGCCCTCATCGCGGCGTGCGCCCGCAAGGCCAGGGTGGCGACGCTCGTGACCTGGGATCTCGAGGGTTTCGAGCGATTCCTGGAAGATGAGCCCGCCGTACGGGCTCCGGAGGCACGGTGACTCTCTCTCCCGGCTCCCGTCTCGGGCCCTACGAGATCGTCGCGCCGCTCGGCGCAGGCGGCATGGGCGAGGTCTACCGGGCGCGTGATCCGAGGTTGGGGCGTGAAGTCGCGATCAAGGTCCTCCCTGCTTCCTTTTCGAAAGACCCGGACCGTCTCCGCCGCTTCGAGCAGGAGGCGCGCGCGGCGGGGATTTTGAATCACCCCAACATCACCGCCGTTTACGACGTCGGAACGGTCGGGGACGCACCCTATGTCGTCAGCGAGCTTCTGGAGGGCGAGACGCTGCGAAGTCGCCTCGCGGGAGGAGCACTGGTTCCGGGGCGAGCCATCGAATACGCGCTTCAGATCGCTCACGGTCTGGCGACGGCGCACGAGAAGGGAATCGTCCACCGCGATCTGAAGCCCGAGAATCTCTTCATCACGAAAGATGGTCGGGTCAAGATCCTCGACTTCGGCCTCGCCAAGCTGACGAAGCCTGATGAGACCGGACCGCAGACGAACCTTCCCACCGAGACCGCCGGAACCGAGCCGGGAGTGGTGATGGGAACTCTCGGGTACATGTCCCCGGAGCAGGTGCGCGGAAAGCCCTCCGACGCGCGAAGCGACATCTTCTCCTTCGGATCGATTCTCTACGAGATGCTCTCGGGCAGGAGAGCATTCCACGGCGACTCGGAGGCCGACACGATGTCGGCGATCCTCCGCGAAGAACCGGAGGAGCTCTCGGCGACGAACCAGAAGATCTCCCCCGCGCTCGACCGGGTCGTTCGCCACAGCCTTGAGAAGAGCCCGGAGCTACGGTTCCAGTCGGCGCGCGACATCGCTTACGCCCTCGAGGAAACGCTCGCCGGCTCCACGACGACCGGCGTTGCACCCCCGCCAACCCGCGCGCGACCTCTTCGGTGGCCGGTTCTCGTGGCAACCGCGCTCGCGACCGTGCTGGCTGTTCTTTTCGTCGCCGACATCGGGGGCTCGCGCCGGCGAGTCTTCGGATCGAAGCCCCGCGATATCCAGTCGCTCGCCGTTCTCCCGCTCGAGAACCTTTCCCGCGACGCAACGCAGGAGTACCTCGCCGACGGAATGACCGAGGCGCTCATCACCGACCTAGCCCAGATCGGTTCGCTGCGCGTGATCTCACGGACCTCGGCGATGCGCTACAAGGGGACGAAGAAGGGCCTTCCGGAGATCGCCCGGGAGCTCGACGTGGATGGAGTGGTGGAGGGCTCCGTTCTCCGAGCGGGCGACAGGATCCGGATCACAGCCCAGTTGATCCACGCCTCGACCGACCGCCACCTCTGGGCCAGGAGTTACGAGCGAGATTTCAAGGACGTCCTCACTCTTCAGGACGAGGTCGCGCAGGCGATCGCGAGTCAGATCCAGGCTCGGCTGACCTCGGATGAACGAGCTCGCCTCTCCCGAGCGCGGCCCGTCAACCCCGAGGCGCACGAGGCGTTCCTCAAAGGGCGTTACGAGTGGTACCGGTGGAACCCCGAAAACTTCCAGAAGGCGCTCGACTACTTCCGCCAGTCGATCGCGATCGACCCCTCCTACGCGCCCGCCTACGCCGGACTATCGATGGCCTACGCGAGGCTGGGAGACAGAGGCGGCGCCTGGCGTCCCGGCGAGGCCTATCCCAAGGCGAAGAGCGCCGCGCTCCGGGCCGTCGAGCTCGATGGCGACCTCGCGGAGGCCCGAACCGCTCTCGGGATGTCGATCCTCTGGAACGACTGGGACTGGGGGGCGGCCGAACGGGAGCTTCGACGAGGCGTCGATTTGAACCCCGGCTCGACGACCGCGCACCTGGCCTATTCGTCTTTCCTCCTGAACATGGGACGGAACGAGGAGTCCTTGGTCGAGATCAATCGCGCCCAGGAGCTCGACCCGCTCTCCGTCACGATCCGCGGAGCGAAGGCCACGCGCTTTTTGAGCGCCCGCCGCTACGACGAGGCGATCGAGGAAGCGCGGAGCGCGCTCGAGCTCGATTCCACCGCCATCCAGGCGCGAGCGACCCTGGGTCGCGCCTATTTACAGAAAGGTATGGTCGGTCCGGCGATCGCGGAGCTCGAAAGGACAGTCGATCTGTCTCGGAGAGAGTTGGGGGCCGTCGCGCGGCTGGGCTTCGCCTATGGAGTGACAGGCCGGAAGGAAAAGGCGCAAGCGTTGCTTCGGGAACTCGAGCAGCGCTTCGATCGGAGCTACGTTTCTCCGCCCCTCGTGGCGCTGGTCTTTCTGGGTCTCGGGGAACGCGACCGGGCTTTCGAGTGGCTGGAGAAAGGATACGAGCTGCATGACAGCGGAATCGTCCGTCTCAAGACGCAGCTGGAATTCGACGCCCTGCGGTCCGATCCCCGGTTTGCCGACCTGATGCGGCGGGTGGGGCTGCCTTGAAGCCGCCAGCGAGAAGGCGGCTTGCTTGACCCTGTCGCCCGGGTCTCGTCTCGGACCCTACGAGATCGTCGCGCCGCTCGGCGGGGGCGGCATGGGAGAGGTCTACAGGGCGAAGGACACGCGGCTCGACCGCACCGTCGCGATCAAGGTCCTCTCCTCCAGCCTCTCTACCTCTTCGGAGCTGCGCCAGCGTTTCGAGCGCGAGGCGAAGACGATTTCCCAGCTCTCCCACCCGCACATCTGCGCGCTCTACGACGTCGGACGCGAGGGCGAGACCGAATTTCTCGTCATGGAGTACCTCGAGGGCGAGACCCTCGCCGACCGGCTCTCGAGAGGACCGCTGCCGCTCGACTCCGTCCTGCGCTACGGCGTCGAGATCGCCGACGCGCTCGACAAGGCGCACCGGCAGGGCATCGTTCACAGGGATCTGAAGCCGGGCAACGTCATGTTGACGAAGTCGGGAGTGAAGCTCCTCGACTTCGGCCTCGCAAAGTTCACCGCGCCGCCGTCGGGCGTCATGTCGGGACACTCGATGTTACCGACGACCCCGAAAGGCTCGGACCTGACGGCCGAGGGCACGATCCTCGGCACGCTCCAGTACATGGCTCCGGAGCAGCTCGAAGGGAAGGAAGCTGACGCGCGCACCGACCTCTTCGCGCTCGGCTGCGTTCTGTACGAGATGGTGACGGGCCGAAAGGCTTTCGCCGCGACGAGCCGGGCGTCGCTCATCGGAGCGATCCTCCACAAGGAGCCCGAGCCGATCTCGCTATTCGAGCCCATGACTCCGCGGGCGCTCGACCGAGCCGTGCGGCGATGCCTCGCGAAAGACCCGGAAGATCGGTGGCAGAGCGCGCGCGACGTGGCGCTCGAGCTCGCGGACGTCACGCGCACCGAGGAGTCCGCCGCGCCGGTGCGGCGCTCGCGCACACCGCTTCTCGGCTGGGCCGTCGCGGCGGCTCTCCTACTCGCCCTCGGCTGGGTTCTCGCTGGTCCCGGGCGGAGTCGGAGCGCGGCGCCCCGGGCGAAGCTGCGCTTCACGGTCTCGCCGCCGCCGGGCTCCTTGCTCCAGGGGATGCTCGCGCTGTCGCCGGAGGGAGAGACTCTCGCCTTCGTCGTCACTGGTGCCGACGGCCGGGACCGTCTCTGGATCCGCCCGCTCGACTCGCTCGAGTCGCGGCCGCTCGACGGAACCGAAGGCGCCCAGTTTCCCTTCTGGTCCTTCGACGGTCGGTCGATCGCGTTTTTCGCGGGCGGAAAGTTGAAACGCGTCGAGCTCTCGGGCGGCGCTCCGAAAACACTCTGCGATGCCGCGTCCCCACGCGGAGGCTCGTGGAGTCCGACGGGAACGATCGTGTTCTCGGCCAACGTCGGCGGCCAGATCCAGACGGTCTCCGAAACCGGCGGTCAGCCCCGGGTCCTGGCGCATCTCACCTCGAGCAAAGGCGAGGTGTATCGGTGGCCGGTCTTTCTGCCCGACGGGCGGCACTTCCTTTATTACATCGGGTACGGAGACGCGAACGTCATCGGGGGGTACGTCACGTCCCTCGACTCGAGCGAGACGCATCGGATTCTGCCGGACGCCGACGCCGCCGTGGCCTACGCGCCGCCGGGTCATCTGCTCTACCGGTCCGGCGACCGGTTGATGAGCCGCCCGTTCGACGTGGGCACGATGCGGACGACGGGCGATTCGTCTCCGGTCGTGGAAGACGTCTGGTGGGACGGGATTTCGACGCTCGCGACGGGATTTTCGGTCTCCTCCAGCGGCGTCCTCGCATATCAGACGGGAGGACTTTCGGAGAGCCAGCTCGTCCTGTACGACCGCACCGGGAAGGAGCTCGGGAACGTTGGTTCTCCGGCCGCCCACTTCGAGCCGCTGTTCTCGCCGGACGGACGCTCCGTCGCGGTCTCCCGCGGGGTCAAACAGCGTTCCTGGTTGTCCGAGACCTGGCTCGCGGACCTCGGCCGCGGGACGATGACTCGCCTGCCTACGGAGCCCGGCCTGAACAGCGTGACCGCGGTGTGGAACCCGGACGGCCGCCGCATTGCGTTTTCCTCGCCCCCGAGCGGCGACGTTTTCGTGCGCGACACGCGCAGCTCCGACAAACCGAAGCTC
Organism: Thermoanaerobaculia bacterium; assembly: GCA_036001245.1. Taxonomy (GTDB): domain Bacteria; phylum Acidobacteriota; class Thermoanaerobaculia; order UBA5066; family Gp7-AA6; genus Gp7-AA6. Next base: position 7,808 of record DASYUL010000018.1, read on the forward strand.
CTCTTCCAGCTGCCGGCCTTCTCCCCGCTCGACGACTGGTCGCGCGATGGTCGGTACATCGTGTACGAGGCGGTCGACTGGAAGACGTTCCGCTTCGATATCGGCGTCCGCGACCTCCAGGAGAAGACGAGCCGCCCTCTGATCGCGACGAGCGCCAACGAGTCGGGCGGGGTCTTCTCCCTCGACGGTCGGTGGATTGCGTATCAGTCCGACGAGTCGGGAGCCGACGAGGTCTACGTTCAGGGTTTCCCGGCGGGGAACGATCGGCAACAGGTCTCCGTCGGCGGCGGCACGCAGCCGAGGTGGAGGGGAGACGGCAAAGAGCTCTTCTACGTCGCGCCCGACCGCAAAGTGGTGGCCGTCGACGTCCGTGCCGGCGAGCGCCTCGACGCCGGAAGGCCCCACGCGCTCTTCGCGACGCGGATCCTTCCGCTCGTCGAGGCGCGCAACCACTACGACGTGACGCCGGATGGGCAGCGCTTCGTCGTCAACTCCCGGCGGCCGGAAGACGCCACACTCCCGATCACCGTCGTCGTCGGCTGGGCGCCGGAGGCGAAGAAGTGATCGGCCAGACGGTCTCGCACTACCGCATCCTCGAGAAGCTGGGCGGCGGCGGTATGGGCGTCGTCTACAAAGCCGAGGACGTCAAGCTCGGCCGGCGCGTCGCGTTGAAGTTCCTTCCGGAGGAAGTCGGGGACGATCCGCAGGCGCTCGAACGCCTGCGCCGCGAGGCACGAGCGGCTTCCGCGCTCGAACACCCGAACATCTGCACGATCCACGACATCGACGAGGACGCCGGGCGCCACTTCATCGTGATGGAGCTCGTCGAGGGCGAGACGCTGAAGGACCGCCTCGCGCTGCGAGCGTTGCCGCTCGAGCAGTTGCTCGATTTCGGGATCCAGCTCGCCGACGCGCTCGACGCCGCGCACTCGCACGGCATCGTGCACCGAGACATCAAGCCCGCGAACATCTTCGTCACGAAGCGCGGCCAGGCAAAGCTGATGGACTTCGGGCTGGCGAAGCGCGCGGGGCCTCCCGAAGCGACCGGGCTCGCGACCGGCGTCTCGGAGCTCGCGACGGCGATTGGCGAGCAGCACCTGACGAGCCCCGGGACTGCGATCGGGACGGTGGCCTACATGTCCCCCGAGCAGGCGCGCGGCGAGGAGCTCGATCCGCGGACGGACCTGTTTTCCTTCGGCGCGGTGCTCTACGAGATGGCGACGGGCCGCCAGCCGTTCGCCGGGAACACGTCAGCGATCATCTTCGACGGCATCCTGAACCGCGCACCGACGCCTCCGGTGAGGTTGAACCCGGATCTGCCGCCGGAGGTCGAGCGAATCGTCAACAAGGCGCTCGAGAAGGACCGCGACCTACGCTACCAGACCGCCGGGGAGCTCAAGGCCGACCTGAAGCGGCTGAAGCGCGACAGCGAATCGGGGCGCAGCGCCGCGGCGAGCAGCGCCTCGGCCGCGGTCCCGCTTCCGCCTCCATCCGCCGCGACCGGTTCGCGCAGGCCGCTCGTGATCGGCGGCGCGGCCGCGCTCGTCCTCCTCGCTGCGGCCGGGCTGTGGCTCGCTTCGAGACGGAGCCGCACGACGACCGCGGGCGGCGAATCGGCGGCGGCGGCCCAGATGTCGATCGCGGTGCTCCCCTTCCAGAACCTGGGCGCCGACAAGAGCACGGACTTCCTGAAGCTCGCGCTGCCCGACGAGATCGTGACGACGCTTTCCTATGCGCCCGCGCTCGCAATCCGACCGTTTGCGGCGACGAGGAAATTCGACAAACCCGACACGGATCCGCAGAGCGCGGGGCGGGATCTCAAAGTCGATCGGGTCCTGACCGGTCACTATCTCCGGGAGGCCGATCGCCTGCAGGTGACTCTGGAGGTCATGGACACCGAGAAGAACCAAGTCGTCTGGAGGAACACGCTGACGGGCTCCGGGGCGGACTTGATCGGGCTGCAACGCCAGATCACCGGGAGACTGAACGAAGGCCTCCTGCCGCTCCTCGGGGCGACGTCGGGCGCCGCCGAGGGAGCGACGCGGCCGAAAAACCCGGAGGCATACGACCTGTACCTGAGGAGCGCCGGGCTCGCGCGCGAGGCCGAGCCGAACAAGCAGGCAATCCAGATGCTCGAACGTTCGGTCGGTCTCGACGGCTCCTACGCTCCGGCCTGGGGCGCGCTTGCGGACCGGTATTACTTCGACGGGACGTACTCCGACGGCGGGAACCCGGCTTTCGTGCGCTCGAAGGACGCGGGGCAGCGCGCCCTCGAGCTCGAGCCGAACCTCCCGGAGGCTGCGCAGCGTCAGATCATTCTGCAGGTCGAAGGTGGCGACCTGAACGGGGCCTGGGACGCGGCGTCGGCTCTCGTGCGCCGGCGGCCCGACAGCGCGTCGGCGCATTTCGCCCTCGGGTACCTCCTGCGCTACGCGGGACTTCTCGACGAGTCGGCGCGCGAATGCGAGGCGGCGCTCACACGGGATCCGAAGAGCTACAGGTGGCGATCCTGCGCCACCACCTACATCCACCTCGGGAACTTCGGCCGCGCCAAAGTGTTTCTCGACCTTGACCCGGGGTCCGAGCTCGTCCGGCGGCTCAATCAGGGCATTCTCGTCCGGCAAGGCCGGTACGACGAAGCACTCGCGATCGCGCTTCCCGGCGGCGACCCCGTAGGGGATTGGTACCGCGGGTGCCTGGGCCGTCGCCCCCCCTCGGCCGGTTCGCCGCTTCCCGCCGGCGCCCGAGAGGCAATCCTCAAGATCCGTGACTCCGAGCCGAAATACTCGCTTTCGGGAATGATCGCTCTTTGCGGTGACCGGGAGAGCGCACTGCAAATCCTGCGGAAAGCGGTGGAAGTCGGCTTCTGCAGCTACCCGGCGATGGACAAGGATCCGTTGTTCGAGAACGTCCGCAAAGCTCCCGAGTTCGCCGAGATCCGAAAGATGGGGATGGCCTGCCGGGAGCGTTTTCTCGCGCACCGGGCGGGCACGACGCATTGAGCCCCGCGGAGAGCGTCCGCGCCGCCGCAGACCCCTCTCAGCCATCCCGTCTTTTGACCGCGTCGTTCGCGCTGGCGTGCACGGTCTTCTTCCTCTCGGGACTGGCTTCTCTCATGGATGAAGTCGTCTGGTTCAAGTACCTCAACCTGACGCTCGGCTCGACGACCGCCGCCACCGCGACGCTGCTCGCCGTGTTCATGGGAGGCCTCGCTCTGGGGAGCTGGCTCTTCGGAAGGGCCGCGCGACGGCTTTCGCGCCCCGCGACGACGTACGGACTGCTGGAAGCCGGTGTCGCGGTGTTCGCGCTGTCGACGCCGCTTCTCTTCGACGTCGTCGAGCGCGGCTACGTTTTCGCCTTCCGGCACGTCGGCGAAGGCCCGGGACGACTCACGTTGGTCCGCGCCGCGCTCGCGGCGGCCGCGCTCCTGCCGCCGACCATCCTGATGGGCGCCACGTTTCCGGTGCTGTCCCGACTGGTCGAGCGGGTGGAGGGCCCCGGCCGCCGATCCGCCGCTCTCTACGCCGCGAATACGACGGGCGCGGTCGCGGGTGTCGTCGTGGCCGGGATGCTCCTCATCCCCAAAGTGGGGTTGCGAGCGACGCTCCTGTCTTCCGCGTGCATCAGCCTCGTCGCGGCGCTTCTCGCGCTGACGCTCCAGCGCGAGCCGCTCCCGTCCGCGCGAGAAGTGCGCGCCGAGCGACCCGTCCGAGTCTGGCTCGCCGTCGCATTCCTCACGGGAGCGGGAGCCATGGCAGTGGAGGTCCTCTGGACCCGGATCCTCGTGCTGTACCTGGGCTCCTCCGTCTACTCCTTCTCCCTCATGCTCGCGATCTACCTCTCGGGACTCGCAACGGGAGGCTTCATCGGGGCGGTCCTGCCGATCCGCGAGCCCCGCCGCCGGATCGCCGCAATTCAGCTCGCACTTGGCGCATCGCTCCTCGTCCAGGTGATCGCCTTCCCGAGCTACCAGAAGGTCCTCGTCGCGGACGCGATGCGGCTTCTGCACGTACGCACCCACGGCGGCGTCCTCGCAGCCGAAGCGATCACGACGATCGTTTATCTGTTCGTTCCCACCCTCCTGATGGGCGCGACGTTCGGGGTCCTCCTCCGAGCCGCGTGCCGGTCGTCGGACACGGCGCCCCGGGATGCGGGCTCGGTTTACGCCGCGAACACGTTCGGCGCGATCGTCGGCTCGCTCCTCGCGGGCTTTCTCGCCATCCCGGTGCTCGGCACGCAGAACTCTCTGGTGGCGGCCGGATTCCTGACCGCGGCCGTCGCCCTTCTCGTGTTTCCGGGGTCGTGGACCGTTCGTCTCGCTCCGGTGGCTTTCGCGGCTCTCGCGCTCGTTCCGCAGAGGGACGGCGTGATCCTGGCATCCGGACCGTTCACGGACGTCGCGCGGAGGAACGTGCTCTTCTACGACGAGGACGTCACCGCAACGGTCGCGGTCAAGCGATACGAAACGCCTCCGGCTCTATCACTCGAGTTGAACGGCGTGAACGTCGCGGGAACGTCGCCCGATCTCCTGGCCGTCCAGAAGCTCCAGGGCCATCTTCCTCTCCTTCTTGCCGGTCGGCCGGAGAGGGTTCTCCACGTGGGTTTCGGATCGGGCGGTACGGCGCACGCCGTCTCCCTCCACCCGGTTTCGAGAATCCGCGTCGTCGAAATCTCGCCGGAGGTCCTTCACGCGGCCGCGCGCTTTTTTCGCCCGGTCAACGAGGGAGTGCTCGGCGACCCGCGCTTGACCGCCACGATCAACGACGGCCGCAATTTCATCCTGGCTTCACCGGAAGAATTCGACGTCATCCTGTCCGACTCGATCCACCCGCGCTACGCGGGGAACGGCTCGCTCTACACGGAGGAGTATTTTCGGCTCTGTGCGGAGCGGCTCCGACCCGGCGGCGTCATATCGATGTGGGTGCCGATGTACTCGCTCCTGCCCGAGAACTACCGTTCGATCGTCCGCGCCTTTCGCGACGTCTTCCCGAACGTCAGCATCTGGTACCCGAACTCGGTCGAGAATTCCTTCACGATCGTGATCGCGACGCCGGAAAAGACGGTCCGTGTGCGTGACCTGGCGTCGCGGATCGACTCGAGCCCCGGCGTTCGCCGTGACCTCTCGGAGATCGGAGCCGACGATCCCGCGGACGTCCTCTCGTACCTGATGCTCGGGCCGGACGACGTGACCGCCTGGGTCGCGGAAACAGAGCCACACGTGGACGATCGTCCGAGCGTCGAGTACGAAAGCGGCCGTACGCTGGAGCATCTGCGGACGTGGCGCCGAATCTTCGACGAGCTCCTCGCGCGGAGAGGCCGTATCGAGAAATTCGTCAGCGACCTCTCGCCCGGAGATCCGCTCGCCGAACGAGTTCGGGAGAGGTACCGCTCGGCGGCGGCGGTTCTCGCCGCGCACCGCGCGATTCTGCAAGCGCGAACCCGCACCGAAATGTAGCTCCGATCCCCGCGAAACCCGATAATCCTCCTCCGTGCTCGCAAGCCCATGCTCAATGGACGGAGCGGACTCTCCGACGATTGTCGGAGTCGTTCGAGTCGGGTTAGAGGAAGGTCTGTCGGGGAATTCCCTGAGTCCGTCTTACGACTAAAGGTCGAGCGAGGCGCGCCTCGCCCGCGGGCCCGGAGCCGGTCAGTTCTCGCGCAGCCACCCCTCCTGGGACGCGTAGCGCACGACCTCGGCGCGGCTGTTCAGACCGAGCTTCTTCATGGCGCGGCCCTTGTGGGTCTCGACGGTCTTGACGCTCAACCCGAGCCGTGCCGCCATCTCCTTGTTGCTGTAGCCCTCCGCGATGAGTCGGAGCACTTCTCTCTCCCGTGGCGTGGAGTCGCCCCTTGCGCGGCCGGCCGAGGAGCCGGCTCGGAGGCTACCCATCGCCTCGCCGGAGATGCCCGGGTCGATGTAGAGGTGCCCGGCCGCAATTGCGCGAATTGCGCGGATCAACTCCTCGGGAGCCGCTCTCTTGCGGACGTACCCCTTCGCGCCGGCGGCCAGGAGGCGGCGCAGATAGCCGACCTGTTCGTGGATGGTCAAAGCCAGGACTTTCACTTCCGGACACTCCTGGCTCAACAGCTCGGTGGCGTAGATCCCGTTCAAGAGCGGCATGGACACGTCCATCACGACCACGTCCGGCCGGAGCCGGCAGACCCTTTCGCAGGCGGTCCGTCCGTCTTCGGCCTCGCCGACGACCTCCATTCCGGATTCCTCCGCGATGAGCTTCTTTACCCCTTCGCGCAAGATTGCGTGATCGTCAGCGACGAAGACGCGCAGATCACTCATTGCGCCTCTCTTTTTCCGGCGGCAGCGGGATTCGGACGAAGACCGTCGTGCCACGCGACGGAGCGGATTCGATCGTGACCGTCCCGCCGAGCGTCGCGACGCCTTCCCGGATGCCGATCAGGCCGAGTCCGCGCGCTCGCCGATCCGGCCGAGAGCGAACCGCTTCTCCGTCGAAGCCCGCGCCGTCGTCCTCGACGATCAGCAGGACCTCGCCGTCGCGCTCCTGTGCGACCACGCTCACCTGACTCGCGCGGGCATGCTTGAGCACGTTCGTCAGAGACTCCTGAACGACCCGGTACAGCGCGGTTTCGACCGGCGCCGATACGGCCCTCCCGGCGAGGCCGACTCCCTGAAAGTCCGCCTTCACGCCGGAGCGCTCCGACCACTCATGAACGCAGCTCTCCAGGGCGTCGTTCAGTCCGAGGTCGTCCAGAACCGCCGGCCGCAGGTCGAGGGCGATCCGCCGAACCTCCTGGTCGATCCGGTCGACGAGCGCGCGAAGGTCGTCGAGCCGCTCGAGAGCTTCCGGCGCCGTTGCCGCCGCCGGCTCGAGCCGCTTCAACCCGATCGTCAGAGCGGCGAGATGCTGGCCCATCTGGTCGTGGAGCCTGCGCGAGAGGCGCCGGCGCTCCTGCTCTTCCGCGTGAACGAGCTGCTTCAGGAGCTCCGTGCGGTCCTCGACCAGCCGCTCCGCCTGCCGACGAAACCTGCCGACCAGGAAAACGATCGCCGGCATGACTGCTGCCAGCACGACAAGGCGGCGCACATTGCCGTCGGCGTACCGGAAGAAGGTACCGGGCTCCGCCAGAAAGCGGAGGTCGTAAACGAGGAAGAGCACGGCGCTGACGATTCCGCCCGCGATGCCGCTGCGGAAGGTCGCGTAAACGAGGGCGAGCAACCCGACGGGAACGGGATTCGAAAGGCTGACGGGGGTGTGTGAAACCAGTTCGAGCACGGCGATCGTCGCCAGCATGACGAGCGGCCCAGTGACTGCGTTGCGTCGGCTTCGGAAGAGAGGCCCCGTGGGCCCGTTCGCCTCCGGAGCGGCCTCGGAGGACGGCGGCGAGACGTGTGGCAGATCCGTCGTCAGCCGGAGAGAAGCCAGACGCGTGTCGTGGCGTGAGCGCATTCCCCCACGCAGCGACCAAAGACGCCTCACCATTGACGGCGGACGCCGCTGTCCGACCTCAGTGGGAAGATACGTAGCTACTCTTCTTCCCGAGCCCGGCGGACGTCCTAGACTAAAGTCGTAGACGCCGCAAAGCCTTCCCGATTAAGCAATCCACGGGCCCGGGCGGGATGGGGCCAGATCGGCCGGGCGTCCCCGGGCAGTTCGGGGTATGTCCGATCCGAACGGCCCATCCTCGCGCGTAAAGAAGAGAGGAGGCCGAGGCCTCCCCAGTGTCGAATGAATCTCGAGCGCCGTCTAGTTCTCGTTTCTCAAGACGTTGTTCACGGGTAGGGTCTGATGCCCATCTGGGCCCAGATCGGTGAGGCTGGAGGTGTCTAACGCCACCAACTCATCGGAGGAGCCCAGATGGAGCTTCACAAGAATGCCCGAACATGCCCGGCCAGTCGCTAGTCGGCCGCCTCGCGGCGTCGAGCTTCGACCGAAAAAAGAAAGGTCGAAAAAGAAGGGCCGGTCGGAGCCTCGAGTCGGCTATTCGCAGGGGATCGACTGGATCGCGAGATTCCGCACTGAGGACTAGTCCGGTAACAGTCTGCCGGTGACCGGCACGACCAGTCTCGGGATCTCCGGGTCATTGGTCTCGATGAAAATTCTTCCCTTGATGTCGCCCAGCCTGGCCTGTTCGGGATCGATCCAGACAGAGTTCTCCCACTGGTCGCCGTTGGGTCCGAGTTCAGAGGCGAATCGCAGGAAGGGCACGTCGGAACTCAGCTTGACCTGGAAGCCACTGATCCCTTTCCGATAGACCATGAGCGTCTGGCCGGCTGCGCGAGCCGCCTCGGGGTTGCCTTTGATCTGGCCGAGGTTGAAACGGCCGAGGAAAACCGACTGTGGGAATGTATAAACCCTCTCGCGGACTCGGGTGTTGACCGGGATACGAAGCACCGGATCCTTCTTGAGGTTCGTCTTGACGCGGAGAATGTCAGTCTGGTCGCCCGCCGGGCCCTCGCCTTTGACGGTCACGATCAAGCGATAGCGGCGGCCTGCTTCGAGGGTCTCCGTCCGGGCAGTAAACCGGCGGCTGGGATTCTCGATGCCCGTAATTCTCAGCGGATCCCGGTTTCGATTGATAATGACGAGCGAAGCTTCCTTCACGGCTCCCCGCGGAGCGACGGCATAAATCGCCGGTAACGGCTCGAAGTCGATTCCTTCGACGGCGTACGCGGGGATTGCCACAGGCCTCGGAGAGACTTGAGCCAGTAACGCCGGCTCCGCAGAGACCGCCATCAACAGCAGGCAACCGGTCAAGAAACGTGTGACGGTAAGTTGAATTTCCATGGGCTCGAAAGCGGGGGTCGTGCGACCCCCGCATCAGACGAAATACTCGAACAGAATTGCTAAGGCACCACTCCGAAACCTCCGCAGTCCGTGCCCTCGCAGAAGCGGATCATGGCAACGCGCAGACCCTGGTTGTCGTATTCCCAGAAGTACTCCTGAAGGGCCTCGAGATTGAAGATCCAGATGTTGTTGAAGGTCTTCTCACCCTGATCGCAAGTGCCGCTTCCATCGGTATCGAAGCAGCCGGAAGCTCTCATGAAGTTGGTGATGTCCTTCTGCACGGGCTTGCCGCTACCGCGAACGAGATCGAAGTCGAAGCTGCCGAGCGGTACGTCCTCGCAGCTCCCTTCGACCAGACCCCCGATCACGGTATCATCGAAGGTGCAGACGACGTCCACTTCGGCTCTTCCGCCGGGAGTTCCCAGAGGCGTCGCATAGACATTGAAACAGACGCCGGGATCTTCGCTCTCGGCGTTCACGTTCGTGCACGGAACGACCAGCGTTCCGGCGCCGTCGGTCGCGTTCGCATCCGTGACCTGAAAGGTGTTCCCGCACTGCAGACCGTCCGCAGTGGAGGTATCACCGGTCATGTAGATTTTCGTCACGCCGTTCAGCGGGACAAAGATCCGATGGCCATTGTTATTCGTCATGTCAGGATTCTTGGTCTTGGGAACCCCGATGATGTTGACCTGGTACTCCTTCGCGCCGGGACAGGGATTGTTGTTCTGCGCGAGAGCCGTTCCGGCAGCGAGCGCGAAGGCGAAGACGATTACGAGAAAAACTGTCAGACGCTTCATTCGATGGTCCCTTCGTTTTCGGTTGACGTTTCGAACCTTACTGATCGCGGATTCGATTGTCTGCTTCGGTCTCCCCTCCTTCCCGGCCCCCGGATCAC
>DASYUL010000019.1:0-103165 GCA_036001245.1 Thermoanaerobaculia bacterium
CGTGCACTTCCGGGGGTCCGCCGCGGGCGCGGAGAGCGCCGCCGGGGAAGTCCGGGCCGCCGGCCGGCGGGCGATGGTCGTCGCGGGCGATCTCGCGCGGCCGGACGACTGTCGCCGCGTTGCGCGCGCGTCCATCGACGGCCTCGGAGGTCTCGACTTTCTCGTCCACTCGGCCGCGAACTTTCATCGCGCGTCTCTGGCCGATACCGACGAGGACCTGTGGGACTCCGCGATGGACGTGAACGCCCGCGCCGGCTTTCTTCTCGCGCGGGAAGCCGCGGACACCCTGAGGCAACGGCACGGACGGATCGTTCTCATCTCCGACTTCCTCGCGGAGAGCCCGGCGCGAAACTACGTCGCGCACTCCGTTTCGAAAGCGGCGGTCGAGGGCCTCGTCCGGGCGCTCGCGGTCGAGCTGGCGCCGGACGTTGCCGTGAACGGCGTGGCTCCGGGAACGGTGCTTCCGCCGGATGGTACGACGGCGGAAGAAGCGGAACGGCTCGCGCGCCGCGTGCCCGCAAAGCGCATCGGATCTCCCGCGGACGTCGCGGCGACGATTGTCTTTCTGTGCGGCGGGCCGGCGTTCATCACCGGGCAAGTGATCCGCGTCGATGGAGGACGGTCGATCGTTTAGAAGTTCTCAGCTGTCGGCCTGGCGAATTCGGCATACTCGTCGCGAAGACGCTTCGAGAACTCTTTCATTGCGGCGATGCGGGGCAGGGCGAGAGCGCGGCCTTCCGCGGTCTTGAGCGGCGCCGCCGTCGCCTCGTCGATCGCGTCAGCGATCTCTCCGAAATCCATCCGCTCCCGGTAGCCCTCGACGAGTCGACGCGCGATCCCGTACGCGCCGAGCTCCTCGAGCCGGACCGCGTCGTGGACGAGTTCCTCCTCCGGCGTGCGCGGCTCGCGCTCGAAGCGCGCGAGTCCCCGCCAGAGGGCAGCCACCTTGCGCGGCTCCGCGCCGACGGAGGACAGGAAGATTTCCGTCCGGCTCTTGTGCCCGAATCGCGACACCCACCTCTCCTGGCCGGAGAAGACGGCGAGAAGGTAGAGGAGGTCGCGGTCGAGGTCCTCTCGATCCCGCGCGATTTTCGCGCACGCGGCCACGACCCGCTCGACGTCGCCGTAGTAGGTCACCCCGTCGAGTCCCACCGCCAGCGGCTTGACGTACTCGGCGATGCGTTCCCGCGCGGCGCGGTCCATGTCGCGATCGTAACCTTCCATTCACGTTGGGGGCGGAAGACTTGCATGGGGATGCCGCGCGTGAAGGCTCTTGCGATCCTGCTCGCTGCAAGCCTCGCGGCGTCTCCGCTCTTCGCCGACGTCGAGGAGAGCCGCGAAGACGTGGACATTTGCGCGGCGCCGGTCGCCCCGGACGCGGACGGGATTCCCGGAGTCGAGGAGGACGGCGCTTTCCGAGAGCCGCCGCAGCAGGAGCCCCCGCCGCAATCGACGCCGCAGCAGGAGCCCCCGCCGGAGCCGACACCACCGCCCGTTCAGGAACCTCCCCAGGAGCCCGCTCCACCCAAGGAGCCGCCGCCGACAAGACCGTCGTTGAAGCCGAAAGACTTCTGGCGCGACGTGAAGGTCGAGGCCAAGCGGTATGTCTCCGACTCTTACGCGATCGTCACCGCGCCTCTGCACTGGGACGGGGCTGACTGGACGCGTTTCGGCGGCCTCGTTCTCGTCGTGGGTGGACTGATGCTCGCCGACAAGACCATCGACCGCGAGTTCCAGCAGAACCGGTCGCGGTTCACCGACCGGGTGTCGGACGCAACGACGTCGCTGGGAGGCGCCTGGGCCTCGAACCTCGGCGCCGGATATCTCGTCGTCGGCTACGTGTTCCGCAACTGGGAGCTCCGCGAGACCGGCCGAGAGGCGCTCGAAGCGGGTTTCCTCACGCACCTGCTCGACAAGTACGCTCTCAAGCGCGTCTTCGGTCGTGAGAGGCCGTTCGAGTCGGACGGCGAAACGCGCTTCCATCCTTTCTCCTCGCACGACTCCTTCCCCTCGGGACACGCGACGCAGGCCTTCTCGCTCGCCTCCGTCGTGGCGATGCGCGCGAAAGGGTGGATCGTTCCGACGATCGCGTATACCGCCGCCACGCTCGTCGCCCTCGATCGCGTGAACGACCGGGTCCATTTCGCGAGCGACGTCGTGGCGGGAGCGGCTCTCGGCACCGCCGTCGGGCGTTTCATCGTCGCGCGTCACCGCGCGGCGCAGGCCCGAGGGCAGAAGCCCGCGGCCGACATCGACCTCGTGCCGATCCGCGGCGGCCTCGCCGCGCGCGTGGTTTTCTAGCACGAACGATTCACGGGGACCCGGCCGCAGCGACGGCAGACGATCGAGCCATAAAGGCACCTCGACGCGGCTACGCATCCTCGGGAGTGCGTGCCTTGCTCCCGCGATCCGCGGGACGGCCGGAGTTCCTCGTGAGTAGTGCTGGCTAATCAGCGGGGGCGCTGACCGGGCGGCCGGCGCCGCTCGAGAAATCTCCCGAGGCGCTCTCGCCGGAACTCCTGGTGCATCCTGACCAGACGGTCCCACTGCTCCGGCTTGAGGACCTGCTTCATGTCCAGGACCATCATGACGCGCGCCTTCTGCAGCTCCGCGCGAGCGTTCTCGACCGCCTCGACCCGGCCCGCGACCGCTCGGCGGTCGGCGTTCGCGTCGTCGAGCGCATCCTGGAGCTCGCCCTGCTTCTTCTCGAGGTTCGCTTTCAGGTCGATCAGCGTCGGTCGCGCGCGGCTGAAGATGCTCTCGATCCGGCTTTCCTGATCGGGTGTCAGATTGATCTCCGCGGCGATCCGCGGCCGCTTCCACCACTTGCCTTCCGGAAGGTCCGGCAGGGCCGTCGCCGTCGTCGCGACCGACGCGAAGAGCAGGGCTGCCGCGAGCAGCTTCACGAGCGCTTCTCCCCCGCAGGCGCAGGCTCGACCGTCGCCGGATCGGGCGCGAGCGCGCTCCAGCCGCTGCCCGCTTCCTGGCCGCTCGCGAGGCGATCGACGTCACGCAGGAGAGCGTCGTCGGCGCGGTCCTCCGCGGAGAGTCCCGCCGTGTCGTCGAAGGCGACCGGGGCCGCGGCCCGGCGCTCTCCGATCAGGAGCCCGAAGAGAAGCAGCGCCGCTGCCGCGGGAAGCGCCCACTTCAACGTCCGCGCGCGGCCTCGGCCCGGAGCGCCCGCGCGCCGGATCGCCGCGAGGGTCGCGTCCTCGGCCGCTCGCCAGTCCTCGGCAGGTCGGTGGGCGATCACTTCTTGGTCCTCGCCGCCGAGAGCGAAGAGGGCGCTCTTCCACTCGGCGAGGAGCCGGCTGCACGTCAGGCACGCCGAGAGGTGCGCGGGCAGCGGCTCGGGCGCGCCGGTGGGAGGGACGGCGAGCGCGGAGAGCTCGTCGTCGGTCAGGTGGTCGGCGGAGATTTCGTTTCCCAACTTCACGTCAAGTCCTGCGGAGCTCGCGCAGGCTCTCGCGGATCTTCTGCGCGGCGCGGAAGAGGTGGGACTTGATGGTCCCCGAGTCGAGTCCCATGAGATCCGCGATCTCCGGGATCGAGAGCTCCTCGAAGTGTTTCAGGGTGAAGACCGCCTTCTGGCGGGGCGAGAGCGATTCGATCGCGTCGCGCAGCCGGTCCCGGATCTCGCGCGACTGGGCGCGCCGCTCCGGCGACGGTGACGGGTGCGGAGCCGTATCGCGCGGGCCCTCCTCGTCCTCCCGTTCGGCGGGAGCCTGGTGGAAGTAGAGGACCACGCGCCGCCGCTTCAGCCGGTCCTTGCACCAGTTGATGCAGATCCGCGTGAGCCACGTCTCGAACGTCGATCCCTCCCGGAACTCGTTCAAGCTCTGCCACGCGCGAAGGAAACTGTCCTGCGCGGCGCAGTCGGCCTCCCCCAGATCCCTCAGGAGCCGGTAGGCGATTCGGGTGATCTTCGGCTGGTACTGTCGGACGAAGTATTCGAAAGCCTCCGTGTTGCCGGCACGGATCTCGGCGATCAAGCGCGCCTCGTCGACGCCCGGATGGGTTTCCCGTGGAATCACGGCCAGAGCCGGCACACCCGATAGACGAGCGCGGGGCGCGGGGGTTTACGGACATCGTCCGTGCGCGGGCGGGCGGGTTTCATAGAGAGGCGATGATTTCTTCGCGCTTGCGGGCGTACTCCTCGGTGGTCAAAAGCCCCCGGGTGTGGAGGGCCTCGAGCTCTGCGAGCCTCGCGGCCGCGGCGATCTGGACGCTGCCGGCGAAGGTGCCGGGCAGGGCGCCGGCGGGCACGGAGGTGGAAGACGCCGCGCCGGCGGAAGGCGCCGCACCCGCGGTCTGCCCCCAGATCGCGCTTCGGAACCTCTCCGGTTCCGCGATGTCGGGGAAGACGATCCGCCCGGACTCCGACGCCGTCTCGAGGGTCGCCGTCCCATAACCGAGGAGCCGCGCCAACACCCCCTGATCGACTGTGATGTCCTGGATCTTCTCGATCGGGGCGTGCTCGGCCTCGCGCGCGACGAGGCCGGTCTTTCGGATTACCCGGCGGGTCGTCACCACGAACTCGTCGGCCGACGCGCGGATTCTTCGAAGAAGGAAGTGGACCAGCGCCGCGGCGAGCAGCGCGAGGGCGATCACGCCGAAGACCGACGACGCCGGGCCCGCCTGGAGGCGCTCTCCCGAGATCCACCACCAGAGCCCGAACACCGCGGCGACGAGCAACAGAGCGAGGGTCGTCCGGTAGTAGATCCAGTGATAACGGGCCCGGTAGACGATCGTCTCTCCGGGGGCGAGGTTCTTCTCCGCGTAGGACATGAGTATTTGAGCGGGATCTGACCCCTGCGGGATCAGACCCCGGTCTGAGAGCCAAGGGTAACATCCCCCTGGAGATGTTGCGGGGACAGGTCCCACGGGCCTGCACCCGCCGCAGTCCACTTGCGGGGACAGATCCCGAAGGCGTCTGCACCCGCCGCAGTCCAGATCGAAACTTATGCGCGGAAAACAGGTGATCCTCGTGACCGGCTGCTCGAGCGGGATCGGTCAGGCGACCGCGATCGAGGCGGCCCGGCGCGGCCACCAGGTCTTCGCGTCGGCCCGCCGGCGGGAGGACGTCGCCGACCTGATGGCGAAAGGCATCGAGACGCTCGCGCTGGACGTCACCGACCCGGCCTCGATCGGCGCGGGCGTCGCCGCGACCCTCGCGACCGCGGGACGGATCGACGCCCTCGTCAACAACGCCGGATACGGACAGTACGGCGCGATCGAAGACGTATCCGCCGAGGAGTGGCGCGCGCAGTTCGACGTGAACGTCTTCGGCGCTCTTGCGATTCTCCGCGCGGTCCTGCCCGGCATGCGCGCCGCGCGGCGCGGAACGATCGTCAACGTGTCCTCCCTCGCGGGAAGGGTGACCGTGCCGTTCGCCGGCCCGTACTGCGCGTCCAAGTACGCGCTCGAGGCGATCTCCGACGCGCTGCGCGTCGAGATCGCGCCGTGGCGGATCCGGGTCGTCATCGTCGAGCCGGGACCGATCCAGACGAATTTCGGGGACCGCTCGCGCCAGGCGACCGCCCGGATTCTGGGAACGCCCGGCCCGTACTCGCGCTTCTACGAGAACGCCGAGAGGGCGAGCCAGAAGGACTTCCAGCGGGGGCGCCGGCGGCCCGAGACGGTCGCGCGCGTGATCGTCCGCGCGATCGAGTCGAAGCGGCCGAGGACGCGGTACCGGGTCGCGCCGCTCGCGCGCATCATGGTCCCCCTGAAAGGACTCACGTCCGACCGTTTTCTCGATCGCCGGATGAAGCGAATCCTGAGGCTGCCCGACAACATCTGAAGAGGAGGATTCCAATGGCAGTGAGCGTCAAGAAGATCAGTTTGTGGCGGAGCGAGGTGGCGAATCGACCCGGGTCGCTGGCGGGAGCGCTGGCGGCACTCGCGGAAGCGGGCGCGGACCTGAGGGTCGTGATGGCCTACCGCTTCCCGGGAGACGAGACCCGCGGCGCGGTGGAGCTCTACCCGGTCACCGGAAAGCGCGCGCAGAGCGCCGCCCGCAGTGCCGGACTCTCCGAATCCGGAATTCCGACGCTGCTCGTCGAAGGCGAAGACCGGCCCGGAATCGGCTCCGCGATCTCGCGGGCAATCGCGGAGGCGGGGATCAACCTCGCGTTCTTCGTCGCCCAGGTCATCGGCCGCCGCTACAGCGCCGTGATCGGCTTCGACTCCGAGGCCGACGCGAAGAAAGCTGCGCCGCTGGTCAAAAGAGCGAAGCCCGCAAAGAAATAACTCCGACCTTGGAGTTGAGCGTTACGATACGAGCAAGGCTCGATCGACGCATGTCTCGTCACAGCAGAATTCGATCCGCGATTCCTTCGAACCGTCCCGGTTCATTCCGCAAGAAGGAGGGACTCATGCTTTCACCACGGATGGCAATCCTGACGGTCTGCACCTTCGCGATCCTCTGCGCCATGCCGATCCCCGCCCAGGCCCCGGAGGGTGGAATTCGCGGCACGGTCCGCAACACAGCCGGCGACGTGATCCCAGGAGCGACGATTACGATCCGGAACGCGCAAACGGGCGTGACCCGGGTCGTCGCATCGGGCGCGAACGGGTCCTACGAGGTGACCGGGCTGGCGCCGGGCGTGTACACAGTAGTCGCCGAGCTCACGGGTCTCGGACAGGCCACCGCGACCAACGTCCAGGTCGTCTCCGGCTCCTCCGTCGCCACCGACCTCACGCTCGAGCCCCGGGTCCGGGAGGAGGTCACCGTCACGGCCATGAAACGCGAGGAGA
This sequence comes from Thermoanaerobaculia bacterium, assembly GCA_036001245.1. Lineage (GTDB taxonomy): Bacteria > Acidobacteriota > Thermoanaerobaculia > UBA5066 > Gp7-AA6 > Gp7-AA6. Next base: position 6,760 of record DASYUL010000019.1, read on the forward strand.
CCGTGCACGAGACACCCTTCTCGGTTGCCGCTCCGACGGAGGAGGTCCTGCGGGAGCGCGGCATCAAGAACATCGAGGAGGTGGCCGCCAACGTGGCCAGCTTCAGCGTGCAGAACCTGGGTCCCGGCCAGAGCCAGATCGCCATCCGTGGTGTCTCCTCCGGCCAGATCGCGCGCGACCAGCCGGGCGTCAAGGAGTCGGTGGGCGTCTATCTGGACGAATCCGTTATCTCGATGTCCCTGTTCACGCCGGACCTCGACCTCTTCGATATATCTCGCGTCGAGGTCCTGCGCGGCTCGCAGGGGACCCTGTTCGGCTCCGGTTCGCTGGGGGGCACGGTGCGCTACATCACCAACCCGCCCGAGCTCGGCGTAACCCGGTTCTTCGGAGAGGTTTCCGGCGATACCTTGAGCGACGGCAACCAGGGCGGCTCAGTCAAAGCGGGTGTCAACGCGGCTCTCGGTAGCAGCGCCGCCCTTCGCATCGCGGGCTACTACGACCGGCTCGCCGGCTGGATGGACGCGGTGCAGCCGGATCTTTCCGTCAAGAAGGACGTCAATCGGGGCGACCGCGCGGGAGTGCGGGCGGCCGTGCAGATCGCGCCGACCGATCGTCTGAGTATCCTGCCGCGGTTCGTCTATCAGAAGGTGGAGATGGACGGCTGGAATCGAATCGACGTCTTCAACATACTCGCAAACCCGTACACGACCACACGTCCCGCGGTGACGCTCGGAGATCGCAAGCTTTTCACCCAGATCGACGAGCCCTTCACCGACGAGTTCGTGCTCGGCGACCTGAACGTGCGGTACGACTTCGGCGGCGTCGCCCTGACCTCGATCACGTCTTACACCCACCGTGACATTCTGGTCGTCCGCGACGCCGGCGCGCTCACCTCCAGCATCACCGGCGGCAGCATCGGATTGCCCGAGAATATCTACACGCTCGACTCGCCCCTGGATGACAAGACCGAGGCGAAGACGTGGACGGAGGAACTCCGCTTGTCCGGCGGAGCGGATCGTTTCCAGTGGCTCGGCGGCGGGTTCTACGCCAGCTCGAAGCGCGACTACGGCCAGAACCTGCTCGTCGCAGGCTTCGAGGACACCGCGGCCGCGGATGGTCTCCCGCCTACCACCTGGGGACCGATGGGGACTCGGGGACTCCGCGCGCCGAAGGATTCTCTTTTCTTCTCGGACCTCTCCTACGATCTGAAGCAATACGCCGTCTTCGGCGAGGGAACGTGGTCGGCAACCGACCGGCTCAGTCTGACCGGAGGCCTGCGCTACTACAGCTTCGACGAGGACAAGGAGCAGATCTTCGACGGCATCTTCGCTCAGGACAACACCGGGACTTCTCTCGTGTCGCAACCCGGCTCCACGAAGGCGGACGGCTTCGCGCCGCGCTTCATCGCCAAGTACAAGGTGAGCCAGGCGACCAACTTGAATGCCCAGATCGCCAAGGGCTTCCGGCTGGGCGGGATCAACGACCCGCTCAACGTTCCGTTGTGCACGGCCCAGGACCTCGTGACCTTCGGGGGCCGGGAGTCCTGGAAAGACGAAACAGCGTGGAACTACGAGGTCGGGTCGAAGTCCCTGTTCATGGGTGGCCGCGGCTCGTTCAACGTCACGGGGTTCTACGTGGACATCAAGGACCTGCAGGTTTCCGTAACGGCGGGCTCGTGCTCCTCCCGGCTCGTCTTCAACGTGCCGAAAGCTCGCAGCGTCGGGGGCGAGCTCGAGTTCGCTCTAGCGCCGACCGATCGCTTCGACTTCGCCCTCTCTTTCGGCTACAACGACTCCGAGCTGCGGTCCACTCTGACGTCCACGGACGCCGTGGGCAACGTCAGCGTCGTATCCGGCATCGAGGAAGGAAGGCGCCTCCCGACCGTCCCCAAGGCGCAGTGGTCTGCGGCGGCGACCTATCAGCAGCCGATCACGCAGGGAGTTCAAGGCTACCTGACGGGGACTTACAGCCACGTGGGCTCGCGCTTCACGCAGGTCGGTGACGAGGACCCCGGGTTCGGCGTTTTGAACCTGAACTCCTTCGGAGCCAACACGATCGGCGGTCCGTTGACGCAGAGCACATTCACCTTCGATCCGGAGTTGCCCGCCTACGACATCGTCAACCTGCGGCTCGGCGCGCGCTTCAGCAACTTCGACGTGGCGCTCTTCGCCAACAACCTATTCGACGAGCGGGCGTTCCTCGCGCTCGACCGGGAGCGCGGGCTCCGGGCGCGCGTGGGGTATCTGACCAACCAGCCCCGGACGATCGGCATCTCGACCCGGGTCGATTTTTGACGGCGCGCGAGCTTGCGAGGGACCTGGCTAACGCCAACGGCGAACGGCTCGCCGAGGTGGGCTCGACCGCTCGCCTGGTCCCTCGCTGCGCTCTCGCTCCCGCGGCGCGAGCCTCCTCCCTCGATGACCTCGGGAGACTGCTCGCGCCGCGACCGTGACCGGTCGACCTCCTCTGGATGATTCGATCCGCACTTTCTCGGTAGGCTTGACCGGGATGTCCAAGCTGTCTCGTCGCGCCCTCTTGTCGGCGCTTCCCGTCGCGTCGGTGGCGCGCGCCCTTTCGGGGCCGAAACAGGGCTCCCCGAAGGTTTCGAAGACCCGGCCCGGAAGCTCCCGTGGCGCGCGGGGGCCGAGGGTTGTTGTCGTCGGAGCGGGGGCGTTCGGCGGCTGGACGGCTCTCCATCTGTTGAGGCGAGGCGCGAAGGTCACGCTGCTCGATGCGTGGGGACCCGGCAACTCGCGCGCGAGCTCCGGCGGCGAGACGCGCGTCATCCGCGGTGTCTACGGCAAGGATCGGATCTATACCGCCATGGCGCGGCGGGCCTTCGAGCTCTGGCACGAGAACGAGGCTCGCTGGAAAAAGACGCTCTACACGCGCACGGGCGCGCTCTGGATGGTCGCCGACCCCGGAGAGTTCGTCCGCTCTTCGATCCCCCTCCTCCGGGAGTTCGGGTTCGCGTACGAGGAAATCTCCACCGCCGAGGCGCGCCGGCGGTACCCGCAGGTCGATTTCGCGGGGATCGAGTGGACGCTCCTGGAGAAGGAGGCCGGATACCTCCTCGCGCGCCGCTCCTGTGCGGATGTCCTGGAGGGGTTTCTCGCCGAGGGCGGCGCCTATCGCGAGGCCATGGCCTCTCCGGCCGAGATCGCGGGCGGCCGCCTCGCCGGAGTCGCGCTGTCGGATGGGACGCGGCTGACCGCGGACGCCTACGTCTTCGCGTGCGGGCCCTGGCTGCCCAGGCTATTCCCCGACGTGGTCGGAGGCCGGATCGAGCCGACGCGGCAGGAGGTTTTCTACTTCGGGACGCCCGGCGGGGATGTGCGGTTCTCCGAGCGCCAAATGCCGGTCTGGGTCGAGACGCCGCGCTTTTTCTACGGCATTCCCGGCAACGAGCGGCGAGGTTTCAAGATCGCAGACGACGCGCGAGGGGCGGCGTTCGACCCGACCTCGGGCGACCGAACTGCCTCCGCGGAGGCGCTCCGGGCCGCGCGGGAGTACCTCGCCCGCCGGTTTCCGGCGCTCGCGGGCGCGCCGCTGCTCGAGTCGCGAGTCTGTCAATACGAGAACTCGCCCGATCACCACTTCATCGTCGACCGCCATCCCGAAGCCGGGAACGTCTGGCTCGTGGGGGGCGGCTCGGGCCACGGCTTCAAGCACGGGCCGGCCCTGGGAGAGCTCGTCGCGGGCAACGTGCTCGGGGAAAAGCCGACCGAGCCACTCTTCTCCCTGTCTCGGTTCCACGGCAGGGCGTGAACGACCCCCTCTCGGATCCCGGATTACACTCGGATTCGGCGGGGCCGTAGCTCAGGTGGATAGAGCAAGAGTTTCCTAAACTCTAGGTCGGGAGTTCGAGTCTCCCCGGCCCCACGACACGTCACCCTCGCTTCGCTCGGGCTCCCTAGGAGCGCTCGCGGGGAACCGTAACGAACTCGCGCGCGGGGACGAGGGCAGGAGTCTCCTCGGGCACGCCGATGTAGAAGCCCTGCCCGTAAGGGATCCCGAGCCGGCGGCACTCCTCGAGGTCCTCGGGGGTCTCGATTCCCTCCGCCACGCAAACCGCGTCGATCCGCCGGGAGAGGTTGACGAGCATCTCGACGACGTCGCGCTTGATGGTGTCCTCGTGCAGGCCCGTGACCAGCGTGTTGGCGACCTTCAGAAAATTCGGACGCAGCTCGGCGATCGACTGGAGCGACGCGTAGCCCGAACCGGCGTCGTCGATCGCGATCCGGAAGCCGTGCTCGCGCAGCAGCGTGAGCGCCTCGCGGAAGACCGGCAGGTCGCGGATCGCAGACCGCTCGGTCACCTCCAGCACGACGGGATGCCGCAGCTTCAACAGCGGCGCGAGCGCCTGGACCCCTCGGCTCGAGAACGACGCGATCGAGTCCGCCTCGAGGTTCAAGAAGAGGAGACTGCCAGGCGTCGAGACGTAGTGGCTCGCCGAGGACTCCAGGCACAACTGTTCGAGCTCCCACGTCGCCTCGTTCTCGCCGGCGAACTGGAAGAGGAGGTCGGGACTCTCGAACGCCGAATCGGTCGGCCCGCGCGTCAGCGCTTCGTGACCGAACAGCTCCATCGAGTTGAGATCGAAGATCGGCTGGTAAACGGTGCGAATCCTGCGCTTCCGCAGGATCTCCTTGAAGGCGTCGGCGAGCAGGGCCTGCCGCTCGCGCTCCTTCGTGGTCGCGATCGCGACGGCATCCCGCAGCGCGCGATAGACGAGCCGCTCGACGCGCATCTGCGGGTTCGAGCGAATGACCGCATGGCCGACGAAGACGCCGATCCGCTTGTGGATCCGGCCGCCGAAGGCCTCGTCCAGCGTGCCGCGGAGGGACTCCTCGACCTGGCGCGCCTTCCGCTGCAGCCGCGCGAGCGCTTCGTGTTCCCCCTCCAGGCTCGTGAAGACGTAGAAGTCCGAGCCGCCGGTCCGGTTCACCGCGACGAAGTCCTCCGCCGCGAACACCGTGCCGAGCATCCGTCGCAGCGCCTTGGCGGTGTGGCGAAGGAGCCCGTCGAAGACCTCCCACCCGTACGCATCCTCCACGTGGCTGTATTGCTCGACGTCGACGTAGAGCACGGCGAGGTCCCGGCTGTCGAGCAGTCGGTCGCGCAGCGCATCGATGATGACGGGGACGGTCGGCAGATCGGTGACCGTGTCGAACAACAGGCTCTTGAAGCGGACCTGCTCGTTGTCCGTCGTCAGGAAGGAGGGCGTGCTCTCGTCGCGCTGCTCGAGCAGCTGGCGCACCGTCGAGAGCAGCTTGCGGCGCGTGAACGGCTTCGTGACGTAGTCGTCGGCCCCGACCTGCATGCCCGTGATGAGGTCACGAATCTCGCTCTTGACCGTCATCATGACGATCGGGGTCTGCCGCGTCTCCGGGGCGTTCTTCAGCGTCGTGCAGACTTCCCACCCCGACAGCTCGGGCATCATGACATCGAGCAGGATCAGGTCGGGCCTCAACTCGAGCGCCAGGTCGACGCCCTCCCGTCCATTGCGCGCGACCGTCACGGAGTAGCCCGCGTTCGCGAGGATCGTCTGGACGATCAACAGAATGTCTTCGTCGTCGTCGACGATGAGAATGCGTTCTTCGGCCATCTACGTCCTGACTTTGTTGGCGTTCCGGCCGGGCTGGGAGTTCCGCTTCATAGTACCAGCACTGCGTTCGCCGAGCGCCCGGAAAGCCTCGACCGGCCCTCGAGGGCCGCGAGCTCTATGCAGAAGGAGAGTCCGGTGACCCGCGCACCGAGCCGCTCGACCAGCTCCGCCGCGGCGGCCGCCGTGCCTCCCGTCGCCAGGACGTCGTCGACGATCAGGACCGATTCACCCGGCGAGAAGGCGTCGGCGTGGACCTCCAGCGCGTCCGACCCGTACTCGAGGCCGTAGGCGACCCGCTCCGTTTTCCCGGGAAGCTTTCCGGGTTTTCGCGCCGGGACGAATCCGAGTCCAAGCTCGCGCGCCACGGCCGCGCCGAACATGAAACCGCGCGCTTCGATCCCGACGACCTTGACGGCGCCGCTCCCGCGAAACGGATCGGCCATCGCTTCGACGGCGGCGCCGAACGCGGCGGGCGAGGCGAGCAGCGGCGTGATGTCCCGGAAAAGAATGCCGGGCGTCGGAAAGTCGGGAACGTCCCGCACGAAACGTTTGAGGTCGATCATCTCGTGATCTCGAATCGCTCGAAGCCCTCGGGCTCGCGCTCTTCGACTTCGACGCTCGCGACGCTCCCGGCGAACGGTCCTCGCCCGATCCGCTCGAGGTAGCGCGCGACCGCCTCCTCGTCGCCCTCGGCGACCGTCTCGACGCGGCCATCGGGAAGATTCCGCACCCACCCCTTCACGCCCGCCGCCCGCGCCGCGCGCTCCGCGAAGAAGCGGAACCCGACGCCCTGGACGCGGCCGGAGACGACGGCGCGGCGGGCGATCACGCGGGCGGGCGACCGAAGCGGCCGATGAGCGGCACGAAGACGACTTCCTCGCCGTCCTCGCGCGCGAAGTCGGTCTTGCGTCGCCGGACGACGCGGATCCGCTGGCGCTCCGGCGGGCCGACCGGAGCGACGAGCCGCCCGCCGACCGCGAGCTGCGCGAGGAGCGTCTCGGGGATCTCCGCGGTGCCGGCAGTGACGAGAATCCGGTCGAAGGGCGCGGCGGCGGGATATCCGTACGTTCCGTCGAACGCCTTCACCGAGACGTTCTGGTAGCCGAGATCCGCGATCGTCTGCGCCGCGGAGCGCGCGAGCTCGTCGATGCGCTCGAGCGAGTAGACCGTGCGCGCGATCCGCGAAAGAACCGCCGCCTGATACCCAGAGCCGGTGCCGATCTCGAGGACCTTGTGACCCGGATGCACCGCGAGACGCTGCGTCATCAGCCCGACGACCGACGGCTGCGAGATCGTCTGCCCGTGACCGATCGGCAGCGAGTGGTCGCCGTAGGCCTTCGCCCGGAGCGGCTCGGGCACGAAGCGGTGACGGGGCACCGCGAGCATCGCGGAGAGCACGCGGGGATCGTCCACCCCGCGGGCCGCGACCCAGCGCTCCACCATCTCCCGGCGCTGCGCGTCCGCGCGGCCGCCGGGGAGGGCCGGCTCGATTTGGGGTGGCACTGGCGAGAATGGTAGCAAGGTGTCAGGAACACCAAGAGGTGTCGGAAGCCAAGACAGGTCTCAGGTGCCAGGTGTCGGGCGTCAGGGACGGGAGCCTGGCCCAACCCGACACCGGACACCCGATACCGGACACCCGTTTTGCTTCTAAAACCTGCACCTGACCCTGACGGTCGAATAAACCCGGCTAAAATCACTGTTTCGGGATCGCTGTATGGAGGCAAAACATTGACAATTCGAGAGACCGCCGAGCTCGTCCATCCTGCCGGGGTCGCCGGCACGTCCCGGGAAGAGCTCAAAAAGTGGTACGCGCTCATGCACCTGGCGCGCGTGCTGGATGACAAAGCCCCGAACTACCTGAAACAGGGCCTCGGCTGGAGCTACCACGCCCCCTGCGCCGGCCACGACGCGATCCAGCTCGCGCTCGGCATGACGTTCCGGCCCGGGCGGGACTATCTGTTCCCCTACTACCGAGATCTCACGACCTGCGTGGCGGCGGGCCTCTCCGCCGAGGAGATCCTCCTAAACGGAATGTCGAAGGCGACCGACGTCGCCTCGGGCGGCCGGCACATGTCCAACCACTTCGCAAAGCCGGAGATCGGGATCCAGAACGTCTCGTCCTGCGTCGCGAACCACGCCCAGCACGCCGCCGGGCTCGGCCGGGCGATCAAGACCTACGGGAAGGACTCGATCGTCTTCTGCTCCCTCGGTGAGTCTTCGACCGCCGAGGGCTACTTCTACGAGGCGGTCAACGGAGCCTCGCGCGAGAAGCTGCCCGTCGTCTTCGTGATCCAGGACAACGGCTACGGGATCTCGGTTCCGAAGATGGACCAGACGGCAAACCCGGTCCCCGCCAACAACTTCGCCGGCTTCCTGAACTTGAAGATCTTCCCCTGCGACGGCCTGGACGTCTTCGACTCCTTCCGTGCGATGCGGGAGGCGGTCGACTTCGTCCGCACCGGTGAGGGGTGCGCGATCGTGTATGCGCCGGTCGTGAGGATCCACTCGCACTCGAACTCCGACCGCCACGAGCTCTACCGGTCGCCCGAGGAGCTCGCCGCCGCCCGAGCGGCCGATCCGCTGCCGCGCTTCCGCCGCACTCTCATCGAGAACGGGTTACTCGCGGAGGAAGAGATCGTCGCGATCGAGGCGCACAACCAGCAGACCTACGAAGAGGCCGCCGACCGCGCGCGACAGGCGCCGGATCCGACCCCCGACTCGATCTTCGAGTACGTCGTCCCGGAGCCGTGGGCGCCGCCCGAGTGGCCCGACGGAATTCCCGACGGGACCGGCGAGACGATGACGCTCGTCCAGTCGCTCAACCAGACGTTGAAGGAGGAGTTCCGCCGCAACCCCGACACCTACATCTGGGGGCAGGACGTCGCGTACCGGGACAAGGGCGGGGTCTTCAACGTCACCAAGGGCATGCAGCAGGAGTTCGGTCCCCGCCGCGTGTTCAACGGGCCGATCGCGGAAGACTTCATCCTCGGCACGTCCGACGGATTTTCGCGGCTCTCCGAAGACATTCGCGTGGTCGTCGAAGGGGCGGAGTTCGCGGACTACTTCTGGCCGGCCGCCGAGCAGATGGTCGAGATGTCGCACGAGTACTGGCGCAACAACGGGAAGTTCGTTCCGAACGTGACCGTGCGGCTCGCCTCGGGCGGCTACATCGGAGGCGGGTTGTACCACTCCCAGAACATCGAGGGCTGGCTCACGACGCTTCCCGGGATCCGCGTCGTCTACCCCGCGTTCGCGGACGACGCCGCGGGTTTGCTCCGCACCTCCATCCGCTCGCGCGGCATCACTCTCTTCCTCGAGCCGAAGTTTCTCTACAACAACCCGATGGCGCGGGTCGCCGTGCCCCACGAGTTCGCCGTGCCCTTCGGGAAGGCGCGCCTGCGCCGCGAGGGGAACGACCTGACGATCGTCGCCTACGGCACGCCCGTCCACTTCGCGCTGGAGGCGGCGGCCGAGCTCGAAAAGGAGGGGAAGACCGTCGAGGTCATCGACGTGCGCTCGCTCGTCCCGCTCGACCTCGAGACCGTGACGCGCTCCGTGCAGAAGACGAACCGCGCGCTCGTCGCCCACGAGGACAAGGTCCACGGCGGCTTCGGCGGCGAGATCGCCTCGCAGATCCAGGAGGCGGTCTTCCCGTATCTGGACGCACCCATCGGCCGCGTCGGCTCGACCTTCACCCCGGTCGGCTTCAACCGCATCCTCGAACGTGCCGTGCTCCCCTCGACCGAGAAGGTTCTCGCGGCCGCCCGGAAAGTTCTGTCTTACTGAGCTAGCTCCGCTTGACGCTCGCCGGCGTCTCCTCGAGAGCCGACAGCCCCGCCGCGATCTCCTCGAGAAGCTCCATCGACTGATACGCGGTCAGGTCGAGGTGCACCGGCGTCATCGAGATGAACTTCTCGGCGACGGCGCTGATGTCGGTCCCCTCTTCGAGCTCCCCCACCGGCAGCGTCGAGCCGATCCAGTAGTACGGCCGCCCGCGCGGGTCGGTCTTCTCGATCACCGTTTCCCCATAGCGCCGCGTGCCGAGTCGGCCGACGCGAACTCCGCGGACGGCGCCCGCCGGGACGTTGACGTTGACGAGAGTCTTCGGCGGCAGCGCCTGGTCGAGAAGCCGCCTCGCCAGACGAGCGGCGAACTTCTCGGCCGCGTCGAACGTGAAGCCGCGCTCGATCTCCTGGGAGATCGCGACGGACGGTATTCCGAGCAGAGCCCCCTCGAAAGCCGCGGAGACCGTGCCCGAGTAGGTCACGTCGTCGCCCAGGTTCAACCCCAGGTTGATCCCGGAGAAGAGCAGCGCCGGCCGCGCGTCGCGCAGCAGGTGGAGCACGCCCCAGTTGACGCAGTCCGTCGGAGTGCCGTTGACCGACCACCGCTTCTCGCCGACCTCCTTCGCGCGGAGAGGCGTGTCGAGGGTCAGGGCGTGGCCGGCGGCGCTCCGCTCCTGGTCGGGCGCGACCGTGTAGACGTCGCCGACGTCGGCGAGCGCGGCGGCGAGCCGTTCGATTCCCTCCGAGAAGATCCCGTCGTCGTTGGTGACGAGGATCCGGGGACCGCTCACGCGCCTTCTTCGGGGATGACGATCCAGAGAATGATGTAGACGAGGATCCCGGGAAAGGCGGCGGAAAGGATCGACACCAGGACGTAGAGCACGCGCACGAGCGTCACGTCGAGGCCGAAGTGATGCGCGAGGCCGCAGCAGACGCCGGCGATCATCCGGTCGGTCCGGCAGCGGCGAAGCGGCCGGGGGTGCGGGGAGGGAGCGCTCATGCCGCCACCTCCTCGGGTGGGGGCATGAGGAACATCAGGATGATGTAGGCGATGATCCCGGGGAACGCCGCGGACACGACCGAAACCAGCACGTAGAGGACCCGCACGACCGTCGGGTCCATGTTCAAGTACTCGGCGAGCCCGCCGCAGACGCCCGCGATCATCTTGTTGCGGTTCGACCGCGTCAGCCGGCGGGGCCTCGGATTACCCTCCATCGTTTTCATCCTCCTTCGTACACCACGCGGTTCTTCTCCGTCTCATTGAGAGTCACTCGCACGAGCCGCGCCGGCGCGACGCGCCCTTTGAGCTCCCCCCAGATACCCACTACGATGTTCTCGGCCGTCGGGTTCCGCCCGGCGAGAAAGTCGACGTCGAAGTTCAGGTGCTTCCGGTCGAGCCGGCGGACGACGTGTTCCTCGACCATCCGTTTCAACTTCCCGAAGTCCATGACCCAGCCCGTCTCCGGATCGATCTCGCCCTCCACCGTGACCTCGAGACCGTACGTGTGTCCGTGCGCGTTGGGGTTGTTGCACTTCTCGAAAACCCGGCGATTGGTCTCCGCGTCCCAGTCCTCGCGGTGGAGACGGTGAGCCGCGGAGAAGTAAGAGTCCGAGACGAGGCGGACCTTCACGGCCCCGGATTATCCGCCCTCCCGGCTCATGCCCGGACGCGCGGTCGGGCAGCCGAACGAGACCGCGATTCCTCGCCACTCCGCCTCCCCGTCGGAGTAGCCTTCGCGTCGGGGAGGAAAGATGTCGATCAATTTGCAGGCGTGGGACAACCTGTTCGGGCAAGCGATCCTGGCGTTTCTCCTGATCGAGGGGCTCAAGGACGTGTCCATCCTGTACCGCCCATCCGCGCTCGTTCGAATCGCCCTCAACCTGCTGGCGAACCTGGCCGTTGCCTGGGCCGTCACCGGAACCGGAAGCGGCCTCTTCATCGGCGCGAGTTTGCCCTCGATCCTGGCGACCGCCGTGGTCGGGGCGCTCGTTTCGGCAGGGCTCCATCGGCTCTGGAGAGGAGTCCGTCGGCCCGGCTCACTGAAGGTCGCCTGATCACCTTCTCGGGGGCGGCGCTTCGACGAAACGGTGACCGCCGTCGGTGTCTTCTTCGACTCGAGGAACGGTCCGGTCCGCTACCGGAGTTGTGCCGCCATCCTCAGACGGCGCACTCCCCTTCTTTGGTTTCCACCTTGTAGTCCGCATCCTCGCCCAGATCGACGTAGTCCGTCGGGAGAGCGTCTGCCGGAGAAATCTTCTCGAGGTCGGCCAGAACCTGGTGGACCGAGTCGAGCTCGGCGCGCCGGAAAAACGCCGTGGCGGTCTCCCCACTCGAGCGCTCGCCCTGATAAAGCGCAATCAGACGATCCAGCGCCTCGCGCGTCCGGCGGGCGGGAATCCTCGCGGCCACCCTTCCGAATTGTGCGCCCTGGTCGTCGACCGCCCCACCCACCATGACGAGGTATTGAGGAACCACCCGGTCGCCCACCCTGCGGGTGCTTCCCTGGAATCCGAGGCCGGCGATGTGGTGTCGCCCGCAGCCGTTCGGGCAGCCGCTGATCTTGATCTGAAGGTCGGAGGCGGCCGCCACCAGGTCCGGCCGCGCCCGAAGGTGATCTCCCAGGAAGCGCCCCAGGCCGCGCGACTGCGTGACGGCGATTCGACACGACTCCGCCCCCGGACAACTCGTGACGTCCGCGATCGTATTCGCGTCCGGCAGGGCGAGCCCGGCCGCCGCGAGCTGCCGGTACAGCTGCCCAACGTTCGCCGTCGGCACCCATCGCAGGAGCAGGTCCTGCTCGGAAGTCACCCGCACGGAGCCGTCGGCGTATGCGAGAGCGAGATCGCCGATCACCCGGAGCTGACCGCCGGTCAAATCCCCCAGGGGGACCGTCACGGTCACGATCGCGAACCCGACCTGCTTCTGTGGACGAGTGTTCGTCCGGCTCCATCGCGAGAAGTCGCCGTTCATGACCGGGAGGAAAGGAAGGACTTCGGGGGTGAGGCCGGGGCCGCTCACTTTCGACGCGGTCGCCCGCGCGCGTGTCAGAGCGACCGGCAGCGGGCACGCCCTCTCCCATCGGGGCTCCTCTTCCACCGGGGGGCTCTCCGGATCGAACGGAAGGCTCGCGCCCCCCTCGCGTCGGAACTCGACCAGCGCACTTTCGACCTCTTCCCGCCAGCGCTCCCACCCGAGCTCCTTGATCAGGAACTTCATCCGGTTGCGGTTCTTGTGCTCGCGGTCCCCCAGACGATGGAAGACGCGCACGATGGCCTCGGCGACGTTCAGGATTTCCCCCGCCGGGAGAAAGTCGAAGAGAGGCGCAGCGGACCGGCAAAGGTTGGAGGTTCCGCCTCCGACGATGACGCGGAAGCCGCGGCGCGGGCGGCCGTCCCGGTCCTCGACTCGGGCGCGCCAACCAATGTCATGGATCGGCGTCAGGGCGTGGTCCTCGCTGCATCCCTCCCAGGCGATCTTGAATTTCCGCGGAAGCGACGAGGAGAGCGGATGGCGGAGCAGATAGCGCGTCAGTGCATCCGCGTAAGGTGTGACGTCGAAGACTTCGTCGAAGCCCACGCCGGCATAAGGGCAGCCGGTGACGTTGCGGACCGAGTTGCCGCAGGCTTCGCGGGTCGTCAACCCCGCCTCCGCCAACCGCCTCATGGCGTGCTCCACATCGTGCAGCTTCATGAAGTGGAACTGGACGTTCTGTCGCGTGGTGATGTGACCAAACCCCCGCGAGTACGTCTCGGCCACGTCGGCGAGGGCGGCGAGCTGATCGGAGCTCAAGATTCCTTGCGGAATCTTGACCCGCAGCATCGCAAAGTCCCCTTCCTGTCGCTGTGTATAGGTCCCTCGGACCAGCCGAAACGCCCGCCATTGGTCGGGCGTCAGCTCACCGCGCTCGAACTTTTCGAGCGTGGCGACGAACTCGTCGATTTCCGCCTCGGAGGCGAACGAGAGGCTTGCCCTGCCGAGCGTCTTGGGATCGTCGACTGCTGCCATGGGAGACTCCTTGACCTGACTACCCGCGGCCGCTTCCGGCGGCCGTGCGAACGAATTCCTGGACCGCGCCGACCGAAGGCGCGAGCGAAACGACCTTCCCGATCACGAGCGTGCCGGGCGTGTCCGCGCGATCGTCGGGAAGAGCGGCGCTCCCGAGCTCCTCCAGCGTTCCGATCCAGGTGAACGCGTCGGGGGTCGACGCCGCGAGCAGGACCGCGGCCGGCGTCTGGCCCGGCCAGCCCCTCTCGAGGAGGAACGCCGACAGCGCCGCGCGCGACGAGAGTCCCATCAGCACGACGAGCGTCACCGTGCCCGGAGCGATCGACTCGAGGATGGGCGCGTACGTCCCCTCCGCGTGCCCCGACAGGACGACGAATCCCGACGCGAGCCCGCGGTGCGTGACCGGGATGCCCGCGAGCGCCGGCGCCGCGATCGCGGAAGAGATTCCCGGCACGACCTCGAAGGGAACGCCGGCCGCCACGAGCGCCAGCGCCTCCTCCCCCCCGCGGCCCAACAGGAAAGGGTCCCCGCACTTCAAGCGGACCACCCGCAGGCCCCGGCGCGCGGCGCGGATCATCAGCAAGTGAATGGTTTCCTGACGGATGGACGGCCGTCCCGCGCGCTTGCCGACGAAGAACCTCCGGGCTCGCGGCGCGAGCTCGAGAGCCTCGGGCGACACGAGAGCATCGTAGAGAACGAGATCCGCCTCCGCGAGACGCCGTGACGCCTTCACGGTCAGCAGGTCCGGGTCTCCCGGTCCCGCGCCGACGAGGGAAACGAATCCCGTCATGCCCCCTCCGGAGGCAGTTCCTCCGACGGAGACTCCCCCCTGGCTTTGTAGAGCCGGTTGAGTGCCGCCAGCATCAAAGGACGACGGGAGATCATCGGCACGCGCTCCTCCCGCCAGAGGCGTTTCTGCCGCTGCGCCTCATCGAGCCACGTCGCGATCTCCTTCGGCAGGAGTTCCTCGAGAGCTTCGCGCAGTAGGCCCGCGACCGCGGGCGCCTGTCCCTCCGTGGAGATCGCGATCGTCAGATCGCCGCGCCGCAGGACGCCTCCGAGGTAGGCGCTCGCATTGGCAGGGTCGTCGACGGCGTTCACGAAGATGCGTCGTTCCTCCGCCGCCACCGCGACCCGACGGTTGACCTCGGGGGTCGCGGCCGCCACCGCGTACCAGGCACCCTCGAGGTCCTCCGACTCGAACCCCCGCCGCAGGAGAGTCACCCCGGACGCCTCGATCTCTTCGGAGAATCTCGGGGAGACGACGGTCACGTCGGCGCCGGACCGCAGGAGCGCGGCCAGCTTCGACGTCGCCATGCTGCCGCCGCCGACCACGACGGCCTTGCGCCCGCCGAGCTTCAGGAAAACAGGAAAGACGGGAGAGTCGAGACTCATTGCGTCAACTCCCCCGTCTTCGATGAGGCCCCGTGGAGCCCGCGCTCCCGAAGCCCCGCGAGGATCGCGGCGACGCTCTCTTCGATCGACTCCCCGTCGGTATGCACGAGCACGTCCGGCGCGTCCGGGGGCTCGTAGGGGTCGGAGATCCCGGTGAAGTTCGGGATCTCCCCGGCGAGCGCCTTCTCGTACAGCCCCTTCACGTCGCGACGGACGAGCGATTCGAGCTCGGCGTGCGCGAAGACCTCGACGAAAGCGACGCCGTCTTCGGCGGCGAGACGGCGGACCTCGTCCCGGGTCTGCGCATAGGGCGAGATCGCGGCGGTGATGGCCGCGACGCCGTTGCGCGCGAGCAGCCGCGCGACGTATCCGATCCGCCGGACGTTGGCGTCGCGGTCCTCCTTCGAGAAACCGAGCCCCTTCGAGAGGTACGTCCGCACCTCGTCGCCGTCCAGCACCTCGACCGGCCGCTCCCTCTGGAGGTGCGGGCGCAAGGCGATCGCGAGCGTGCTCTTTCCGGCGCCGGAGAGGCCCGTGAACCACAAGACGAATCCGGGCGGCCGCGCCGACTCCGTCTCCGGCGTCGCGACCGGCGACGCCTCGGGGAAGACAGGCGCCTTCGCCGCCGCACCGTGACCGCTGCCGTTTCCGTTCCCGTGCCCGCTGCCATGGCCATTCCCGTTGCCGTTGCCGTTGCCGTTGCGGTAGTGCACCCGAAGGATCTCCGCGATCTCCGGACGGGTGAACTCGCGCGGCAGGTCCTCGCCGCTTCGCAGGAGCTCCCGCACCCTGGTCCCGGAAAGCTCGAGCCGATGCGAGGAGTCGTGGGGGCACGTGCGCACGGAAGCGGTCGTCTCGCACGAGCGGCAGAAGAACGTCGCGTCGAGCTTGAGCGGCCGGACGCCCAGATCCTCTGTCGAGAACTGCTCGAAGATCTCCTGCGCCTCGTAGGGAGCGTAGAACCCGCCGACCCCGGCGTGGTCCCGCCCGACGATGAAGTGCGTGATCCCGTAGTTCTTGCGGGTCAGCGCGTGGAAGATCGCCTCCCGCGGCCCGGCGTATCGCATCGCGGCGGGAAACGCGGCGAGGAGCGTCCGGCTCTTCGGGTAGTACTTCTCGACGAGGGTCTCGTAGGCCTGGAAGCGCACCTTCGCGGAGACGTCGCCCTCCTGCGTCTCCCCGATCAGCGGATGAATGACGAGCCCGTCCGCGAACTCGAGCGCCAGCTTGGTCAGGTGCTCGTGCGCGCGGTGGATCGGGTTGCGGGTCTGGAATCCCGCGACCGTCCGCCAGCCGCGGGCCTGGATCTCCTCGCGGAGCTTCCGCGGCGTCAACCGCCAGGTCGCGAACGGCAGGTCCGTCGGAAGCGGAAGGACGCGGACCGGTCCCGCCACCAGCCATCGCGGGCGCGAGAGGAGGTGGGCGACGCCGGGGTGCGATGTGTCGCCCGTCCCGAACACCTTCCAGGCCTCCGCGAAGAAGTCTCGCGCGAAGATCTCCGAGACGTCGATCGTCGCCCAGAGCCGGCCCGACGCGTCGTGAAGGGCCGCCTGCCTCCCTGGCTGGAGGGTCGTCCGCGTTTTCTCGTCGACCGCGAGCGTCACGGGGATCGGCCAAACAGTACCGTCGGACAGGCGCAGCCGCTCGATGACGCTCTCGTAGTCGGCGGAACCGAGAAATCCCGTCAGAGGGGAGAGTGCGCCGATCGCAAGCATCTCAAGGTCCGCGAGCTCGCGCGCGTCAAGGACGATCGCGGGAAGTCGGCGGGCCTGCTCCTCGACGGACGCGGCCTCCGACAACGGAACGAGCCGATCGACGAGAACGCCGCCGTGGGGCTCAACCAATTCGGGCATCACCGGGGATCTCCTCGTTCTCGCGGTTCCACACCGCGGGTCGTTCGACGGAGCGGGTGTGGATTCCGCACTCCTTCCGGTCGCTTCCGCGCCATCGACCGGCACGCGGGTCTTCGCCGGGGGCGACGGCGCTCGTACAGGGAACGCATCCAATGCTCGGGTAGCCCCGGTCGTGGAGCGGGTTGAAGGGAACCTGGTTGCGCCGGACGTAGGTCCAGACCGTCGACCGGTCCCAGTGCGCGAGGGGGTTGATCTTGACGAGCGCGAACTGATCGTCCCACTCGATGACGGCCACCCCCGAACGCTCGCGAGTCTGATCGCGGCGGATCGCGGTGACCCACGCATCGAAACCGGAGAGCGCCGTGCGAAGCGGTAGCACCTTTCTCATGTGACAACAGCGGTTCGGGTTGCGTTCCCAGAGACGGTCACCGAACTCCGCTGCCTGCTCCGCGACGGTTCTCGGGGGCCGGACTCCCCGGATCGCCAGACCGTAGCGCTCTTCGAGGCGGCGCCAGAGCTCGTAGGTCTCGGCGAAGAGCAGACCGGTGTCCAGCGTGAACACGTCGATCGGCAACCGGTCGCGGGCGATGATGTCGATGAGGACGCAGCCTTCCAAACCGAAACCCGTCGCGAACGTGACGCGCGGAAAACGTTCGACCGCCGCGCGAAGAACTCCGCTCGGCGACGCCGCCGCGAGCGAGGCACCCAGCCAGTCCAATTGCGGTCGCGATCCCGAGCGCTTCCGCTCGATGCGAACGGCCCGCCGTGCTTCAGCCAGGTTCACATTTCCCTCTCTCGACATTCCGCGTTGCTCCAAAAGCAAAAAGGCCCGGGAGCTTCTGCCCCCGGGCCCGACAATCCGCTTTGTTTTGTGTCTAGAAGTCGGCGACTCCGAACGCAGCGTGACCGCGGCCGAGGGCGTGACAACAACAACAACAACGGGTCGCGGCGCTGTTCACTGTGCGCCCACTATCCACCCGCGAACGCGTGCTGTCAATCGAGACGTTGGTCGAATTCCGTCGTGACTCCCTGACCAGGCGCAGCGGGTCGTGTCGCGAGGACAGGACGAGAGTCGTACAACGGAGGTCGACATGCGTCGGGCGCCGGACCAGCGGGGGTTCGGGAAGGACACGTTTCCCCGGAAGCACGTTGTCCGTAGAATGTCCCAAATACTGGAGACGGAAGTCGTTGAGCGTCACGGGCGGAGCCGGACGAGAGTCCTGGCTGCGGTCGGCGCATTGGTGCTGGCGGCCGGGGGACAGCTCGTTCTCGAGCGGGCCCGCGGGAGCTGGAGTCGACCGCCCATCCTGCCCGTCGTGATCGCCTTCGGAGGAGCCGCGGCGCTGGCGATCGGGCTGTTTCGGAGAGGC
The DNA here is from genome assembly GCA_036001245.1 of Thermoanaerobaculia bacterium. Classification (GTDB taxonomy): domain Bacteria; phylum Acidobacteriota; class Thermoanaerobaculia; order UBA5066; family Gp7-AA6; genus Gp7-AA6. Next base: position 24,777 of record DASYUL010000019.1, read on the forward strand.
GAATACCTCCCGGGGCCGCCACGCCCGCTGGAGCCACCGCGGTATCCCCGTGCGCTCTACCTCGCCTGCCTTCCGGGGGCCGTCAGCCTCGGACTGGCTTTGGACCTTTACGTCGGGTCGAACGAGGGTGACCCGCGCCCCGGGAGGCTGTGGATTCTCGGCCTCGTTCTTCTCCTGCTGCCCGGCCTGTGGGATTGGTATCGCAGGTTCACCCGACGGCCGGCCGGGGAGGGGCGCGAGAGCCGACGGTTCATCGCGGCCGCGGTCATCCTCTTCGCGTTCGCATTCGCCATTCGGATCTGGGGCGGAATCGATCGCATCCCGGGGTGGATCGACTCCGACGAAGGGGCCACGGGTATCGACGGGCGGGCCGCTCTCGCCCAGGGGTCCGGCGCGTTGTTCGGTTTCTGGGACATGGGCAACCCGCGCATGACTCTCTTCGTCTCGCAGCTCGCGGCTCGTCCGTTCGGCGAAGGGCTGCGAGCGCTCCGCCTGGGGTCGGCGCTCCTGGGGTCCTTGACGGTCGTCCTCCTTTTCGACTTCGGCCGCCGGCTGGTGGGAAGCCGCGCAGCGTTCCTGGCGGCTCTGTTACTCGCGGTCAACCACGCCTTCGTCCACTGGTCCCGCGTCGGGCAGATCTACATCGACACGCCGTTCTTCGCGAGCCTCGCGCTCGCTCTGCTGCTGCGAGTCGTGACCGGCGGATCGTTTCTGGCTCTGATCGGAGCGGGGATCGCGCTGGCGATCGGGGCCGTCACGTACATTCCGACGGAGATCCTGCCCGCACTCGTCGTCATTACGCTCCTGGGCTGGGCGATCGTCCTGCACTGGCCGACGAGACGCGTCCTGCCCGTCGTCGCGTTCCTCGCGGCGGTCGTCGCCCTCACGTGTGCGCCGGTGGTTGCGACGATTTTGCGGATCTCTCCGGAGATCGCCTTCCAGCGGATCCCCGCCATCTCGCTGCTGCGTCCGGAGGGACTCCGGCTGCTGACGAGCTCGTATCAGGCCGGGAGCGCTGGCGAAGCGATCGGCGAGCACGTTCTTCGAACGATCGGCATTTTCAATTTCGGCTCGGATTACTTCAAGGCATACGGCGCGCATCGCGCGCTGCACGACGCCGTTACCGCGACGCTCACTCCGGTCGCCTATGCGCTTCTGCTCTCGCGCCTCTCTTCGCCCGTCGGCTGGCTCTCCATCGTGTTCACCGGCGCCTACTTGACCGGAGGAGTGCTCTTCTGCGCGAGTCCACCCACGTACCACCGGATATCCGTGGTCCTCCTCTTTTCGTGTCTCGCCGTCGCCTGGACTCTGGTTGGCCTGGCGCGCGTGCTCGCGGGCGAGGTCCGTGGCCGTGCCTGGCGCTGGGTACCCGCCGCCGCGGTCCTCGCCGTGGTTGGCGCCTCCGCGTGGTCGAACCTCCACGACTACTTCCGCGAGGAGCCGCAGATCGGTCGCCTCGAGGCCGGGTTGGGCGTCGGCAGGCTGATCTGCCGCTACGCGCCGACTCACACCGTGATCGACGCGACGGCCCTCGACGGGCACGAATACGCGCCGGCTTACAACCAGTACCTGCAGCTCGAGTGTCCCGGCGCGAAGCGGCTCCGAGTCGAAGCCGCCGCCCGGCTGTGGGCGTTCCCCGATATGACGGACGCGGCCCGGGTCGCCCTGATCGTTCCGACCGTCGCGGAGTCCGCAAATCCGGGGCGTCCGCGAGGCTATCGGCTCGTCCGGAGGAGCGTCGACAGATCCATCCGCAGCCCGGCCGATCTTTCGCTCTCGGTTCTCGAGTTCGAACGAGTGCCCTAGGGCCGGCGGCGCGCGATGAGCGCGATGCGGTCGTCGCGCATCCCGGCAATGGCCGTATCGAGCTCCAGCGCCGCGCGGTAGAGCGGCCAGAGCACCGCGGCGGCGGCCTTCTTCCACGGGCGAATCCGCGGCAGGCTCTGGAAGTCGAGGAGCGGATGGCCGGGTGAGCGCGTCAGGAACGCGTAGCCCGCGGCGAGCATGGCGAGCGGCCGGTTCCCGTCGCGAGGCGAATATGCGGGCTCGGCGACGACTTCGAAGCCCGTGCGCTCGAGCAGCTCGAGGAGCGCGCCGCGCTCGTATCCCGGGCGGACGTGGTGGAGGTAGCGGTCCTTCTCGGAGCACTCGTGCCCGTGGCCCGCGGGCACCATGACGAAGAGATGGCCTCCGGGCGCGAGCTTCTCCCGAAGGCGCTCGAGGAGCTCTTGATCCTCCTGAACGTGCTCGAGCACGCTGATCAGGAGGATGAGCGAGAAGCCGGTCTCGCGTTCGAGCGACTCGTCGTCCAGGACCGTCACGTTCTCGTACCTGCCGCGACGCGCGATGGTCCGGCACCTCTCGGCTGCCGCGGGCGCGGCGTCGTACAGGAAGATCCGGGCGTTCGGGTCGCGTCGTGCGAGGGCGAAACCGAACGCGCCGAAGGCGCAGCCGAAGTCGAGCACCTTGCCGGGGCGGATCCCGCGCCGGTCGAAAAACCTCAGCGCGAAGTACTTGAACCGCAGGTAGCGGGTGACGGTCGGCGCGCTCAGGGAGCCATAAACGCGGATCGCGGCCCGCTCGAGCGGCCCGAAATCCGGCACCCATCGCAGCTCCGATCCGAACATTCGGCGATTGCTACCGGTCGCCCCGACCATACTCCTTGTACACGAATCGCCGGTGTCCGATCACGAGGACGAGGACGAGACGTTCGGCGTCGCGGACCTGATATATCGACCTGTAGTGGCCCGTCCTGACCCGGTAGATGTCCTTGTCGAGTTGTTTCGCCAGTCCGGCGGGACGAGGATCAGCGGCGAGGAGTTCGAGGTCGTGGGCAATTCGCCGCTGGTCGGCCTTTGGGAGCAGTTCGAGCGCCTTCGTTGCCTTCCGGCGAATCTCTATCCGATAGGGCTCGTGTCTTAGAGGCCGAGCTTCGCCTTGACGTCCTCCCACGGAATGGAATCGTCGTCGCGATCCGCGAGACGCTTTCGCGCCTCCCGGAGGTCGATCTTGTCCTCGATCCTTTCGAGCAGCTCCAGATCCTCCACGGAAACGAGAGCCATCACGTCTCTTCCGCGCCGCTCCAAGACGATCCGCTCGCCGGCGTACGCGACCCGGTTGACGAGTTCCGCGAACTCCCGTCGCGCCCTCGTGGTGCTGAGATGTTTCGGTCCAGATACGTTCCTCGCTTTCGCGGCGGGAATCACGCGAGACACAGCTCGCACCTTTCACGCTCCCAATCACAGATCGGGAGCACCTTTCTGCGCCAGACGGCGCTTCACAGTATGTGTGCGGCTTCCCTCCTGGGAGAGATCCGCGCACACCCGATTCCAGAATCCGGCTTCTTCTTTTGCCACCGGCGTCGAGTCGGCGGCGCATTGCAGCACCCGATCCGAGGTCGGGCGAAGTTGACTATATGATCAATTTGATCATTTTGTCAATTTAGGCGTTTCCTTGGATGCCGAGGGATCCGGATTCGAGCCTTTCTCGCACCTGGGGAGAAAACAGGATTTGAGTTTGGTCGGGACGCCGGGATTCGAACCCCGCGCGAACCCACGTTTTCCTTAGAAAAAGCGGCGCGTGTCCGTGCCCGTGTCCGTGTCCGTGTCCGACGACTCGGTTTAGACTTCTAGGCGCAAATCCTCGCATGAAAGCGCTGTGGTGGATCGTGACGCTCGGACTCTGCTGGATCGGTGCCCTCATCTCTGCGAATCGTGCAGGCGTGGGATTCGGCGTTCAAAACGGCGACGGCGAACGACTTCAGCGCGTGCGTGACGCTCGCCGAGACGAAAACCGGCTACTGCGTCCTGCACGACCTCCGCGGGAAGTGGGAGTTCCCCGCGCTCGTCCGCACGATGCGCGAGCATGCGGCGGCCTGGAATCCCGCGGCCGTTGTCGTGGAGGACGCGGCCTCCGGCCAGTCGCTCACGCAGGTTCTTCGCGCCGAGACCCGGCTCCCGATCATCGGCGTGAAGCCGCAAGGGTCGAAGGTTCTCCGAGCACAGCTCGTCGCCCCTTTGGTGGAATCCGGCAAGGTCTCATTGCCCGAGACCGCACCCTGGAAAACCGTCTTTCTCGACGAGCTGACCGGATTCCCGGCCGCGGCGCACGACGACATGGCCGACGCGCTGATTCACGGACTGACCTACGTTCGCGCTGCTGCGCGTCCCGGTCCGTTTAGGTTCGTCGCAGTTGGTCGGGCAAACGAGGATCGCTGGCGGGGCTACTGAACCTGCGCGAGGATGTGCGATGCTTTTTAGGCGCCGGAATGCCTGTCGCTATTCGAGGCTCGTCGTCACCGCTGGAGGCGGTTGGAGTTGTCTACAGAGGGCAAGAGCCGAACGACGAATATCTCGGTACTTGCTTCGCGCTTTATTTTCCCAGGAAGTGCTTTCTGACGGCGGCACACTGCATCGGCGACTTGCCCGCGCACGAGCTTTTTGTGGTCACGCAGATCTGGGGACAGACGGAGAGCGTCGTAGAGAGGGTCATAAAGCACCCGACGGCGGACCTCGCGATCTTGGTTCTACCGCCGGACTCGGGCGTCATGGCGCGGTCATTCTGGGGTTGTGCCGGCTATCAACTGGGTGAGGATTTCTACGCGTACGGGTATCCGGTTGACGTGCTCGGGGAGAACGCGAAACGCCCGACTGCACGGCTCTTCAAGGGTCATTTCCAGACCTTCAGCAAATTTCGGAGTCTCGACGGGAGATACGAGTACGAGGCGGCCGAGCTGAGTATTCCCTGTCCGGCCGGCCTCAGCGGTGGGCCGCTCTTCAACATGGCGGACCAGCGATTCGCCATCGGAATGGCTACAGAGAACCGGGACAGCCGAACGACACTTGATTCGTGGGAGGAAGAGCAACAAGGCTCGGAGGTGAGAAAAAGCATCTACCAAGAGATCATTAGGTATGGTGTTGCTTTGCTTCTGAAGCCGCTCGAACCGTGGCTGAAAAGCCAGATCATTGAACCGTATAAGACGCCCGTGCCAAAGCCTTCCACGGAGTAGCCTTGGCGTGCGGATCGCCGCGCTGCTGGCCGGCTTAGACGAGCGGCTTAATGCTGATCGTCTTTTCCAGCGGTTGCCCGTTTCGGTCGTATTTCCTGAGCGCCGCCGTGAACCGCTCGAAGTAGGGAGTGGTGACAGCACCGGCGACGGTGCCCGCGAGGTCGAGTTGAAGCTGGCAAAGCCCTGTTCGAGGCAAGCCCTGGACGATGTTTGCGACTTCATCTTTGGACAGGCCAAAGCGTTTTACAGCTTCGTCGTGAAAGAGCCACCAGTAATTGGGACAGTAAAGCAGCCGGGCTCTGTGCAGATCGACGGGCGGTCGCCTCACGGAATGGTCTCCGGAAAACTCGTACTCGAAGTGAGCGAACTTCTTGCTCCACTCGTCGAGCATCACGAGCATCTGAAACTCCCGCTCGCTTAAATCGTCGAGGAGCCGGACGAACTCCTTGAAATCATCGGGCGTCTGTACGCCTGTGCCTCTGAGGAAATTTGCGTGCAGCCTTGCGAAGAGGCTGATTCGATCATGCGTCTGAGCGCGTTGGATGACGTTAGCCACGGTAAACGTGGCGAAGAGTTTGGGGTCCGACGCGATCTGCTCCGCGGTGACGTCCGGGTGGTCGCTTAACTCCGCAGCCCAGATTTCGAGCGCAACCCTTCGGTGCTCGTGGCCGGCCGCATCCAGAAGTCCGCCGACAGCTTCTCCAATCCCGCCGGGCGCGAGAATCCTCACGAGCGTGCCGACGACCGCGTTCACGGATGGCTGTGTCAGGAGCCGGCCGCTCATCGGTCTCTATTTCGGATACTCGGGCCTAGACTCGGCTACGAGCTGGAATTGCGACTGCTCCCCTCCCCATTGCTTGGCCTTGAAGTACGGCAAGATCGCGGGCGGCATCTTCGGCGTTCGGCCCTCGAAGTGGTCGGCCACCGTGAAGACCTGGACCTTCGGGTAGCTCTGCCCAGTTAGCGGCGACGTGTAGGTGCCCGACTTTGCGGCCTCTCCCGTCATTCCCGGAGTCGGCTTCTCCAGGCTGAGGAGAACCCCCATTTCGGCGCGTTCCCGTCCGACCGTCCCAGCGAGATCGCGGACCATTCCGGGATTTAGCTGCTCGCCGCCCTTCACGGATACGACCACTTGGCCGATCCGATTCTGGTCAGCATGGAAACGGATGCGCCCGTCGATCCCCAAGTCGCCGCCTGGCCTGTCCTTCGGCTGACCATTGACCTGACTGACGGCCCATCGCTCGAACTCAAAGTGGTTCTCGCGGAAGAGGGCGCGCGCTCCTTCGAGGTCGGTCGGGATTCCCCTGGTCGTGTACGTCTTCTCGATCTCCGGACCGTAGGAGTGGAGCAGGCGCTTCCGAATCAGGTCGATCGCGAGGTACGTAATGTCGATTCCGACCCAGCGCCGCCCTAACCGCTGGGCCGCAGCGACGGTCGTTCCGCAGCCGCAGAAAGGGTCCAGGACGACGTCGCCTTCGTTGCTGCTCGTTTTGATGATGCGTTCCAAAAGAGCCTCGGGTTTCTGCGTTGGATACCCAAGTCTCTCGCGTGCCTGTGAGTTGATCGGTGCGATGTCGTCCCACAGGCTATCGACGGTCTCGCCCTCAAGTTCATCGAGAAACCGCTTGCGCTGGATGCGCCTGTCTGGATTCTCTGGAATGTAGAGGCGGCCCTCGGTCTCCATCTGTTCCATTCGTTCACGCGAGACGGCCCACCCGTTCGGCGGCGGGAGATGTCCCTTGAATTCGTAAACGAGATTTGGGCGATACGACGGGCTCGTGATGTTGTCGAGACGGTAACGCCTGCCATCCGGCTCCACGTGCGTAAATTTCGAGGCGATGTACTCGGGATTGCTCTCACGATACTGGCGATTAAAGGGAGCCAGCTTGCTCCGCCCGTAGAAGAGAATATTGTCCGACGTCACGCCGAAGCGAACCGCTGCCAGGTTCGTTTCTCCTCTCCCGGCCTTGCGCTTCCAGACGATGTCATTTCGGAAGTTCTCGGGTCCAAAGACCGCGTCGAGAAGCAGTTTCAGGTAATGACTCGCCGTCGGGTCACAGTGGAGATAGAGGCTCCCAGTCGGTTTGAGAACTCGATGCAGCTCCACGAGCCTCGGAGCCATCATCACGAGGTAGGCCATCATGTCGCTCGTCCCGAGAAGGTGCCGCATCGCCGTGAGCGCGTCGGCCACGTGCGCGGGCGCTTCGCCGCCGCCGATCAGGCGGTCGAGCGAGCTGTCGGTCTGCTGCGACCAGCGCCACGTGTCGTCGAACGCCTGAATCTGCGCCGCTGACTCCACGCCGGCAGGCGAGCGAAAGAGGACGTTGTACGAGCGGCTCGAATTGAACGGCGGGTCTAGGTAGACGAGATCGACCGACTCGGCCGCGACGTTCTTCCTCAGAACGTCTAGGTTGTCGCCGTAGTAGAGGAGGTTCACGTTACGGCCAGATTCTACGATTCTGCGATCGGCTCGGGGCGATAGGATCGCGGCTAGGCGTGAGTTCCACCGAGCCCGCCCTCGTCGAAATCATCGGCCGGCACCGGCTTATCCAGGAATTGCTCAGCGTGGGGCTGGAGGTGGCAGTTCCGCAACGCGATCGCGGAATCGACCTAATCGCCTACGTGGATCGGGACTCTCGCGTCTCGACGTTCGTCGCCGTCCCGATTCAGATGAAGGCCGCGACGGGTCGGTCCTTCTCGATCAACCGGAAGTACGCCCCATTTCGCAACCTCCTGCACGCTTTCGTTTGGGGACTCGGCGGCGGCGCTGAGCCGGTGACATACGCCCTAACGCAGGCAGAGGCGCTCGCGATCGGCGAATCGATGGGATGGACGAAGACTGAGTCATGGAGGCAGACCGGCCTTTACACGACCCAGCAACCGAGCAAGCGTCTCCTCGCGCACCTGGAGCCGTACCGGATGACGCCCGAGGCTTGGTGGAAGAAGGCTACGGGACTCGCCGCTTCGGGCCGCGGAGCCTAGCCCTTTGACTCGGTAAAGAACAGATGTGGGCTTGGATTGCGTGCAACGTTGAAGTGCTGACCCTGTTGGTCGCGATAGCGACCTTCTTCGTCCTGGCGGCGACTCTCGGCGCCGTTGTTGGCTACACGCGAGCCGCGTTCCAGCAGGCGGAGGGATTGGTCAAGCCGTGCCTGACGCCGGATTTTGAGCCGGTCCGCATCGAGCCGCCAAGCGGGACGGAGTACGACGCGGTGTTCCCCTTGCAGATGTCCGGCGGAACTCTTCTTCTCCGCAATATTGGAATAGGCCCAGCCGTCAACGTCAGGTACAAGCTCGCGAAGCTCGACGGAGTCGAACTTCCTCGGATGGAAGATGCGGCTCCGGCTACGCCGGTCGGACCCGGCAGAGCCTTCGACACGACCTTCCCACAAAACAAACTCTGGGACGCGACTCGATTTCGCATCCACTACGACAGCCTGACCGGGAAGCGATACGAGAGCGTCGGCGTCATTCTCGACAAGAAGCTCGTCGACCACCTGAATTTCCGCCGGGTGAAGCAGGAGAGGACCGGGAAGGCTCGCCGGAGTTCCTGACCGAAGAAAAGCCCGGCATCCGCCGGGCTGATTCCGTTCGCGGGATGTCGGCTTAGCTTTGGCTATGCACTCCAACGTGTCCGTGTTTGTGTCCGTGTTCGGACTCCAAAAACGCCGAATTCCACCGACCTGGGAAAAAAGAAGGGCTTCCGCCCGAATCAGCGGAAGCCCTTTGAATTTCGCAGCTTAGATTTCGATGCGTTGGAATTCGTGAGAAAGATTTTGGTCGGGACGCCGGGATTCGAACCCGGGACCCCCTGAACCCCATTCAGGTACGCTACCAGACTGCGCCACGTCCCGACCGGGACGGGGCATTTGAGCAGGCGGAGCGGCGCGGTGTCAAACGACGCGGAGAGATGCGCCGCGAATCGTCAGCGCTTTTTCGGTCTCTCGAGCAACCGGACGATGTCCTTCAACTCCTTGATCACCGCATTGCGCTCGGGAAAACCGGACGGCGCGGCCGGTGCCGATGTGGACTGTCGCGCCTCGACCGGCGGCGGCGCGGACGCAGTCGGTGCAGCGGAAGGCGCTACGGGCTTCGCGGGCTCGGGTGCGACCGGCGCGGCGATGGGCCTCGGTCGCTCTCCGGCGGACGGCGGCGCCTTCGCCCCTTCGTCGAAACGGCCCTCGAAGATCTCCGCCTCGAGGCGCTTCTTCGCGCCGGCGACGGTGAAGCCTTCGTCGTAGAGGAGCTGCCTTATGCGCGCGATGATCTGGACGTCGCGCGCGGTGTAGAGGCGCGCGCCCTCCTTCTCCTTTCCCTCCGAGAGCGCCGGAAACTCGGTCTCCCAGTAGCGGAGGACGTACGGTGCGACTTCCGCCATCCGACAAGCATCCGCGGGTTTGTAGAGTTGGGATTCGGCCTTCGCCATTGCGATAACTCTAACGCGACTTCCGGCGTCCGCGCTTGCCCTCGCGCGATCGCCCGCGCACCGAGATCCGGATCGGCGAACCCGTAAAGTCCGCCGACCCGCGAATCAGGTTATCGATCCGCCGGCTTTCGGAAAAGTGGAGCGGCTCTTCCCGGTTGCAGACCAGGGTGAAGGTCGGCGGTCCGATGCCCGTCTGCGCGACGTAGTAGACGGTCAGGCGCGTGCCGCGCTCGGTCCGCGGCGGCGAGTCGCGCAGGGCCCGGCCGAGGACCCGGTTGAGCTCCCCCGTCGAAATGCGGCGCCGCCGGCTCTCCGCGGCGCGCGCGGCGGCGGGCAGCACCCGCACCATCCCCCGGCCCGTGCGCGCGGAGACCCGCAGGATCTCCGCATAGCCGGCGAACGGGAACCGCTCGCGGACGGCGGCCTCCAGCTCCTTGGACGCCTCCTCCGACGCCGGCCCGGCGAGGTCCCACTTGTTCGCCACGAGCACCAGGCCCTTCCCCGACTCGTGGGCGAACGCGGCGACCGCCGCGTCCTGGCCGGTCGGACCTTCGGCGGCGTCGATGACCAACAGCGCGACGTCGCACTCCTCGATCCGCTTTCGCGCCTGTACGACCGACAGGACCTCCGGCCCCTGCTCCGTCTTCGCGCGGCGCCGAATTCCGGCGGTGTCCACGATCCGGAAGGTCTTTCCGCCGCGCTCGAAGTGGATGTCGACCGAGTCCCTCGTGGTGCCGGGGACGTCCGAGACGATCGCGCGCTCCTCGCCAAGGAGCGCGTTGACGAGCGACGACTTTCCGACGTTCGGCCGGCCGACGACGGCGAGGGCGATCTCGGACCGGCGGCGGTCATGCTCCTCGTCTCTCGCGTCCTGTCTGCCGGGTTCGGTGTCCCCGCTCTCGGCGGGCGCCGCGGGCAGCCGCGCCGCGATCGCGTCGACGAGCTCGTCGACTCCGATTCCGTGCTCGGCCGAGACGCCATAGACCTCGGAGAACCCGAGCTCCCACGCCTCGACCTCCCCTTCGCTCCCCTCTTTCCGATCGATCTTGTTCGCGACGACGACCGTCTCGACGCCGGCTTCGCGGGCAGCGCGCGCGGCGGCACGGTCTCCCGGCAGGACTCCCGCCGAGGCGTCGGTGACGAGGAGCACGAGATCGGCGTTCCGGATGGAGTGGATCGCCTTCTCGCGCACGGCCGCGGGGATCTTCTCCTTTCCCTCCGGGTCGTAACCGCCCGTGTCGACGAGACGGTACGTCCGGCCGTCGGGAATCCTCGCCTCGAGCTCGAGGACGTCGCGGGTCATGCCCGGCTGGTCGTGGACGAGGGATCGGCGGCGGCGGAGCAGTCGGTTGAAGAGCGCTGACTTGCCGACGTTCGGCCGGCCGGCGACGACGACGCGGAAATCGCTCACGCCGTCTTCCGGGGGACGCCCCCTTCGAGCCGAAGCGAGAACCGCGGATGCTGGAACGGGTGGACGTCCGGGAACCGCTTGAAGATCCAGCCCGCGAAAACTTCCTTGCCCCCTTCGACGACCGCGATTCGCGCGGCCGGGTTCTCCTGGCCAATGCCCGTCGACGTGATCTCCTCGGAAGACATCGAGAACGACGGAAGGAACACGTCCGTCCGGATCTCGAGATCCGAGTCGGGGATCTTCGCGGAGCCGCCGATGGGAACGTCCACGGCTCCCTCCCTCCCGGTCTGCGAGTCCTTCCAGGCGATCCGGACTCCCGAGTAAGCCGCGGTCACCTCCGGCGGGACGACGAGCGTCGTCGGTACGGAGCCGCCGAGCTCGGAGCCTCCGTCCTCCGTCTCCCGATCGTGGGAGACCGCCATCCGGATGCTCGGGTCGGGACGCCCACGCTCGCGGCACGCGATCGCCACGAGAGCCAGGAGGACGAGGAGAACGCGCTTCATCGCCCTGCGGCGCGCGCCTTCCGCACTCTCGGTTCCGGGCGGGCGCTCGCGGCGCCCGCGATGCGGAAGTCGAGCCGCCGGCGCACCTCGTCGATCCCCTTCAGCTGGACGCGAATCGAGTCCCCCAGGCGGAAGACCTTTCCGCCGGAGCGTCCGCGCAGCCGGTGCTGTTTCTCCTCGTAGACGTAGAAGTCGTCGCCCAGGCTCGACACCGGCACGAGCCCCTCCACGAAGAAATCCTGGAGGGTGACGAAGAGCCCGAATTGCGTCACACCCGTGACGTACGCGTCGAACTCGCGGCCGATCTTGTCCTTCATGAAGACGATCTTTTTCCAGAGGAGGCTCTCGCGCTCCGCCGCCTCCGCGCGGCGCTCTCTGTCGGAAGAGAACGCCGCGATCTCGCGAAGGCGGTCGTTGATCGTCTCGAAGTCCTTCGGAGCCACCGGACGTCCGGCCTCGATCAGAGCCGAGAGCTGGCGGTGCACGACGAGATCGGGGTAGCGGCGTATGGGCGACGTGAAGTGGCAGTAGTAGGGAGCCGCGAGCGCGTAGTGGCCCCGGCACTCCTCGCTGTAGAGCGCCTTCCTCTGCGCCCGGAGAATCAGGTCGGTCAGCAGCCGCTCCTCCGGATTCCCTTCGATCGCCTTCAGGATCTTCTGGAACGCGGACGGCGGTATTTCGTCGAGGTCGCCCTTGAGCTCGTAGCCAAAGTCCTCGAGAACCTCGCGCAGGTCGACGAGGCGGTCCGGGTCCGGAGGATCGTGGACGCGATAGATCGCGGGCTGCTTCGCGAAGAGGAGCTTCTTCGCGACCGCCTCGTTCGCCGCGAGCATGAACTCCTCGATCAGGCGGTGCGCGACGTTGCGCGATTCCGGCACGATGCCGACGACGAGACCTGCGTCGTCGAGAACGACGTCCGCGTCGGGAAGGTCGAAGTCGATCGACCCGCGCGCCTCCCGCCGCTCGCGCAGCTTCGCGGCGAGGGCCGCCATGTCGCGAAAGTCCTCCAGGAGCGGCCCGTAGCGCTCCTTGTCGGCATGCGCCGGCCCGATCTCGAGCAGCCGCGCGACCTCCGTGTAGGTCATCCGCTCGGAGCTCTTGATGACGCCCTTGACGAAATCGGCGGAGACGACGCGGCCCTTTCGATCGGTCTCGATCAGCGCCGAGAGAACGAGGCGCTCGACTCCGGGGTTCAGCGAACACAGCCCGTTCGAGAGATGCTCGGGCAGCATCGGGAGGACCCGGCCGGGGAAGTAAACGCTCGTGCCGCGGGACCGTGCCTCGTCGTCGAGCGCCGTCCCTTCCCTCACGTAGTGAGAGACGTCCGCGATGTGCACGCCGAGCCGGAAGCCGGACGCCGTGCGCTCGATTTCCACCGCGTCGTCGAAGTCTTTCGCGGTCTCTCCGTCGATCGTGACGATGCGCCGGTCCCGGAAGTCGCGGCGGCCGAGAAGGTCCTCGGTGCGCACGTGAAGCGGAAAGCGCTCGGCCTCCTCGATGACAGGCTCCGGGAAGCGCGGGGGGAGGCCGTGGGAACGCAGCACGATCTCGATGTCCACTCCGGGCTCCCCGAGAAATCCGAGTCGTTCCTCGACGACGCCCTGCGCGACCCGCCGGGCGTCGGGAAACGACGTCAAACGCACCTCGACGATCTCGCCCTCGCGCGCCCCGTGGGTCCGGCCGTCGGCGATCCGGACGATCGCATCGATCCTCGGGTCGTACGGGAGCACGACTGCGCGCCCGTCCTGTTTCTCGAAGCGTCCGACCACGCGCTCCCGCGCGCGGTCGAGGACCTTGACGACCGTGCCCGCGGTCCGGTCCGGCGAGCCCGCGCGTCCGCGCGAGCGGGTCCGCTCCTCGCGGGCGAGAACGGTATCTCCGTCCATCGCGCCGTGCATTCCCGCGCGCGGAATGTAGAGGTCCGGGCCGTCCTTGACGAGCAGGAAGCCGAACCCCTCGGGGCGCACCGTGATTCTGCCGGCGACCTGGTTGGTGAACTCGATCGCGGAATACTTTTCCCCGCGAACGCGCGAGACGTCGCCGCGCCGCTCCAGAGCTTCGAGACGTTCCCGCAGCGCGTCCTCGTCCCGATCACGGACGTGGAGCTTCCGGGCGAGATCGCGAAAAGACACGATCCGCGAACCTTTTTCGCGGAGTTTTTCGAGGATTTCCGAATCGCGGGGCACCACGCGCGCAGTGTATCCGACGGTGCTCAGACGACTTCTTCGTCGCGTTCACGATCGGTTCACGAACGCGCCAAAAGTAAGCGTCGGCTAAAGGACACGTCCCGGGGCGCATCGCTTGCACGCGCCGCGCAGAGGTCGCTGATGTCCGGTGACCGAGAGAAGGAGGACAGGATGACGAAGAATCGTGCGTTGGTCGGAGTGTTCGTGGCGGTGCTGTTCTTCGTTCTGGGATCGGTGGCATCGGCGGCTCCGGGACAGGGCGGAGACCGCCACTCCGAGCAGATCGTCTTCAGCGGGACCGGATTCGGCGACTTCGGTCCGTTCGGATTCTGGATCTGGTGCCAGGACGAGGATTCGAGCACCCCGTATGCCGGAGAGTGCGCGGGCGCGATGTACTTCTACGCGCTCCATCTCACGAAAGGAGTCGAAGGAGACGTCGAGGAGACTTCAGAGGGCATCTACACGATGACCGTGCACTCCCGGAAGGGCGACTCGATCTCGTGCACGCTCGTCAATGACAGCGAGGAGCTGACAGCCGGGCCGACGAACAGCGTCACCGTCATGTGCACGGCGCCGACCGGCAACGGAACGTCGGACAACGCCGTCATCAACGTAACCGGTCCATCGGAAGACTGAGGGTCGATCGCTTCAGGGATCCCGGAAAGGAGAATCAGCATGTATCGCGGAAAACTCTTGCTTGCGGTATTGCTCGTCGCCGCGGCGACGGTGGGGTTCGCGCGCGCGGCCGAGAAGAACAGCTATCAGGCCACGATTCTCGTCGGAAACGAAACGGACGAGGGGTTCCCGGTCGTCGACCCGAAACTCGTCAACGCATGGGGAATCGCCGCGAGCCCGACGAGCCCGTGGTGGGTCGCGAACAACGGGACCGACTCGGCCACGATCTACACCGGCGAGGGGGTGAAGATCGGTCTGGAGGTGACGGTCCCCGGCGCTCCCACCGGGATGGTCTGGTACGGCGGCACGCAGTTCCTGCTGTCCAACATGTCGCACGCCGTGTTCATGTGGGCGGCCGAAAATGGAACTATCCTGGGGTGGAACGGCGGCACGCAGGCTGCGGTCGTGTTTCCCGCCTCCGGGACGCCTGACCCGGGGTCAATCTACAAGGGGTTGGCGATCCACGGCGACACGCTTTTCACCACCGATTTTGGCGAGTGCAAGGTAGAGAGCATCGACGGGACGTTCACGGAATTCGATACGGCCGGTGAATTCGAAGACGACACCATCCCGGCGGGTTATTGCCCCTTCGGCATCCAGGCCGTCGGCGACTCGATTTTCGTCACGTACGCGCTCAAGTCCGGGATCGACGACGTCGCGGGCCAGGGTCACGGCTTCGTGCGCGAGTTCGACACCGACGGCAATCTGATCGCCGCGGTCGCCGACCACGGTCAGCTGAACTCTCCGTGGGGCGTCGCGATGGCGCCGTCGGATTTCGGCCGGTTCAGCAGCTGCTTGCTCGTCGGCAACTTCGGAGACGGAGAAATCAACGCCTACTGCAAGGACGACGAGGGCGAGTGGCACCACGGCGGCTTCCTGCGCAGCGGCAAGCGCGCGCTCGTCGTCGACGGCCTGTGGGGAATCGGGTTCGGCAACGGCCATGCCTCCGGACCGCTCAACGTTCTGTACTTTGCGGCGGGGCCGGACGAGGAGGAGAACGGCTACTTCGGCAAAATCGAGGTCGGGCCCTAGCGGCTGGCGGATTGGTCGATCAGCGGCCCGTTGGTCCGGGTGGCCGGCGGGCCGCTAGGCGCGGACGGAAGGGGTCGGCGGTAGAGCTGGCCGCGGGTCTCGCCCCCTCGGGCTCGACTCGGCTGGATCCTCATGACCCATCGACAGGACTCGCATTTGACGTGGCCGTCCATCGCGATCTCGGTTTGATTGGTCCGCCCGCAGTTTCTGCAATGCCAGCTTCGGATCGTGCTCATCGAGAAACGCTCGCTTTCTCGCCGAAAACCGGCGACGGGCGAACACTTGCGAGGAGGGCCGTCGGAGGGATCGGAGGCATACAGAGTATCACGCCGTGGCGGATGGCGCCCGAGTCGTCGCGGAAGCAGGGTCGAGTCGATCGGCGTCTTATGAACACGAGGGCGGCGGCCGCGAACGCGACCGAAAGCAGGGCGAGCGCGGTTCTTAGCGACACCCCACCGTATTCACGGAATCCAATCCCTCGATCTCCTGCCCACCCACCGTCTCGCCAGTGAGCGACGCGTTGGTGTCGCCACATTCGATGCCGGTGGCCTCCGTGCTGAAATAGAGGATCAGATCCGTGTCCCCATCTCCGTCCCCATCCTCCAGGGCCCAGCGGATCGGGGCCGCCTCGGTCCCGGTCGCTCCGAAACGGACTGTGGTTGGGTCTACGGTCGTGGCATCGAAGGAGTCGGTCGTCAGAATGGCCACCGGGATCCTCCCATGGCTCCGCGGGTTGATGCTGTTCGGGAAGCCCCCCGGCTTGATGTCGATCGCCACACCAGTCACGGAGGGGCTCAAAGTCAGGACGAGATCGTCGAGGTTGAGAATCTGGTCGCACCTCTCCCCGATCTGGCAGCCGGCAGAAAGGACCGTGAACCGCCGTATGGAAATGCTGGTCGACACGCTCAAGGTGCCCAGGAAGAAGGACGAGCCTGGATTCGGATTCGTCAGCGTGTTCGAGGCGATGACGTTGTCAGCCTCATCGAGGGCGTACAGCGTGGCCGTCCAAAACGAGTAGGACGTGATCGAGATTCCGGTCACGGGTATCGAGAACGTGGCGTCCGGCGGTGAGGAAGAGACGTAGTGGTTCGACGAGCTACTCGCCGGGAACAGGCCACTCTGGAGGAGCAAGCCCGACGTGAACGTGATCCCCATGCCCGCGAACTGGCTAACGAGCAATTCGCAGATGCCGTTCGTGTCGCAGGCCGGGAACGTGTCGTCCCCCGTCCCGAGCATCCCGTCCGGTCCCGGGAATCTCTCGAAGTCGATGGTGACGGACGTGTCTGTCGCCGTCGCCCGGGCAGCGGGAGCGCCGAGGAGCATCAGACACGCAACAAGAGCGGCCTTGCGCACGACGGTTACCGGCAGCACGATCATATCCCGCTGAACATGCCCGCCGGCGCGATCTCCCTCCGAACGCGATCCGCCACGCCAGCCGTCACACCTGTGTCCGGAAGCTGCCAAACCGAAGCGAGGAGCGTCTCGAATCCTCGTGCGTGAGCTCTTGATTCCAAAGAGGCTTGCGACTAACCTTCCGGTCCCCCGCGAAAGTGGCGGAACTGGTAGACGCGCAGGTTTCAGGAAAGCGCGCCTCGTTTTCCACGAATCCTCAGAAAACCCAATAGATATGGGCCTTCTCTCGCTCTCGGGTGAGTGCTGTTTTCGTCGTCTAAGTGCGTCGAAAGCGGTCGGTGTACGTCGTCATCTGGTACAAAAGCCGTTACAGTGGGCTGCGGTCCTTGAGCTAATGTCCGCGTACCGTGGAGGGCTCTTCGGACAACTCGGCGGAGAGCGGCCTGGTCGTGACCGTCCGAGCCAGGGAGTTCGTCGGGAGGCCAGTACAGCCGGGCGGTTCCCAATCGGTCTTCATTCGCTGCGACGACGATGAGGTCTACAACGTCAAGTTCAAGGAAAACCAGCAAAGCTCGCGAGGCGTTGAGGTGCTCACGAACGAGCTGGTCGCCGGGCTGCTCGGGCGGCTCATCGATCTTCCAACTCCACAGGTTTCACTCGTCCAGATCACACGTGCGTTCTTGGATGTCCCCGCCAACGAATGGCTCAAAACCGTTCACTCCCGTCCAGTTAGTGAAGGTCTTCATTTTGGGAGTCACCGGTTACGTGGTGTCGAGAACAAAGCGGTCGAAGGTCACTTGGCGAAGTGCGCGAACAGGAAGGCCTTCCCGTGCTTCTTCGCCTTCGATATATGGATGGACAACACCGACCGCAAGATGGAGCACTGCCTCGTCGTGAGGCCAGACTTCGATCCCACGGCCTATTACGTTTCATCTATCGATCACGGGCACTGCTTTGGTGGTCCGGGAAGCCTGAATAATCTTCCCGCACGAGTGGCGCATTGGTGCCAGAGCCATGTGCCCGGGATGGCCCGACTCATCGAAGGCGAGTCACCTTTCGATGAAGTGCTCACGAAGCTGGCCAGGGTTTCAGCCGATCAGATCGAGAAGACACTCTCAGCGGTGCCGCCCGAGTGGGATCTGTCGCCCGAGAACCGAGCTATTTACTCGGATTTCATCCAGAAGCAGGCCACTCAGGTCGAAAAAGTGTTGGAATCACACCGCCACCTTTTCCCTGGTTGGAAGGGGGGAGCAGCATGACCGAAATCCCGTGCGACTACGTTCTCGCGCGCTTCGTAGCAAATCCTCTTCGCGACGAAGCCAGAAACATTGGAGTGATTCTGCGTGCGCCGACGATCGGTTACGCCGCTGCCCGCTTTCTTGAACCCTTCGCCGGCGAGCTGCAACGGCGCACAGATGAAGTCGATCTTGCGATCGTCTCCGAGTACGTTGACGCCTTGAAATTGCAGCTCGGTCCTTTAGGGAAAGAGACAAAAGTCCTGTTCGATGAGGCTGAGGCAGACGTATTCTCCGATGCGTACTTTCACGGGCTAGCGGCTGATTTTGCCGGGAATTTGCAGTTCACGCAGCCGCGCGGCGCCGTCACCGCTGATCTCGACAAAGAGCTGCTCAAACTCTTCGACTTCTTCGTCCGCCCCGCGAAATTAGTTGCCGCGGCGGCTCGGATCGAGGCGGAGGAGAAATTGCTCCGAACCGTGCGCAGGGAGCTCGAGACTCGCCGCCTGATGCCATTCGTGGGAACGAAATACCCTATCAAGGTCAGGCACCAACAGCTGGAGTTCAAGCTCGGCTACCGCCCGATCGTCGAGAAACGCCCGCGTGACGTCGTAGTCGAGACCGTAGATCTGAGTGCCGATAACTTCTCTGCCCGCCTCCGATCACTTTCGCCGGCGACCGTTAAGTTCGACATAGCCAAACGCCATCGAACGAGTTTGGAAGCCGTTTGCCTGTACCGGTCCGGCGGGCTCGTTAAGTCAGAGGAGTTGGGCTTAGAGGTTGAGACCTTGAAACGACACACCGATAGCGTCTTCGACTTCGGCGACGCAAGCCAACGCGAGAAGTTTCTTAAGAGGGTGCAGCGAGATCTCGCTAGATAGTGACGTTCCGAGGGCGCGCTAGAGACCTACCGGCGAGCCGTCACCGACTTCTGCCGACGAAATGGACGTGAGCGATCTCCGCCAGGTGACGACGGAGACCGTTGAGAAATACCTCAGGCGCCTCTACCTGCTCGGCCGTGCAGTCAGCACGCGGCGGAAGCATCAGTACGCACTCCCGGTCCTTCTTCGCTTGGGTATCTCGGCGCGGCATCGTGCCGATCGATCCGACGAAGGGGATCCCCGCCCTCCGACAGAGATTCGCCTTTCCCAAAAAAAGCTCTACCTGGAAAAGGCAACCGTCAGGAAAATGGGAAGAAGAGATACCACTCCCATATGTCTTCGACCCCGCATGACGAAGTAGCAGACGTTAGGCGCCGGTGGTCTGTGTCGATCCCCCCGGAGCTCGATGAAGAGGTGCGGCGCGAAGTAGGGCCACCGCCCGAGGAAACGATCTCCTCCTTCGTAGAACTCGCGTGCCGGCGCGAGATCGAGAGGCGACGGAGAGATCACTCGGCCCGCGAGAAGTCCCGGGCCGCCCGGTCTTCGCTGAGCCGATAAATGGCGAGAGACAACGTCGTCGAAATGATCTTCCGCGCCGTCAACGAGTCCGGGAGTGTCGTTAATTCCATCGTTCAGGATCAAAAGCGCATAGGGCAAGCTGCGCAGCAATCGAATCAGCAAGTCAAGGCGTCAGTCGCAGAAGTCAACCCGCAGTTCGATCGGCTCCGGGATCAGATCAAGGGCATCGGCACCTCATGGGCGCAGAGCGGGACGATCGGACGCCAGTCGCTCGCCGCGCTCGCTGTCAGCATCAAACAGATCGAGACCGCCCACGGCGGGGCGATTCAGACGGCGCAGCAGCTTGAAGGGGCCGAGCGGAAAATCTACGACTCGGCCAAGGCATCGCTCAAGGACGCGATCCGCTATCAGCGCGAATTCAACGACGAGCAACAGAAGGTCGCGCGGGCGACGCACGACTGGACCGGATTGCAGGGGTCCATTCAGGGACTCGGCGGCACGCTCGGGAACGTCGCGAAGGTTGCGGGCGGAGTGTTTCTCGCCTTCTCCGAGGGCTGGCGCATCGGGAAACAGTTCGATCAATTCCTCAAGGAGAACTCCGAGACGTGGCGGCGCTGGAATTCGATTTCAACAGAGGCGCTGCGCGGCACGAATGCGGAGCTCGTCAACAACCTCAACCTCACCGAAAGGACGCGCGACCTTCTCCCGCAGATCATTGCGGGTATCAACCGCCGGCGGCAGGGACGCGAGGGCGGGATCGGTGCGGAAGCGGGCCTCCGCGAGATGGAGAAGGTCCAGGAGGATCTCCAGCGCGGAATAAACGATCGCTCGCGCGAGGCGGAAGAGCTCGCGAAGAAGGCCGCCGACGCGACGCGCCAGTGGCGCGAGGAAGTTGAAAAGCTGGCCGGGATCGGCGCGGCGGCAGTTCGAGAACAGAAGATCCTTGCGGAAGCGATCGCGCTCATTGACCAGCAGACCGGGAAGAGCGGCGCGGGTGCGGACTACTACGCAGACCGCATTCGCAAGCTCGGTGAAGAGGCCGAGCGAACGGGCGGAGTTCTCGATCGGCGGCTCCGTGCGGCGCTCGATCTACTGAATCGACCGATCCCGCAAGGCCGCACGCTCGCGAACCTGTTCGACATCGCGCAGCCCGGAATCCCCGGCGCCTTCCTCGGAGATCAGGGGCGCGAGATCGCCCGTCAGATCGCGACCGAGCAGGCGGCGCGGCGACGGATGGATCAGGAGACCGCCGAGAGCCTGAAGCGTGCCGCCGAGGAGGCCGCGCAGCAGTTCACCGAACGCTTCGAGCAGCCGATGGTGGACATCTTCACCGACTTAGCCTTGAACTCCGGAAGGAATTTCGGACGGATTGCAGGCGAGATGTTCGCAGAATCGGTGCGCGACGGCGCGGAGGCCTTCGTCCGTCTCCTCTCGCAAGGGCTGGATCAGGTGTTCGGCGGCGGGCGCGTCACGCAGACGGGAACGGGAATCTTCTCCTTCGGTGGGCAGGAGTTCACCGGCCCGAACGCGGAGCAAGAGGCACTCACCGCCCAGGCGCAGAGTCGAGCGCGATGGGGGCAGATCGCGGGCGCGGCCATTGGACTCGGGAGCAACATCTACAGCGCCTACCACACACCTGGAAGGGCGCAACCAACGGCGACGAGCCTCGTTCTGAGTGGTGCAGCGGCAGGAACCGCAGCCCTGCCCGGTTGGGGAACTCTCATCGGCGCAGTCGTCGGCGGCATCGCGGCGCTTTTCCAGCCCGCCGTCGGTCGTGACTATCCCTATGCGAGGTACGGCGTTCGCGGGGGTGAACCCTTCTTTGATTACAGAACTGGCGGTGGACAGGGACGCACGGGGGAAATCCAGAACGTCTCGACGAACGCCGCTCGTGCGGCGCTCGCGCAACTTCGACAGGCATACGACGACGCATTCGGCGATCTTGTCCGGACGTTGTTGCGCTTTCCGGTCGAGGTGTTACCGGCGGCGTTCGCCACAATCGGCGACATCATCCCGCGCGTCGGCCGAGAGGTCGGCGGCGATATGGGCCGCGCGGCGAGCCAAACGTTCTGGCGCGACTTCCAGTTGTTCTTCGAGCAGGGTCTTCCGCGTGCGGTCAGTGAGAGCTTCCGCCCCATCTTCGCGCATGCCTTCGAGGCGATGGGGTTCACCCTCAACCGCTTCAACGACATCTGGGCCGCGCTCGGCGAGCTGGACCCGGCAGCCGCACGGAAGGCGCTCGATCAGCTGGTCGAAGCGACCGTCGGTATGCGCGAGTCGCTCGAGTTCTTCTCCCGCCCCTTCGCCGGCGCGGGCGGGATGCTCGACTGGGCGGATCGGGAGAACCAGCGTTCATTCGCATCGCAGATCACGGAGCAGTTCGAGGAGATCCAGCGGCTCGGCGACGTACTCGGCGACCTTCCCCTATCAGAACAGATCCGAGCCGCAGCGGAAATCAATCGGCTAACGACCGAGGCGCGGGAGAGCGTCCAGGACTTTCTCCGCGAGATCGCGCAGGGTATTGCCGACGTCACCGCATCGTGGGGCGCGTCGATCCGTGACCTCGAGATCGCGGGCATCCAGACGCCGGAGGGCGCCCCGGACTATCAGGGACAGGCCGAATACCTACGCAACTATGCGAATCAACTGCGGCAGCAGCTCGCCTCTGCCACTTCCCCGCAGGAAGCCCAGGCGCTCGGCGAAGAGCTTCGCAACACGATCATGCAGATTTACGGCCTCGGGCAGCAGCTCGGGCCGGAAGCGGGCGAAGAGTTTCGCAAGTGGGCGTTGGACGCGCTCACCGAAGGTCGGGACCTCGTCATCGAACAGCTTCGCGCGCTCGGGCAGGCGACGGCCGATGCGCTCAAGGAACAGACGGATCGGCTCGCAGCGAACTGGACGGAGTTCACGGGGCATGCAAGCGACGCGGCGGATAATCTCGCAGACGCCTTCGATCGGCTGCGTAAGCGGATCGACCTTGTGAAGAGCCCGCCGCAGGAAGGCGGTGACAGTGAAGGTGGCGGGCGCCGGTGGGGTCCCGGCACGCCGCGCTTCCAGGTGTTGCCGCCCGACGAATTCGGCACGCCGTGGATTACGCCTCCGGGATGGGATGAAGGCGCCCCGCCTCCACCGATCGTGCCGCCTGTCACGCCGGTTTATCCGGAGCCGCCGACGGGGTTCCGGCCGCAGTCGGAGAACCCGGCCGCCGTCGGCAAGTCCATCGGCAAGGAAATAAC
This sequence comes from Thermoanaerobaculia bacterium, assembly GCA_036001245.1. Lineage (GTDB taxonomy): Bacteria > Acidobacteriota > Thermoanaerobaculia > UBA5066 > Gp7-AA6 > Gp7-AA6. The sequence goes on from DASYUL010000019.1 coordinate 47,242, forward strand.
CGACTGGCTCAATCGCAGTGCCGCACTCTTCGCGATCGGCGACGCGCTGAAGGATCTCGGGGCTGGCGTCACCGGAGGCGGCACGTTCGCACCGCTTCCCGGCGGGCCGTTCGGCGAGTCGCCGGCGAAGGGTCGTCAGCCGTACCCCGACGACTTCTCGCATCCCTACTACTCGCTCTACGACCCGACGTGGCGCGAGCGATTCCCGCAGATCGCGGAAGGCTGGGACGCGATGCGACATTCCACCGGTGTCGCGCCGGAGAGGCCGTCGCCGATAGCGGGGGGCGATCGGATCTCCAGAACCATCGTCGACGCGATCAACCGGGCGAGCGACGGCGACGTAAAAGGCACCAAGATTCTGGCCGATTGGCTCTCCTATATCGCCAAAGTCATTCAAGCCCAGGACAAGGACTCGGGCGACATCACGATCGTCTTGCCGGGTGAGGCATTGCGGACACTCGGCGGCACACCAGCCTCGCGCCGCGGGAAACAGGTATGAAGAACGGGATCGGGCCGTCATCTGCGGCCGACGAACAGCGCGCGGCGATCCTGAAAGGCGCCTCCCGCCATCACGCACTCGCTGCGATCGCGGAGGCGTTGAAGCGACTAAGCGGCTCGCCGCTCCCGCCCCAGCGCCGGGCGGATGAATTTCCGCCGCTACCAATAGGGCCGTGGGACAAGCCGCCATCCAGTGAGCGCGGCCGATGAGCGCGATGGCTCCAGAGACGCTCTCGCTTCCGGAGAAACTCTCGCTGACGCTCCTGTGCATCGAGGACATGCTCAACACGTCATCGGCGAGCGAGTCCTCCTTCACGACCGAGCCGGTGTATACACTTCAGGAGATCGCTTCGCCAGCCCTTCGAGTGTTCTGTGAGAAGTGTCCACGGTCTCATCTGCTGATCACTGTTGAGCAGAGCTTGGGCCTCTCCAGCGAAGACGTTTTTTCGATTCCGCCCGAGTTCGCGATCGTTCTCAGCGTTTTCGGTCACACGCGAGAGCAGACATCCGATCTCTTGGGACGTCGGGAGATCACCCGTCTCGCGCCAGGACAGACTGCGAGTCGAATCTTGAAAGCAGCCGCGTCGTCTGTCGGGCGGAAGGCTCCTGCACTCTCTGCGAGGGTCGGCCGAAACGAGCCCTGCCCGTGCGGCTCCGGGAAGAAGTTCAAGAAATGCCACGCGCGAGAAGGAGGAAAAGCCCAATGAAGAGATCCGACTACCTTACAGGCGCCATCACGGAGGCAGGACTGACCGGCGACGAGCGGAGCATGCTCAAGAAAACCGGGATTCCGTTGGCGGAGTACCTCCAGGCAAAGCGGAACGTCCGAGCGTACCGGGAGGGTAAGGGACTGAAAGCGGCAGCGGGTGGTATCGCCAGCATAACGCTCTCGGAGTTCGAGGAGAGGTTCCTCGCGCGGAATCCGTACCTTTCCCGGGAGCGATACTTGGAAATGAAGAAGGAGGACGCGATCCCGCCAGAGCATCGCGAATCGGTTCGCGAAATGGAGCTCACGGCGAAGTCGGGGATCATCCTCGACGACGTCGAACGTAGGATCGCGCAGCACGTGCCCGGCGGGCTCGAGGCTTACATAGCTGGAGTGCAGCGCGAGAAAGAGCGCGAGAAGAAAGCGGCCGATCGAAAGGCGCGGATCGAGTCGAGCCCTGACCTCACCCCGACGGACCGGGAGTTTCTGCTCCGGCGCCCGGATATGGACCTCGACGCATTCCTGAAGATCGCTGCGGAGGAGAAAAGAATGTACAAGCCTCGCAGCACGTTCGGCTCGTAGGCGACAACTGTGGGCCGAGCCTGCACCGTTTGCCTAAGCCCGGATCGTGACGCGATCGATGTTGCGCTACTCGAACGTCAACCGGACGCACGACTCGCCCGGAAATACGGAGTTTCACGATTCGCCGTTCAGAGGCACAGCCGCGCGCATATCGCGCCGGCGCTTGCGCTAGCCGCACAGGAGCGAGAAGTGCTTCGGAGCGACGACTTGTTGGAGAAGCTGGAGGGACTCGGCCGCGTGACGAAGGAGATTCTTCAGGAGGCCCGGGAGGCAAAGAATTCCGGAATCGCGTTGAAGGCGATCGGGCGAGCGGAGAGTCAGCTCGAGTTGCAAGCCCGTCTCTTGGGGCAGCTCCGCGATCGCTCGGTGAATGTAGTGAATTTCAATCTCGACCCTGAGACCGGGAAGCGCATCGCTGAAACCTTCCTCGCGCGACAAACGCCGCCGGCACTCAGGCTCGTGAAGAAAACCGAGCCGTGAGCGCGGAGCTACTTGGCCTGGCGGCTCAGGACCTGGCGTGCTACTCGACGCTCCTCTGGCCGTCCTTCGAATTGGCGCGGCACACCGATGTTCTTGTTTCGGAACTCGAGGCGGTGGAGCGCGGTGAAGTCACGCGCCTGCTCGTCTCCATGCCGCCGCAACACGGCAAGTCGCTCGAAACCTCGATCCAATTTCCGAGCTGGTATCTCGGTCGGAATCCGGATCGCGCGGTCGTAGGCGCCTCACACTCGCAGGAGCTCGCGGACGGATTCGGGCGGCGCGTTCGGAACAACCTTCTCGATCCGCGGCACCGAGCCGTCTTCCCCGGATCTCGCATGTCGGAGGACTCGACCGCGGCCTCACGTTTCGACCTCAGTTCGGGAGGAAGCTACTTCGCGATCGGCCGCGGCGGCGGGCTCACAGGACGAGGCGCGGATCTCGTCATCATCGACGATCCGATCAAAGACCTCGCGGAGGCCTCGTCTGCCGCAGTGCGTCAGGCGCTAAAGGATTGGTATTCCGCCGTCGTCTATACGCGACTGAGACCCGGCGCGGCGATCGTCGTCGTCGCGACAAGATGGCATCAGGACGATCTTGCTGGATGGCTTCTCGCCGAGCATCCGGCCGAAGGATGGCGCGTCATCAACCTTCCCGCGATCGCAGAGACGGATGGAGCCGACTGGCGGAAAGAGGGTGAGGCGCTTTGGCCGCAGAGATACCCCGTCCCCGCCCTCGAGCGCTACCGCGAGCAGCTCGGCCCGTGGCTCTTCGCTAGCCTCTACCAAGGCCGGCCCGTCCCACTCGGAGGAGCGATTTTCAAGGCGGAGTGGTTCGGCTCCTACCAAGGCGTCCCCGATACTCGCCGCGTCATTCAGGCGTGGGATACCGGATTCAAAACCGGCGGAAATCACGACTACTCGTCATGCGTCACGATCGGTGAGAGTGCTTCCGCGTTCTACGTCTTGAACGTGTGGCGCGGCAGGCTCGAGTTTCCCGAATTGAAGCGAAAGATCGCCGACATTGCGGCGGAGTGGAAGCCCGGAGCCGTTCTCGTCGAAGACAAGGCGTCCGGTCAGTCACTCATTCAGGAACTCAAACGCGAAACACGTCTGCCGATACTGCCAGCAGAGGCGCAGGGGGCGAAGGAGCTCCGGGCGCAACTCGTGACACCTCTTATCGAGGCCGGAAAGGTTCACCTTCCGACGTCGGCGCCGTGGCGAGCGTCGTTCATCGACGAGCTGATCACGTTCCCGACGGGCGCGCATGATGATCAAGTGGATGCTTTCGTTCACGGATTGACGTATCTCCGCGCACGCGGCGCCGGCGGGTTCCGGTATGCGTCCTCCGGTGAGGGCTTCGAGCGCTCGGCGCGTGAGTGGCGCTCCGCCTTTTAGGGCTATGACTACTAACGATCACACGAAGGACCCGCCAACGCGCTCGGAACTTCCCGGTGAGGAGAACGCCGAAAAGCACGACCCGACGCACGAGCGATGCTCGACGTTTTGGTGCAGCGTCGCGTATGAGCGCTCGCAGGATCGCGAGGCCGACGAGAGTTCCAGTTGGAGGGGAGCTTTTTGAAGACGTAGGATCGAATTCGGGCGGCTAGGGCTCGGTTAGCTACCGATCCCGAACCGCGGCTCCCTCGCGCCGTCGCCGCCCGCGCTTTTTCTTTCCGCGAGGGAGAGAGGGCGAGGGGCTCTCAGTGAAGATCGAATTCGGAGGCAGCGACGAGCGAAGAAGTTCCGTCGCGAAGCGGCTGTCCCAGATGGCGCAGTCCGGGCAACTGCTCGAAATCGACCCGGAGCTTCTCGGTGAAACGCTGATCGGCCTTGCTTACGACTCGTGGGAGAACTTCGACGAGCCAGATGGGGGGGACGACTGCGGCAAAGCGGCCCGTGCTGCGTTGGACGAAATCTTTCGTGCGCTGAAGGGTCCTGCTCATTGCATCATGGGTCCCCCAAACAGTCGCGCGAAGGCGATCCGCGAGAAGTGGGGGCCTGTTGCTCGGGTCCTCAAGGGGCGAATAGCTGACATCTACGTCTCTGCTGCACGCCAAGCGAAAGGTGCTGGTCGTGACACCAGCGAAGTCCTCGTAGAGCTACTCGACGCGCAGCGGGCCCAGTGGTATCGGAACGGCAACGCATCCCCGCTGAAACTCCGGGCCGACGCTAGGAAGATCCAGGAGATGGTGTTGTCCGGACTAGGAAGCCGGCGCCCGACGACGTCGCTTCGGACGGTTAGGGCCGCCCTCGGTCTGTCGCGGAAGAGGAAACGCACGCTCGCAAAACGGCGCCGTAAGTCCCGGACTTAGACCACCAGAACTTCCGAAAATAACCCCGACACTCTTCTTGGAAGGCAGGAGGCCTTCTTAAGATGAGTGACGAAGTCCTAACCCTCAAGGAAGCGGCCGACGCAGCACGCCTGAGCGTGGACACCGTCCGCAACTGGGTCCGCTCGGGGGCTCTTCCGCACTTCCGGGTCCTCAATCGAATCCGGATTTACCGCCGCGATCTCGACGCAATTCTGCACGCGGGCAGTCCGCGCGCACGCGCAGCACAGGAGAAAAGTGGATGAGACGAGAAAGACGAAGGCCCCGCCGCGTTGCAGTCGCGGAAGGGCCGGGGACGAGAACAGCGAACCGGAAGGATACACCCACGTGCGAGACCGCGATTTCCCGAACGCTTGGAGCCTTGCGACTTCTCAGCCATCTCCGCGGGCCGGCGGAGCATCGGGCGGCGGTCCTTTCATCTGCTCTTCGGAGGATCCTCGAGGCGGGCGTGGCGATCGAACAGGAAATCAGAGCGCTCACGACGTGAAAACCCGGGGAAACGCTGTCGATGTCGCCCGACGCCTGTGGCCTCCGCCTGACCCGGTGAATTCTCAGAAGGTCCAGACAATCTGGAACCTCCGCGGATTGGGCATCGCGCTCCGATCCGCAGCAGGAATCCGCTCAGACATCGACGAACTCGCCTTTCGCGACCTTTCTCGACTGACTCGCCTGTCGGACGAGGAGACCGAGCTCGAGGAATGCCTGCGCCGACTGATTCAGCAGCTCAAAGCTGCCACGAGCGGCGCCGAGCAGGCGCTCGACCTGATCGTCACCGCAAGAAAGGAGATCGACCTCCGCTGGTTCGAGGAGAAGTCTCGCGAGAAAGGGGCGGGGCGGGAGTGTGGGTGAACCGAAAACGCTCGACGATTACGGAGACGAGGAGGAGGCGCGACGAGCGCAAGAAGGAAAGAACCGCGAACCAAAGGCGAAGGTCGCGGCTCGGTGGAATGAGCTCCCGACGCTCGATGACGTCCTGTCCTCGATGGCGCCGCCCGGCGAGCGCCTCGCAACCGGGTTTCTCCCGACGCTCGACAGGGTTTCCCGCGGGGGCCTTGCGTACGGGTCCGTCTACGTCTTCCTCGGGCCGCCCGGCGCCGGAAAGACGGTTCTTCTCTGCCAGCTCGCGCGAAGGTTCGCGGAAGAGTACGGCGCGCTCGTCATCTGCTTCTTCTTCGATGAAGGGGCTTGGCAGGCGGCTCTCATGATGACCGAAGGACTCGGGTTCGAACGCCGCGAGCTCGAGAACGACTACGAGAGCGTCCGGGCGAAGGTGAAACCCCGAACCGCGCCGCTCGAGATCCGGCTCCCAAGGCCGTCCGACTCGGACACCGTGCTCGATTCCGTCGACCGCTGGCTGACCGGCGTCGACGTCACGGAGCGCCGGATCGTCTTTGTGATCGATGGCGTGCAGACCGCTCGGGTGAGCAAAGACGACCACTGGGCAACCCAGCGAGAACACGTGAACGCAGTGATGTCGAAGGTTCGGGCGCTCGCCCAGCAGTACCGGGCTGTCGCCCTGATCTCCTCGAAAGCCAACCGCGCGTCTTGGTCGCACAAGAATCCGGCCGACAACCTCGACGCTCTCGCCGGCGGCCTCGGCTCATCCGACATCGAATATCAAAGTGACGCTCTCTTCTCCCTCTCGGGAGACATGTCCTCGTCGATTTTTCTGCACGTAATTCGGAACCGCCCGGGCGACGGAACTAAACCGAAGATCGCGCTCGGATTCGACCGGGACCGCGCCAGCTTCAGCGAGACGGATAGCACCATCGCCAGCGAAGAAGCGGAGTACCGAGAGGAGCACCGACGCGAGGCGCAGATGGCCGCGGTCAAAAAAGACATCCTCCAGTTCCTTCGCAAGAAGCCGCGGCAGACCGGCCGGGTGATCCGGCAGAACGTCCGGGCCCGGCCCGAACTCATCGGAGCCGCGCTGGACGAACTCGAGGGTGACGGAGAGATACGGGGCGCGAAGGGCTCTAGGAACTCCACCCTCTGGGAAGTGACCGAGTGAGCGGTTCCCGCGCGAATAGCGCTTTTGAAGACCGCTGCGGTTCCGGTTTGAGTGGTTCCGCTCGAGTGGTTCCCCCTATAGGGGATGGGAACCACTCAGAGGCTTGGAACGGTCCGGTTCCCGGGAACCACTCGGGAACCACTGGGAACCACTCAAAAGGGGGAAACGAAGGGTCAGGAAACGCACCCCGACCGACCGCTACCGCTCCGCCGAAAAACGCCCTGCCTGACCCGCTCGTCGGCGGAAGGGTCCGGTCTTCTTCCTACCGGGCTCTCCTGGCTCGCCGGCGGGCGGTCCTTCTCTCGAACCGTCTGGTCCGTTCGCGGTGCCTCTGGTGAGCGTCGCGTGACAGATTGCGTCGCCTCTCCGGAAGATCTCCTGACCGTTTCCGACGTCGCCGGATGGCTGCGCCTGAAGCCCGCGGCCGTGCGCGCCCTTGCCCGTAGGAGCGAGATCGGCTTCTACCGCGTAGGGCGAGCCATCCGCTTTCAGCCGGGCGACGTGAAGGCGTTCCTCGAACGTCAGCGCCGGCCAGCTCGAGGAGAGCGCGCCTTGCGCGCCGCAGGTTTATGAGAACTGCGCGTCACCTCACGAAAGGCCTGTCACCGTTGACGATCCCGGGGTCGATCTCTCCCCTGTTACGGCTGGCGTACGGGAATCCTCGCGTTCCTCCCCTCTCTCGGAGGGTTTCCGCCCGTGCCTGACCGCGTCCTGAGGGCCCGGACCCGCACACCGCGCGAGCGGTTCTTCGTGACCATTGAGGCGGCAGCGAACGTCGTCGCGCCCGAGATCCGTCTCCGCCGTGCGCTCAAGAGTCTCGGCCGCACCTACGGGCTGCGCTGCAAAGGCGTCAGGCGGGAGTCGCAGGAGCCTCCGACTGTTGCCTCGTCTCCCGCACCGATCGTGTCTCCAGCGGGCAGCAGCGCAGCGACGTCAACACCGCAGCCGGTTCTCCCGGCGAAGACCCGTCGCCGCCCGATCGGAATGAAGACCGCGCCGGGAGCGATCGCGTGTGACCAGTGCGGCAGGGAAGGGCTCCGTAAACGGTACGGTCGAACCGCCTTCCATTTCGCCCCGTGCGGCCTGCCTTGCCGCGGTGGATCTATCCCGAGGGAAGAGCGCCGCGAGCACGCGCCGACGCATCCGGGGAGCTGCTCTTGCTCGTGAGCGGGCCGCCGATCGGCGTTCCCCGGATTGAACGCTGCGAGACATGCGGAAGGACGGACGTACTTGTGGCCGCAGGCCGGCTCGCCCCGCACCTGGCGCGGTGTGACGCGATCTGCGCCAATGGTGAGAGATTTCCGGCTGAGCCTCCGAAGTTCGCCCGGCATGACGAGAACTGCGAACGGTGTCAGCGGAGGCGACGGTGATTCGACGGAAGCGGCCGGTCACGGCGTACCGACCCTCAGTCGTGGATTCGTACGTGCCGAAGGACCTCGCGACGAAGACATTCGCGAGCTCGTCCGGCGCGACCGATCTTCACGGGTACACGTGGCGGGAACAGTTCTGGTTCGTGCCGGACCGCGACCTGAATGGCCGTTGCGTGTGGACCGTCGTCGATCCTGAGTCGGGTCGCGTCGTCACCTGGCACTGCTCGCTGACGATCGCGCTTTTGCGGGCCTCCCGACTCGTCACATCGCGTACCGCGGGGAACTCCTGAGCGATGCCTAACGCGAACGCGAACCGGAAGGCAACGTGCGCCGCGTGCGGGGCGCGGCTGCCGATGTCACGCGCCGGGTTATTGCGCGCTCACCTCGCGGGCTGTCGTCTCCCGTGCTCAGGCGGCGAGCCGTTCCCCTTGCAGAAGCTCCGCGATTACGAGGGGCGGTCGCATCCGCTCTCCTGCAGGTGCCAACGCGAAGCGGCGCGAATCGCCGGGAGGAATTCGTGAGCGTCGCGTCGGCCGCTGAGCGCGATCGGCATTTGCTAACCCTTCGGAAGATGCTCAGTTACCGCCGGACTGAAATCGGCCGAAGGTTTCACTTGGGCAAGGAAGCCTTTCTCCAGCTGCAGGAGGCCGACGCTCTGGAGTGGGCGCTCGAGATTCTCAACGTCCGGACTTCAACAGTTGAAAAGGAGAAGAGATGAAACCGATTGCGAAACGGCTCCTGACTCTGACGCTCCTCGTGCTCTTCGCGGCGCCTGTCGCCGGGCAAACTGCCACGCCGACGAGAACGAGGACACCAACACGGACACCGACGTCCACGAGGACTCCGCGGCCGCCGACGCCGACAGTCACGCCGACTCGGACGCCGACCGCGCGGGTCTATCTCGGGCAGCACGACACGCTCGGCAGTCGCATTCGCTGGAAGGACGGTGAGCTCTGGGTCCTGCGCCAGGACGGCACCTATGGCCGTGTCGTCCAGGAGACGCCGACTCCGACACCGACTCCATAGAAGGGGAACCCATGACGATCAAGAATTCACAGCAGCAGTCGGACTCCGCCCGCTCACTCTTGGACGCGGAGGAAGCTCATCGCGTGGCGGTCTCGCGCCGCGAACAGAAGGCCGGGATTCTCGAGCAAGCGAAGGCGGCGATCGCGAAGCTACGAGACGAACGTGCCGCCGCGCTTCGCGTTGATGACGGGGCGCGGATCAAGAAGGTCACGACCGCACTCGGGGAAGCCCGGGAGGCGCTCGAGCTCGCGGAGCAGGCTCACGAGATTGCGGCGGAGGACGAGCGCGTAGCGGCCGCCGAGTTGGCGCGCCTGACCGCCGCGGCCGAGGAGCGGCGTCGTAGCGAGCTTATTGCCGAGCTACTGAAAGAGTCGCTCGCGCACGTCAAGCTACAGAACGACGCGGCCGACGTGATAGCCGAGAGCCACAGGGAGCTCGCCCGGTTGACGGAGGAGCTCAAGAAACTCAAAGCGGACGAGGCCCTCAAAGAGATAGAGGTCGCTCGCCTGGACATGCGCGGCGTCCCCGGGATCTTAGGCCGGCGCCGCTCATGAGTGCCCGGCTCAGGGGTCGTCGTCGGGATCAAGTTTGAACTCCTCCCGCGGCAGATCCGGTCGTCCAACGAAGAGCTCATGGAGGGAGTCTCTGAGCTTCCTCGAGAACGAGACCCGCATGGTAGTCGAGAGGCGCACGACTTGACGAAAGGAAATAGCTCGGCAGCGCGCGAGACAAAACCCTTGCATTCGTCTCTTGACGGGATTACAGTTTCCCGTAACACGCGCGAGATGCGCGCGAGAAGGGAGACCATGATGCTCGAGAGAGACAGTTGCGACCACGGGTTTGAGTGCGAGGCTTGCGGTCCCGCAAACGTGAAGTACCACGACGCGGCGGTTCACGTCCGAGAATGGGCAGAAGCGATTGAAGAGCTCGCGTGGACTCTGATGGAGCTCAAGGTGGACGACGGACGTTCCCGCCGTCTCCTGAATGGGATCGAAGGGTTGTCCTGGGGAATCCGCTGGAAGGCGGAGTTGGACATTGAGAACGAGACAACGAGTCACTTCGAAGATGAGCGCCCCAAGCCGCGCCTCGTCTCGCCGAAAGAAGAGACGTCGTGAGCGCGCGCACATCAGCGAAGAACCTGATGGGCGAGGTGGAGTTGTCTCTCTTCCAGATTTCAGCCTACGCGGAGGCCGCGAAGCGACTGACGCGCGCGGTTGACGAGATGGATGACGAAGATCTCGGGGAATGGGATCTCCGGCGCACTGACGCAGTGGCGGCTGTCCGCGCTTTATCCGTCGCGATCGCCGCCGAGAGCGGCGGCTCGATAGAGCAAATCCGGCTGAGCCAGGAGCCGGCAGTTAGGCGCGCGACATGAGCGCGCGTGCAGATCGGGTCAAGATCACGGCGGAAGTTCCGCGCGAGGTCTGGCGGCGCGTAAAGATCCAAGCCGCGAAGGAAGGGCGGAAGTCCTGGGAGATCGTGACGGAGGCGCTAACGGGGTACCTCAACGGGGAGGTGGGAGGGGTGACGTTCGACACAGAGGGAAACATCATCAGGCGCGCGCGCAAACGGAAGGGGCGCAAATGAGATCCGACGTGGACGACGAACTTCTCGCGAATGCTTCCTTTCCCGAAGCCATGACGCGAGCGCGATCTCCCCGAGAAAGGGCGGCGCGCAAAACGAGTCGGGAGCGCGCTGCGTACCACGAGGCAGGCCACGCGGTAGCGCTTCATGCTCTCGGGCAGCACGTCAAGCGCATCACAATCAAGGCGAACGTGGAGGCTGGTACTGCGGGCACCTGTTCCGGTCAGAACGCTCTTCGTCCTGAGCATGGGCCTGAGTTCGACTCCTCAGACAAGAACCGCCTTCGGATGGAGAAGGACGTTCAGGTATGCCTCGCGGGCGGAGAGGCGGAACGGCGTTTTGCGGGAAGAGCCAACCTTTTGGGATCAGGTCCGGATCGTTGCGCGGCGATCGACCTGCTCTCCTTCTTCGAAGGCGATGTCTACGAGAAACCCGGACGCGGAAAGCAGGAGGGTTTTCGGACCTACTTCCGGCTCTTGAGAATTTGGAGCCGCCGGCTCGTGACCAACCGTAGGAACTGGACGAAGGTCGAAGCGGTAGCTCGGCTGCTTTTGGAGAAGGAAACCATTTCTGGGACTGAGACCGTCGCAGCAATGCAAGATGCCGTGCAGCGGGCGATCGATCTTGAAGTCAAGAAGTCCCAAGTGCGCGAGGAGAAGACTGGAGGTCAACGTGCGCGGTAAGTCAAAGGCAAATCACCATCTGTTTCTGCGCGGCGGAATTTGGTGGACTCGGTTCGAGCGCAACGGCCGCGAGATCTGCCAGTCCACGCGCTGCCCGAAATCTGAAGTCGCGACGGCTCGGCAGATTCGGAACGAGCGAAAGGCGCGCATCGCCCAGGCTCGCGAAGGCGTCGAGATCCCCTGTTCGCCGCTGGCGCTCGGTGAACTTCTCGCTGCCTACATCGAGACCGAGGGGCAACCCTACGATCGCGGGAGGGGCGGCGAACAACCCGGCACGAAACGCTCGCCTGACACGCTCAGGACGGCGAGCAAGGCAATCCTGAGGCACCTCTCGCCGGAACTCTCTGCGGTGCGCGTCAATCGGGAAACTCTCCTCGATCTCGCCGAGCGGCGCGAGCGGGAGAACCCGACACCCGCGCCCCTTTCCCGCCGCAACACTTTCGCGACTCTCCGTCGCGTCTACTCATGGGCCGCGGCGCGGCCGAGTCGGACGGGAATCACGCGCTCACCGTTCGACACTCTCACGCGCGAGGATCGGAAGCGGCTCTTCCCGCGCGGGAAGAAACGCGCGTACATCTATGGCGCCGAGCAGCTCCGCGCGATCTACGACCGGCTCCCCTCCTACGAGGTTCCCTTCGTGCGGTTCGCGGTCCACACCGGGATGCGCCTGCGAGAGATCACGACGTTGACTTGGGGCAACGTGGATCTCGACGGACGCAAGGCCTACGTGGAGGCGCGCTTCGCCAAGTTCGCGAAGGCGCGCGACGTGGCGCTTGGAGAGGTCGCGCTCTCCATCCTCTCGGCGATCCGTCCGGCCGATCCCGCGCCCGGCGATCACGTCTTTCTCGGGAAGGGGGGGAGGCCGATCCGTGACGTGCGCGGAGGCTTCGACCCGTCCGTGCTCGCGGTCTGGAAGGCGTCACGACCGGAGGAACGGAAACCCCGATTCCACGACCTGAGAAAGACCGCGGCGACGAGGGTCGAAGCGGTCAGCTCTCACGCCGTCGCGAAAGTTTTTCTCGGACACTCCGACGAGAACGTGACGGACTCCTACATTCAGGCTTCACTCGACGACGTGCGCGATGCGGTCAACCGAGCGGCGCGCTCGATCGACGGCCAGATTCCTCCCGGCACGATTGCGTTCCCGGAGCGAACCGTTACAAAAGCCGTTACACCCCCCGCCGAGAGAATCGAAATCGGCGAAAGGAGCGTCTCGAATCCTCATGGTTAGCCACTTGATTCCAAAGAGGCTTGCGACTAACCTTCCGGTCCCCCGCGAAAGTGGCGGAACTGGTAGACGCGCAGGTTTCAGGAACCTGTGGGTAAAACCGTGGGGGTTCGAGTCCCCCCTTTCGCACCAATGAACCACTGTGTTTTCGGGCCTTCTCTCATCGCTCAGTCCTCATTTGTCCGAAGAATTGTCCGATCCTGAGCGGATCGGCGCGACGCGCCGGATTGTCCGCGCCGAGCGCGGCGGCCCGGTCGGGAGCGTCTGCTCGTACGCAGCGCGACGCCGCATCGCCTCCGCCAGGTCGGACTCCGACACGATCGCGTAACGCTGGAACATCGAATCGGTTTTGTGACCGGTGATCCGCTTCGCGATCGTGGGGTCGACGCCGGCGCGGACCATATTTCGGGCAGCGGTCCGGCGGAAATCGTGGAAGCACTTCCCGACGTAGTGACGGCGCGAGCGGCCGCCCCGAACGACTTCCTCGAAGCTTCCGAGGCCGATCCTCACGCACACGCGCTGCCAGGTCTTCGTGAAGTCGCCGATCGCTCGGCCGTCGTTGTGGAAGATGAGCGGCGAGTCGAGCCGCCGCTCTGCAAGCCGGCGCTCGATTACCGCGGCGAGTTCGGGCGCGCCCTCGAGCGTGACCACCCGGGGGGAGTCGTTCTTCGAGTCCTTTCCGTGAAGGCGCAGCGCTCGCGTCTCACGATCGTAGGCGTCCCAGGTCAGCGACAGGATCTCTCCCTTTCGCCATCCCGTGAGATACCCGCAACTGGCGACGTCGCGAAGGACCTGGGAGGGTAGCTCGGTGAGGAGGTGCTCGAAGCCGGCCCTCTCGTAGAAGCCCGCCTTCGCGTTCGCGTCCTTTGCGACGAGTCGGGGGACCCGAAGAGGCTTCGCGATCTTCCCGTCCTCGATCGCCAGGTTATACGCGCGGCGCAGGAGCTCGAGCTCTCGGTCGATCGTGGTGTCCGATACGCCCTCGCTCCGCCGCTGCTGAACGTATTCTTCGAGGCGAGTTCGATCCATCGATCGAGCCAGTCGATGCTGGAGGATCCGCGTGAGCGGCTTCAGGTGGACGAGAATCTCCCGAATACTCTTGTACGCTCCCCCGCGGGTCTTCTGTCCGGTCTCGAAGTGCCTCTTCGCTCGGTCGAGAAGCTCCCCCACACTTCGACGCTCTGCGGCGGGACCGACGAACGCAGCAACGGTCCCGTCCCGGTAGTTCGCGACCTCGCGGAGCCGCTTCTTCCGGAGCTCGATCGCAGCCTTCTTCTGCCCGCTCTTCGACGACTCGCGAATCTCTCCCCAGGAGCCGTCCTCGCGCGGGCCGCAGTACGAGATCCACCAGCGGCGGCCCCTCTGAAAAATTCCCGGCGTCTCCCTGCTCGGTCTAACTGCCACGGCGACTCTCCTTCTTCGGTTCATCCCCCGACTTCAGGCGGAGGTGTTTGCGGAGGGCCTGCACGATCACGGCGCGGAGATCCGAACGCTCGTCGAGTGCGCGTTGCTTTGCGGCCGTCCAGACGTCGTCCGGAATCTCCACGGTCGTCTTTATCCCGCGATGGCTCTTTGTGACCATGCCGCGAGCTTACCGTAATTACGGCTTAACGGTCAAGAGGCGTCGTCGGCTCTGTTTGCCGGGCTTTTCGACGTCCTGAGCCGCCAGCGAGGGACAGGCCGCCTCCCTGATCCAATCGTTCAGGCCCGAATCGCTGAAACGGAGATGGCCGCCGAGCTTCCTCGCGAAGGGGAGCTCGCGGCGATGGTGATAGATCCAGTCCGGCGTCTTCGAGAGCCGGGCTGCAGCCTCCTCCACCGTCAGGAGCCGCTCTTCGGCCGTCGTCGGCGCGATCGCTGGCCGCGGCTCTCGGGCATACCGCATGCTGACCAAGCCCCCGACCCGTCCGAGCCACGCCTGAAGTTCGGGGAGCTCGTCGAGAGGACCCTCGCGCGCGACTCGCTCTATCGCTGCGAACGGCTCCGCCATAGCGGGAAGGACGTCGGGCGTGGAGACTGGCCGGAGGCGGCTGGCGCTCATATGCTCACGCCGCGCCTGTGCCCGCTGACCGCCGCTCGCGCGCCACCTCGGGCGCCAGGGCCTCCTTCTCGTCGAGTCCGACCCATACGATTCCGCTCCCTGGGACATCAAGACAGAGGGAAAGCTCGCCGCTGCAGGCGTCCACGAGACGTAGCGTCGCCTTTCGACCGTCGCGCAGCGTCACGGTTCGCCCGACTTGCCGCTCGAGCCAGCGGAGGACCACAGCCGGGACGCTCACTTCGTTTCCCCGTTCCGCGGCCGCCCGGGCGAGAGGTCTTCGAGGATCGCGCCCTGGCTGTTGCCACGGTCAGGGCTCGGCCGCGCCGCGAATGGAAGGAATCTCCCCCCGGGAGGTCGCTCGCGCCGGCGCCAGTCTTGGCCTTTGATCCGCTGCGCCGGGCCGAAGGCCGCGATCCGCGACGCGATTGGGTTGCCCCACTCCTCCGCGATCTCTGCCAGCGTTAGGTTGCTCGTCGCGATCGTTTCGAAGCGCACGAGGTCCTGCCGCACGTTGACGAGCTTCAGCGCGTAGTCTTCGGCGGCCGGCGTCTGACGGCGGGCTCCGAAGTCGTCGAGTACGAGGTAGCGTCGCGTGAAGAGCGCCTTCCACCGTTCGCGATCGACGTCCGAGATTTCGTCGACGTCGACCCTTCTCGCGAGGTCGAGGAAGGACATGAAGTCGATGAAGATCCCGGCGTCGCGAGGAACCGAGAGGAGATACTCGCGCGCCAGGCGAGTTTTCCCAGCGCCGACGGATCCCTCAATCCGACCGCCAGGGTGCGGCCACGGTTTTGCGATCGAGTCCGGATGCACCGAGTCGGGTGGGAGACCGCGGATCCGGTCTCGCAAGGTCTCTGAAAGCGCCTCCTCGCGCTCGCGACGTTCGGCTGCGCGCCGGTCGTACTCGGCGGAACGACGGTCGAGCTCCGAGGCGTTCTCCGTCGCCCACTTCAGGAGCCGCTCGCCGACGTCGGAGAGCTTCTCGGGGTCGCTCACTGCGGCGGCTCCCTGCGGGATGGGGTCTCTGTCCCACGCGGTTCCTCGTCCCACGTTTCGACCGGCCGATCGAAGGTTCTGCCCGGTCGGTCGTTTCGTGGCGGACGAGAGCTCACGAGGCGCGGGCCCGCGAAGAGCATCTCGCCCTGACGCTCGAAGAAATCCCCACGGACCAGCGCGTCGATCGTGAGCGGCGCAGACCGTCCTCCGGATTTCGTGCCGCACGCCCACGGATCTCGGCCGAGAGCTTCGACGAACGCGCCCCATTCGGCGATCGTGAGCTTCGGGTGTTTCCGTGAAAATGCTCGCAGCCGCGCCCGTCGCTGCGGGCTCGTTTCGCGGGCCTCCGCGAGCCCCCCACGGCGCGCGTTGTAGCCCTGGACCAGCTCCTCGGGTGTCAGCCCTTCGACTGCGAACAGCTCCTCAGGCTTTGACCCTTCGACCGATCCGAGTTCTCCCGCGCGGGGGGGCTCTCGCGAAGCGAGAGGGGGGGTATTACGGAGCTCCGAAGGAGCTCCTGAAGAAGAAGATGAAGAGCTTGATTTTGCTACCTCTTTTGCTTGAAGCAAAAGGGGAGCTGTGCTTGAAGCAGAGCTTGAATCTGAGCTTAAGCTTTGCTCGCCGCCGTCTCGCCGCCGCTCTTGCGCCTTTCGGCCTCCGGCCCTCCCTGCGGCGGCCCGCTCGGCCCGAAAGTCTTCCGTCTGCTGCCGGATTTCGAAGAGGCGCGCATTTATCAGACGGCCCGGGAGTTCCGCGTGCGGCACGAATTGGCGGAGAACGACGTCGAGCTGCTCGGCTCTACGGAGAAGGGCGAGCTTCATCAGCCGCCGCCGGTCCTCTGGGAGTGAGCAATTCTCGTCCGCCCAGGCATGACATAGGAGTCTGAGATAGCCACGCTCTTCGTGCGCCGACATGAGCGCAATTGAGGTCGAAGAAAGCCAGTCAGCGGCATAAAACTGGAACGCGGGCGGCGGGGTCCGGTCCGAGCTCACGAGACAATTTCCAGAATTCGCCGCGGCCGCTGGCGCCGGCTCCGTGTGCGGCGCAGCATCGCGATCGCCCGCCGGCACTCGCGGCGCGCCTCCTCGAGGTCGTCTGCCGCGCGTTCGAGGCCGCCCTCGACGATCGTCCACCCCTCGACGCTGTCCTCGAGCTCCTCCGGGTCGGAGTACGCGATCCGCCGGAGCTGCTCCAGGTTCTCGGCTGCAGAGGTGCTGTAGGCCTGCGCTGTCCCGATCGCCGCGAAAGCCGGCCGGAGATATGTATCGGGCGGATCCGGCTCTGGAAAGCGTTTCCAGGCGGCACGGACGAGTTCCTCGTCCGCCGGTTCGAGGACGTCGGTCAGGAAGTCTTCGACCGGTTCGAGGTCGGGCGTTTCCGCCGGTCGTGCTAATCTGATTACGTCGTTCGTTCCCTGAGGGCCGTGGCTGCTCACCGCGGCCTTTTTCTTTCGGTTCATGCTGGCGCCTCTCTCGTTCGCAGCTGCCTGAGAGCTGTAGTGCGGCGCCGCTGCTGGTCTTTCGAGAGTCGGTATCTCCCCGTCTCCGCCTCTGAAAGCCGCGAGACGGGAATCCGTGTCACCCGCGCGAGATCGATGAGACGAACGCGCGCCTCGAGCCGCTCTCGTTTTTCAGCCGTCAATGGCGGTAGGCGCTTATGACGAAACATTTATCTTCTCCAAAAAGCATGCCTCGAAGTCCGGTGGTGTCAACCCCGGCACTTGTTGAGTAGGTCGAGCACGTCGTCGCAGGCTCCAACAAGCCGGAAGAGAGCGTGTACGAGTCGAGCGACGCGAGGATCCCGCCCGGGATGGACGGCCCGAACAGGAAGGAGGCGCCTCCCTCACTCTCCCCCGGCTTGCTGCAGCCAGCGACAGGCGCAATCGAACCGTGAGTCGGATCGCCGCCGCGCCGGCGGTACGAATCGCCGAGCCTCCGGGAGAGCTGACTTCCCGATGGCGGCTGCGCTCTCCGCGGATCCCCCGGCTCACGGCTCGACTCCGCCCGCCGCCCGGAGGCGGTCCTCGCGCCAGGCCATCTCGACGCGCCGAACGGCGTCGAGGTACGAAATCGAGTTGCCCTTCTCCGACTGCTCGGCGATCTCCTTCTCGGCCGCCAGGTGGAGCTCCGCGCTCTGGGGGTTTGCATCGATCAGCTCGAGGGCTTCCGTGTAGCGGACCTGTGGATGCGCCAACATGAAACGGCGGACGCGCTCGTGTCTCTCTGATCGGGCGAAACGAACCCCCGGATTCATGGCCGTGACGTCGCCGCGCCGCGCGAGGTCCGCGAGATCGGCGAGATGGATTTCCTGTTCGTCGCCGGCGGCTAGGGCCACCATTGCGAGCCCCGGGATCGCCGCTCGATGCGCCCCAAGGAAGGCGAGATCCTCGAAGCGATACCCGTCCGGTGTCTTCGCGAGCTCCATAGAAACGCGACGGTAGGCACCGCTTCTGTTCTGCTGGACGAGCGCCTCGGTGGGCACGATCGCCGCGAACAGCCGATCCCTGTCCTCGTCGTACTCGAGGCCCACGACGTCGCCGTAATCCGCCGAACTTGTCGTTATCGCATCGTGGCCGATTTTCAGGCGATGGTCTGCATTCGGATCGAAGGTTCGGGCGAGCGCTGCGAGCGCCCTGGGCGTGAAGTCAACTCGCCCGCCGACCTTCGCGTGAAAGACGCCTGAGCGTGCGACCTCAATCTTCGCGACCTCTCCCGCAGCGAGACGGATCCGTTCTGGTAGCAGCATCTCAGTCCCCTACTGCACCCTCTTCGTGCTGCATCGCTTCGCGTTTCGCGACGCTCCGCGAGGCGGGAACGCCACCGTACGCGCCGAGAGGCCGCGGCATCTTCGGAGGCGGACCGATCGGGGTGTGGTCGTCCGAGTAACGCGCGCGGTTGTCGGGCACGCTGGCGACGATCGCCGAATGGAGCTCGTGGACGGCCATGAGGGCGTTCCGCTTCCACTCTTCGGATTTCCCCTCGAAGAATGCGTCGACGCGCGCCTTCGACTCCTCCGTCCGCGCGCGCGCCTTCTGATTCTCGGCCTGCAGCTCCACTCGCCTCCGCTCGAGCGTCGCGATCATCTCGTCCACGTTCGAGATCTCCGCGCAGCCGACAGCCTCTGTCTCTTGGACGTCACCGTGACTCTGCAGAATCTCCCGGAGGCGGAGCTGATCCTGCAGCGTCACGACCTCCGTCGCTTCCGCGGGCGTGAGCTTCCGCCAGGGCCCCTTGGGGACCGGGTGTCCCTCATGGACCTCGATGCACGTGGCCGTCGCGAGCTCTTTCAGCGATTTCGGCAACCGGGGACCGGGTTTTACACACCATTCCCAACAGTCGCGTACGCCGGGCAGCGGCCCCTCGCCTTCGTACTGGTAGATCGCTATCTGATCGCCGAGCGCGCCGCCGGCCTTCCGGACCTTCTCCTCCCATTCCTTCCGCTCGCGCGCGCTGACTGCTCGCTCGAGGAGCGCGTCGAGCTCCGCGTCTGTGAACTCATGCTTCGCTTGGGCTGTTGCCATCTTTCCCTTCCTGTTATCAGTAGTCATCCGGTTCTCAGAAGCTCGGCGTCGTCGTCACTGAGCCGCCGGGGATACTCGGGACTCCAGCAGAAGCCGGAGTCCCTTCAGTCACCACCGTTACAGAGCCGGTCGCGAAAAAGCGAGTCGTCGCAGCGTCAGCCCTATTTGCCGCAGCTGCGATCTCGTCGAGGCTTTTGCCGATCTGCGATGCCGCGCCACTGATGATCCCGGCCGCTTTGCTGTGAGCGGCGGCGTGCTCGTTAACCTTCGTGATGAGCGTGTTCAGCTTCGCGACGTGAGTGTCATAGATGGCCTCGGCGTCCGTCATGGAGGTCCCCTCCTTCGCGAGCTCCTGCCTGACCACCAGTGACTTCGTCTTGAACGCATCGCCGGCCTTTAAAAGATCCGCCGCCGCCTCGTCGTTGATCCGACGTTCGTCGTCTAACGCGGCCTGACGCGCGATGCGCTCCTCGTCCAGAATCCGCGTGTACTCGGCGAGATACTCCGCGTTGGAAATCTGCGCGTTGCGATTGCGCTCGTTGAGCGCGTTAAGCTGATCCACCGCCGACTGCCGAGCGGCATCTGCCGCTTCGTGCGCGGCCGTCACGGACTTCGCGCGATGCTTCTCGATCTCTGCCGTGTCCTCTCGATACGCCTTATCCAGGTCGTGAAACTTGACTACCTGATCGGAGATCGTCTCGATTAGGTCCTGCTTTGCCTTCGACGCCTCCGCGTCCGCCTTCGCTTGATCTTTCGCCGCCGTAGTGGCCTTCTTCGTCTCCTCGGTCGCAGCCTTTTGTTTGGTCGTCTGAATGTCGAGTTGCGTGGCGATCGCTTGCAGCTTCGCGGGTATCGCGATCCCGGCGTCCTCGTACTCCTCCATCCAGAGCCTGATTGAATCCTTCTGCGATTCCGCGAAACGCCGCCCCTCGTTCTCGCCCTCTTTCAGATATGCCTTGTAGAGACTGAAGAACGCCTGGATCTCCTGCTGTGCTTCGACGAACGAAATCGACTTCGTGATCGTGATGTTGAGCGCCTTGGCCGCCGCCTCTACTTCCTTCGTCTTCTCCACGCTGCCGTGCATCGCGGCCTGGTGGAGGATGTAGGCGGCAGTCAGCCTCTCGACGCTCCCCGTGTTGTCAATGAGGCCCTGCTTATTCGCGTACTGAGCGCGCGTCAGAAGTTCGATCGCATCGCGCGCCTGCTGGACACGGGCGTCGTATTTCTCAAGCGACTCGCCCGACTGCCGCACCGCGACGGCCGAATCGTGGAAGCCGCTGATCAGGTTGACGATCCATGTGTAGTACTCGCGCGTCGCCTTATCGAGCCCCCTTATCGCGGTCGGGACGAGAGCGATCGCGGCGACGGCGAGCCCGACCGGACCGAGCAAGGCGAGGAAGCGGCCGCCGAGAGCCCCGACCTGGACCGATGCGCCAGTCATCGCGTTCGCGCCCTGAGTCAGTACCGGAGTAAGGCGACCGAACCCGCCGGCGCTCGTCGCTGCGGCAGTACTCGCGGCCTGCAGCTCAGTCGCGGTCAGGCCCGCAGCGATCGCGAGCTCTCGCAACTTCAGAATGTAGGCGTCGATCTGAGCTTGCTGCGCGGGCGTGATGATTCCGCCAGCGGCGCGCACGGCTTCCGTCTCAATGAGCAGCCCGCCGAGTGCAGTGGCC
Organism: Thermoanaerobaculia bacterium; assembly: GCA_036001245.1. Taxonomy (GTDB): domain Bacteria; phylum Acidobacteriota; class Thermoanaerobaculia; order UBA5066; family Gp7-AA6; genus Gp7-AA6. Next base: position 67,969 of record DASYUL010000019.1, read on the forward strand.
GCCGCCGCGACCGCCGCGACCATTCCCGCGCTCCCGGTCTCGACCGCGACCGTTGCCGCCCCCATCGCGACCCGCGTCTCGCGCAACGCACCGATGACGGCGTTCTCGGAGGAGGCGCGCGCGGCGGCAGCGAGCGACGCCGCGTTCGTCGCTGCGGTGTACGCCTCTTCACCCCCAGCAGCCGCTACCGCGGCTTCGTACGCCAGGACGTGCGCGTTGGCGTTCTCGCGGAGGGACGTCGTTAGGAGCGTTTCGAACTGCGTAGCGCCGCTCGCCGCCAGAGATTCAGACTCCAAGCCAGCAGCAGCGACGCCAGCCGCAGCTCCCGTCTCGGTAAGGGCCGCCTCAAGGCTGGCCGCCCCCGCCGTGAGTGCTGCGGTCTGCGCGGCGGTAAGTCCGGTCTGTTCGCCGAGCGATACGAGCTGGGCCGCTGAAAGGCCCGCGCTCTCGCCGAGCGATGCGAGTTCCACAGCCGAGAGGCCGGCCGAACGGGCGAGATCTGCATCGGCGGTCGCGGTTGCCCGCGCCGCAGCGGCGGACGCCTCCAATCCGATCGCCGTCGCCGTGACCGCGTCGCCTTCTGCGGCGATCGCGCCAGCGGCCGCACCGGCACTCTCGATGACGGCCCCTTGGCCCGTGGCGAGCGTCTCCGCGCCAGCCGCGGCCTGCTGAAGGCCAGCGGCGGCACCTTCAGCGGCTGCCACCTCCCCATCGAGCGCGGTCGCCGCTCCAGCAGCCCCGACTGCTACCTGCTCCTGCGCGGCCCCGGCTTCAGCGGCCGCGATTGCCTGCTGACTGAGGGCCGACCCGGCGTCTCTGGAGGCTGCGGCTTCGGCCTCTAAGCCTCCTGCGGCCGTTTCTGCGGAAGAGGCCACCGCCGCGCCGGACTCTGCCGATTGCGCCGCCGCAGCCGCTTCCTGCGAAAGAGCGGCGCCAGCAGACTCGGCCGCGACGGCCTCTTGCCCGAGACCGGCCGCTGCGGTCGCGGCAGAAGTTGCGAGTTCGGCCTGCGCTGTCCCAGCAGTGGCCGCTGCGGCCGCCTGCGAGTCGAGCGCGGTCCCGGCCGCCTGGGACGCCCCAGCCTCAGCCTCCAGACCACCTACAGCCGATTCAGCGGCACCGGCAAGGCCAGTCTGGGCAGTGGCAGCGCTGCCCGCCTCCGTCGCCGCGGCTCCGAGTCCGGCGGCTGCTCCCTGAGCGGCGGAACCTTCAGCGTCGAGAGCGGCCGAGGCCTCGGCCGCTCCGGTCGCGACACCGCCCTGGGCGGCCTCGAGCTCGGCGATCTTGGCTTTGAGCCGGTCGATCTCCGCGACCGCGACGCTCGGGTCAGCGCTTATGCGGAGTAAGAGTTCGCGATCTAGGTCAGCCATCGGTCAGTTCACCGCATCGGATCTGAAGAAATCGGTGAGAGCAGCATCAACGGCCGCGATCGTCGCCCTCTCGTCGTCTATGCCGGGAACGTCCTGAATCGCCGCCCGGAGGCGCCGCGCCGACTCGTGGAGCTCACGAAGACTCACCAGCACCTGTTCGATCTCGCGCTCCATGATGGCCTTCACCTCCTCATCGCTGAGGCCCTGACTGGCTGCGGTCACAGCCCGGAGCAGATCAGGAGGAGTCTCGCCGATTGGAGCTGCTGCAGAGATCCCGACGGCGAGAAACGCGGACTGCAGGTGGGCGAGCTCCCACTCGAGAAGAGAGTAGTCGCGGAGTTCGCGCAACGTCACCCGCATGCGCTCTATCGTCCGAAGGGCACTCGCGACGCCTTCCCTGTAGGTAACACTCCAAGACGGGCGGACGGGATCGTCTGCGGTCACGGCGTGGCGGTTCCGGCCGGCACACGACGAAGACGGTCGAGTGCGTCGCGCCGGCGGCGCTCTTCGTCGTGCGACAGCTTGTAGAGGCCGCGCTCGCTGAGCGACAGCTTCCGCAGACTCACGTCCGATTCGGCAGCGAGCCTGAGAAGGGTTACTCCGTGAAACAGCCGGAGATGCCGTGAGGAAGACTCGCTCAGCGGTGCGAGTTCGCCGCGGCGCCTTCTGTGAAGATCTGGCGTGCTGTCCATTGGTTTCCAATCAATGGAAGCACGGAATCGGGCTGTCAACGGACCGGAACGGGTGGGTTGTGGACAGCTAGAAAAAGGCGCTAATTCTCGGGCGGGAGCCTTTCCATTCTCTTTTCAATCGCGGAGCCCGTAATCGGTCGCTCTCTCCTGATCGTCTCCTCGGCGGCGACGGCTTCGACTGCTCGACTCCAGCTACCGTACTTCCGACCAGTCTCTTTCTCGATCGCTCGCTGCTTCTCTATGACGGCGGCTTCGGTCGCTGCGCCGTTGACCGTACGCCGCCGGACGCGCTTCCGTCGATCCGGACCGGGGTGGCGTCCCTGTTTGTGCCCGGCGAGCGCCCGGCCCAGTTTTTCCATCTCTCTCGAGAGTCTTTCGCGTTCCACCGCGTAGCGGGCGGCCGATAGCTTCGCCTTCGCCGTGACGAGAAGCCTTCGCTGCTCCGCGCGGGCCAGAATTTCGTCTCGAACCTCCCGGCACGCGAGAATGTCCACACTGCGCTGGCTAGCCTGAATGATGAAATCGGTCAAGCCGTCCAGCGTCGGCTCGAATTTTCGTCGGTACAGGCGGTAGAACCTTGTCGCAAACCGCACGTCGCGGAGGAACCGTGAGAGCGCAACGTAGCCGCCCAACACCGTCGCGGTTCGCCCGATGTCCGCGGAATCAAACCGGTCTCGGTAAAAACTCGGTGCTCTTTTCCGACGAGGTGTCCAGCGCTTCTCGAAATGTTGGTCGCAGAAGAAGAACTTGCGCCCTTTCGGATCGCTGGCATCGGTCCTCTCGAGCCACTTCTTGGCGATCTCGCGGCAACCGGGCCAGGTACATCGAATATGGGCTGTGCAACGGCTCGACCCGGGAACGGACTCGCCTCCACAGCCGGGTTCGGTGCAGATCGCAACTATTTTCCGTGGAGCCTTCCGGCGAGGTCTGCTGTCTCGACTTCGGAATCTTTCGGCTAACTCCGCCGGCGCTCTTTGGGCCATGCGCTCGAGAAGCGTTGCCTCGTCTATCTCGGATGGAAAGGCTGTCAGCGGAGTTCCGGTGTCGTCCGCTTCGCGGAGATCCGAATTCAGTCGAACCATCTCGCGAACCGATTCCAACAGGTACGGGAGTGCTGTGACGAATTGAGACCCGCGTCGGAGCTCCGCCTTCCAGACCAGTTGTCCCTCGTTTCCGATCCTGAGGGTGTACCGATCCTTGCGGCAGGCGACCCAGAAGCCCGGTTCGGATCGTTTCTTCGTGTCTGCCGCCCTCCTCGGGAACGGCCCCTCGGGGGAAAACGTTGCGGCGGCGACGCGGCCGAGGACCGCGGTTCGGGAGCGACCCTAGCCGCCGCGTGCTCGAAGGTTACTCGATGGACCGCTCCGGCATGCTCAACGCGATTCCGTTCGTGGACACGGGTTCCGGGAGCACTCCGTCCCACAGCCCTTGCGCGATCGCCGCTTTCAGCGCCGCCCTGCAGACGGCGAGCTCGTACGTCGACGCCTGCGCCTCGACAGACCGACCGTCGTCGTGGTGAAACTTCGCGCGCGCGGCCCGGCGACGCATGAGCTCTCGATCGACGTCTAGCCAGAACACCCATCCGTAGCCGCCAAGGCGAGTAACGACCGTCAACGCCGACTGATAATCGGTGCTGTAGGGAAGTCGCGCCTCCGTGGGCCTGTCGGGCCACTCCAGCCGCGGAGGCGGCGGCTGCATCAGGTTCTCGTAGATCAAGGCATCGACCTCCGGACCCGCCAGCAAGCCGTCGATGCCCGTTCCTGCGGCGTCGTCGAAGCGCGGCAGAGCCTTTGGAGGACTCCAGGTCGCTCGCGTTCGGCGTTTCTCGTACGGCTCTGGCAGCTCGATCAGGTCGCAGTAGTGTGCGAGCGAGCCGAGTTCGACAGGAACCGACTCCAACATCCCCCGCGGCCGGTTCTCCTTCGGCACCCAAATGAAGCGCGCTTCCGCCTGGTACGCAAATCGGAAGGGCTTTGCGAAGAAGGGATCGAAGATCTCGTGTGGGTTGGCGCTGAGAACCAGTTCCGCCGACTGCAGGGGGTCGACGTACTGCACGGCACCCAATCCGCCCACCCACGCCGATTTCCCGCCCGGGAGTTGTTCCGCGACGCCCTCGAGGAATCGCGGACCGAGGTTCGGGTCGCGCATCACCAGACAGGCATCTCCCTTGAAATCGTCGAACAGCCGCGTCACGTAGACCATCGACACGCAGTAGACGTAGTAATCGGTTCCCTTCACCACATGGGCGGTGACGTTCTCGGCCGCGACGCGGCGCGGATCGCCCTCCGGAAAATCTCCCGGCCAGATCGCGAAGTCGAGATTCAGCTCGTCGTCGCACATCGCCGGATTCAGTGAGGGGTCCTGCGCGGCGTACCAGGACGCCGGCCGGATCAGGAACGACCCGCGCTCCAGCGCGGCGCGGAGATGCTCCCTCGTCCCGAACTTGAGCAGTCCGCGTGGCGGCTTCCGACCGTTCAATGCCGTCCAGCCAGGGTGAGGCCCGTCGTAGAGGAGAGGCATGTCGGTTCCCGCAAGGATCACGCTCGGGATCCCGCCACGCCGCATGTACTCCTCCACGATCGCCGTCCACCGCACCATCCAGAAGTCGAAATTGAGCCCCAGGACAGGCGCCATCTTCCCTTCAGGCGTGACCACGGTTAGGTTGACGAAGATGTCGCGGAACCGCTGCTCGAGTTCGTCGGGTCCGACGTGTTCGAGACGCGGAGACTCCTCGTATATCTTTCGCCAGAGATCCTGCCGCCTCATCGTCGCCGCCGCCCGTGGCCGATCGCGATCGTAAGCCGGTGCAGCCGCAGCACGTAGTCCGTCGCCGTCAGCCCGAAGCCCTGCGCGGTCTCCTGAATCTCCTTCTTCTCCGCGGCCGAGAGCCGGACGTCGAGCCGATCCGTCTTCGCAAGCTGATCGCGTACCGCGGAGGGAGTCGTCGCCTTCAGGACCTGCTCGAGGTCTTCGGAACCGGATCCGCGCCGTCGCGTCATGGTGTCCGGAGTATAAACCGTACGAACCGAAATTTACTTCGGTTTTGCCCGGTCGGATTTGATAGACCTGACGTCCCAACCGAGGCCGGCAGGGGTCAAGATTTCTGGAGCGAGAGGAGCGTCGACCGTTGAGCGCTGATCGATCATCGATCGTCGTCGTCTCGATCGATCGTTCGATGCTCGATCGTCGTCGTCGTCGGTTCCTTCACTTCTCGCGGTCGATCGTTCGGAACTCTCGACTCCGCTCCCTTCCGCTCGATCGCCTTTGCTCGTGGGATCGTTCGTTCCCTTCGAGCCTTGATCTCCGTCCGCTCTCCCTCGAGCGCTTCGCTCTCTCCACCCTGAAGTCATCTCTCGCTGAAATTCAGCGATGAAGAGCTGATCGTGCTCGACCTCCGTTCTGTCCCTTCCGAGCGCGTCTAGCTCTCAGCCTGAATCGTCTCTCGCTGAGTTCCCTTCTTCCTTCGCTCGCTCTGTCCATCGCCGAAGAGCAGCTCGTTTCCGTTCGCTTCCTCGGTCGACCACGTCAGCTAGGCGCGCGCGCTGCTGGCACGCCTCCGACAGGGCTCCGCACCCGCTGGGAGGGGCTCAGGCCCTCAAGCTGAACTGCTGGATACCCTCTCGTCCGGTCGAGGCGCAGCGACCCTCCGCGCGCGCGTGAGGAGCCAAGAGGAACACGGTCGTAACCGGCCGTTCGCGCCGACGCTGCTCGATCGTCTTCGTCACGTTCTCTCGCGCGCGTGAGGGTGTGGAGGAACACCGTCGAAGAACCGGGGCCGTGCTGGAGATCCCGGCCGCGAGAAGCGGGCCGCGCTTTTCCGGGGGGGCGCCGGGCTTCACCGGGCCGCGGCCGTGTTCCGCGCCGCGCCGACTATCGGACAGTGAGCGGACAGCCGTCAATCGGTCCCTGAATCCACGAGGGTTATCTGCGACTGGAGGGTTTCAATCCCTCACGTCTGCGCTCACTCCGAACTGCTCGGTCGAGAGGCGCCGAAACCGCTCGATTTCCACAGCCCCGAAAACGCGAAAATCGCTCGATTTCACGCTTTTCGTAAATGCCCGCTCGAGCAGCTGGTTACTCCGCGCCCGCGCCAACAAGTCCTTTAGAACACTGCCCCGGAGGTTTTGCGATTCTCGATCGCTTCTACGAAAAGCCTCGTAGAGCACACGAAAACCCGACCTGTATTGACGCGCAGAGAGCTAGAGAGAAGAGCTTTTTTCGCTACCGCTCACTCGCTGACCAGGATGCGCGCGATTTCCCCGGCCAGGTTCGTCGCGATCATGCCGAGGATGAGCCAGCTCAGACCAACGATTTCGAGGTGCAACCCGCCCACGGCAAACTCCTCGATCTTTTGACTGACACGCTGATTATCGGCCGCTCGCTCCCGGCTCTCGTGTTGGATGCTTTCTCTCGTTGCGGCGAATTGGTTCTCGACTCTTTGAACGGCCCTATCCAGCTCCTCAAGCGCCGAGTCGAGACCCTTCTCCAACATCGATACGCGCTCCTCAGGAGATGCCCCCTCGCGGGCCCGGTGAAACGTTCGACCGCGGGCCGATACTTGCGCGCCTCCTATTGCGACGGCCCCGGAGCCCGTTATCGGGTGCGAGCGGATGGCCGCGCCGGCCCGCGAGAGCGACCCCTGGATCTTCACCAAGATCGACAAGCGTCCAAAAAGACGCCTCACATCGCTCAGGCCGATCGCGACCAAAACGAGACCGAAGAGCTCGAGAAGGGTGCCGGCATACCGAATCGAATCCGCGGCGGTGACCGGCCGGACGCGCCACCAGATTAGCCAGCCGATCATCGAGGCTACGAGTAATCCGCCGATGAACAGCCCGGCTGGCCAACCGTTTCTGATCTCCGAAAGCAGCGCACGCCAGCGGACGGCCACGGGCGGCGCTACTCCACTGGAATTTCGAAGTTCACGCGGCGGAAGAGGCTTCGGGCATCGGCCCGGCGCTTCATCGACTTGACCGGTCCTTGGCGCACGTAACGGCGCGTCGTCTCGATCCGCTTGTGCCGGAGGAGGGCGGAGATCTCGTCGATCTGGACCCCCTCTTCCTTCCAGTGTGTGGCCCGGGAGTATCGGGCGAACGAGTGCGGGGAGATCCGCCGCCCGCGTGCCTGGATCCCCGCCAGGGCGACGCGCTTCTTCACGATCCGGTAGACCTCGAACGGGCCGATTCCTGACGCCGGGTGCTTCGAATCGGCGCGGCGCACACCGAGCGGAGGAAACAGGGCCGGGTGTTCGTTCCAGCGTGACCGCCGGAGAGCGCTGAGATAGATCGTCATCAAGATCTTCGTCGGCTCGAGCAAGGGCGCGGTGAACGGCTCGCTCTGCCACTTTGCCCCCCGGACGTCGATTTCGCCCCGGACCTCGTCGTAGTCGCGCCGCTCGAGGAGTGCCGGTTCTCCGCCGCGTAGCGGCACGTCGTACATCAGCGCCAGGAGCGCGCGATCGCGCAACTCGACGAGGTTGTACTGCTCGAGCCGCCGCTCGAAGAACTTGGCAGGCTCGCGCCGACCGCACCGGGGCGGCGGTGCTGGTGGAGCGCGAAAGGTGAGGCGCGCGATCTCCTCGCGGGTCAGGACCGGGATCCGCTCCATGAAGCGCACGCGCATCGCCGGGAGCTCCTTCATCGGATCCGCCGGCACGTGGCCGCGGCGCGCGAGCCATCGGAAGAACTTTCGTGGAGCCGACTGCCCCCGCATCTGTCGGGTGCTGTCCGCGAGGCCCAGGAGGCGAAGCCGGAGGCGGTAGCGCTCGATCGTGCGCTCGTCGACGGCGCGCAGGTCGCGGATCTGCATCCGGGCGACGAAGTCGCGGAGAGCGGAGCCATACGTGCGGACGCTGCTCTCGGCGGCGCTCTCACGGAGCCACTCGAGGAACTCCGGGATCAGACGGGCGGGTTCGGCGATCACTGGGGCGCTGGCGCTGTTCTCGGGGGCGACGCTGCTCACGCCCCTATTTTGCACCGGCGCGCGCTAGGATTGCGCCGAGATGGAACTGGCGGAGCGAGTCAGAAGGTATGCGGCGATCGAGAGCCGACGCGATCGTCCGTTAATCATTTACGCGACGACGACCCGACCCGGCCTCAGCGCGATTATGGCCGGGGATGCGGTTCGCGAGTTAATCGGTCAAATCGACCCGATCCCCCGAGGCAGTACGGCAGTGGACGTCCTAATCCACAGCACAGGTGGCGATGCTCTCGCGGCATGGAAGCTGATGTCGGTCCTCCGCGAGCGGTTCGCGAAAATCGGTGTGCTCGTTCCGTTCATGGCCTTCAGCGCCGCCACTCTTTTTGCGCTTGGCGCGGACGAGATCGTGATGCACCCTCATTCATCCCTCGGACCGATCGATCCACAGATTCCGCTCACCCTTCCGGACGGTTCGCAGCGGCGGTTCTCCTACGAAGACGTCGGCGCGTTTCTGCGATTCCTCAAGGACGAGGCCGGGATCACCGACCAAGCCCACGTTTCCGCCGTCGCGGACAAGCTGTTTTCAACCGTGGATCCCTTGATCCTGGGGTACGCGAAGCGCGCCAGCGAACTTTCGTCCTCTGTCGGGGAGAGGCTTTTGAAACTTCACCTGAACGAGACCGAAGGCGAAGGTCGGGCGAAACAGATCGCCGAGAACCTGAACAAGAGTTTCTTCGCGCATGGTGACGCCGTCTCGCGCACACGCGCGAGAGAACTTCAATTGCAGGTAGCGAAGGACGACGCCGAGCTCGAGGCCCTGATATGGGAGGCATATCTCGCGATCGAGAGCTACATGGAACTTCGCCACCCCTTCGTTCCTCAGCGCTTGTTCTTAGCCGATGCTGCAGCGGCCGCCTCAGTTCGACCACATGCACCGGTCGCGCTGCCCCCAAACGCACCTCCGCAGCTAGTGCAGAACGTCTGGACTACCATCGGAAATCAGGCGGTAACAGCGGCGGCCGCAGCGGGCGTTGAGGTCCGCTATTCCGTCGTGAACGCGCTCATGGAAAGCCGACGGGCGGCGTCAGAACACCGCACTGAAGGGGCGATTACGGGCTTCCGGACACCTACCGGCGAGCTGCAACTAAACCTTCTCGACCGCGAGGGCGGGTGGAAATCCGTCACCGTGCCCCCAGTTCCCGTGTACGATGCTCAAGGAGAAGCTGAGGCACGACCCAAGGTCGACCTCTAAATTATGCCGCCTACACGCGAAAGAGACATGCGAGATCTTGTCTTGGGCAGAAGTCCGTTCGAGTACGACGCGACGGCTGACATGGGGCAAATGGTGATTCTCGTCGGCCGCGCGCGCGTTGTTTCCGTGCATCCGTCTGCTCAGCGCGGAGATTTCCCGATCCCTAACGAACCTCAAGATCCCGGAGCGGCGGCGGGAGTGATTTCGCCCCGCTCATCAGAGAAGAAGCCGCCGATTCTTCGCCGACTCTAGTTCTCGCCGACTTGTCCTCCCCTACCAGGGTCGCCTCGTTCACGTACCGCGGGGAGACGCGGAACCTTGAGGAACTCCGCGGCCGGAACGGCGCCGAGCTCCTCGTTCTCACCTGTCCGCTTTGCGGGAAGCGGTCCAGCCTCGACCGCGAGAAGCACACGGCCATCGTCACGCACTCGAAGGCCGGCCGCGTCCTCACGACCCTCTCGCGCGTGGTGTGCCCTGCGCCGTGCTCCTGGTCGATCGTGATTCTTCGCGGTGTGACGTACGACGTGAAGCGCCCCCGAAACGGCCGAGAGAAGGAAAAGGCGCGGGATCGGACCGCGCCATCCCCGGTTCAAGAGGCCGAACGAGTCACCGCCTCCGCCGCCGCAGGGGCAGGACGGCCGGCGGGCTCGGCTCCGCGCGCTCGGGGTACAGCACGATCCAGCGGAGGCGCTCCTCACCGGCCGCGTGGCCAACAGGCAGGTCCGCGTCCGCCTCTCTCGTAATCGACCTCGCCAGGAGCCGAGCGGCGTCAAGTGCCGCCGTCAGAGAGACGCCTGCCATCACCTCCCCGCAATTGTCGAGAAGGCATGCCCTCACCTCGGTTACCAGGCCCTCGATCGCGAGCAGGCGATCGTCCAACACGAAGCTTTGGGCGAGGACGTTGCAACTACCCTCTCCTCCGCACTCATCCAATCCGTGGACGGGGCAGCGGGCGGCCCCTTCCTGAAGTCGGGATGCGGCTCGCGCGCTCATGCGATCCTCCTCGCAAGGGTCCGGAGCAGATCGAGATTTTCAATCAGCACACAGCCTTCGGCCACGTCGAGGACTCCCCATTGAACAGCCTCTCCAAGCGAGATCACCGCATGCGTCTTCCCGTGGGTCCTGTGTTCCCATCGGCACCTCAGGCGGCCCTTGCCTTTGACTACTCTCTCCTCCTCAAGCCACGACGGTCCGGTCTGGTCGTCGCTGCACACGAGCACCTCGAAGCGCCTGCCCGTCCGCTCATCATCGAAGTAGAACCCGGTTCGGATGAGGTACGGACCCTCCGGCGGGGAGTCGTCTGCGACCTTCTCTTTCGATCCCTTCATTTCTGATCTCCCTGGCCCCTCTCGGGGCTAAAACGACCGCCCGTCCATGAGCGGTCGAAAAGGAACTCGGTTGCCTCGATTCCGAGCCTGCTCGTGCAGCAGCTTGCGGGCGCGCCTCACCTCTCGGCGAAGCCACTTCAGATCGTCGCGATCGATTTCAGCAAGGTTCGGCTTCTGCAGCTCACGGGTTAGCTCAACGTCCTGCTGCTCGAGCGCGCCGTCGTCGAGATAGAGCTGGATGTCCGCGCTTGTCGCCATCGTGAGATCCGGGAGTTGCGCGTGGCGTTGAAAGTCGGCGATCACTCCCCGGAACTCCTCCGCCTCTGCGCGTGAGAATCCCCTCTTCTGGAGGTCCGACACGAAGTTGTCGAGGAGTTGATCCGTGGACGGAGATCGGCGAAAGCGACGGCGTTTCATTGCCGCGCCTCGTGTCCGATCGCTGTCCGATAGCCTCGGGTTGGAAGGCCCGTCGTCGGGTTGCGAGCGCCTACCGGATCACCGAGTTTCCGAGGAATCGATCCGGTCGGCTTGTGAATGCTTGGGGCGGTTTGGGCGCCGAAGAGGGTTCGAGTCCCCCCTTTCGCACCATCTCCTTGTTCCCGGTGACAGTCCGAGATGCCTGACTCGGAACATCCCGCACCTGAACTCTCCCCGCGTTCGGCGACAGAAACGGGGCTCGGCGGCACAAAGGCTGCAGACTCAGCCGGCATGGATGGCGAGCACCGAATCCACCCGGCGCTGATCGTCGGGTTCGTGCTCGTCGTCCTGGCGGTCGGCGCCGCGGCCTACTACGCGGGCCGGTTCCGCCGTTCACCGCCGCTCACTCCGGAATCCAAGGTCGAGCTCCCGCCACCCGCGGCTCCGGCGCCCGACGTGGCCGGGGTTGTCGAGGCGCCCGCGGACATTCCGCCGACGGTCACACCTCCGATCCCGGTCGTCGTCGAGAATGGCCGTCGGTCTTCCACGGTGATGGTCCAGAAGTCGACGCAGATCGTCGTCCCGGTCCCTCCGGTTGTCCCGACCGTGATCCCGGCCGGCGCGCCGATCGATCCGGAACGCTACCCGACGGCGAGACGGCGGATCGTCACCGAGGTTCGGCCGACCCTGACGCCTACGGTACCGGAGGCGCCCACCCTGCAGGCGACGCCCAGCGCGTCGGAGATCGAGGGCCGTCCGCTGCCACCGGCCGTCACTCCCGAGCCGCCACCCGACGAGCCTCCTCCCGAAGACACGCCGGAGCCGGAGCCGACGGCTCGGCCGAGCCTTAGCGTATGACCGGGATCAGCGAGGCCAGAGAAAAGCGCGGTCTTGCGATTTTGGATTGAACGCGCCGCTCGTCTCGGTCGAACCGCGGAGGAGCTGATCGATCGATCGGGTCTTCACCCAGGAGACGAGCTTGCGGAGAGACTGGCTGATGGCGGGACGGACCTGCTCCTCCAGTTTTTTCGCTCTCTTGACGCCGGCGGGCGTCAGCCGATATTGCCGACTGCCCTCGCGCTCAGAAGACCGGATCGCGACGAGGCCCTTCTTCGCCAACGAGTCGGCGTCGGCGTAGATCTGTTCGGAAAAGTCCCCGCCGCCGACAGGGCGAAACTCGTAGAACCCGGTTGCGGCCAATTCCGGAAATTTCCGACGCAGGAGAAGGAGAGACCGCTGCAGTTGAACGGGGAGCAACCCGTCGGAGGCCTCGGTCGCAGCCGCGATGACCAGAAGCGGCCAGTCTTCGCGGGCGACGACGGCCTTCCGAGCACCACTTCCCTGGAGGAAACCCACCGGTATGACCTCTTTCGCGATGACTTGTGTCACGTCGGGAGTCCGCGCGTCAATGAGAATCGGGGCTCTTAGACCATTGGAGGGGGTGTCGCTCCGTGGGGACGCTACGGCGCCAGACCGAGCTCGACCTGGTCCTTCGGCAGCGCGATCGCGTTCTCCTTCAGCCCGCGATCGACGCAGACGAAGCACGCCTTGAAGACGTTCTCATATCCCATCTTCAGCTCGCGCGTCGTGATGAAAAGATCCCGCGGAGGGTAGGGCTCGTCGAGCCGCCGCAGCGTGACCAGGATGCCGTTGCGCACGCGCACCCTGCCCGTGATCGAGAATCTGTGCGGCGGCTCGGCCGTGCACTCGATCGCCGCGGCGACTTCAGTCGACACCCGTGTCCTCCTCCGCCCGCTGGAGCGCGGCGATCGCCTCGGGGACGCTCCCGTAGATGTGAAACAGCGAATCGAGATTGGCGACCCGGAGGAGCGCCGCGATTCTCTCCCGCGGATGCACCAGCGCGAGCTCGCGATTCTGCGACTTGAAGAGGTGAAGCGCGCCGACGAGCACCCCCAGCGTTGTCGAGTCCATGTACTCGAGATCCGTCAGATCGAGGATCACGGACCCGGTCTGCTCGGTGGCGATCCCCTCCAGACGGCTTTCGAGCTCGCGCACGGTCTCCCCGACCTTCACCATTCCGGAGAGCCGCAGAACGGTCGTGCCTCCGGACTCCTCGTCCTCGACGAACATCTACGCTCGCGCGGCTCGGCCGCCGGTCACGGACTTCCCCGGCGCACCAGGATGGCGCCGCTCGCGACCGTGTCGGAACCGGACCGCACTTCCCCCTCGAATTTGACGATGGCGCCGAAGCGAGCGGCGAGCCTCACGTCGATCGTGAGGGTCTCTCCCGCCTCGGGCGTCCGGCGGATTTCGAAGCTCTCGATGCCCGCGAGAAAGCCGCGTCGACCGGTCTCCGGATCTCCCCCTTCGAGCAGAAGTGCGGCCTGGGCGATCGCCTCGGCGAGCAGGACAGGGCTCGCCCACGCGCCTCCCGTCGAGGCCCGCGCGTCCGCGCTGACGCGCGCCAGGACCCTCCCCTCGCTGAAGTCGGCTCCGGCGGGGGAGAGGACTGTGTCGACGAAACGGAACGGATAGACGTGGGGCAGGTTCGACACCGCGGGCATCAGGCGATCTTCTTCTGCTCGATGAAATCCACCAACGCATTCACGGAGGCGAACGCCTTGACGCCCACCTCCTCATCTTCGACCTTGATGCCGAACTCCTGCTCCAGCCCGAGCACGAGCTCCAGCGCGTCGATCGAGTCGAGTCCGAGTCCCTCGCCGAAGAGGGGCGCATCGTCCTGGATCGACGCGGGATCGACGTCGAGCTTCAGGCGCCGCACGATCAGGTCCTTCACGCGGGGCGCCAGGTTTTCATGTTCCATCGGGTCTCCTCGCGAAAATTATAGTTCGTCGCGCTCACTTGCTCGGGATCTGACGTCGTCAGCGGCGCTCGGCTCGGCAAGCGGGCCTCGACCGAGCGCCTGATCCCTCGCTGCGATCGACCCGTCTTCGCCTGGCGAGCCGGGCCACTCTCTCTAGGCCATGCCGCCGTCGACTCGCCAGACCTGCCCGGTGACGTACGACGCCCGCTCGGACGCCAGAAAGCCGACGACCGCGGCGATCTCCTCGGGTGCGGCGAAGCGCGCCATCGGAATGCGCCGCAGGAACTCGGCACGCGCGTTCTCCTTCAGGTGCGCGATGATCTCGGTGGACACGAGCCCCGGCGCGACGGCGTTGGCCGTGATCCCGCGCGTCGCGAGCTCCAGCGCGAGCGCCTTGGTGAAAGCGATCAGACCGCCCTTCGCCGCGGAATAGTTCGTCTGGCCGACGTGGCCGGAGATTCCCGACACCGACACGACGTTGATGATCCGGCCCCAGCTCTTGTGCAGCATGGAGCGCACGACCGCCTTCGTGACGCGGAAGGCGCCCTTCAGGTCGGTATCGAGGACGAAATCCCAGTCCTCCTCCTTCATGAAGGTAAAGAGCGCGTCCTTGATGACGCCCGCGTTGTTGACGAGCACGTCGGCGCCCCCGAACTCGGAAGAGATCCGGTCGCCCAAAGCCCGGACCTCCGCCGCCTTCGTCACGTCGGCCGCGATCGCAACCGCCTCTCCGCCTGTCGAGCGGATCTCCTCCACGGTCGCGTCGGCGCGGGCGGCGTCCTGCCGGTACGACACGACGACCCGGTGTCCGGTGGACGCGAGCTCGAGAGCGATGGCGCGTCCGATGCCCCTCGATCCGCCGGTGACGAGCGCCGTTCTCATGCGCGTCCGAGAGTATCCGAGACCGCGCGGATGGCGGCGAGAGAGCCCACCGGGCGGCACGTCGTCGTGCGATCGATCCACCGCGCCATCTTCGACAGCATGTCGCCGGGCCCGACCTCGACGAACGAGTGAATCCCGTCGCCGACCATGGCCTCATAGGTTTCGTTCCACAGGGTCGGGTGGACGAACTCCGTGCCGAGGAGCCCGCGCACGTGTTCGGCCGTTCGCGCGCGTCTGCCGTCCGGCCCGTAGAACGGAATCGCCGGATCCCGGATCGAGCGGGCGGCGTCGACGACGGGTGCGACCGCCCGGGCGACCGGCTCCATGAGCGGACTGTGGATCGGCCAGCTCATCGGAAGTCGCAGCACGGTGAGCGACCGCGGCGCGAGAATGGAGAGAGCCTCGTCGACCGCTTCGGATCGGCCGGTGAGAACGAACTGGGTGGAGGCATTGACGTTGCCGATCCAGACGGGCCAGTCGCGGTCTCGGAGGTGCGCGCACGTCTCTTCGACGACATCCCGACGCGCTCCGACGACCGCCCCCATCGACCCGCGAATGCCGAGCCGCTCCGTCTCCCGCCAGACCGCAATCAGCACCTCGAGGGCGTCGTCGTAGGAGATCGCGCGGGCGGCGACCATCGCCGCGTAGTTCCCGAGGCTGTAGCCGGCGGTGGCGCCCGGGCGGATTCCCTGCCGCTCGAGCGCGCGCGCGGCGAGCGTCGACACGAGGTACACCCCCGCTTGTGCGGCGAGATTCTCGTGAAGAGCGTCCGAGGGACCTTCGAAGAGAAGCTTCTCGAGGTCGCGGTCGCAGCGCTCGGAGGTCCGTGAAAAGAGCTCGCGAGCCTCCGGATCGGCCTCCCAGAAGTCGCGCCCCATTCCGACCGCTTCGGCGAGCTGGCCCGAGAAGAGAAACCCCGGCTCGTTCATGCCGGTTCGAGCGAGGGAATCACGTCCTCCAGCGCGACGCAGCGGTCCCGGGCGAGCCAGCGCGCGAACCTCCCCGGCAGGCGCGACAGCTTCGCGAAGTGGACGGCGCGGAGGAGCGGCGGGAGCTCCTCCATGGGCGGGTGCTCGTCGTCGAACTCCCACGGGTGAAACGTGAAAACCGCGGGAAAGCCCCGTTGACGGTACGCGGCCTCGGCCGCCGCGATCCGCTCCTCCGGCAGCATCCGGAACGGCCAGCCTCCGCCGACCGGAAGGCGGCGACCGTAACCTCGCCCGGTGAGCGGGGGGAGCTCGAGGATCGCCGTGCCGTTACGGGAGATCCGGTAGGGACCGAGTGGGTTGTCGGAGTCGCCGAGCGGCGGGATGGAGGTCGCCGAAGCGTCACAGCCGAATCCCTCCTCCGCGAGGACGGTCAAGGCCCGATCGCCGGGATGCCGGATCGACCACTCCGCCGCACGGTGCGCCGAGCACCGGACGCCGCCCGCGTCTTCGATCGACTCGCGGGCGAGAAGCAGGTCCCTCCGGAACTCCTCTGCGGTCATCTCGTCGGCGCGGCGATGCCGGTCGCCGTGGACCGCCGGCTCGTGGCCCCGCGCGACCGCTTCCCGGACGAGGTCGGGCTTTTTCCGCGCGATCCAGCCGAGGAAGAAGACCGTCGCGCGATGGCCGCCTTCGTCGAGCTGGTCGAGCAGCCGCCGGAAGGTCGTGTCGATCCGCGACGGGAAGGAGTCCCAGCGCCGCGGATCCGAGTAGTAGTCCTCGCCGCAGACGTGAAACCAGTCCTCGGCGTCGATGGTCAAAACGCGGGGAGCAGAGCCGGGGGTGCGGAGAGGAGTGATTACGGGTTCGGACACGAAGCGCGAATTGTATCGGCCGCGACGTCTGTAGCGGCCGCTCGACGCGGCCGGAAGAGAGCAAGCAGCCGCGGCGCAACATCCGATGGCTGCCACGCAGCTCAAAGCCAGTTCGAGACCTAATCCACCTCGAAAACCTTGTAGTACACCGCCCCCCACGAAATGATCCACGTGTCGCGGAACGGCCGGTAGTGCGAGCCCGCCGAATCGTAGATCGCCCGCACCGGCACGTGTCGCAGACGGCGAACGTACGGCGCCGACTTCAGGAGCATCTCGGTCTCGATCGAGTATCCCTTCGACGAGAGGCGCAAGCGCCGGAGAATCGGGGCGGCGATCACCCGGTACCCCGACTGGCCGTCTTCGACGTCGTGGCCGGTCATGCGCGTCAGGATTCGGCTGCCGATCTCGTTGGTCTTGTAGCGGACGGGCGGGATGCCGTTCTCGCGGTTCATCCGGGAGCCGATCACGAAGTCGTCGCCTTCCCGCGCGGCGTCGAGCAGGCGCGGAAGGTCTTCGGGATCATGCTGGCCGTCCGCATCGACGAACGCGACGTGGGTCGGATCGTACGCGAGCACGACTTCCAAACCGGCCCGGAGCGCGCCTCCCTTGCCGAGGTTGGCAGGAAGCCGCAGGACCTGCGCGCCGGCGCGAGCCGCCTCGTCCCCCGTCGCGTCGCTCGAGCCGTCGTCGACTACGACGACCCGGGGAACGTGCCGGAGCAATCCGCGCACGACATCTCCCACGGTCGCCTCCGCTCGATATGCGGGCACGAGCGCGACGGGCCGGAAAGTTCTTGCCACGCCGAGATGGTAATGGACTGCGGCGGGTGCAGGCCCGCAGGGCCTGTCCCCGCGACATGACTGGCGTTGACTCGTTCCGCGGGCTTGTGAAAAAGTTCACAACCCGCGCGGGTCCCCGTCCGGAATGCGCCGCGCGAGATCGAACCAAGCGAGGTGCGGTTGGCCGAAAGCTACCTTCCGATCCTCATCCTGATGCTCTTTGCGATCGCCGTCGCCGGAGTGATCCTGCTTCTCTCCGCCGTTCTCGGGCCTCGCCTGCGGACGCGCCGCAAGCTCGACACGTACGAGAGCGGGATGCCGGTCATCGATGCGTCGCACAAGCGGATCTCGATCCGGTTCTTCCTGATCGCGATGGTCTTCATCCTCTTCGACGTCGAGATCGCGTTCATTTACCCGTGGGCGCTCGTCTTCCGCAGCGGCGGGATGCCGCTCTTCGTGGAGATGATCGTGTTCCTGGCGATCCTCGCGGTCGGGTACGCCTACCTCTGGAAGAACCGGGCGTTCGACTGGTGACGAGCCGGCGCTACTCCGTCGCGTCCGCCGGCCGGCCGGCCGAGTTTCCTCCGGCCGCGCGCGATCGGATCGAGAAGATCCTCGCCCGCTACCCGACGAAGCAGGCGGCGCTGCTGCCGATCCTCTGGGTGGCGCAGGAGACGTGGGGATGGATCTCGAAGGAGGCGGCCGAGGAGGTCGCGCGGATCCTCGACCTCCCGCCCGCTCACGTCTCGGGCGTCCTGACCTTCTACACGATGTACAACCTCGAACCGGTCGGGCGGCACCTGCTGCAGTTCTGCACGTCGATCTCCTGCCACCTGGCCGGCGCGGAGCGGCTGCTCGATCACTGCCGTGGCCGCCTCGGCATCGACCTCGGCGAAACGACGCCCGACGGGAAGTTCACGGTCGTCGAGGTCGAGTGCATCGCCGGGTGCGACCGCGCCCCGTCGATGATGGTGAACGACGCCTACCACGAGCCGATGGACGCGGCGAAGCTCGACTCGCTGCTCGGGAGCCTGCCGTGACGTTCGAGCCGGTCCTGCTCGCGCGCGTCGGGCGGGAGCGCTCGCAGTCGATCGACACCTACGTCTCCGACGGCGGATACGAGGCGCTCCGCAAGGTCCTCGGCGGAGGATGGGCGCCGGAGGCCGTCACCGAAGAGGTGAAGAAGTCCGGTCTGCGAGGCCGCGGCGGCGCGGGCTTCCCGACGGGCGTCAAATGGGGATTCGTCCCGAAGGACACGAAGGGCCAGCCGGTCTACCTCCTCTGCAACGCGGACGAGTCCGAGCCCGGGACGTTCAAGGATCGGCTGCTCATGGAGGAAGACCCGCACCAGATGATCGAGGGCCAGATCATCTCCGCCTACGCGCTCAAGTGCCGCACCTCGTACGTCTACATCCGCGGGGAGTTCTTCCACGGCGCCCGCGTCATCCAGCGCGCCGTCGACGAAGCGTACGAGAAGGGCTTCCTCGGAGAGAACATCCTGGGATCGGGGTTCTCGCACGACATCACCGTTCACCGCGGCGCCGGCGCATACATCTGCGGCGAGGAGACGGGGCTGATCGAGAGCCTGGAGGGAAAGCGCGGGCAGCCGCGGATCAAGCCCCCCTTCCCCGCCGTCTTCGGCGTCTTCGGCGCGCCGACGATTGTCAACAACGTCGAGACCCTCTGCTGCGTCACCCACGTCATGAAGCGCGGCGCGGAGTGGTTCGCGAAGATCGGGCGCAACGAGAAGAACACGGGGCCGAAGCTCTACTGCCTTTCCGGACACGTCAACCGTCCGGGCGTGTACGAGGCGCCGATGGGACTCCAGATGAAGGAGCTCCTGTTCGGTGAGGACTACGGCCGCGGAATGAAGGACGGTCGAAAAGTGAAGGCGGTCATCCCGGGCGGCGCCTCGGCGGCGATGCTCACGCCCGAGGAGATCGAGGACTGTCCGCTCGACTTCGACGGGCTCGCCGCGAAGAAGTCGATGCTCGGCTCCGCCGCCATCATCGTGATGAACGAGGACACGTGCATCGTCGACGCCGCGAGGAACCTGGCGAAGTTCTTCTCGCACGAGTCGTGTGGGCAGTGCACCCCCTGCCGCGAGGGGACCCCGTGGCTCCACCGCGTGCTCGACCGGATCGAGTCCGGCGACGGCCGGGCCGAGGACATCGACCTGCTCGAGAAGATTTCGAACCAGATGGCGAACGGGATGACGATCTGCGTCTTCGCCGACGCCGCGATCGCGCCGGTGCTCTCCTCGATCGGAAAGTTTCGCGACGAGTACCGCCACCACGTCGAGCGCAAGGCGTGCCTGGTCGGGCCGCGCGCGGCGGTCGGAGCGACTGCATGAGCACGCCCGCGGCGCCCGCCGCGCCCCCGCCGCCGCCACCGGGAGCCGAGAAGAAGACCATCACGATCGTCTTCGACGGAAAGCCCTTCGAGGTCCCTCCCGGGATCAACCTGATCGAGGCGGCCAAGCTCGCGGGGATCGAGATCCCGCACTTCTGCTTCCACCCGAGGATGTCGGTCGTGGGCCAGTGCCGGATGTGCCTCGTCGAGATCGAGGGCATCCCGAAGATTCAGGCCGCGTGCACGACGCCGCTCAAGGAGGGGTTGATCGTCAAGACGACGACGGAGAAAGTCCGGGATTCGCGCGCGGCGAACATGGAGTTCCTGCTGATCAATCACCCGCTCGACTGCCCGATCTGTGACCAGGCGGGCGAGTGCACGCTGCAGGACAATGCGTTCGGATACGGGGAGCAGCGTTCGCGGTACGACGAGCGCAAGCGCCAGTACGCAGGCTTCGACCGGACGATGATCGGACCCCACGTGATCGCGGACATGACGCGCTGCATCCAGTGCACGCGCTGCATCCGCTTCTGCTCGGAGATCGCGGGGACGGGCGAGCTCACGTTCCTCGATCGGGGCGGCCGCACGCTCGTCTGGACACACGATGGGGAGCCACTTGCCAACGACTGGTCCGCCTGCGCCGCCGACGTCTGTCCGGTCGGGGCGCTCACGACGAAGGAGTTTCGCTTCCGCCGCCGCGTCTGGGAGCTGGAGAAGACGCCCTCGGTCTGCCCGGGCTGCAACATCGGATGCAACATCTCGATCGAGTCGCGGGATCGAATCGTCTACCGCTTCCTTCCGCGCCTGAACCCCGCCGTCAACGACTATTGGCTCTGCGATTACGGACGGTTCCGCTCGGAGCCGATGAACGAGCGCGACGTCACGCGAGTGACGAGTCGCGAGGGCTCCGAGGTCAAGGAGACGACCGTACCGGCGGCGATCGAAAGACTCGCGACGGAGATCCGGAAGATCATCGACTCGCGCGGACCGTCGGAGCTCTTCTTTCTCGGCTCCGCTCACCTCTCGAACGAGGAGAACTTCCTGCTCCGGAAGCTCGCGGACTACCTCGCGTGCGGAAACCGAGACGTCGTCGTGGACAAGTCGCGCGTGCGCCGGATGAAGTCGAAGACCGAGTGGATCGAGGGCGACCACTTCGGGGCGAACTACGCCGGGGCGGTCGACATGGGCCTGACCCCGGGCGCCGGCGGCCACGGGCTCGCCGACGTCCTCGAAGGACGATGGACTCCCGATTTGGTCCTCGTCGCCGACGCGGGGTTCGCCGCCGCCGCGGACGACCCGGAGGCGGTCGCGCGCCTGCGCGGCGCGAAGTTCCTCGTCGCGGCCGCCCGCACGGCGAACGCGTTGACGCGCGCGGCGGACGTCGTGCTTCCCGCCGCCTCGCTCGCCCAGAAGGAAGGCTCGTTCACGAACGTCCAGGGGCGCGTCCAACGTTTCGACCGCGCGTTCCTTCCGCCGCCCCCCGCGCGCGCGCACTGGGAGCTCCTTCTGATGCTCGCCGCCGCGCTCGGCTGGGGCGACCGCAACTGGACGCCCACGGACATCCGGGGGTTGATCCGGGGCGAAGTCGAAGGCTACGGAGACGTCACCGAGGAGGAGCTCGCCGGTGGAGGGCTGATGAAGAAGGGGCTCTTCGTCTCGACGGGAGCGATTTGACCGCAACGGACTGGCTGATCGCCTCGTTGCGCGTGCTCGCGCCGGTCCTCGCGATCATGCTCATCCTTCCCATACCGATGTGGCTCGAGCGTCGTGGCGCGGGCCTGATCCAGGATCGCCCGGGACCCAACCGCGTCGGCCCGTTCGGCCTCTTGCAGCCGCTGGCGGATGCCGTCAAGTTCTTCATGAAAGAAGATCTGATCCCCGCGAACGCCGACCGGTTCCTCTACGTCATCGCCCCGGGAATCGCGCTCTTCTCGGCTCTGACGACTTTTGCCGTCATTCCGTACGGCCCGAGGGTGACGATCGACGGCCGCGACATTCCGCTCATCGGCGCCGACGTTTCGATCGGCATCCTGTATCTCTTCGCGCTGACGTCGCTCTCGGTTTACGGGATCGTCCTCGCCGGCTGGTCCTCGAACAACAAGTTCTCCCTGATCGGGGGGATCCGCTCGAGCGCGCAGATCATCTCGTACGAGCTCGCGATGACGACGGCGGCCGCCGGCGTGATCCTCGCCGCCGGATCGTTTCGCCTGACGGACGTCGTGACGATGCAGGTCGGAACGTGGCTCGGATTCATCCCGCGCTGGAACGTGTTCCCGCAGTTCCTCGGGTTCGTCGTCTTCTACGTCGCGACTTTCGCGGAGACAAACCGCCTGCCGTTCGACCTCCCCGAGGCGGAAGCCGAGCTCGTCGGCGGGTACCACACCGAGTATTCCGCCTTCAAGTTCGCGATGTTCTTCATGGCCGAGTACGTCAACATGATCGTCGCCTCGGCGCTCACGGTGACGCTCTTCTTCGGCGGCTGGTCGTTGCCGGGGTACGAGCCCCACGGAATCGTCGGCGTGATCGTGTCGGCGCTCGTCTTCTTCGCGAAGACGGCGTTCTTCGTTTGGGTCTTCATCTGGGTCCGGTGGACGCTCCCCCGCTTTCGGTACGACCAGCTCATGCGGCTCGGCTGGAAAGCGCTCCTGCCGATCGCGCTCGCCAATCTCTTCTGGGTCGCCCTGCTGGTCGTAAAGGGGTGGCTCCCCTGACCGCGACCCGCCTCGTCTTCGACGTGGCCGCCGGTCTCTCGATCGTCTTCGCGAGCGTCATGGTCGTCCACCGGCATCCCGTCAAGAGCGTGCTCGCGCTGGTCGTCTCGTTCTTCGCGCTGTCGATCGCGTACGTCCTGCTCTCCGCTCCCCTGATCGCCGCCGTCCAGGTGATCGTCTACGCGGGCGCGATCCTCGTTCTCTTCCTGTTTGTCCTCATGCTCTTGAACGTGCCGGAGGAGGCGCGACACGGGTCGGGCCGCCCGATTCACAAGTTCCTCTCGGCCGCCGCGATCCTGGTGTTTGCCGTCGCTCTCCTTTCGCTGCTGCGCGCCTACGGGTCGACGGTGGCGCCCGACGCCGTCGGAACCTCCACGGCCGGGCCGGCCGACATCGCCGCTCCGGCGCGGCTCCTCTTCTCCGAGCACCTGCTGTCCTTCGAGGCGCTGTCGGTCCTCCTTCTCGCGGCGCTCGTGGGGGCTTTCGCGCTCGCCCGCCGGGAGACACACCGATGACGCCCGAAGGAATCCCGCTCGGCGACGTTCTCCTCGCGTCGGGAGCGCTCTTCCTGATCGGGCTCGTCGGCGCTCTGCTCCGCAGGAACGCGATCTCCATTTTCTTGTCGATCGAGCTCATGATGAACGCCGCGAACCTCATGGTCCTGGGTTACGCCGCGGCGCTCCACAGCCTCGAGGGGCAGGTCGTCGTCTTCTTCGTGATCGCGATCGCGGCGGCAGAGGCGGCGGTGGGGCTCGCGATCTTCATCGCGCTCTTCCACCACACCGAGACGATCGACGTAAACCGGATCAACCTGCTGAAATGGTGATCAGAAGGTGACCGTCGCGCTCTCGGTCATACCCCTCCTTCCGCTCGCCGGTTTCCTCCTGTGCCTCCTGCTCGGTCCCCGTCTGGGCAAGTCCTTCGTCTCGGCGGCCGGAGTCGGGTCCGTCGGTCTCGCGACCGTCGCCGCGTGGGCGCGATTGATCCCGTACGTCTCGGGACCCGGGACTCCCGTCGTCGAGCGGATCGCGCCCTGGATTTCCGCCGGGAACTTCTCGGTCGATCTCTCCCTGCGGCTCGATCCTCTCTCCGCGCTCATGGTCTCGTTCGTGACCTTCGTCGGCTTCCTGATCCACGTCTACTCGATCGGCTACATGCGTCACGACGAGACCGACGCCGGCTACGCTCGCTTCTTCGCCTACATGAACCTCTTCCTGTTCGCGATGCTCACGCTGGTGCTCGCGAACAACTTCCTCGTGATGTTCATCGGCTGGGAAGGCGTCGGACTCTGCTCCTATCTCCTGATCGGCTACTACTACGAGAAAGAGTTCGCCGCCGCCGCGGGAAAGAAGGCGTTCGTCGTCAACCGGATCGGCGACTTCGGCTTCCTGCTGGGGATGTTCGGCGTCTTCTCGCTCTTCGGAACCCTCGACTTCGACGGCGTTTTTTCGCGCGCGGCCGCCGACCCGACCCGCTTCGCTCCGGGTCTCACGGCCGTCTGTCTGCTCCTCTTCCTCGGCGCGATGGGCAAGAGCGCGCAGGTCCCGCTCCACGTGTGGCTGCCCGACGCGATGGCCGGCCCGACTCCAGTGTCTGCCCTCATCCATGCCGCGACCATGGTGACCGCGGGCGTTTACATGGTGACGCGCTGCAACGTTCTCTTCCGGCTGGCGCCCGAGGCCATGCTCGTCGTCGCGGTCGTCGGCGGCGTCACCGCGATCTTCGCCGCGATCATCGCGATCGCGCAGACCGACATCAAGCGGGTCCTCGCGTACTCGACGGTCTCGCAGCTCGGATACATGTTCCTCGCCTGCGGAGTCGGGGCCTACGTCGCCGGCATGTTCCACGTCCTGACGCACGCGTTCTTCAAGGCCTGCCTCTTCCTCGGCTCCGGCGCCGTCATTCACGCGCTCGGCGGCGAGCAGGACGTCCGCCGGATGGGCGGCCTCGCGCCGCGTCTGCCCGTGACCTACCGGACGTTTCTCGTCGCGACGCTCGCGCTGTCGGGCATTCCGCCGCTCGCGGGATTCTTCTCCAAGGACGCGATCCTGACCGCGGTCTTCGCGGCCCACCGTCCGATACTCTTCGCCATCGGCCTCTTCACCGCCGGCCTGACCGCCTTCTACATGTTCCGACTCGTCTCGCTGACCTTCTCCGGCGAGTTTCGCGGGACTCCGGAGCAGGCCCACCACGTTCACGACGCGCCGCCCACGATGACGCTCCCGCTCGTCGTGCTGGCGTTCCTTTCGACGGTCGGCGGCTTCCTCGGCCTGCCGGAGGTCTTCGGCGAACGCGCGAACCGGATTGCAACGTTTCTCGCGCCCGTCCTTCCGCCGGTCTTCTTCGCCGGTCGGCAGGAGGCGGGCCACGCGCTTCCGACCTCGACGGAATGGCTTCTCATCGGCGTCTCGGTAGCGGTCGCCGTCGGCGGTCTCCTCCTCGCCTGGAACTGGTACGCGAAGGAGGGCGGCCGGCCCGCGGCGGCCATCGCTGCGCGGTTTCCGGCTCTGTATGCGCTCGTGGCCGACGCCTTCCGGATCGACTGGCTGTACGACGTGCTGATCGTGCGGCCGTTCGCCTGGCTGGCGCGGGTGCTGTGGAAGGTGGTCGACGTCCTGATCATCGACGGCGTCCTGAACGCCGGAGCGTTTCTCGTCGAGCTCACCGGCGACGCGCTCCGGTTCCTCCAGACGGGAAACGTCCGCAACTACGCGCTCACGTTTCTCTTAGGTGTCGTGGCGCTCGTCCTGATCGTCTTCGGAGGCATGTAGTTGCGCGCGCTCTCGGACGGTCACCTCCTGACCGTGCTCGTCTTCCTGCCGAGCGCGGCGGCCGCGCTCCTGCTCCTCTTCCCGGAGCGGCGCGCCCGGGAGGCCAAGGTGTTCGCGCTGGCGGCATCGGTCCTCGAGCTCGGGCTCTCGATTCCGCTCTGGACGCGATTCGACCTCGCCTCGGGGACCTTCCAATTCGTCGAGAAAGCGGAGTGGATTCCGGCGCTCGGGATCTCCTACACCGTCGGGATCGACGGCATCTCCCTCCTGCTCGTCCTGCTCACCACGCTGCTGACCCCGGTTTCGCTCCTCTACTCGTTGACCCACGTCGAGAAGAGCGCGCGCGCGTTCTCGATCGCGTTCCTGGTGCTCGAGACCGGCGTCGTGGGAACGCTCGTCGCGCTCGACCTCGCCCTCTTCTACGTGTTCTGGGAGGTCATGCTCGTCCCGATGTACTTCATCATCGGGATCTGGGGCGGTGTCCGCCGCATCTACGCGGCGATGAAGTTCTTCCTGTTCACGATGGCGGGCAGCCTCCTGATGTTTCTTGCGATCCTCTATCTCGCGATCCGGCACCGCGCCGTCACCGGCGGATGGTCGTTCCTGCTCTCCGACCTCGCGCGTCTGACGTATCCCACCATGGCGATCCAGACGGTGCTCTTCGTCGCTTTCGCCCTCGCGTTCGCGATCAAGGTTCCCGTCTTTCCACTTCACACGTGGCTTCCGGACGCGCACACCGAGGCGCCGACGGCCGGATCCATCATCCTCGCCGGCATCCTTCTGAAGCTCGGCGTCTACGGATACCTCCGCTTCGCCATGCCGCTGTTCCCGGACGCCGCGATGCGCTACGCGCCGTGGCTCGGGGTCCTGGGCGTCATCGGGGTCATCTATGGAGCCTTCGTCGCCTACGCGCAGAAGGACATGAAGCGCCTGGTCGCGTACTCGTCGGTGTCGCACCTCGGGCTCGTGGTGATCGGCATCGGCGCGTTCACGAGCACCGCGATGACCGGCTCGGTGCTGCAGATGGTCAATCACGGCCTCTCGACCGGCGCTCTGTTCCTGCTCGTCGGGGTCCTCTACGAGCGCAGCCACACCCGCGAGATCGCCCACTTCGGCGGGATCGCCGGGGTCGTCCCGGTGACGACCGCGCTCTTCCTCGTCGCGACGTTCTCCTCCATCGGGCTGCCGGGCCTGAACGGATTCGTGGGCGAGTTTCTGATCCTGCTCGGAACGTGGACGTCGAGCCACCGCTCGTGGGCGGTCGCCGCGGCGACGGGCGTCATCCTGTCGGCGATCTACATGCTGTCCCTCGTGCAGCGTGTTTTCTGGGGTCCGTTGACGCGCGAGGAGAACCGGCGGCTGCCGGAGATCCGCGGGAGCGAGCTCATCGCCGCCGCCGCGCTCGTCGTCCTGATGGTGTGGATCGGCGTCCGGCCCAACGACTTTCTCGACCGCCTGCGGCCGTCGATCGAGGAGGTCCGGCGATCGGTTGCAACGCGGAAGTCGGCGGTGAATTCCTCTCCGCCGTCCCGTGCGACCTCTCCTTCGTCATTCGTTCGGTCGGCCCGCCCATGACCCCGAGCTTCCTCTCCTTCGGGCCGAACGACCTCGCGGCGGCGATGCCGGAGATCGTTCTCACGGCGGCGGGCTGCGTGATTGTGCTGCTCGACGCCTTCGCGCCCTCGGCGCGCCGCTGGCTCGCGACTCTTTCGCTCGCCGCGATCGCCGCGGCGACCTGGTTCCTCGTAGCCGCCCCGCGCGGTGTCTCGTTCGCCGGTCGCTACGAGACGTCCGATCTGACGGTGGCCGCGGGTCTCTTTGCCGCCGCCACCGCCGCGATCGCGATCCTCGTGGCGAAGCCCTACCTCCAGCGCACGGGCGAGGAGAAGGGGGAGTTCTACGCGCTCCTCCTGTGGGGACACCTCGGGGTCTCGCTCATGACGCGCGGCCTCGACCTCCTCGTCGTGTTCATCGGTCTCGAAACGCTTTCGCTCGCGTTCTACGTGCTCGCGGCGTTCTTCCGCGGAATCCAGGCCTCCTCCGAGGCCGGGCTGAAGTACTTCCTGACGGGCGCGTTCGCCTCCGCGTTCACGCTGTACGGGATCGCGCTCCTCTTCGGAAAGGCCGGCAGCGTCCGAATCGCCGCGCTCGCGCGGCCGGATCTCGCAACCGATCCGCTCGTCGCCTTCGCGCTGCTCCTGCTCCTCGTCGGGTTCGGGTTCAAGATGTCCCTCGCGCCGTTCCACGCCTGGGCGCCCGACGTCTATCAGGGGATGCCGACGCCGGCCGTCGCCTACCTGTCGGTCGCGCCGAAGGGCGCGAGCTTGATCGTGCTCTTCCGGGTGCTGTCCGCGGTTTTCCAGTCGGGCATGCCCGACCGGTTTCGCGCCGGCATCGCAGCGCTCGCAATCCTCTCGATGGGCCTCGGCAACGTGGTCGCGCTCGCTCAGCGCGACGTCAAGCGCCTGCTCGCGTACTCGGGAATCGCGCACATGGGGTACGTCACGATCGCGCTCGCCGTCTTCGGTCGGGAGGCGCTCGCCGCGGTCATCGTCTATTTCTTCGCGTACGTCGTCTCCAACGCCGGAGCGTTCGCGGCGGTCTCCGCGCTCTACCGCGACGAGACGAAGCCCCATCCGGTCGGGCTGCTCGCCGGCGAAGGGCGCCGAACTCCGTTCCCATCCGCGGTGCTGGCACTTTGTCTCTTCTCGCTCGCGGGAATTCCGGCGACTGCAGGATTCATCGGAAAGTTCTTCGTCTTCAAGGCCGCGATCGAACAGGGCCTGTACGCGCTCGCGATCATCGGCGTCGTCAATAGCCTCGTGTCCATCGGCTATTACCTGAAGGTCGTTTACGTCCTCTACATGCGGGAGCCGCTCGACGAGGAGCGTCCGCCCGCGCTCGCGCCCGCGGATCGGCTCGCGCTCGGCCTCTGCGCGGCGGGAATCCTCGTCCTCGGAATCTTCCCGGCGGGCCTCTGGGACCTGGCGCGGCGGGCGGCCGCCAGCCTGCCGTTTCCGCCATGAGCCGCAGCCCCGCTCTTTCGAGGACGGCCCGCGATGCGCGGGAATCCGTCTCCGAAGCGACCGCCGGCCGCCTTTCGGTCTACCTGCGATGCCTCGCCACGCTCGAGGCGGAGGGCCACGCGAACATCTCGTCGCAGGAGCTCGCCCGCCGATTCCGCCTGAGCTCCGCGCAGATCCGCAAGGACCTCGCCACGTTCGGCGAGTTCGGGATCCGGGGCGTCGGGTACGACATCGGCTCGCTGAAGCGCCACCTGATCTCGATCCTCGGACTCGATCGCACGCGGCGCGTCGCGATCGTCGGCGCCGGCCGGCTCGGCCAGGCGCTCGCGGACTACGGCGGCTTCGGGTCGGGAGGCTTCCGCATCGTCGCGCTCTTCGACATCGACCGCGCGAGGATCGGTTCGCGGAGCCGCTCGGGCGTGCCCGTCTACGACGTACGGCGGCTGCCGGAGGTCGTCGCGCGGGAGCGGATCGAGATCGCAGTGATCACCGTGCCGGCCTCCGCCGCGTCCGAAACCGCGCGGCGGTGCTGGAACTCCGGGCTGAAGGCGGTCCTGAACTTCGCCCCGGTGCGTCTCGATCCACCGCACAACTCATACCTGAAGAACGTGGATCTCAAGATCAATCTCGAGACGCTGTCCTTCTACCTGGCGCGAGGAAACGAATCTGTCAGAGAACTCTCCCCTTCGCCGCGGCCGTCGAGTCGTGGAAAGGGGAGCAAAGGAGAAGCGCATGCCCCCTAGTTCCCGGCCGCTCCCGGAGAACCGCGTCCTCCCCCGCTCGACCCCCCGCGGCAAGCCCGCGCCCGGCAAGCGGTCCGTGCCCCAATTGAAGCCGGTCGAGACGGAGGAGCTGAACCCGTACGAGTTCGCACTCAAGCAGTTCGATCGCGCGGCGGATCATCTCGGCCTCGACCCCGGCACGCGCGACGTGCTGCGGAAGCCCAAGCGACAGCTGATCGTCTCGATCCCGGTAAAAATGGACGACGGCTCGATCCGGGTCTTCCAGGGCTATCGCGTCCAGCACTCGATCGCGCGGGGCCCCTCGAAGGGCGGGATCCGGTATCACCCGGGTGTCACGCTCGACGAGGTGAAAGCCCTCGCGATGTGGATGACCTGGAAGTGCGCGGTCGTCAACATTCCGTTCGGCGGCGCCAAGGGCGGAATCACCGTCGACCCGAAGAGCCTCTCGAACGCCGAGAACGAGCGGATGACGCGCCGATACACCTCCGAGATCTCGATCCTGCTCGGCCACGATCGCGACATTCCCGCACCCGACGTCTACACGACCCCTCAGACGATGGCATGGATCATGGACACGTTCTCGATGACGAAGGGCTATTCGACGCTCGGCGTCGTTACCGGTAAGCCGCTGGCGGTCGGCGGGTCGGCGGGCCGCAAGGAGGCGACCGCCGAAGGCTGCTTCGTCGCGATCGAGGAGGCGGCCCGGCGTCTGAACCTCCCTCTGAAAAACGCGAGCGCGGCCGTTCAGGGATTCGGAAACGCGGGCGCCGCGGTCTCACGCTTCCTGGAGGAAGGCGGCGTGAGGGTGGTCGCCGTGTCCGACTCCAAGGGCGGGGTCTACGACAAGCGCGGACTGGGAATGGACGCAGTCTTCGCCGCGAAGGCGAAGAAGGGCTCGGTCACGGCGGCGCGCGGCGAGAAGATCACCAACGCGGAGCTGCTCGAGTTGCCGGTCGACATCCTCGTACCCGCAGCACTGGAAGGCGTCATCACGCGCAGCAACGCCCCGCGGGTCAAAGCGAAGATCGTCGCGGAGGCGGCGAACGGTCCGACGACGCCCGACGCGGACGACATCCTCCTGAGCAACGGAACGGTCGTCATTCCCGACATCCTCGCGAACGCCGGCGGCGTGACCGTGTCGTACTTCGAGTGGGTCCAGGACCTGTACTCGTTCTTCTGGGAGCCCGACGTCGTGCGCAACCATCTCGAGCGCACGATCCGGCGGGCCTACGAGGACGTGGAGGAGGCCGCGCGGCGGTACGACACCTCCCTGAGAACGGCGGCGCTCATCCTCGCGGTCGGCCGCGTCGAGGAGTGCACGAGAATCCGGGGGCTGTTCCCTTAGTCAGGCGACCTCGATCCGGATCGTTTGAACGCCCTCGCGGACTCCGACCTGGACGACCCGCGGCTCGCGGCGGCTGGGGATGGCGCTGATCTCGCCATTCCTCTCGAGGCATGCCATCCCGACCTCCTTCGGGTCGGACACTCGCCCGCGCAGGCGAAGCATTTCCACGAGGTCTCCGATCGAGATGTGGTTGCGGCGCATCTCCTCCCAAAGGATCAGCCCGTCTCGGATGAGCGGTTTCGCGTTGCCCTTCAGGAGGACGCTCAGACCGTGGGAGCGCGACGAGGCGACCGCGAGCAGCCAGTGCAGCAGAAGAAGGATGACGACTCCAACCATGGTCGGGAAGACCGGAGCCGTCCCGTTGATGGCGCGGGAGAGCACCGATCCGAGCACGACGCCGACCACTACGTCGAACGCCGTGTTCTTGCCGAGCACCCGTCTGTCGGCCAGCCGCACGGCGGCGAGCCCGAAGACGTAGATCAACGCCGTCCTCAGGGCGATCTCCCCGGCGGTCAAGTCGAGCGGATGGATACCGACGCCGAGGGCATCGACCACCGAGCGCCCGATTTCGTGAAACATGGCCTCTCCTTTCGGGCGGTTTCTCGCCGCTCGACGCCGAACGGCTCAGGTGCGGATCAGGATCGCTCGCACCGGCGAGGCGTCCAGATCGTCGAAGCGCAAAGGGAGCGCCACGAGCTGGTACTCCCCCTCATCAACCGCCTCCAGCGCGAGATGTTCGAGCAGCGCGACGCCGTTCGACAGCAGAGTCCGGTGCGCCGGCAGGTCCTCCGCGTCGGGCGGATCGATCGAGTGGGCGTCGGTGCCGATCAGAATCACCCCTTTTTCGACGAGACGCAGGGCGGCCAGCGGCGACAGGAACGCACGGCCTCGCGTTTTGAAGAGGACCCGCCGGGCCCGAAGCGACTTCGGGGGCAGCTCGTCGGGCCCGATTTCCCCTCGTCCGGGCAGCTCGATCACGCTCGCCCGTCCGACGTACGTCTCGAGCGGCATGTCTCCGATCGTCGCCTCGCGGGCCTCGACGTGGCTCGGAGCGTCGGCGTGCGTGCCCGCATGAGCGCTCATAGTGAAGCAGGTCGACTCGTAGAGATCCCCCGACTCCTGGCTCGACGTCGTGCGGAACGAAAACGGGACGTCTCCCGGCCAGACGAAAGTTCTCCGGTTGATGCGGCGCGAGATGTCGTAGATCTTCAGCGCATCCGGCGGACGGTTTTCGTTTTCGCGTAGCGCTCCGCGACGTGGGGGTCGTACCCGCGGTGCCGGACGTTCGGCGGCAGGTCGCGATACTCGGCGTCGCATCGGTAACAGATCGTAACCGGTCGGATTCGGCTCGCGACGATCCAGTCCACGAGCACCGTCGCAAGCAGGACGGGGGTGAACCAGACCCAGCCGAACCGCCACCCGACGAGAAGGGCCGCCCCGAGCGAGATCGCGATGAAGAGACATCCCAGGCGTTGGTCGAAATCCTTCTGGAGGAAGAACGCGCGGTTCCCGCAGAACGCACAGCGCTCGAGGGGTCCGGCCGGCGCCGTCGCCTCGAAGCTCGCCGAGTAGGGCTGGCCGCACTTCTCGCATCGGTATTCGCCGGAATCCGGAGGGCTATGGTCTCTCGCGGCGAGACAGCTCGGGCAATAGAAACGGGCGCGCAAGCTCAGGTGGGAAAACCGGTGGCCACGGTCAGGTAGGAGGCGAGGAGCTCTCCGATCAGCACGAACACCAGCGCGACGTAGAGAAGGCCCGTGGCCGCCTGGTTCGATTTCATCTCCGCGGTGCGCCAGATGAACCACGACAGCGCGATCGGACCGACGATTCCCCAGACGATCCGGAAGAGGAAGAAGAGCGCATCGCGGTCGAGCGAGAGAAGCGCATCCAGCCCCTCCGGCCGCGGATTCGCCGCCACCGCCGCGGCGAGCAGAACGCCCCGGACGACGGCGAGCCCGGCGAAGAGCGCGGCGCCCCGGGCGAGGAGCTGAAACGGCAGCGAGCGGGAGACGAGATACCAGTGACCGAGGTTCATCGTCAGGACAACGGCGGCGAAAAACAGGCCGCCGACCGCCGCGCTCACGACTGTCCATGCGCTGCCGGGATATCGGGGCGCGACGATCGCGACTCGGGCCGCGGCATAGCCCGCGGTGACGACGGCCGCGACGAGCAGGGGTCGTGCCGCGGACGCGCGGTCCGCGTGGGCGAGAAGGGCGTACGCGCCGGTCATCACGGCCGCGGCGGTTCCCGCCGTCGCCAGGAGCCCGATCGGCCGGAGCACGAGCGCGAGGCCGATCAGAACGAACGCGATCGCGCCGTGGAGAGAGAAAAACCCCTTCCCGAGCGTCTTCGGAGGGAAGAAGAGGAGCAGGAAGGCCGTCCCGGCAGCGGACTCGAGGAGAAAGAGAGCCAGGGCGGCTCGCGTCACGCGGGAATCGCGTCGGAGGCGAGCCGGGCGACCTCCCCCGCGATGGCTCCGACGTGGTCCACGAGACCGTGGTCGCCACCGTCGATCTCGACGAAGCGCGACCCGGGCGCCAGCGCTCCCGACCTCTCCCACCGTCGCCAGACTTCGCGGACGAGGTCGACGGGGACGCTCTCGTCGCGGCTTCCCATGACGACTGTGACCGGAGCCGGGGGCGGGCGCAGGTCGGCTTCGAGCGCCGCGAGCCGCTCGAAGAAGCGGCGGTGGATCGGAAGCTCCTTTTCCGCGGCGTGGTGAAAGAAAGAGAGGGGATCGCCCGGCGGCAGTCTTTCGACCCAGCGTTTTCCGAAGCCGAGCGCCGGCGCGATCAAGAGCAGCGGAGCGGCCGCGCCGCGGCGGCACACCTCCAGCGCGGCGAGCGCGCCGAGCGAGCTTCCCACGATGACGGCGGGCGAATGCCTCTTCGCCTCCCAGAGCGCGAGGCGGACGATCGCGTCGAAGTCGAGCCTGCGAAACGTGGGGATGTTGAGATCGGGGGCCACGATCTCGAAGCCGCGCGGTTCCATGAGGTCCTTCAGCGCCGAAATCTTGCGGCCGGCCGGAGAGGACGCGAATCCGTGGAGATACAGAATCTTCTTCATGCTCGCGTCGAAGGATAGACTGCCCGGAACCCGGAGGCCGACATGAGTCGTCGAATCACCCGGAGAGCCGCCGCGCGGCTCCTGATGGCCGGTCCCGCCGCTTTCGCGCTGCCGAATCTGCTTCCGGCGGAGCCCGTGCCTGCGAAATCGCGGGCGCGGCCGGCTCTCTCGACCGCCGAGCGCCGCCAGCTCGAGAAGTCCATCTCTCAGCTCAGATCGACGGCGCAGAAGGTCCGCAAGGTGGCGGTGCCGATGGGCGCCGAGCCGGCGTTCGTGTTTCGTCCGATCCTTCCGAAGAGATGACCCCGCAGGAAGCGCTCGACGCCACCGTCGCCGAGGTCGCTCCGCTCGTTCGAGCCCGGCAGCTCTCCCCCGTCGCGCTGGCGGAAGCCTCGCTCGAACGGCTCGAGACGATCGGCCGATCTCTGAACGCCGTCGCGACGTTGACGAGGGAGCGCGCGCTCGAGGAGGCGCGCGTCGCCGAGAAGGAGATCGCCGCGGGCCGATACCGCGGGCCGCTACACGGGATCCCGTATGGCGCGAAGGATCTTCTCGCGACCCTGGGCATCCCCACCGGATGGGGCGCGCGTCCCCTGCTCGGGCAGACGTTCGAACGGGAAGCGACGGTCATCCGGCGGCTCCGAGAGGCGGGCGCGGTGCTGGTCGCCAAGCTCGCGATGATCGAGCTCGCGGGCGGGCTCGGATACGACACTGCGGCCGCGTCCTCGAGCGGGGCGACGAGCGATCCCTGGGACCGGTCGCGCTGGAGCTGCGGATCCTCTTCCGGCTCCGGGTCCGCGACCGCGGCCGCGCTCGTCGGTTTTTCGATCGGCTCGGAGACGTGGGGATCGATCCTCTGTCCGTCGGCGTTCAACGGCGTTTCGGGTCTCCGGCCGACGTACGGCCTCGTCCCGAGGACCGGCGCGATGGCGCTCTCGTGGACGATGGACAAGATCGGACCGATGGCGCGATCGGCCGAAGATTGCGGCCTGGTCATCGACGCGATCGCGGGACCGGACGCGGGCGACCCGTCATCGCTCGCGGAGAAGCCGGACGACGCCGCCTGGCGAGACACGCCGCGGCGATATCGAGTCGGCGTCGTGCGGCCCGAGTTCGGAAAGATCTACGACCGCGAGGTCGAGTCGGCATTCGAGGACGCCGTGCGGGCGATCTCCGGGCTGGGCGTCGCCGTATCGGACGTCAAACTTCCGGCCATGCCGTACGACGAGACGGCCATCATCGTGATCACCGTCGAAGCCGCGGCCGCGTTCGAGCCGCTGATCACGGCGGGACGAGTGCGCGAGCTCGTCGAGCCCGCGGCGAAGTGGGCGGGCGACGTCGCGAAGACGGTGAGCGGAGTCGACTACGTCCGCGCGATGCAGGTGCGGCGTCTCATCCAGCAGGCATTCGACGGCATCTTCGAGAAGTACGACCTGCTCGTGTCGCCGACGATGCCCATCGTGGCCGCGAAGATCGCCGACAAGCTCGAGACCTCGTTCGCGTACCCCGACCCGCTCGGCTCGGGCGGGAACCTGTCGGGGCTCCCCGCGCTGTCGGTGCCTTGCGGGTTCTCGAAGGCGGGGTTGCCGATCGCGATGCAGATCGTGGGCGCACCGCTCTCGGACCGAAAAGCGCTGGCGTTGGGCCGCCTGTACCAGGAGAACACCGAGTGGCATCGCCGGCGCCCGCCTCTGACCGCCGCCAGGCCCGGCTAGAACATCGGGAAGAGCTTCTCCCTGCGCCGGTCAACGCGCTGGGGCACAGAGCGATCGCGAGCTGCGCCGCCCCGCGTGAACCATCTGCGGAAGGCGCGACCAAACGCCCCGAGCAGATCGCGCAACGAAGTCATTGGCTCCCAGGCCGAAGCCGTTCGCGAAGCTCCTGAAGCATTTGAGGATCGAGCTTCTGCCGCCGCACCGCCTCGCGAAGAATGCTCAAAGCGACGAGGGCGTCGGGGA
>DASYUL010000020.1:0-37366 GCA_036001245.1 Thermoanaerobaculia bacterium
TGGCAGAACGTCCACTATCCCCCGATCGACTACCAGGGGATCGTCTACTACTCCGCTCCCCGGTCGAACGCGAACGCGCCGAAGAGCCTCGACGAAGTCGATCCGAAGCTCCTCGAGACCTACGAGAAGCTCGGGATCCCGCTGCGCGAGCGCGCGAAACTCGCGGGCGTCGCTGTCGACGCGGTGTTCGACAGCGTGTCGGTCGCGACGACGTTCAAGGAGAAGCTCTCGGAAGCGGGCGTCATCTTCAGCTCCTTCTCCGACGCGGTGCGCGAGCACCCGGATCTCGTCAAGAAGTATCTCGGCTCGGTCGTCCCGTACACCGACAACTTCTTCGCGACGCTGAACTCGGCGGTCTTCACCGACGGCTCTTTCGTCTACGTGCCGAAAGGCGTTCGTTGTCCGATGGAGCTGTCGACGTACTTCCGCATCAACGCGGAGAAGACCGGACAGTTCGAGCGGACGCTGATCATCGCCGACGAGGGCGCGTACGTGAGCTATTTGGAGGGATGTACGGCACCGATGCGCGACGAGAACCAGCTGCACGCGGCGGTCGTCGAGCTCGTCGCCCTCGACAACGCGGAGATCAAGTACTCGACGGTTCAGAACTGGTATCCCGGCGACGAGAACGGGCGCGGCGGCATCTTCAACTTCGTGACGAAGCGCGGGAAGTGCCTCGGACGCAATTCGAAGATCTCCTGGACGCAGGTCGAGACGGGCTCCGCGATCACGTGGAAGTACCCGAGCTGCATCCTGCAGGGGGACAACTCGGTCGGAGAGTTCTACTCGGTGGCGGTCACGAACAACTTCCAGCAGGCCGATACCGGTACGAAGATGATCCACATCGGGAAGAACACGAAGTCGACGATCGTCTCGAAGGGCATCTCCGCGGGACACGGGCAGAACACCTACCGCGGGCTCGTCAAGATCCTCGGGAAAGCGGACAACGCCCGAAACTACTCGCAGTGCGACTCGCTCCTGATCGGCGACCAGTGCGGCGCGCACACCTTCCCGGTCATCGAGGTCCTGAACTCGACCGCCCAGATGGAGCACGAGGCCTCGACGTCGAAGATCGGCGAGGACCAGATCTTCTACTTCCAGCAGCGCGGTATCTCGCCCGAGGAGGCGACCAACATGATCGTGTCCGGTTTCTGCAAGGTCGTCTTCAAGGAGCTGCCGATGGAGTTCGCCGTCGAGGCCCAGAAGCTGCTCGGCGTCTCGCTCGAAGGGTCGGTGGGCTGATGGCGCTCCTCGAGATCGAGAACCTGCACGCGAACGTGGCGGGCAACGAGATTCTCCGCGGGGTCGACCTGACCGTCGACTCGGGAGAAGTCCACGCGATGATGGGGCCGAACGGCTCGGGCAAGAGCACGCTCGCGCACGTGCTCGCGGGGCGCCCGGGCTACGAGGTCACCCAGGGCCGCGTCCTCTACAAGGGCCAGAACCTCCTCGCGATGCCTCCGGAGATCCGCGCCCGCGAGGGCGTCTTCCTCGCGTTCCAGTATCCCGTCGAGATTCCCGGCGTTTCGAACGTCTACTTCCTCAAGAACGCGCTCAACGCGATCCGGAAGCACCGGGGCCTCCCCGAGCTCGACGCGTTCGACTTCCTTTCGCTCGTCAAGGAGAAGGCGAAGCTCGTCGACATCGACGAGGAGCTCGTGAAACGGCCCGTCAACGAAGGGTTTTCGGGCGGCGAGAAAAAGCGCAACGAGATTTTCCAGATGGCCATCCTCGATCCGACGCTCGCGATCCTGGACGAGACCGACTCGGGGCTCGACATCGACGCGCTTCGTATCGTCGCGTCCGGCGTCAACTCTCTGCGCAGCCCCGAGCGCGCGATGATCGTCGTCACCCACTACCAGCGCCTCCTGAACTACATCGTTCCGGACTTCCTCCACGTCCTCGTCGACGGCCGGATCGTCCGGGAGGGCCGCAAGGAGCTCGCGCTCGAGCTCGAAGAGAAGGGCTACGCGTGGCTCGAGAAGGAGCCGCCCGCGCCGTCGGCCGCCCCGGTCTGCTGATGGAAGCCGTCGCCGAAGACACCGCGAAGTCGGAGCTCGAGCGTTCTCTCGTCGAGTCCTTTCGCGAGAAGCGGTCGCAACGCGATCCGCAGTGGTTGGTCGAGATCCGCCGGGCCGCGATGGAGCGGCTGCGGGAAATCGGCTTCCCCACGGTCCGCGACGAGGACTGGAAGTACACCAACGTCGCGCCGATCCTGAAGGTGCCGTTCATGGAGACGTCGGAAACAGAGCTTCAACCTGTTCGGCTCGGCGAGCGCCCTCACCCTGACCCTCTCCCGGAGGGAGAGGGGACGCAGCTCGTCTTTATCAACGGCCATTACAGATCCGATCTCTCCTCTGCAGGCAACGGCGACGGACTCCAAATCGGCAGCCTCCGGGAAGTCCTCGCGACGCGGCCGGACGACGCTCGGCCGTATCTCGCGAAGATCGCCCGGCAGGCGAACGGCTTCGCGGCCGCGAACGCCGCCCTTCTCGAGGACGGCGCGTTCGTCCGGATTCCGCGGGGAATCGCGGTGGCGCAGCCGATCCATCTCCTGTTCCTGTCGGAGGCCGCGTTCGGGCCGACCCTGTCTCACCCGCGCAACCTCGTGATCGCGGAGCCGGGCAGCCAGGCGGCGATCGTCGAGACGTACATCGGAACGGCGGGAGAGCTCTATTTCACCAACTCGGTCACGGAGGTCAACGTCGGCGACGGCGCCAACCTCGACATGTACAAGGTCGAGCGCGAAAGCACGGCGGCGTACCACGTCGCGACCATGGAAGTTCACCAGGAGCGGGACAGCCGATTCACGTCGAATTCGATCACCCTCGGCGGCGCGATCGCGCGGAACGACCTGATCGTCCGGCTGGAGGCGGAAGGAGCCGACTGCACGCTGAACGGACTCTTCATCGGCTCCGGGACGCAACACCTCGACAACGACACGCTGATCGATCACGCGAAGCCGCACGGGACGAGCCGTGAGCTCTACAAGGGGATCATGGACGGCAAGTCCCGCGGCATCTTCCACGGGAAGATCGTCGTCCGCCCCGACGCCCAGAAAACCGACGCGATGCAGACCAACAAGAACCTCCTGCTCTCGAAGGAGGCGCTCGTCAATTCGACACCGGCGCTGGAGATCTTCGCGGACGACGTCAAGTGCCGGCACGGCTCGACGATCGGGCAGCTCGACGAGGGCGCGATGTTCTACCTGCGCTCGCGCGGCATCGGCGAAGAGGAGGCGCGCGACCTCCTCGTCTACGCCTTCGCGAGCGACGTTGCCTCGCGGATCCGCATCGCCCCGCTTCGCGCCCTCGTCGAGCAACACCTCGGCCTGCGTCTTCCCGGAGGCACTTCATGAGCACGACCGTTCCCGTCCGCGAGACCAGTCCCGAACGCGCACGCCCGGCTCTGGACGTCGCCGCCCTGCGCCGCGATTTTCCGATCCTCACCCGCAAGGTGCACGGGAAGCCGCTCGTCTATCTCGACAACGCGGCGACGACACAGAAGCCCGCGGTCGTGATCGAGGCCGAGGCGGACATGTACCGCAACGCGTACGGCAACATCCACCGGGGCGTGCACGAGCTTTCGGTGGCGGCGACGGATGCCTACGAGGCCGCGCGCGAAAAGGCCCGCGTTTTCATCAACGCCGCCGAAGCCCGCGAGATCGTCTTCGTGCGCGGCACGACGGAGGGCATCAACCTCGTCGCGCAATCCTTCGGCCGGCAGCGCGTCGGAGAGGGCGACGACGTCGTGATCACGGCGCTCGAGCACCACTCGAACATCGTCCCGTGGCAGATCCTCTGCGACGAGAAGAAGGCGAACCTGAAGGTCATCCCGATCGACCGCACCGGCGAGGTCAAGGTCGACGAGCTCGAGCGCCTGCTCACGCCGCGAACCCGCATCGTTTCGGTCGCGCACGTCTCGAACGCGCTTGGAACTCTCGTTCCCGTCCGGCGGATCGTCGAGATCGCGCACTCGCGTGGGGTTCCCGTGCTCATCGACGGGGCGCAGGCGGTGCCGCGGCTCGCGGTCGACGTCCGCGCGATCGGAGCCGACTTCTACACGTTCTCGTCGCACAAGATATACGGGTCGACCGGCGTCGGCGTCCTCTACGGACGAGCCGAGCTCCTGGAAGCGATGCCGCCATACCAGGGGGGCGGCGACATGATCAGCTCGGTCACGTTCGAGAAGACGACCTGGAACGTGCTGCCCTACAAGTTCGAGGCGGGGACGCCGAACATCGCGGGAACGATCGGGTTCGGCGCCGCGATCGACTACCTGTCGGCGATCGGGATCGAGAAGGTGACCGCGCACGAGGAGGAGCTGCTCGGATACGCGACGCGGCAGCTCTCGGCGATTCCGGGGTTGAACGTGATCGGCACGGCGCGCGAGAAGATCGGCGTCCTGTCTTTCATCCTCGACGGAATCCACCCGCATGACGTCGGAACCGTCCTCGACCAGGAGGGCATCGCGATCCGCACCGGCCACCACTGCGCGCAGCCGGTGATGCAGTTCTTCGGTATCCCGGCGACGGCGCGCGCCTCGCTCGCGCTCTACAACTCTCGCGCGGAGATCGACGCGCTCGCCGAGGGGATTCGCAAGGTGCAGAGGATGTTCCGCTGATGGGCGAGCTGCGCGATCTCTACCAGGAAGTCATTCTCGATCACAGCAGGCGGCCGAGGAACTTCGGCGAGCTCGTCGGGGCGAACCGGCGCGCGGAGGGATACAACCCGCTCTGCGGCGACCGCGAGACCATTTACGTCCGGCTCGAGGACGACGTGTTGAAGGAGGTCGGATTTCGCGGCGCCGGCTGCGCGATCTCGACCGCGTCCGCTTCGATGATGACCGAAAGCATCAAGGGCAAGACGCGCGAGGAGGCGGAGACGCTCTTCGAGCGTTTCCACGACCTGATCACGGCCGCCGACGGCGGTACGGAGGCGAAGCGGGCGGAGCTCGGCAAGCTGACCGTCTTTTCGGGCGTGCGCGAGTTCCCGGTCCGGGTCAAGTGCGCGACGCTCCCCTGGCACACGATGAAGGCGGCGCTCGCGGGCGAAGACCGGACCGTCTCGACCGAACTGACCGAAGGCCCGAAGGCCGAGAGCGGAGGAGCCTGACATGTGGTCGCAGAAGGAAACGACGACGACGCGCGACATCGAGGCGAGCGAGATCCCGGCGGGAACGAGATTCACGATTCCGGCGGGAACCTCGCTCCAGATCACGCAATCGCTCGGCGGCACCTACACCGTCATGATGCCGATGGGATACCTGGCGCGGATCGACAGCAAGGACGCCGACGCCATCGGCGAGGAGCCGCCGGAGGAGGCCGACGAGGCGTCCGCGGCGGGAAAGTCGGTCGAGGACCTCGCGTGGGATCAACTCCGCACCTGCTACGACCCGGAGATTCCGGTCAACATCGTTGACCTGGGACTCGTCTACAGCTGCCAATTGTCTCCGCTGCCGGAAGGCGGAGACAAGGTCGACGTGAAGTTCACGCTGACGGCTCCCGGCTGCGGAATGGGAGACGTCCTCCGTGACGACATCCGCCAGAAGCTCCTCACGGTTCCCGGGGTCAAGGAGGCGAACGTCGAAGTTCTCTTCGATCCGCCGTGGAGCATGAGCATGATGTCCGATGCGGCGAAGCTGCAGCTCGGGATGATGTAGAGAGCGGAGAAGAGAAATGAAACTGAGTGCACAGGAAGAGTACGGGCTCCGCTGCCTCCTCCGCGTCGGCCGCGAAGGCACGGCGGGGAGCATCTCGATCTCGGAGCTGTCGCGATCCGAGGGGGTCTCCGAGCCGAACGTCGCCAAGATGATGCGGGTGCTGCGGGAGGGCGGCTTCGTTCGCTCGACGCGCGGCCAGTCCGGCGGATATGCCCTCTCGCGTCCCGCCGGAGAGATCAACGTCGGCCACGTCCTCGCGACGCTCGGCGGACGCCTCTACGAGCCGTCCTTCTGCGACTCGCACTCCGGGATGGAACGCCTGTGCACGCACATGCCCGACTGCTCCATCCGGTCGGTCTGGCGTATGCTGCAGCAGGCCGTCGACCAGGTCCTGGGAAGAATCACCTTGAAGGACCTTCTCGTCTCGGAGCGCGAAATGAACGAGTTTCCGACCTCCGCCGGACAGGCTCTTCCGACGTATTCGCAGCCCGCCTGACCGGCTTCGCGCTTGTCGCGTCGCGCGGCGCGGACTATGCTCCTCCGGAAGCCCAACCGACTCGCAAGGGAGGAGCGACTCATGAAACGAGCTCTCGCCGCCGGATTCTTCGTCTCTCTCGTACTCTCCGGCAGCGCTCTCGCTCAGCGCACGTCTGTCTCCGGCGATTTCCCGATCTATGACAACGGCGGGAAGCCGGACCTGACGGTCGACCCGAAGCGCTTCGCGTCGCAGATGGAGATCG
The DNA here is from genome assembly GCA_036001245.1 of Thermoanaerobaculia bacterium. Taxonomy (GTDB): domain Bacteria; phylum Acidobacteriota; class Thermoanaerobaculia; order UBA5066; family Gp7-AA6; genus Gp7-AA6. Next base: position 6,402 of record DASYUL010000020.1, read on the forward strand.
TGGATCGCTTCTTCACGGAGGAAGGCTGCGCGTTTCGAGAGGGAACCGTCGGAGCACCCGGGTACCGCCGGATCCTCCGCTTCGACACCGTTGTGATCAACGCCGGCGACGGGGACCTCGTCGTCGGCGATCGCAGGGACCCGAACAATCCGTACGCATCCTGGTTCGTGCTCGCGCCGTGCCACGGGCACTACCACATCCGCGATTTTTCGGTCTACGAGCTGCTGAGGCTGGACGGCACGACGCTGGCGGCCACGGCCCAGAAGGGCGGCTTCTGCTTCGAAGACTCGTTGAGATATGGCGGCGGGAAAAGTAACGGCTACAGCTGCGCCTCCCAGGGAATCACGTCCGGCTGGGGCGACTGGTACTTCAAGCAGCTCACCGGCCAGTGGATCGACATCACCGGCGTGCCGGAAGGCGACTACATGGTGCGCGTCACGATCAACCTCTCGGGAACCTTCGACGAGGGTGAGAACCGGTATCCGAACGTGGTGGAGACGACGATCCACATTCCCGATCCGCGAAATAAGGTCGATCTCGTCGACTGACGGAGGCCTCCATGGCTCGCTTGATCCTGCTCGTTCTCGTCGTCGGGGTCGGCCTGTGGCTCTACAAACATTCGGCGGGAGGCCTTCTCGGCTCGAGGGGCGATGAGTCTTCCACCCGGGCGCCGATCGAGCGAGCCCGACAAGCCGCGCAGAAGGCGAACGAACGCCAGGCCGAGGTCGACCGCATGGGATCCGAGGCGTCGCCGAGAGAGGCTGGACGCGTTCACGAGAACATGACTCCGGACGAAGTCCGGGCGCTCATGGGCGCGCCCGACGAAATCGTCCCCGGCACCTCCGACGCCGGAGCGCCGCGGGAGACGTGGTATTACAAGAGCGTCGGGAAGAAGGTCGTCTTCGAGAAGGGGATCGCGATCCTGGTGCAATAGGCGGCGAGGCGGAACCGGCTCGTTACGTCGACGCGGATCACTTCGGGGTCCGAGCTCTCCTGGTTGCTCAGAATCGAGAAGCGTCCGGACTTGCTGTACGGGACGCTCGCGTCGCCGAGCGGCGTGCCGACCGTCATTTCGCCCGAGACGCCGTAGTTGACGCTGCCCGTCCGGAGGGCTTCCCGACCCGCCGCGCCCAGGCGCGACCAGGAGACGTCGAGCGGAAGCCGGACCGTCGTGCTGTTGCGCCCCTCGACGGCGACCGGGTCGCTCGTGGACCCGAGCCCCCAGTGCACGTCCTCGATCGCGAGGTCGTAGGAAAAGCGATCCAGTCCGAGCCGGTAGGAGTTGGGGTTGTAGACGTCGACCAGGATCTCGAGGGACGCGCCTTCGAGGCCGACCGAGTTGACCCGGATGCCCCGGAACTGCAGCTCGGGTTTCTCGAAAACCCCCGCGAACTGCGAACAGCGCGCGCCGGAGAAAAGGAGGGCGAGACCCGCGGCGGCGGCGAGAGCGGCGGAAAAGCGGAGCCGGTAACGCGACGGGCTCTTCCGTGCCTCCATTCTCCAGATGAGTTGCAAGGCGCGGACCCGCTCGGGCGCGACGCTGGAACGGATCTGGCAAGTCTCTCGAGCGGAGGTATTTGACTCATGAAAGCGAGGTCAAGACTCGGCGCGCTGGGGGGCGCGGTCTCAGGTTATCTCCTCGTGCTCGCCTGCTCCACGGCGTCGGGCCCGCGGCCGACGGGTGAAGCCGCGCGGTCGAGCCTCCCGGATCTCGCCTCGATGCTCTCGGGGCGCTTTCGGGGAACGACCCCGGGCAACGAGCTCGCCCTCGACCTCTCGACGCTCGGAGCCCGGGCGGGAACGCGGTTCGACGTCTTGGTGACGGTGTCCGGCCGCTATCACGATACGAACGTCCGCCGGGTGGGACTTCTGCGACTCGAAATGCAGGGACGGGACGTCCGTGCGGTATACGTGCCGCACTTCGATTCGACCGTCACGCCGCTCTCGCGTGAGGCGACGCGCTTCACCGAGGAGGAACTGCGCGCCGCGTGCAGTCTGTACTTCCACCCGAGCGGCGACGGGTACGTCGGCGAGACTCCCGGTCCGACGACGTGCGCTCAGGCGCTGCCGGGCGCGGTGGGGAAGTGGACCGTCGAAGTCGATCCCGCCGGCATCCGCGTTCGCAACGTCGAGACGGGCGAGACGCTCCGATTCGCGAAGGCGGCTTAGCTAGCGGGTTGCCATCGCCGACGCGCGGGCCTTCTCGCCGTCGATGAACCAGTCGAGGTGCCGCTCGAGGGTCGCGAGCGGCATCGGACCGGAGCCGAGCACCGCGTCGTGAAAGCGGCGCACGTCGAAAGACGTTCTGAGCTCCCGCTCCGCTTTCTGCCGCAGCTCACGGATCTTCGCGGCGCCCATCTTGTACGCGAGCGCCTGCCCCGGGATGTCGCAGGAGTAGCGGAGCGTCTCCGTGGCGATCTGCGCATCCGACTCGAGGGTGTTCTCCTTCATGTAGGCAACCGCGCGCGCCCGGCTCCATCCGAGCGCGTTCATTCCCGTGTCGACGACCAGCCGCGCGGAGAGGAAAGCGTCCATCATCAGGCGGCCGGCGCGGTCGTACGGGTCTTCGTACATCCCCATCTCGCCGGCGAGCGACGACGCGTACTCGCCCCAGCCCTCGGTGTAGGCGGTCCAGCGCGACTCCCTGCGGAAGCTCGGCAGCTCCCTGTTCTCCTGCTGGAGCGAGATCTGGAAGTGGTGGCCGGGAATGAGCTCGCGGTAGATGAGCGCCGCCGCGTTCAGGAGTGACCGGTCCTTCAACGACGAGCCGTTGTAGTAGTAGTAGCCGCGCCGGTCCGAAGCCGTCGGCGCCTGATAGTAGCCATACGCCATCGCGCCCTCGAGCGTCGGCGCGAGGCGGCGGATGCCGGCCGGCGCCGACGGCGTATGGCCGAAGAAGAGCGGGATCTTCGACTCGATCCGCTTCTGGGCCTCGAGCAGCCGCTCGCCGATGTCTTCGGGCGTCGCCGGAAGGAAACGCGGGTCGTTCTTCAGGTGCCGGCGAAACTCGACGAGGCTTCCCTCGAACCCGACGGCGGCCCGCACTTCATCGAGCTCGCGGTTCAGCCTCTCGACCTCCGCCAGCCCGAGCTCGTGGACTTCCTCCGGAGAGACGTCGAGAGTCGTGTGGAGCTTGACGAGCCGTCGGTAGTACGCCTTTCCGCCGTTGTACTGTCCGAGCCCGACCGATCCCGGGGCCTTCCGGGCGTAGTCCCCGGAAACATATGCCGCGAGGCTCTCGAGCGCGGGGTTGATGCGTGACGCGATCAGCGACTCGACGCGCCGGCTGAACGGCGCGCGATCCTGCTCGGGAACTCGCTCGAGGCGCACGGCCGGCACGAAAAAGAGGCTGTCGGCCGGCTCGGCGATCGCGGCGCGATAGGTCTCCCCGACGAGACTCGTCTCCGCCTTCGGAAGGCGGATTCCGCGGCGCGCCTGCTCGCGCAGCTTGTTTTCCATCTGCCGGATCATCGTCGCGTACCGCGTCAGGAGCACGGCATAGCGGTCCAGGTCCTGCGGGGTGTCGAACCGCCACGTCGCAAAGACCTGCTCGACGATCCGCTCCGGCGACGCATACGGCGTGACCGGAAAAGTGAGCCAGTAGTCGCGCCGCGCATCGGCGAGCTCGCGCGCCTGCTCGCGGAGCATGTCGAGGGAGAGAGACTCCTCGTGCGTCAGCTCGTGCTCGCGAAGCCCGCGCAGCTTCTCCGCGAGGGAGGCGCCGTACTGCGCGTCCGCGATGACGCGTTGCTCCGAGAGGTCGGGCACCTCCTCGATCGGCAGACCGAGACGAAGTCTCAGAGAGACGCTTCGTTTCTGGAGGAAACCCCAGTAGTCCTTCTCCGCTTTCGCGAGCAGCTCGGAGCTGCGCGTCGATGCCATTGCGATAGCCGTGGAGCGCGCCCGGCCGGGCGAGTCCGGAATCGCGATGCCGAGCGTGAGGAGAAATATGACGGCGCCGATCCCGAGGTGCGGCTGGAGGACCTTCTTCACGCGAGAACCTCTGCGCGGGACCCGACCCTCGAGAGCGGCATCATTTTCCGAAAACCGAAGGTCACCGGGGGGCGTTCCAAAAAAGAACACTTTCGCGGAACGCGTGCCGAGACACGCCGCCCGCCGCGGTCGATCGCCTTGCCCTGTGTCATGTATGAACCGAGAACAATTGTAACGCCGCCGACGGGATCCGCACCTGTGACCTGTGACCTGACCTGGGATCCGGACGGACCTTTGGAGTTAGCGGCGGGCGGACCCGCCGCTTGTCGCATCGGCTTTCGCCATTGCTCGGTGGCGGACCTTGGACCATGGACTGAATAATCCCCCCCTTGAAGATCCTCTTTCTGGCCGCCGAGGCCGCGCCCTTCGTCAAGGTCGGAGGATTGGGGGACGTCGCCGGGTCCCTCCCACGCGCCCTCGCCGCGCTCGGCCACGACGTGCGCCTGGCGCTGCCCGGTTACGGCGCGATCGACTGGGCGCACTACCGGCCGCAGCTCCGCGCCCGCTTCGGGGTTCCGCGGAACGGAGGCGCCGTGGCGGCGGAGGCGTGGGAGACGTCGAACGAGGGAGTGCCCGTCTACCTCCTGACCGGACCGTCGATCCCGAAAGACCAACGCATCTACGGAAGCTCGATCGACGAGGACGCACCCAAGTTCCTGTTCTTCTCGCTCGCGGCGCTCGCGGCTTGCCGCGAGCTCGGGTGGAAACCGGATGTCGTCCACGCAAACGACTGGCACACGGGTCCGGCGGTCTACGAACTCGCGACCGGCGCAACGTCGGACGACTTTTTCCGCGACACCGCGACGCTCTACACGATTCACAATCTCCCCTACACGGGACGCGGCGCCGGACGGTATCTGCGAGAGTGGGGTTTCGGCTCGAGCGAAAAGCTCCTTCTGCTGCCGGAATGGGCGCGCGATTCTCTGCTCGGCATCGGTCTCGCGACTGCAGACGTGCTGACGACCGTCAGCCCGACCTACGCGCTCGAGATCCGCACCCCCGAAGGGGGCTACGGCCTGGACGGCGTTCTGCGGGCTCGGAGCGACCGCCTCCACGGCGTGCTCAACGGAATCGATCCGGAATCGTGGAACCCGGCGACCGACACGGCCCTCACGGCGCGCTTCGACGTCGAGACGCTCGAAGAGCGGATGATCAACCGGGCGGCGCTCCGCGAGGAAGCGGGCCTCGAGCCCGACGAGCGCGCGCCCCTTCTCGGAATGGTGTCGCGCATCGACTCGCAGAAGGGGTTCGACATCGCGCTGCCCGCCCTGAGGGGGTGGCTCGATTCCGGCGGGCAGCTCGTGATCCTCGGGAGGGGCGACGATGCGATCGAGCGGCAGCTCGCGACACTCGAGCTCGGATGGCGCGGGCGCGCGAGCGTCCGCCTTCGCTTCGATCCGCCGTACGCCCGCCGCATCTACGGCGGCGCGGACGCTGTCCTCATCCCGTCCCGTTACGAGCCGTGCGGGCTCACACAGATGATCGCGATGCGGTACGGAGCGGTTCCCATCGCCCGCAGGACGGGAGGTCTCGCCGACACGATCACCGACGCGGGCGATCCGGGCGGAACGGGATTCCTCTTCAACGGCTACGACCCCGCGTCGGTCCTCCACGCGCTCGAGCGCGCCGCGCGGGTGTACGCTCAACGCAACGAGTGGAGGGAGCTCCAGCGGCGCGGAATGGAGAGGGATTTCTCGTGGGACAGATCCGCCGTGGAGTACGAAGCGCTCTATCGGGAAGCGCTGCGCCTGAGAAGCGCCGCGCCGCGATCGGATAACGGAGAACGCTGAATGCCGGTCAAGACGAGAGCGGTCATCCTCGCCGGCGGTGAAGGACAGCGCCTCGGAGTCCTGACCGACCGGCGCGCGAAGCCGGCAGTTCCGTTCGCCGGCAAGTACCGGATCATCGACTTCGCGCTGTCGAACTGCGTCAACTCCGGAATCTTCGACCTGATGATCCTGACGCAGTACCGCCCGCACTCGCTCATCGAGCATATCGGGGCGGGCCGGCCCTGGGATCTCGATCGCGGTTTCACCGGCGGGGTTCACGTCTACCAGCCGTATCGGGGCCGACTCGACACCGACTGGTACCGGGGCACCGCCGACGCGATCTATCAGAACCTTTCCTTCGTGGAGCGGGGCGGGCCGGACCGGGTGCTGGTCCTCGCGGGCGACCACATCTACAAGATGAACTACGGTTCGCTCATCGCCTACCACAGCAAGTGCAACGCGGACGTGACGATCGGGACCTTGAACGTCTCGCGGGAAGAGGCGACCCGCATGGGAATCCTCGCGACCGATGGAGAGTCCCGCGTGACGCAGTTCATCGAGAAGCCGGCGGATCCGCCGGGCACGCTCGCGTCGATGGGGATCTACGTTTTCGACCTCGCGACGCTCGCGCAGATGCTGACCGAGGACGCGAAGCGCCGGGACTCGTCCCACGACTTCGGGAAGGACATCATTCCCCGCATGGTCTCGGGCGGCATGCGCGTGTTCGCGTATCCGTTCGAAAACTACTGGGTCGACGTCGGAACGGTCGAAGCGTACTGGCAGACGCACATGGACCTTCTGAAGCATCCGCCCCCGCTCGATCTGAACGACCGGACCTGGGTCGTTCACACGCAGTCGGAGGAGCGGCCGCCGGTCACGATTCAGGAAGGCGCCGTGGTCAAGGACAGCATGATCACGGACGGATGCGTGATCTCACCGGGAGCGCGCATCGAGAGGTGCGTTCTTTCGGCGGGCGTCTGGATCGGCAAGAACGCGATCGTGCGGGACTCCGTGATCCTGACCGACTCCGTGGTGGAGGAAGGCGCGCGCATCGATCGCGCGATCCTCGACAAGTCCGTGCGGATCGGCCGGCGGGCGCGCGTGGGACAAAGGCACAAGCCGGGGGAAGGTCCCGGGATCACGACGATCGGCAAGAACGCGCAGATCCCGGATCGGATCGCCGTCCGGCGCGGCGCGGTCATCGACGCGGACGCGACTCCGGAGTACTTTTCGGTGAGCGCGCTCCGACAGCGGCAGCGGGCGAGAAGGTTGCGAATTGCCGCAGCGGCTTCAGAGGCACCCGCGCCGGCGATCACTCGAGTGGCTCGCAGGAACGAAGAGGGGTCAGGTTAAAACCTGACCCCACAAAGAAGTTAGCCCGAGACCTTCGCCGTCAGAATCATCGGATCGGTGGGCCGATTCTCGTCCAACTCCTCGTCTTCGGGGAGGGGGGTGATCCGGCGATTCAGCCGCGTCTGGACGAGCGGATCGCGCTCCGCGAGAAGGGCGAGGAACGAGAGGCGGATGGGTTCCGTCCGGTCCTCCGTTTCGCGGCGTGTCTCATTCATGCACACCCGATCGAGCGACTCCGGAGGAACGATCAAGCGCTCGCCGACCTTCTCGAGCACGACCGGACCCGGCGGATCCATAGTGATGTCCTCGACGTGGTCCGGCTGGACGAGAAGACGTTCGGAGGTTCTGCGGTCGGCCATCTTTGGATCTCCCTGGATTTGACTGACCGAGAAAGGTGCAAGGGACGTTCCCCGAAACCCGGCCGGGCAACTGTTGGAAACAAGCGAGATCGGGAAGGTTGACGGACCGTGAAGTCGTGGAGATTGACGAATCTGGTCACACCGGGCTCCGAAAAATGTCGCGCGAAGAGGGGATCTCAGGGCCCCGTTTGAACTCTCTGTCCGCCGTTCGCGAAGCGAACGCCGCGGACCCAGTCAGTCCCGAAATTCCGCCGAGGTTACTTTCCGATGTCTTCGCCCCAGAGCTCCGGATTTTTCGCGATCCAGCTTCCGAGCATCTCGATGCATTCGGGCGCCGCGAGGTCGACGACCTCGACGCCGTTCTCGGCAAGCCAGTCGATCCCGCCGGAGAAGTTGACCGACTCGCCCACGATCACGCGACCGATCCCGAACTGTCGGATCAGGCCGCTGCAGTACCAGCAAGGGGCGAGCGTCGTCGCCATCGTTGTCTGACGGTAGCTCCGCTGGCGCCCCGCCTTGCGAAAGGCGTCGGTCTCTCCGTGCGCGGAGGGGTCCCCCTCCTGAACCCGGCGGTTGCGCCCTTTTCCCAGGAGGTTTCCGCGCGCGTCGAAGAGCGCCGCGCCGATGGGAATTCCTGCCTCGCCGAGCCCCTGCTTTGCTTCTCCGATCGCGACGGCGAGGAGCGCCGCGTCATCCACCCGGGCGACGGCTCCGTCTTACGCGGTGGAAAGGAGCGCGAGCGCCGCGCGGCGCTCTTTTCGCGCTCGCGCGAGACAGGCGCGTTCGGCGAGGCGGCTTCGCTTGACCGAGTGGGCGCGGCGCCGGTTGGCGGCGGCGCGCTCGAGAAAGCGGGCCGCTTCCTCGAGCCGGGTGCGCACCAGCTCGCGGACGTCCGCCGTCAGGTGCGCCAATCGTCCCTCGGCGTGACGCATCGCGATCTCGAGCCGGGTCTTCTCGATCGTTGCTCGGTCGGTGCGCCGCAAGCCTTCCGCCAGCCGCATCGCGGCGAGGCTGCGGATCAGCCACTTGGTCGGATCCCAGTGATACCAGCGGATTCCGTTGCGGAAGTCGGAAGGGAACCGGTGGTGGAAGTTGTGGTACCCCTCGCCGTTCGTCACGAACGCGAGCATCCAGTTGTCGCGCGCGGAAGTCTCCTCGGAGTAGGGCCGCGAGCCGTAGAGGTGAGCGAGCGAGTTGACGAAGAACGTCGTGTGGTGAATGACGGCGATCCGGAGGAAGCCGCCCCACAGCAGTCCGCCGAGCGGGTGGCCGAACGCCCAGCCGATCAGGGTCGGCAGCCCGAGGCCGGCAACGATTCCGATGTAGTTCGACGCGCGGTACTGCAGCATCACCAGCGGGTTCTTCTTCAGGTCAGGCGCGTTGTCGAAGGTCTCGTGCGGCGGACGCTTGTAGAAGAGCCAGAAAATGTGCGCCCACAGGCCGCCCCGCTTGATGCTGTAGGGATCCCAGTCCTTGTCGACGTAACGGTGGTGGACCCGGTGGTCGGAAGCCCACTGGAGGACCCCGTTCTGCAGAGCCATGGCGCCGAAGAAGAGAAAGAACCCCTGAACGAGCGGGTGCGCCTCGTAGCCCTTGTGCGCGTACAGCCGGTGGTACCCGGCGGTGACCGAGAGTCCGACGAGCGCGTAGAAGACGAGGAAGAGGACCGGCTCCCACCACCGGACTCCGAAGGTGAGCGCATACGCCGCCGTGCCGAAGACCCCGATGAGGGGCGTCAGCGACAGAAACGCGATGTTGATCCAGTCCTTTTTCTTCTCGGGATTCGTAGTCACAGTCCTCTTCTCCTTCGGAACGTCCGGATCAGTACCGCCCGCCGCCGCCGCCTCCCCGCCCGCCGCCGCCGCCTCCCCCGCCGCGATTCCCGCTCGCTTCCGTGCGCGGGCGAGCCTCGCTGACGGTCAGCGCGCGGCCGTTGAAATCGCGCCCGTGCAGCGCGGCGATGGCCGCTTTTGCTTCAGCGTCGCTCTCGAACTCGACGAAGCCGAATCCCTTGGAGCGGCCCGTGCCGCGGTCCGTGATGACCGCTACTGAAGTGGGCGTACCGTATGGCGTGAAGAGGTCGCGAAGATCGCCCTCGTCCATGCTGTAAGAGAGATTGCCAACGTACAGTTTCATCCGAATTCCCTTTCTGCCGGCCCGACCAGCAGCAAACGGCTGTTGCCCGGGCGCGACCGCCGCCGCCGCGCGCGTCGCGTCTTCCCGTCTGCTGATCGTTCGGAATTCGTCAGAACTGGGTCTGGCAAGAACGAGCGGATCGAGAACACTTGGAGCGTAGCACATCGTCTCCGGATATTTTGCAGTTGGCTTCCGCAGGCAGCGGAAGTGCCGGAGCGCCAGCGCCTTGCGAGCCTCGCCCGCCGGGACTACTATTTGCGCTTTCTGAATGCGATGGGATCTGACCCCTTCGGGATCAGACCCCATGACTTTTACAGAGGGGGTCGTCATGACCGATTCCGCGGTGGCCGATCGCGCCCCGACCGATTCGCGCTCTTCGTCGAGAGACGTCGAGGTGCTGCGTAACTACGTCGGCGGTCGGTGGGTCGAGTCGCGCACGCGCGAATATCTCGACGTCTACAACCCCGCGCGGGGCGAAGTGATCGCGCGGACGCCGCTCTCGACGGCCGAAGACCTCGACGCCGCCGTCGCCGCGGCGAACAAGGTGTTCCCGGAGTGGCGGGATACCCCGGCGGTCGTCCGCTCTCGCGCCATGTTCCGCTTCAAGCAGCTCCTCGAGGAGAACTTCGAGGAGATCGCACGGACCGTCACGACCGAGCACGGCAAGACGATCGACGAGGCGCGCGGCAGCGTGCGGCGCGGGATCGAGTGCGTCGAGGTCGCCTGCGGCACGCCGTCGCTCATGATGGGCTACGGCCTGGAGAACATCGCCTCGGGCATCGACTGCAACGTCATCCGGCAGCCGGTCGGGGTGGTTGCCGCGATCGCCCCATTCAACTTCCCGGCGATGGTGCCGCTCTGGTTCCTCCCCTTTGCGGTCGCCACGGGCAACCCCATCATCGTCAAGCCCTCCGAGCAGGTGCCGCTGTCCCAGCGGCTGATGTTTCGTCTGCTCGAAAAGTGCGACCTGCCGCCAGGAGTCGTCAGCCTCGTCAACGGAGGGCGCGAGGTCGTCGAAGCGATCTGCGACCATCCGGAGATTCGCGCCGTCTCGTTCGTGGGGTCGACCCCGGTCGCGCGTGCGGTCTGGCGCCGCGCGACCCACACGGGCAAGCGGGTTCAGGCGCTCGGCGGCGCGAAGAACTTCATCGTGGTGATGCCCGACGCCGACTGGGACCGCTCCATTTCCGTGATCACCGAGTCGTTCTACGGGTGTGCCGGCGAGCGGTGCCTCGCGGGAAGCGTGCTCGTGCCGGTCGGAGAGGCGCACGGCGAGGCGCGCGACCGGATGGCGGAATCCGCGAAGGCGCTCAAGGTCGGTGACGGCATGGAGAGCGGCGTCTCGATGGGCCCGGTCATCACCGCCCGCCACCGGGAAAAGGTGCTCGGGTACATCGAGAAGGGCGTCGACGAGGGGGCGAAGCTCGTCGTCGACGGGCGAAACCTGTCCGTCGCGGGTCACGAGAAGGGTTTCTTCCTGGGTCCGACGCTCTTCGACGACGTGAAGCCCTCGATGGCGATCGGGCACGAGGAGATCTTCGGCCCCGTCGCCGCGATCACTCCCGTGAAGAGCCTGGGCGAGGCGATCGAGGTGATGCACGCTCACCCCAACGCGAACGCCACCTCCATCTTTACGACGAGCGGCAAGGCGGCGCGGGAGTTCGCGCGGCTGGCGTCCGCGTCGATGGTCGGAGTGAACATCGGGGTGGCCGCGCCGATGGCGTACTTCCCGTTCGGCGGGTCGAAGGACAGCTTCTTCGGGGATCTGAAGGTGCACGGAAGGGATGCCTACGAGTTCTACACCGATAAGAAAGTCGTCATTTCGAGATGGTTTTGAAGCCCTCCTTTGAAAGTTCCGTCCGCCGGTCGCGCAGCGACCGCCGCGGACCAGTCGTCATTTCGAGATGGTTCTAGCTTTCCGCGCGAGCAAGGAGTCTTGATGCCTCGAAAAGTTCTTGGCGGTCTCATTCAATGCGCGACTCCCACGAGCGATCCGTCCCTGCCGATCGAGCAGGTCCGCGAGGACGCGATCGCGCGCCACATCCCGCTCATCGAAGAGGCAGGGAAGAAGGGCGTCCAGATCCTCGGCCTTCAGGAGATCTTCAACGGCCCGTACTTCTGCCCGTCGCAGGACCCGCACTGGTACGACATGGCGGAGCCGGTGCCCGGCCCGACGACCGAACGGATGGCGGAGTACGCGAAGAAGTACCGGATGGCGATGGTCGTGCCGGTCTATGAGCGCGAGCAGGCGGGCGTGTACTACAACACCGCCGCCGTGTACGACGCGGACGGCGCGTACCTCGGCAAGTACCGCAAGAACCACATCCCCCACACGTCCGGCTTCTGGGAGAAGTACTTCTTCAAGCCGGGCAACCTCGGCTACCCCGTCTTCCAGACGCGCTACGCGAAGGTCGGTGTGTACATCTGTTACGACCGCCACTTTCCGGAGGGCGCGCGGCTCCTCGGGTTGAACGGCGCCGAAATCGTCTTCAATCCGTCGGCGACGGTGAAGGGCCTCTCGCAATATCTCTGGAAGCTCGAGCAGCCGGCGCACGCCGTCGCAAACGGCTACTTCATGGCGTGCAGCAACCGCGTCGGGGTCGAGGCGCCCTGGAACCTCGGGCAATTCTACGGCTCGTCGTACTTCGTCGACCCGCGCGGCAACTTTCTCGCGGTCGGCTCCGAAGACAAGGACGAGCTCGTGGTCGCGGAGATGGACCTCGACATGATCGAAGAGGTTCGCCGCGTGTGGCAGTTCTTCCGCGACCGGCGTCCCGAGACCTACCAGCCGATGGCCGAGATCCGCGCTTGAAGACCCTGATCCGCGGGGGCACGGTCGTGACCGCGACAGACCAGTACCGCGGCGATGTCCTGATCGAGGACGCAAAGATCGTGGCCATAGCCACGAATGTGGATCTGACCCCCTTCGGGGATCAGACCCTGGACCGCGTCATCGACGCCTCCGGAAAGTCCGTCATCCCCGGCGGAATCGACGTCCACACCCATCTCGACATGCCGTTCGGCGGCACGACGTCGGCCGACGACTTCGAGTCCGGCACGATCGCTGCGGCTCACGGCGGCACGACCTCGGTCGTCGACTTCGCGATCCAGTACCGCGGCCAGACGCTGCGCCACGCGCTCGACGCCTGGATGGCGAAGGCCGACGGGAAGGCGGCGATCGACTACGGCTTTCACATGATCGTCACCGACCTGAACGACTCGGTCGAGAGCGAGATGGACGCGCTCGTGCGCGAAGGGGTGACGTCGTTCAAGCTCTTCATGGCGTACCCGGGCGTCTTCATGCTGGACGACGCGTCGATCTTCAAGGCGCTCCTCCGCACGGGGCAGAACGGCGGAACGATCTGCATGCACGCCGAGAACGGCGGCGTCATCGACGTGCTCGTGAAGAAGGCGCTCGCCGAGGGGAAGACCGCGCCGAAGTACCACGCGCTCACGCGCCCGGCGCGCGCCGAGGCCGAGGCGACGCACCGCGCGATCGCTCTGGCCGAGATCGCCGGCGTGCCGATCTACATCGTGCACCTCTCGGCGGCGGAGGCCCTCGAGATGGTCACCGCGGCGCGCGACCGCGGCCTGCCGGCCTACGCGGAGACGTGCCCGCAGTACCTCTTTCTCTCCTACGACAACTACGAGGAGCCCGGCTTCGAGGGCGCGAAATACGTCATGAGCCCGCCCCTGCGTCCGAAGGAGACGCAGGACAAGCTCTGGCGTGGGCTCGCGGGCGGCGACCTTCAGGCAGTTTCGACCGACCACTGCCCCTTCTGCATGAAGGAGCAGAAGGAGCTCGGCAAGGGAGATTTCTCGAAGATTCCCAACGGCGCGCCGGGCATCGAGACCCGGATGAGCCTCGTCTTCGACGGCGGCGTGCGCGCCGGGAAGATTTCGATGAACCGCTACGTCGAGCTCACGTCAACCTCGCCGGCGAAGATCTTCGGGCTCTTCCCGCGGAAGGGAACGATCGCGCCCGGCTCGGACGCGGACGTCGTCGTCTTCGATCCCAACAAGAGACAAACCCTGTCGGCGAAGACGCTGCACATGAAGGTGGACTACAACCCGTATGAGGGACGTGAGGTCACCGGGGTTTCCGAAACTGTTCTCTCGCGCGGCCGTGTGATCGTCGAGAACGGCAAGTTCACGGGACGGGCCGGCGCCGGCTCGTTTCTGAAGAGGAGTCCGAGGTCTGCATGAGCACCACCGCCCGCGAAACCCGCCCCACGTCCGACCTGACCAGGACCGTCCGCGAAAAGCACAAGGAGTACCTCTTCCCGGCGACGATCCAGTACTACCAGGAGCCCATCGTCGTCACCGACGCGAAGGGGCTCCGCGTCCGGGACGCCGACGGCAACGAGTACCTCGACTTCTTCGGCGGGATCCTCACGGTCTCCGTCGGCCACGGGAACGAGAAGGTCAACGCCGCGATCAAGGCGCAGGTCGACCGCCTCTCGCACATCTCGACGCTCTACCCGACGCTGCCGGTCGTCGAGCTCGCGGAGCGGCTCGCGCGGATCGCGCCGGGCAAGCTCCGCCAGATGTGCTTCACCGCGTCCGGCACCGAAGCCGACGAGACCGCCGTGATGATGGCGGAGCTCTTCACGGGCCGGTCGGAAGTCATTGCGCTGCGCCACGGTTACTCGGGCCGCTCGACGCTCGCGCAGTCGCTGACGGCGCACTCCACCTGGCGCCCGCTCCCAACGAAGATCGCGGGCATCAAGCACGCGCCGACGCCGTACTGCTACCGCTGTCCGATGCACCTGACCTACCCGTCCTGCGGGATCGCCTGCGCCAACGACATCGAGGACATCATCCGCACGACGACGACCGGGCGCGTTTCGGCTTTCCTCGCGGAGCCGATCCAGGGGGTCGGCGGATTCATCACTCCGCCGCCGGAGTACTTCGAGGCCGCGGTCGGCATCGTCCGTAAATACGGCGGCGTCTTCATCTGTGACGAGGTGCAGACCGGCTTCGGCCGCACCGGAACGAAGATGTGGGGGATCGAGCACTGGGGAGTCGAGCCCGAGATCATGACGATGGCGAAGGGCGTCGCGAACGGACTACCCCTCGGAGTCACGATCTGCACGCCCGAGATCGCGGCGTCCTTGAAGTCGCTCACGATCTCGACGTTCGGCGGGAACCCCGTCTCCTGCGCCGCCGCCAACGCGACCGTGCAGTTCATCGAGGAAGAGAACCTGCCCGCCAACGCCGAAGCGATGGGACGGCTCCTGCGCGCGGGGCTCGAGGAGCTGAAGCGCCGCTTTCCGAAGAACCTCGGGGACGTCCGTGGCATGGGGCTCATGCAGGCGGTGGAGCTCGTCGTCGACGAGACGGCCGGCGACCGCACGCCCGAGAAGCAACTGACCAACCGGATCTTCGAGGAGGCGCGCAAGCACGGACTGCTCATCGGCAAGGGCGGCCTAGACGGAAACGCGTTCCGCATCGCGCCGGCACTGACCGTCAAAGCGTCGGAAATCGACGAGGCACTTTCGATTCTTCGCGAATCTTTCGAATCAGCCGGAGCCAGCTGAGAGCCTTGGAGGCTTTATGACCGCCGACCTTTCCGTCACCTTCACCGGTATCAAATTCGAGAATCCGTTCCTGCTCTCTTCGGCACCGCCGACGGAGTCGGAATCGAACATCCTGCGCGCCTTCGAGTCGGGCTGGGCGGGGGTCGTGACGAAGACGATCGGCGTCCACCCCGTCGTGAACGTGAAGGGTCCGAAGACGAACTTCATGCGGACCGATCCGACGTCGGGTCACATCTCGATGAAGAAGAAACCGGGCACCGCGCTCCACTCGTCGTGGAACTGGGAGCTCATCTCCGACAAGCCGCTCGACTGGTGGATCGGACGCCTCGGCCGGATCAAGAAGGCGCATCCCACGAAGGTCCTCATCGCGTCGATCATGGCGGGCTCGGGCTCCGACGAGGAGCTCCGGCACTGGCAGACGCTCGCGAAATCGTGCCAGGAAGACGGCGCCGACGCGCTCGAGCTGAATCTCTCCTGCCCGCACATGGACCGTCCGGACATGGGCTCGAACATCGGGAAAGACGACGAGCTCATCTCCGTCGTCACGCAGGTCGTCAAGGAAGTCGCGACCGTCCCGGTGTGGGCGAAGCTGACGCCGTCGACGACCGACATCGTCGTCGAGGCGCGCGGAGCGTTCCTCGGAGGCGCCGACGCGATTTCGTCCTCGAACACGTTCACGTCGCTGCCGGTCATCGATCCGGAGACGCTCGAGTTCGAGATGAACGTCGAGGGCCTCGTGTCGACCGGCGGTCTCGGTGGGCCCGCGATCCTGCCGCTCTCGCTGGCGAAGATGGCGCAGATGACGGGCGCGTTACCGGACAAGGAGTTCTCGGGGATCGGCGGCATCGCCGAGTTCGCGCACGCGCTCAACTACTTCCTGCTCGGTTGCGGGACCGTCCAGGTGTGCACCGCCGCGATGCTCGACCACGCGGTCGGACCGAACGTGATCAAGAGCCTCATCGTGGGCATGGAAGAGTTCTTCGAGAAGAACGCCCACCGCGGCTGGACGAACATCGAGGACGTCCGCGGGCTGCGCCGCAACCGCATCGTGCCGCACTCGCAGATCAAGCGGCCCGACGAGTCTCACTACCACGGCGGCTACGAGAGCGAGGCGCCCGATGCGGCGGCGAAGTCCGCAAAATGAGAGGACGAGGAGATTCGCGCGCTGCTCAAAAGCACGGCCGACCGGGCGGCCTGATCCGGCAGCTCAAGCGCTAGAATCGACGCGAGCCGAACATGACCGAGATTGCGCCCAGGATTGTCGTGGACGAGACCGTCCGGTTCGGAAAACCCGTGATCGCGGGCACACGCGTCCCGGTCGACCTCGTCATCGGAAAGCTTGCCGGAGGCCTGACGATCGAGCAGGTCATGGAGGAATACGAGCTTTCCCGCGAAGATGTCCTCGCGGCGCTCGCCTATGCCGCGCGCTCTGTCGGCGACGAATTGATCCGGCCGGTGAGGTAGAGCAGGCGCGTCCTCCTCGACGAGGACTTGCCCCGATCCCTGGCGAGACGGCTGCGCGCGGCGGGCTTTGACGTCGCCGAGGTTCGCGACGTCGGTTTGCGCGGGCAGTCCGACGAAACCGTTTTTATCTACGCTCAGGCGAACCGTTTCGTGCTACTGACTGCCGACGTCGGGCTCGGCACTTTGCTCCGGTTTCCTCTCCGTACCCACCCTGGCATCGTGGTGGTTCGCTTTCCAAACGAGATCTCGCACGAGGCCATGAACGATGCGATCCTGACCGCGCTCGAGAATACGGATCACCAGGAGATGGTAGGTCACATCTTGATCATCGAACCCCGAAGAGTTCGGCTCAGGCGAGGGTGAAACGTGGGCAAGGGAGACGACCGTGAGTTCTCGTTCAGGGGGTGGCTTGCGCTGACGCGAGCAGAGAAGCGCAAGGTCATTTCAGGCTGGGACCCGAAACGCCCTGAGACCGGCGAGGAGACGCGTGCTGCCATACTGGCCGGCTTTGGCGAATCACACCCTCGACTTCTCCACGATGCCTCGGCGGGCACCGCCTACTTCAGCGTCGCAGGATGGAGCATCGTCGTCGTGGTAACCGACCGATCTGTTCGCGTACCCCGCGCTTTCGATGTCTTTCCCGTAATCAAGGGGATCGCGAAAAGGGCCGATGCCTCCTGGAGATCAGTCGCGTGGCAGAGCCGCTAGCCAGACGCCCGCCCGTCGCCCCGCTCAAAGGCATCGGCTTCGACCTGCTGCTGGTCCTCGGCTTCGCGTTCGACGCGCAGGCGAGCGAAGTGGCGAAAGAGATCCCCCCGAAGGACCTGAAACCCCAGGACGGCTTCGTCGCCGAATGGTATGACAAAGAGCGCTTCTTCGTCCGGCACGCCTATTTCACCGGCGCCGGCGACCCGTATGAAAAGCTAAAGCGCGCCCTGCGCGCCGAGGTGGACGAGGCGGCGTGCGCCAGCCTCTACTCGACCGTTAGCCGTCCGTTCGACCCGCCGGAGACCGGCAAGATCGCCGTCAAGGTGATCAACGACTACGGCGACGAGGTCCTGAAGGTGTTCGAGGTTCCCGGCGCCGCAACTTCCGCGTCCGTAGCGCGTACGAGCGCCTGAGGAGAGTTAAATGCGAAACACGTCTCGGATTTCCGCCGTCGCGCTCGCGTGTGCGGCGCTCTGTCTCGTAGGCGCCCAGGCAGCCCCGAAGAAAGCCGTCCGGATCCCGAAGCAGTACACGATCGAGCAGTTCTACGCGACGATCGGAGTCCGCGACGCCTCCTTCTCCTCGGACGAGAAGCGCATCCTCTTCTCGTCGAACCAGACCGGAGTCTACAACGTCTACAGCGTGCCGGTGACCGGCGGGGCGCCGACTCCCCTCACGTCATCCGCGACCGACACGACCTACGCGGTCTCGTACTTCCCGTCGGACGACCGCGTTCTCTACACGCGCGACCAGGGAGGCAACGAGCTCAATCACCTCTACGTGCGCGAGCTCGACGGCAAAGAAAAAGACCTCACGCCCGGCGAGAAGCTCAAGGCGAGCTTCGACGGCTGGAGCGGCGACCGCACGGCCTTCTGGGTGGAAACGAACGAGCGCGACCCGAAGTTCTTCGACCTCTACCGCTACGACGCGAAGATCTACGAGCGCAAGCTCGTTTACAAGAACGAGGCGGGCTACGAGATCGGGGCGATCTCCCCGGATGGAAAGTGGGTCGCTCTCTTGAAGCCGAATACGACGTCGGACAGCGACATCTACCTCTGGAGCGCCGCGTCGCACGAGGCGAAGCTCATCACGAAGCACGAGGGGACCGCGGACAACACGCCGCAGGAGTTCGATCCGGCGACCGGAGCGCTCTATTACCTGTCGAACGAGGGGAGCGAGTTCGCGCGGGTCCGCAAGTACGACACCGCGACCGGGAAGTCGGAGGACGTCGAGAAGCCCGCGTGGGATCCGCTCTTCGTCCGCTTCTCGAAGAACGGACGCTACCGGGCGACGGGAATCAACGACGACGGGCGGACCGTCATCCGCGTCGTCGACGCAAAATCGGGGCGCGAGGTTTCGCTTCCGAAGTTGCCGTCCGCAGACATCACGTCCGTGCGTTTCGCGGACAGTGAAAGCCGCATGGCGTTCTACGTGAACGGCGATCGGTCGCCGAACAACCTCTACGTGTACAAGTTCGGAGGCGGCTCACCCGTCCGGCTGACCGACTCGCTCGCGAAGGCGATCGATCCGGGGGACCTCGTCGACTCGGAGGTCGTTCGCTTCAAGGCTTCCGACGGCCTGGTCATCCCGTCGATCTTCTACAAGCCGCACCAGGCGGCGGCCGCGAACAAGGTCCCCGCTCTCGTGTGGGTCCACGGTGGGCCGGGCGGCCAGACGCGAACCGGGTACAGCGCGACCATTCAGTACCTCGTCAACCACGGCTACGCGGTGCTCGGGATCAACAACCGCGGCAGCTCCGGGTACGGGAAGAGCTTCTACGTCGCGGACGACCGGAAGCACGGGAAGGAGCCGCTGCGCGACTGTGTCGAGGGAAAGAAGTACCTCGCGAGCCTGCCCTGGGTCGACCCCGACCGGATCGGGATCATCGGCGGCAGCTACGGCGGATACATGGTCCTGGCGGCGCTCGCGTTCCACCCGGAGGAGTTCGCGGTGGGCGTCGACATCTTCGGCGTCTCGAACTGGCTGCGCACGATCGAGAGCATCCCGAAGTGGTGGGAGTCGTTCCGGCTCGCGCTCTACCAGGAGATGGGCGATCCGGAGAAGGATCGCGAGATGCTCCGCGAGATCTCGCCCGTCTTCCATCCCGAGAAGATCCGGCGGCCGCTTCTCGTCCTGCAGGGCGCGAACGATCCGCGCGTGCTCAAGGCCGAATCCGACGACATCGTCGCGGCGGTCAAGAAGAACGGCGTCCCGGTCGAATACATCGTGTTCCCCGACGAGGGACACGGGTTCACCAAGAAGAAGAACCAGATCGAAGGGTACGGGGCGATCCTTCGCTTCCTCGACAGGTACCTCAAGGGCCCCCCGGCTGCGCGCGCGGCGGCCTCCGGCGGATCGGAAAGCTGAAGCGCCGGGGTCCCGGTCAGTCGCCGGTCTTCTCGAGCTCCTCGAGATCGACGAGGTCCTGAGGCCGTCCGGACTCTCGCTTGTTGGCGATCAGATGCAATCGGCCGAGCACCGGGACGGGTTCCCCGCCGTACGACGTCTGCTCGCGCGCCTCCCACGCCTCGCCAAACACCACTCCGTCGATGCTCGTGATGATGTCGATGCGGTTCGGGGCGACGCCGATCTGAAAGATCAGACCCTCCCGCTCGAGATCCTCTCTTCGGAGCTCGTGGAGCGGCGCACCGAACGCTTCGAGCGCGACGTAAACCCGACGAGAATTGTCCGTTCCCGGCTCGACCCATACATCGAGGCCTCTCGTGAACCGCGGGTGGCCGTGATGGGCCAGCGCGTAGCCGCCGACGAGGAGGAACCTAGCTGCCGCGGCGTTCAACGCGACAAACAGATCTTTGAAGTCGGGATTGACCGGCATCGTCCCCCTGCCACGCACAGTATTCCAGCGCCATTTCCCACAGCAGCTCCAGCCGTCGGGCGGGGACGATGGAAGCCCAGAAAGCCCGATCGAAGGAGCCGTCGTCGCCGTGGAGGGCGACGATTCTCGCCACGCTGCGGCTTCGCCGCTCGAGCGCATCCACGGTGGCGATTTTACCGCGCGCCGATCTCTCGCATCTTCCCTTCTTGCTCTCTGCGGAACTCGGACGTCCGACTCTCTGTTGAAATAGGAACAGTGACCATAAAAGGCGAGGGTGTCTACAACGTCGTGGTGATCGGGGCCGGGACCGCCGGCCTCGTGACGGCCGCCGCGACGGCGGGCCTCGGCGGGCGGGTCGCGCTCGTCGAGCGGAACCGGATGGGCGGCGACTGCCTGAACACCGGGTGCGTTCCCTCGAAGGCGCTCATCTCTTCCGCCCGCTTCGTTGCCCAGATCCGGCGCGCGGAAGACTGGGGTCTCGAACCGATGGACCCGCGATTCGACTTCGCGCGCGTCTTCGAGCGGATGCGGGAGCGCCGCGCGAAGATCGCGCCCCACGACTCGCAGGAGCGCTTCGAGTCGCTCGGCGTTGACGTCTTCCGGGGTCACGCGCGTTTCCTCTCTCCGCAAGAGGTCGAAGTCGACGGGCGGCGCCTGTCGGCGAAGAACTTCGTGATCGCCACCGGAAGCCGGCCGGCGATTCCGCCGGTTCCCGGCCTCTCGCAAGCCCTCTTCTTCACGAACGAGACCGTCTTCGACGAGCTTCGCGAGAAGCCCGACCGCCTCGTCGTCCTGGGCGGCGGCCCGGTCGGCTGCGAGCTCGGCCAGGTTTTCGCCCGGCTCGGCGTCCGCGTCACGATCGTGCAGCGGCGGCCGCAGATCCTCGAGAAAGAGGACGCCGACGCCGCGGAGCTGGTCCGGCGCGTCCTCGAGCAGGAGGGCGTCACAATCCTGACGGGCGCGGAAGCGCAGCGGGTTTCGCGAGACGGCCGCGCCAGCCGGGTCGAGGTCGAGATCGGAGGATCGGAGCGTCGAACTGTAGAGGCCGACGCGATCCTCGTTGCGGCGGGGCGCGTCCCGAACACGGACGACCTCGGTCTCGACGCGGCCGGCGTGGCGCAGGGACAGAACGGCGTCGTCGTCAACCAACATCTCCAGTCCTCGCAGCCGCACGTCTATGCGGCGGGCGACGTCGTCGGCGGCTATCGGTTCACTCACGTCGCGGACGCACACGCCCGGGTGATCACCCGCAACATCCTCTTCCCGTGGTGGAAAGCGGATTGGGATGACTCGGTCGTGCCGTGGTGTACGTACACGTCTCCCGAGGTCGCCCGGGTCGGATCGAACGAGACCGAGGCTCGAAAACGCGGAGTGGCATTCGACGTGTGGAGGGAGCCCCTCGAGGAGGTCGACCGCGCGGTGGTCGAGAGCGAGGAGACGGGCTTCGCGAAGGTGCTCACTCCAAAGGGCGGCGACCGCGTTCTCGGCGCGACGATCGTCTCGGAACGCGCGGGCGACCTCGTCCACGAGCTCGTTCTCGCGATGAAGGCCGGCGTCGGGTTGAAGAAGATCTCGAGCACGATCCACGCTTACCCGACTTTCGCCGAAGTCTCGCGTAAGCTCGCCGACGAATATCAGAAGTCACGGCTCACTCCCGGCGCCCGCCGTCTGTTCGAGTGGCTGTACGGGAGAGCGCGAAGAGCGTGACCACTTCCCGGCTCCGGAGACTTCCCTGGAAGTGGATCGCCGTCGGGCTTCTCCTTGCCGGGGTCATCGCGGCCTCGCGGTTCCTGCCGGTCGGCGAGTGGGTCCGCGCGTTCAGCGATTGGGCCGCCGGCTTCGGCCTCGCCGGCAAGGCGCTCTACGCGCTCGTCTATGCCGTCGCGACCGTCCTCCTCTTCCCGGCGTCCCTCCTGACGATCGCGGCGGGCTTCGCGTTCGGCCTCGGTTGGGGAATCGCGATCGTTTGGGTCGGGGCGACGGCGGGCGCGGCGCTCGCGTTCCTGATCGCGCGTCACCTCGCGCGCGAGCGCGTCGAGAAAGCCGCGCGCAGAAAAGAGGACTTCCGGGCGATCGATCGGGCGGTCGGCGAAAAGGGGTGGAAGATCGTCGCGCTCCTCCGCCTCTCCCCGCTCGTCCCTTTCTCGCTCTCGAACTACCTCTACGGGTTGACCGCGATCCGCTTCGGACCCTACCTCCTCGCGAGCGCGGCCGGAATGCTGCCGGGGA
Source organism: Thermoanaerobaculia bacterium (assembly GCA_036001245.1). GTDB lineage: Bacteria > Acidobacteriota > Thermoanaerobaculia > UBA5066 > Gp7-AA6 > Gp7-AA6. The sequence continues at coordinate 28,789 of DASYUL010000020.1, forward strand.
CAGTGCTCTATGTCTATCTCGGCGTCGCCGGGCGCGCCGCGGCGGCCGCTTCGGCCGGCGAGAAGCGCTCACCGCTCGAGTGGGCGGCGCTCGCGGCGGGGCTCGCCGCGACCGTCGTCGCGACGGTCCTGATCACCCGGATCGCCCGCAGCGAGCTCCGGAAGGTCCGGCTGGAGAAGAAGGCCTCGTGAGGGCGATCCTCGGCCGGTCGCTCACCGCCGCGCTTGCCGTGCTGGCCGCTGTCGGCTGCGGCGCGGGCCGGCAGAAGGAGACGCCCCGGCGTGTCGTTGTGACGGCCGGGATCGACCACTCGGAGTGGAGCCGTCTCCTCGCGAAGTACGTCGACGAGCGAGGCCGGGTCGACTACGCGGGCTGGAAGAGAACGGAAGCGGACCTCGCGGCTCTGCGGACGTACCTCGCTCGGTTCGCGGCGCGGCCGAGCCCGGCCGCGACGGGTCACGATCTCGCCGCATCTCTCATCAACGCCTACAACGCGGCGACGATCGGCTGGGTGCTCGAGAACTTTCCGATCGACAGCATCCGCTCGACCGACGATCCATTCCGGGAACGCCGTCATCGGGTCGGCGGCGAGCTCGTCTCGCTCGACGACATCGAGCACGGAGCTCTCCGCCCACTCGTCGGCTACCGCGCTCATGCGGCGCTCGTCTGCGCGGCGCGCAGCTGTCCCCCGCTCCGGCGCGAGGCATACGAGCCCGCGCGGCTCGATGAACAGCTCGATTCGGCGATGCGCACGTGGCTCGCGCAGAGCGACCTGAACCGCGTCGAACCCGTCGCGAACCGCGTCGAGGTCTCCCAGATCTTCCGCTGGTTCGCGGCGGACTTCGACAAAGCCGGCGGCGTACGGGCAGTCCTGCAAAGGTACACGACGCCGGAGATGGCGCGGCGCCTGGCCGATCCGCGCCTCGAGATCCGATATTTCCGGTACGACTGGGGCTTGAACGACCGTGGGGGAAGAAGCGCGCGGTACGGTTGGCTCCGGCGCTCCTGGGACGAGCTCCGAAACCGGTTGCGCTGACTCGCGCTGGATACGTCTACAGATCGGATTTCGGATTCTCGGCGCCGAAGCATTCGCAGCTGCTTCCTCGGCCTAACCGCGAGAGCGGTTCCACCGACGCACGAATTCGGCGGGACTGTCAACGGAAAGCCGACCGACATTCGGCAGTCTGAAATGGCGAACGTTGCCGGTCACCAGAGACTCGGCGCCTGCCGCAAGCGCCACTTCGAGAAACGCACGGTCGGATTCATCTGGTAGCTTGGATCCAAAGGGAGTTGCCGCAACGCGCTCGCTTTCCGCTTCGAGGAGATCGAGGAAATCCGAGACGGCGGCAGCATCCAGGCCGAACTTCGGTCGGCGAAGAACGGCTCGGTACTCGGCCAGGATGCGGTCGTCGACGATCAGAGTCACCTCTCCGGCGAGGAACAGGTCGAGGACGCGACCGGGATTGCCTCCCGGATTCAGAAGTCCCGACACGATGACGTTCGTGTCGAGAACGATTCTCAAGCGGAGCGCCGGCGGCGGCGAACCTCCCGAATCTCCCGCTTAATCTCTGCCATCGAGAGCCTGTTCAAACCGGACTCTGCCGCCTTCTTGCGCATGCGCGATACGGCCAGGATCGCTTTCGCCCTTCGTATGGCTTCGACCGTGTCGTCCAGCCGGGTCTCATCGACTCCGACCAGAACACCCATCGGCTTTCCGTTGGAAGTCAGGACGACATCCTCCTTCGAGAGCGTCGACCAGAGACGGCCGGGCCTGTTTCGCAGCTCGCGGACACTCATGTATCTCATGGCGTGAGGAGTGTAGCACTTTTGTCGCCGATACGGCTACGACCGCGCCTGCTCGTCGCTATTGCGCCGACTGCTGGGCGCCCTCGGGTGAGGCGCCGGCCGTCGTCGCGAGACTGCCTTGGATCTAGGATCGTTTCGTGCGGACCGATCTGCCTGTCTGGCTCACTCCTGCAGTGGTGGTGGCAGGATTCCTTGTGTTTCTCTGGATCGAGACGCGTTGTCCCCTGCGAGCGCTACGCGAATCGAAGCTCCGCCGCGTCGGGCGCAATCTCGCGACAGCCGGCCTCGGCTTCGCCACGGTCGAGCTGCTGCAGATCCCGATACTGATTCCGATCTCCCGCTGGACGATGACGCGAGGAATCGGCCTACTCAACCAGCTCGAGCTGGCCGGGTGGATCCGGGTGGCGGTCAGCTTCGTGCTGCTCGATTACACGCTCTGGTTCTGGCACTGGATGAATCACCGCGTTCCTTTCTTCTGGCGGTTTCACTCCGTTCACCACGTCGACCGCGACCTGGACTCCTCGACGGCGCTCCGCTTCCACTTCGGCGAGCTCGGGCTCTCCGTCGGGTTTCGCGCTCTTCAGGTCGTGGCAATCGGGGCGGACCCGCTCTCCGTGGCCATTTGGCAGATGCTGCTCTTCGTCTCGATCCTTTTTCACCACTCCAACACGCGCCTGCCGCTCGCTCTCGAGCGCGTCCTCGTGCGGGTCGTCGTGACCCCCCGGATGCACGGAATCCACCATTCCGACTACGAGAACGAGACCAACACCAACTGGTCGAGCCTTCTCTCCGTGTGGGACTACCTGCACGGGACCATCCGTCTCGACGTTCCACAGCGATCGATCTCGATCGGCGTGCCGGCCTTCGATGATCCGAAGAAGCTCACGCTCGGCAAGATCCTCGCGATGCCGTTCCGCCGCCTGAAGGAGTACTGGCGACGGCCCGACGGGTCGTTGGCCGTCCGCCCGCACGCCGACGGCCGAACGCGGCTGGAACCTTGAGTGGAGAGCGCGGAGGTCGCCGGTGTAGCGCTACTGGCTGCATGACAAACCACTGTAAGGGACCGAGAACACCCCGCGCTATCGCGCTTGAGTGAAGTCCCTGACCTCAACTACTCGCGGTTCTTCGGCTCGGCCCTTTGTGGCGGTCTCAGGCAAATGCCCCCTGACGACGACCTCCTTCTCTCTAGCTTCCTTCCAGAGTTTCTGGACCTTCCCCGTTGCATGGCGGTGATCGACGAGCAGATAGACCACGTCGGGACCGGAGACGGCCAGCGCAGCTTTTCCGCCGCTCTCCACGACCTTTCCCACGATCTCAACGTCCGAATCCTTCGGAGTGAAGCAGTTGTCGATGACCACCTGGCGTATCTGCTCAACGGTAACCGTGTTGCCGGGCCTCAATCGGATCAGCGCCTCGCCCTTGTTGAGAGAGACCTCGGCCTGGACCTCGGCCTCATGAGCCGGCCTACCGCCCGACTCTCTTCCGCCAGGAGTTTCCGCATCCCGACTGGCGGCTACGGGCGCTACGGGATCTCCGCCGGGCCGCTCTTTCCCGTCTACAGCAAGCTCAATGGATCGCAGCCCAAAGACCGCGTTCGGTTCGTCGTGAACTTCACGTACTGGTTCTAGAGAGGAGGTGATTCTTCCTGAAACGATCCTTGCTGACCGCGGGACTGCTGATGCTGCTCGCCCCGGCGCTCGCCACGGCCGAAATCCGGGCGATCCGCCAGACGATCTTCGGGATGGACTGAGCGGTCTGCGCCTGCGCCGTGAGCGTGGCGATGAAGAAAGTCAAAGGGGTCGAGTCGGTCGATGGCTCTCAAAGAAGGCGAGATTTACCGCTGCTGAGAAACCTCCTCCGTTCTCGTCACCGCACCATTCGGTAGATGATTTCCAGGAACTCGTCGTAGACCTCTTTCGCGCGGCCCGCCTTGATTCCTTCCGTGGCGCACTTTTCCATGTAACTGCGGACCATCAGCTTCCCCGCGCCGCGAAGAGCCTCCTGCGCAGCGGCGATCTGCTGGGCAGCGAAATGGCGACTCCCGTCGGCAGCCACGACGGAAGCATCGCCGCGCACAACGCCCTCTCCGATGAAGAGCCGAGGCCGGTTGATCATCGGGTCATCCCGCGCACCATCTTCACCGATCCGCAGGTCGCCGTCGTCGGAATGACGGAGGAGGAGGCGATCGCGGCGGGCCATGACTGCTGGTGCAACACGCTCCCGATGTCTCTGGTGCCCCGCGCCGGCGCGATCCGCGATACACGCGGGATCGTCAAGATGGTGGCGGACGCGAAGACAGATGAGGTGCTCGGCGTCTCGATGGTGAGCCCGAGCGCCGGGGAAGTAATCCACGAGGCAGCCATGGCGCTTCGCTTCCGGGCAAAGCTCCACGACTTCATCGATCAGCTCCACGTCTATCCCACGATGGCGGAAGCTCTGAAGATCGTCGCCATCTCTCGCTTCAAGGATCCGGCCAAGCTCTCCTGCTGCGCGGAGTAGACACGAGGTTCAACGCCCACGATGTCGTCGACGGTTCGATCCTGCAGTATTCGTGACCGGAAAGAATCGCTCCGGCCAGAGCGCAGAACACCGGCCCCCGGCTAACGGGGAACTGCGCTTCTCCCTCTTCGAAAAGGTTGGCGAGACGGCCTGTCAGATGGACATAGGCGCGGTTCTCCAGACCGATGATGGGGCGCAAATCAGAATCGACGGGACTGGATTCGCCTTGCGCAGAGGCCACGGTCGAGACCTATGGATCACGGCACAGGCACTGCGTTTCCAGACCGATGACCCGCGTTACGCGTGTCTTAATCAAGTGGCTGGACTGTGGGCAGGCTCTGCCGATCTGCGGGTGGGCACCGCACGGGCGCGCGTCTTCGCGCACGGTGGGCGCCCAAAGTGAATCTGGACGAGAGACAACTCGACCGCAGGGCCGCGGTCTACGACTTTGGTCTCAGTCTCGCTTTCGGAGTAGTACGACGAGAGATCGCTCGACCGCAGGGCAGTGGCCTTCCTCCTACTCCGCCGCGGCTCGTTCCTCTGCCGAGTCAGTGCATTTTGAAACCGGGGCGCGGCGGGCTCATCACTTGCCCGCATGCTTCTGGACACTGCCAGGAAGAGGATCGACCTGTCGGATCTGTCTCTCGAAGACAGCGGGGTCGGCCGTCGGGAGATCGCATACTCCACGCTTACAGACGTAGGCCATCGGCCCGCTCTTGCTGGCCACCTTTCCTTCGACCAACGGGGAGAGGCGCGCCAGCTCTGCCAGCGCGGAACCTTCCGTGGAGACCAGCAGGACGCGATTCGGGACATAAGTCGTTCGCAGCCGCGCGAGCAACGGATCGGCCTCGGAGCGGGAGTGGCGGGTCACGATGACGATCTCCTTGGCGGAATCCAGAAGAAAGTCGAGAGCGAGCAGAGCTTCCGAGACGACCGCCGGTGACTTCCGGAGCACTCCTCCTAGAGACATGAAGGCGCGCTCGGCCCGCTTGCGATAGGCCTGATTGGTCGTCAGCTCGGAGAGGCGCAGCAAATTGAGGATCTGAACCGAGCTGCCCGCGGGCTCGGCGCCATCGTAGCTCGGCCGCTCGCGGGCCAGCAGACGCTCGTGGTCGTCGGCGGTCATGAAGAAGCCGCCGTTGGATCGATCTTCGTAATGAGCCTCGACGACCCGATCGAGCGAAATCGCCTCGCGCAACCACCGGAGGTTGCCGGTCGCCTCGAACAGATCGAGGAAGCCGGCTGTCAGGAACGCGTAATCATCGAGGTATCCGGCGTGCTTGGCGCGCCCGTCCTTGAAACTCCGGGAGAGGCGCTCCCCGTTGCGAAGATTCTCGAGAAGGAATCCCGCTGCCCGCTCGGCTCTCTGAGCGTACCGCGGGTCTCCGAGCACGAGCGCCGCCCTAGCGTGCGCCGAGATCATCAGACCGTTCCACGCGGTCAGGATCTTCTCGTCGCGCAAAGGAGGAGGACGCTTCGACCTTGCGTCATAGAGAATGTCCGGAGCCTCGTCGATCGTGGACCGGACGTCTCCCGGCGGCAGCCCGAGCGCCTTCGCCACCTCGGTCAGCGGCTTCCCGGTGTGGAGAATGTTTCGGCCCTCGAAGTTCCCGCGCGGCGTCACATCGAACCACGCCTCTACGATCCGAGCCCGCCGGGGATCGAGAGCCACCTCGATCTCGTCCGGAGTCCAGGTGAAGAACCATCCCTCCTCCCGGCGTCCGCTCGGCGCCGGGCTGTCGGCGTCGGTCGCGGAATAGAAGGCCCCCTCGGGGGAGGTCATGTCTCGCTCGACGTAGCGGAGGGTCTCCCGCGTGATTTCGGCGTACCGCTTCTCTCCTGTCACCTGGTAGGCCTCGAGATAACCCATCGCAAGGAGCGCATTGTCGTAGAGCATCTTCTCGAAGTGGGGCACGAGCCACTTCGGGTCGGTCGAATAGCGGTGGAAGCCGCCGCCGAGGTGATCGTGCATGCCGCCCGCCGCCATCCGATCCAGCGTCACCGTCGCCATGCGGAGCAGATCTTCCTGCCGCGTGCGCCGGTAGACGCGGAGAAGAAACCGGATCGGAAGCGAGCTCGGGAACTTCATCCGGCTTTGCAGCCCGCCCCACGTGCTGTCGAAGCGGCTTCGATAGTAGTCGGCGGCCTGAGAGAGAACCGACGCCTCCGGGCTCCCCGTCTGGACGACCTGGGACATGTTTTGCTGGATCCGTCGGGTGATCTCCTCGGCCGCTCGAGTGACCCGATCCGGTTCCGAGTCATAGGCCTTGCGGAGCTGTTGGAGCAAGCTCAAGAACTGTCCACGAGGAAAGTACGTGCCGCCGAAGAAGGGCTTGCGGGCGGGGGTGATGGCGACGGTCATCGGCCATCCGCCGCCGCCGGTCAGCATCTGGACGGCATTCATGTAGATGGCATCCACGTCGGGTCGCTCTTCGCGGTCGACCTTGATGGCCACGTAGTTCTCGTTCATGTATCGCGCGATCTCTTCGTCCTCGAAGGACTCCTCCTCCATGACGTGGCACCAATGGCAGGTGGAATAACCCACTGAGAGCAGCACAGGACGATGAAGCTTCCCTGCGGTGTCGAAGGCCTCGTCGCCCCAGGAGTACCAGTTCACGGGATTGTGCGCGTGCTGGCGCAGGTAGGGGCTCGTCTCGAGGTAGAGGCGGTTGGTGAATTTGGGAGAGCCATCCGGGTTCAAGTGTCGCGTGCGCGGCCGCTCGCCGGGAGGCCGGGCAGCCCAGGCGGCTTCGAGATTGCGCACGAGAGCATCGTCATATGGGATCGCACCGGGCAAGGGGCCGCCGAAGCTCCGGCGGGCGCCGGCCGTGTCGCTCCCCTTGTTGCTCGAAGCCGTTGCCCTCAGGCCGGAGACGACGGCCGGCGACGGGGGCTTCTGACGAAGGTGCGCGGCTGCAACGAGCAGGCTTCCCAGCGCCAGGAGAACGATCGCGCCGCCTTTCGCCATCGCTCGAAACCGCCTTCCGATCACTCGACGGGTTTCTTCTTCCACGTACCGTTTTCTTCGAACCAGGTGTAACGCTCCTTCCCGTTGACCTTGTGAACACTGACCTCCGTGTTCTGCAGGTCGTCCTTCGTCTTGCCCTGCATGAAGATGTCGATGTCGTACTTCGTCCCGTCTTTTCCCACGAAGTCCGCGCAGGCGAAATACACGTCCGGCTTGACCTGCGAGAGCCGGTCGTCGTGAACTTTCTCGATCTTCAACTGAAGCGTCTTCTGGGCAACCGGATCTTGCACTCTGAGCCAGCCGTCGTTGCCAGCCGCCTCCTTCTCGACCCACGTCTTGATCGCGGCGCCGAGCTCCTCTTTGGTCAGACCAGCCTGTTTCTTGTCCGTCGGGTGCTCCTGTTGCTTGGATTTCGGGTGCTCGGGATGCTTTTCCTGGGCGGCGAGCCGCCCCGGCACGATGAGAAGCAGCGCCAGCGGCACGGTGGTCAGAAACCGTCTGAAGTTCATGTGTCCTCCAATTTGCAAAAAGTCCTACAGCGTCGTTTCGCGAAGAATCTGTTCGAGGACGTGCCCTGGTACCTCGCCGATAGCCAGAATGGTCAGGTTTCCGAACCGCCGGCTGCAGATGGGACGGCCGCGGTACTCCCGGCAGCCGGCGTCTCCGACCGCGTGGTCGCAGACGAAGAGGGCGAAACTCTGCCGGCTTTCGCCGTGGGCGTAGAAGAGCAGCTCCACCCGCCGCCCCGCGACGTTGCAAAGCCGGCCACCGACGAGTCGCGCGGCGGGGACGGTCGGTACCACCGGCGCAAAGGGAGTCTTTCCGGAAAAGAAGCGAATAACCTCGCGCGGGTCGTTCGACGCGACTTCTGCGGGCCTGACCTCGGGCAAGGAGTGCAGGTAGTCCGAGACCAGCTCCTCGCCGAACGGCAGTGCCGGGTTCTGATGACGTCGAACGGCGAATATAGCGGCGGCAAGGAAACCAACACCTACGACTACCGCCAGGAGTCGTCTTCTGTATGGGGCCGCCGAGAATCCTGCGCTCTGGAAACGAAGAGACTCCACGCGGGCGCGAACCGCGCCGGGAGGCTCATCACGGCTTTCCAGGCGCGCGATGGCGTGCTTGAGGCTGCGCACCGACGTCACGTGTTCCCGGCACGATGCGCATCCGGCCAGATGCGCGTCGATCCCCGATCGCTCGCTCGGCGCGAGCTCTTCGTCGACATATGGGGAAAGCACCTCGTTGATCTGTTCGCAGTTCATGGCCTCGACCGGTCCTCCGATTCCCCTGCAGCTCTCCCGAGGA
>DASYUL010000021.1:0-53552 GCA_036001245.1 Thermoanaerobaculia bacterium
CGCCGATTCCGCCGACCGCGACGCGCACGCCGACTGCGACCGCAACAGCAACGGCAACACCGACGTCGACGCCCACCTCGACGCCGACGTCGATTCCGCCGACTGCGACGCGCACGCCCACCTCGACGCCGACGTCGATTCCGCCGACTGCGACGCGCACGCCGACCGCGACGGCAACGGCAACGGCAACACCGACGTCGACGCCCACCTCGACACCGACGCCGATTCCGCCGACTGCGACGCGCACGCCGACCGCGACGGCGATTCCGCCGACTGCGACGCGCACGCCGACTGCGACCGCAACGGCAACGGCAACACCGACGTCGACGCCCACCTCGACACCGACGCCGATTCCGCCGACCCCGACGCGCACGTCGACGCCGACGCCGATTCCGCCAACCGCGACGCGCACGCCGACTGCGACCGCGACGGCAACGGCAACGCCGACTCACACGCCGACATCGACACCGACGCCGATCCCGCCGACGGCGACGCGGACGTCCACACCGACCGCCACGGCGACGCCGACCGCGACGGCCACGCGCACGCCGACACCGGTGCCGCCGACGCCGACCCCGACGCGGACGCCGACCGCGACCGCCACGGCGACTCCGACCGCGACGGCCACGCGCACGCCGACACCGGTCCCGCAGACGTCGACACCGACGCCGACACGTACGCCGACACTCACACCCACGCCGACGCAGGGCGGCGGCGGCGCGCATCTCTGGTCGACGCACTTCGGTGGGCCGACTACGGGTGTCGATTCAGCGAAGCCGGTGGGCATCGTCGTCGACGGCACGGGCGCTTCGGTGGTCCTGGGGAGTTTTTACGGCAGCGTGAATTTCGGCGGGGGATCGCTGACCAGCGCCGGGAACGGGGACGTCTACCTGGTGAAGTATTCGGCGACCGGCGGTTACCTCTGGTCGCAGCGTTTTGGCGGGACCCAGGACGAGGTTCCCAAGGGGATCGCGATCGACGCGAGCGGCGAGATCGTGATCACCGGATTCTTCGGGGGAACCGTCGACTTCGGCGGCGGGCCATTGACGGGCACGTCGGGAAGTGGATTTCTGGCGAAGTACTCAGCCGCGGGACAACACCGCTGGTCCCGACGCCTGACCACCGGCTCGACCCTGGACGAGGGGACGGCAGTCGGCGTGGACGGCGCCGGCAACGTGATCGTGGGCGCGGGCTTCTACGGGACTGTGAATTTTGGCGGCGGTTCGCTGACGTCTGCGGGATCCGAAGACATCGCCTTGCTCAAGTACAACTCCTCGGGCACCTTCCTCTGGTCCCGGCGCATCGGCGGAGCGAGCGCTGACATGGTTCGCGGCCTGGCGGTGGACGCGACGACGGGGGAGTTCGTCACGTCCGGCTACTTCGCCGGCTCGGTCGACTTCGGCGGCGGGACGGCGCTGGCGAGCGCCGGAGCCAACGATGCCTTCGTGGCCCGGTACGACTCTTCGGGCGGACACGTCTGGTCGCGGCGGTGGGGATCGACCGCCGAAGACAAGGCCTACGGCGTCGCGATGGACCGGCTGGGCGACGTCGTCGTCACCGGGGTGTTCGCCAACAACGTCGACTTCGGCGGCGGCCCGATCACCAACGTGGGGGGCGGCGGAAGCGGTGACATTTTCCTGGTCAAGCTTTCCTCGACCGGCGTTCACATGTGGTCGAAGGGGTTCGGCTCGTCGCTCGGAGTGGACCAGATCGGTTACGGAGTTGCCTTCGACGGCGCCGGGAACGTTCTTCTGACCGGCTTCATCGTGGCGCTCACGGCTCCCTACACGGTCGATTTCGGAGGCGGGCCGTTCACGGGGGACGGCTATTCGAATACCTTCATCGCCAAGTTCGGCTCCGACGGCTCGCACACCTGGTCGAAGCGCTATCTGGCCGGCAACGGCCACGCCACCGGCATAGGAATCGCGGCCGACGGAAGCGACAACGTGTTGACCACGGGTTACTACGAGAACTCGATCAACTTCGGCGGCACAACCATGACCAGCCCCGGCGCGTCCGACACCGACCTCGTCAAGCTGGGACCATAAGTCTCCCGGCGCACGCCGGTGCGTCGGACGGCGCTCGAGCGCGGGCTCAGTGAAAGAAAGGACGCCCCGATTCGGGGAGATTTCGGCGACGCCCCTTGAACGGTCCTCGCCCGTCTGGATCCTGCGGCGTTAGTCGTTCGCCGCCTTTTTCTCGACCGCCGGCGCCGGCTTTTCGTTGTACAGAGAATCCAGGGCGTCTTTGAACGCCGCGATGTTCTGCGCTCCCCGGATGACCTTCACGACTTTGATCGTCTTCGGGTCATTGGGCTGCGTGTAGCCGATCACCGACGTCGGGGTCCCGTTGATTCCGTACTTGTTCGCCTCGGCGACGTCTTTGCGAATCGCCGCAGCGAACTTTCCGCTGTCCAGGCAAGCCTGGAACTTCTTGGTGTCCACGCCGACTGCCTGAGCATGCGCCGTGAGCATGGCCGGCTCGAGCGCGTTCTGATTCGCAAAGAGCCGATCGTGCATCTCCCAGTACTTGTTCTGCTCGCCGGCGCAATGAGTCGCCTCGGCCGCCTTGAAGGCGTTCTTGTGAATCGACTCCAGCGGGAGATCGCGGAAGACGTACTTCAGCTTCCCGGTCTGGATGTAGTCCTTGTCGAGCTGGGGGAAGGTGTCGCGGACGTGCCGGCCGCAGAAGGGGCACTGGAACTCGGAGAACTCGACCAGCGTGAGCTTGGCGTTCTTGTCCCCTTTGAACGGCTCGCCGTCGACCGAGATGATCGCGTTCAACGCCGGCTCGGCGGGCGCCCCCCCGGCGGGGCGTGCCGCGAGGAGCTTCTTGATGTCCTGAAGGTCTTTCTGGATCGCCTGCTGACCCTCTTTCAGAGCCTGGATGTCCTTCTTGAGGTCTTCGTTCGACTGGGCCCGGCCCGCGCCCGCCGTCAGAAGACCGACCACCGCCAGCCCGCACAGTGTCGCTACGCCCTTACGGTTCATAGTTCTTCCTTCCTCCCGGCGGAACGGAGAGAGCCGCCGAATGCCTTTCGAGATTTTGCACACTAAGAAATAGCCCAACCGCTGTCAACCGCCGTCTATTCCTGGGTTTCGGGCCGGCGGTGGCGCGCCGCGACCTCGAGAGAACCGGGCCAAAAAGATGGGGCGCCCGCAGGCGCCCCATTTCGAAAAGCCGGGCGCCCGAGAAGGGCGCCCTGATTTGAGAGCTTACGGAACCAGGATGATCACGTCGTTCTTCCGGGCGTCGTTGCAGGCCCTCGGGCTTCCTGCAGGTCCCGGAGGAGAGAAGTCGACGCAGCCGTTGTCGAGCTCACGGTCGTGGCAACCGCTGTCCCCGATGCAGCCAATGATCGGTATGAAGGTCTCGCCGCCGTTATTGAAGCAGTCGATCACCTCGATGCAGTTGACCTCGGTGCTGTCGATGGTGGCCGTCACATCGCCCGCCGCGCAGGCCGTGTTACACGCGTTGAAAACATCCTCGATGGAGACTCCGGCACAGACGTCGCCGGTCAGGCTGACGCAGGAGTCGACTCCGTCGCCACCGTTGGTAAGGATGCAGTTCAGGGCCGCAGCCGTCAACTGCCGCGCGAGCTGAAGGACACTGTTGCCCTTCGGGCTGACGCAGATAGCTTCCAGCGCCGAGTTCACGCTTCCAACCGTCGTGTTGGTGATCGTGCGGCCGCAGATGGTGAGATCCGGATCGTTGGCGGCGTTGTAGGCGTTCAGCAGCGCCAACGTGATGTTCGTGCTGCCCGTCTTCTCGACTCCGCCGTGCGTTCCGAAGAACCCCGGCGTGCGGCAGATTTCTTCGCCCGGCACGCAGCTCGGGTCGTTCGTGTTATCCCTGGTGTTCACGCATCCGGTCCCCGGGACGCACTCGTCATCGGTGCAGACGTCGTTGTCGTTGCAGTCGAGCGCACCCGGAGTGTTGACGCATCCGGTTCCCGGGACGCACTCGTCCGACGTGCAGGGGTCGTTGTCGTTGCAGGTCAGCGCGCCCGGGGTGAACACGCAACCGTCCGGATCCGTCGCAACGCAGTTGTCCGTCGTGCACACGTCGTTGTCGTTACAGACGTGGGGCGCAACAGGGGTCGCGTTCGTGGTGGCCGACGACACCGGCAGATTACAGAAAGGCGAAGGCGGGTCGCTCGTGCAACTTGCCGCGTCCGTTCCCGACGCCCGAACTTCGTCGACGAAGCTGATGTTCGACGAATTGCAGTTGAAGGGGGCGGTCTCCTCGATGCAGGCGCCGCAGCCCGCGTCCGGCGAACCCGCGGGACCGAGTTCCGTGACTATGGTTCCGGTCGGCCCGCCTTTCGTGCCGCACTCGGCCGCGTCAAACGGCTGGCGACAGTCCAGGTTCGTGATCGGCCCGGCCGGGAAGGGAACCTGGTTCGTCAGCGTGAGATTGATGACTCCGTGCTGGTCGTCGCGGTTGGCGATCGTGACCGAGCAAAAGAAGACCGCGCCGGACGCGACAGTCGTGGGGCACGTCTTTGCCATGTTGAAACCGGTGGTGTGCGAGACTCCCGCCTGAGCCGTTGTCGTGCCCAGGATCAGGATCGCCACCGCGATCAGCGCCGGGCTCAAACATCGAATGGTTCGTCTTGTCATTTTCTCCCTCTCAATTATTCCGCCACTCTCGACACTCAACCTTCCGTCATCATGTCTTCTGATAAGCAACCCTCCCTTCACTGTTCGGTGCTCCTTCGAACTCTGTCGATCGAACTTTTCTTTTTCAGAGGTCCGCTTGCGGTTTTCCGGAATCGCGTTTGGTTCCGGAATGCTGGCCGGCATTTCAGCATCGGGGTCAAGAAAATGCAATCCGACCTTGGTCGTACAACCCTCCGCCAAGACCTTTGCCCGCCGATCCTAGCCAAAGGTCGGGGGTCCAACAGGTCGGACGCAGGTGACAAAAAAGGGATCCGGAGCTCGCGTCGGTTTTCAGGGTCCGTCTCTGATCTGTCGACCGATGTGACAAGCGTCACCAACTCCCACCCCCGTCCGGCGCCAGGAGGTCCAGGAAATCGACCCCGAATCCTACTTTTTTGCTGTCCTGCCGGGTGTCGATTCGCGTTGCGGTGAGGCTTGGAGCGGTCTGCAAGACCCGTTCCCCGGCCGATTCGATCGCAAATCGCACTTTGATACAAGGGGAAATTGATGCTGGCGCCGGTGATCGCACGGGTCCGACGCGGCGGCGAGGTCGAGTCGCGGCATCGGGGGGATGCGGCCGTGGTCGGCGAGGACGGACGGCTCCTCGCGGAGTGCGGCGATCCCTCCCTCAAGGTCTTTCTTCGCTCCGCGGCCAAGCCGTTCCAGGCGCTGCCGCTCCTCGAGGCCGGCGGGGTCGAACGGTTCCACCTGACCGCGAGCGACGTCGCCCTGATCTGCGCCTCCCACGGCGGCGAGCCCCGGCACGTTCGCGGGGCGCGGCGACTCCTTCGGATCGGAGGATTTCGGGCGAGCGACCTCATCTGTGGACCGCACCTGCCGGTGCACGAGTCCTCGGCGCGGGCGCTTCTCGTGAGCGGGAAGCGGCCGTCCCGCCTCCACAACAACTGCTCGGGAAAGCACGCCGGGCTCCTGCTCGCCTGCCGGCTCCTCGGATTCCCCCCGAAAGGCTACTGGCAGCCGTCGCATCCCCTGCAGCTCCTGATCCGTCGCCGGCTTTCCGAGCTCGCGTCGTTTCCGGAGAAGGACATCGACTGGGCGGTGGACGGATGCGGGCTCGTCGTCTTTCGCCTTCCTCTGAGAGCGCTCGCGCTGGCGTACGCGCGGCTCCTCGGGGTCCGCGTCTCCGGCGAGACGAAGAGGGAGGCGCGAGCGCGGGCCACGGTCGCTCGCGCGATGTGGGACCGGCCCGACATGGTGGCCGGCACCGGCTTCTTCACCACCGCGTTTCTCCGAGCCGGACGCGGGCGCTGGATCGGCAAAGAGGGAGCGGAAGGGGTGTACGCGGTCGGTCTGCGCGCGTCCGCGACGGCCAAACGCGCCGCGGGCATCGCGTTGAAGATCGAAGACGGGTCCGCGCGAGCGCGTCCGGCGATGACGCTCGCATTGATGCGCGAGATGGGCTGGCTGCCGCGCTCTCGACGTCGGTCTCTCGCGGAGTTCGAGTCGCCGGCCGTCGAGAACACTGCCGGAGCGGTCGTCGGATCGATCGACGCCGAAGTTCCTATAATCCGGCGCGATGCCGCGGGGTGAGGGCTCGTTCGTCACCGGAGTCGGATTCGGGGCGGTGCTCGCGACGCTCGTCGTCGTCTCGACTTCGTGCGCGGCGAGCCGGCGGGTCATGGCGTCGCTCACCGCGAACTGCCGAGAGATCGAGGTCGGCGTGGCTCACGAGATGATGCGCGACAACCCGGGAATCCTCCTGCTCGACGTTCGCGAAAAGAGCGAGTACGCGGTGACCCTGCCTCACCTCCAGAAGGCGCGCGAGATCTCTCTCTCCGACCTGCCGCGCCGGTACCGCGAGATCGCCGCGTGGAAGCGGGAACCGATCCTGATCTTCAGCCGTGACGGAACCGACGCCGCATCCGGATGCGAGTTTCTCTCTCACCAGGGGTTCCCGTACGTTTCGCACGTCGTGGGCGGAGTCGAGGCCTGGATGCGGGGCGGCTACGGCCGTTCGGCGAAGTCCCGGTAACTTCTCGTGGGCTTTCGCAACCTGGCGGAATTCCTTCGCGCGCTCGAGTCGGATGGAGATCTCGTTCGCGTCCGGCGGGAGGTCTCTTCGCGTCTCGAGATCGCGGAGATCGCGGACCGCGCCGTCAAGGGGGACGGCCCCGCGCTGCTGTTCGAGAACGTCGCGGGCTCGTCGATGCCGGTGGCGATCAACCTCTTCGCTTCTCAGCGACGCATGCTTCGCGCGCTCGGTCTCTCGAGCTTCGAAGAGTGGGATTCGCGCCTCGAGCCCCTCCTCGATCCGCGGCCGCCCGAAGGACTCCTGGAGAAGCTGAAGACGATCCCGAAGATGACCGAGCTCGCGCAGATCTTCCCGAAGACCGTGCGATCCGCGGCCTGTCAGGAGGTCGTCGAGACGGGGGAGCAGGTGGACCTGACGAGGCTGCCGGTCCTGACGTGCTGGCCGGAGGACGCCGGGCCGTTCATCACGCTGCCCCTCGTCATCACGAAAGATCCGGCGAGCGGCAAGGTGAACGTCGGCGTCTACCGGATGCAGGTCTTCGATCGGAACACGACCGCGATGCACTGGCAGAAGCACAAGGACGGCGCGGGCCAGGCGCGCGGCTACGAGCGCGAGGGGCGAAGAATGGAGGTCGCCGTCGCCATCGGCGCCGATCCCGCGACGGTGTTTTCGGGCATCGCGCCGCTGCCGCCGGGGATCTCCGAGCTTCTCTTCTCCGGGTTCGTGCGGGGGGAGGGCGTTCCGGTCATCAACGCGAAGACCGTCGACGTCCCGGTTCCCGCAGAGGCGGAGATCGTACTCGAGGGCTACGTCGACCCGGGGGAGCGCCGCCGCGAAGGTCCCTTCGGTGACCACACCGGGTTCTATTCGCTGGACGACGACTTCCCCGTCTTTCACGTCACCGCGATCACCCGGCGGCGCGAGCCGGTGTATCTGACGACGATCGTCGGCAAGCCTCCGATGGAGGACGGCTTCATGGGGGAGGCGGTCGAGCGCCTTTTTCTCCCGATCGTCGCGCGCATGATTCCGGAGCTCGTCGACATGCACCTGCCCGTTCACGGGATCTTCCACAACCTGATGCTCGTCGCGATCGACAAGCGCTACCCGGGTCACGCGCGAAAGGTGATGCACGCGATCTGGGGAACGGGACAGATGATGTTCACGAAGACGATCGTCGTCTTCGATTCCGACGCGGATCTGCGCAACGGTCCGGAAATGCTCTGGCGGGCACTGACCGCGATCGATCCGGAGCGGGACATCGAGTTCGTCCACGGCCCCGTCGACGAGCTCGACTTCGCGTCGCGGTTGCCGTGCTACGGCAGCAAGATGGGGATCGACGCGACCCGCAAGTGGAAGGAAGAGGGCTTTTCCCGGCGCTGGCCCGGCGAAATCGTCATGAGCGACGACATCCGGCGCCGTGTGGACGCGATCTGGCCGGAATTGGGGATCCGGCTGCGGAAGTAGCCGCCGACGCGGGTCACCGTCCCCACCCCACCCCCTCTCCCCGCGGGGGAGGAGGGAGTGACCGAGTCCGGTTGTAAAATCTGCAACCGGGTGAACCCGTGAAGGTCCTCGTCGTCGATCCCGATCCCGAGTCCCGGGACGCGCTGCGCCGCGCGTTCTCCGCCAGCGGCGGCCAGATACGGGGCGTGGCGTCGGCGGCCGAAGGGAGCCGTCATCTCGCGGAGCTCCTACCGGACATCGTCGTCGCGGCGGTCGACCTGCCCAACAGCGGCGCCGAGCGGTTTCTGTCGGAGGCCGCCGGGGATCGACGTCGCGCCGTCTGGGCGCTCGTCCCGACGGAGCGCCTCGACCTGGCAGTGGAGGCGATGCGGCGGGGAGCCGAAGACTTTCTGTGGCGGCCGGTCTCGGCAGGACGGGTTTCTCTCCTTCTCCAGCGATTCGCCCGCCGCCGCGCCGCGGAGGAGCGCGCGGAGGAGGATCGCCTCCGCCTCGCGCGCGTGGAGAGCGCGGTCGCGCTGCCCGGCCGTTCGCCGCGCTGGACCGAAGCGATGGCCTCGATCGAGCGCCTTGCTCCCGAAACAGCCGTTCTCGTCACGGGCGAGGAAGGGACGGAGAAGGAGGCGGCCGCGCGCTTTCTCCACCGGCTTTCACCGCGCGGAGCCGGACCGTTCGTGAAGGTCGGCGAGGGCGTCGGTTTCCGCGACGCGCTCTCCCGGGCGGCCGCGGGAACTCTTCTCGTGACCGGCGTCGATCGCATTCCGCTCGCGGTCCAGTGGGAAATCCTGTCGGCGCTCGTGAGCGAGGAGCAGCCGGGCCTCGTGCTCGCCGCCGACCGCGACCCCGCCGACGCCGTCCGGCGCCGCGAGCTCGCTGCCGGGATCCTCAGCCGTCTCGAGGATCGGGTCCTTCACCTGCCGCCTCTGCGCGAACGCGGCGACGACGTCTCCCGCCTGGCGCGGCACTTCCTCGAAGAGGCGAGCGCGACGCTCTCGTTCGACGCCGAGGCGATGGACGCGCTGACCGCGCACGACTGGCCCGGCAACGTCCAGGAGCTCCGCGAGGCGGTGAAGCGGGCGGCGAAGCTCGCCGAAGGGCCGACCATCGGGCCGACCGTCGTTCGCTCGGTGCTCGGCCGACCGCTCGCGGCGCGCGGATCCCGTCGCCGGCGGGTGCCGGTCGTGCGCATCGCCGTAGGGGATTCGCTGGCCGACGTCGAGCGCCGCCTGATTCAGAAGACGCTCGAGTTCGCGCGCGGGAACAAGCGGAAGACCGCCGAGCTCCTCAAACTCTCTCTCAAAACCATTTACAACAAGATCAAGGAGTACGGCCTCGAGCACTGAGGCGCTCAAAACTTCCGCGGCTGGTCCCGGTTGGAGGGGAGCGAGCGTACAATCGGCAGGTGGCTCCGGACCGGCGCTTCGGCCTGCCGCACCCCCTCGACGCCGACCCTTCCGAGGACTCCTCTCCACGGAAACCCGGCCTGTGGGAGTCCTTCAAGCGCGCCCTCGGTAGCGCCCCGCCCGAGGCGTCGACCTCCGGCGAGCCCGCGAGTCCGGCGGCGCCCGGGCCGCCGCTGCCGGCCGCGCCTCTCTCTGCGACGCCGACCCGATCGGAAGAAACCCGGGTCGCGCCCGATCCGGCGGACGACCGGATGCCCGCCGACGCAGCTGCCGCGCCGCTCCATCCCGATGAGCTCGCGTTCGACGTCCCTTTCCTGGAAGATCTCCCGCCGGAGCCCCTTGCCCCGCCTGTCCCGCCCCAGTCGCCCGCGGAGGCGTCGAAACCGCACGAGCCTCCGACTGCGGCCTCGCCGGCGGATTCTTCCGAGTCGCCGGCTCCGCCGCCGCTCGCCCGCGGGCTCGCCTCGTTCTCCCGCGACAACGCCCTGCGGGAGAAGAAGTTTGCGCATCTGCTCCGCGATCAGCCGGGAGGCGAGAGCAAACGTCCCGGTCCGCCGCGCCGCCGGCGCTGACCCCCGCCCTCGAGCTGCCGGGGGCAAAAAAAGAGGGGAGGACGAGCCCTCCCCTCGATCAGAAGCCGATTCCGCGGCGCCGTTAGTGGGCGTGCGCCTGGTGGTTACCCTTCTTCAAGGGGCCGGAGACCGACAGACCGAGGCCGTCGGGACATCCCGAGATCTCGAATGTCGCGGTGTCGAGTTTCCCGGGTTCGCCGGCATCCGTGAAGGTCCACGAGATCGTCGCACCCGCGACACCGTTGCAGCGCCCGATCCCCGTTCCCGTGTAGGTGTCGAAGCCCGCGGGCGGCGGCGGCGGCGCAATGGCCGGATCGTCGGTGCAGACCGCGGTCAGGAGCTCCTCCATGTGGAAGTGGTTGCCCGCCCAGTTGACCTCGAGGTTGTTGGGCGCGTCCTCGACGTCGCAGTGCAGCTCGAAGCCGTGCGTCACGCGCTGGGCTCCCTTGCCGAAGACGCTTCCGCCGCCGGTCATGCGGCCGACCCCGCCGCAGCTACCGTTATCCGTGAACACGCAGCCGGTGGCCGGGTCGCACGTGTCGTCGGTGCACGTACTGTTGTCGTTACAAGTGATCGCCGCGTTGCCGCAGCCGGACGCCGGATCGCAGGTGTCCGTGGTGCAGAGATTGTTGTCGTTGCAGTTGACCGCCGTCTTGACGCAGCCGGTGGCCGGGTCGCACGTGTCGCTCGTGCAGGCGTCGTTGTCGTTGCACGAGATCGGCGTCGTCACGCAGCCGATCGCCGGGTCGCACGTGTCGTTCGTGCAGGCGTCGTTGTCGTTGCAGACGATCGGCGTCGCGACGCAGCCGGCCGCCGGGTCGCACGTGTCGGCCGTGCAGGCGTCGTTGTCGTTGCACGTGACCGGCGTGAACACGCAGCCGTCCGGGTCCGTCGCAAGGCAGGCGTCGGTCGTGCACGAGTTGTTGTCGTTGCAAAGGTGGGGCGCGACCGGCGTGGCGTTCGTCGTAGCCGACGACACCGGCAGATTGAAGAAGGGGCTCCCTGATGGTGCTGCGTCCGTTCCCGACGCCCGGACTTCGTCGACGAAGTTAATGTTCGACGAAGTGCAGTTGAACGGGGCGGTCTCCGCGATGCAGGCGCCGCAGCCCGCGTCCGGCTGACCTGCGAGGCCGAGTGAAGTGACTATGGTTCCGGTCGGCCCCCCCGGCGCGCCGCACTCAGTCGCGTCAAAAGGCTGACGACAGTCGAGCGGCACGATCGGCCCTGACCCGAGCGGAACCTGGTTCGTCAGCGCGAGATTAATGACGCCATGCTGGTCGTCGCGGTTCGCGATCGTCACCGAGCAATTGAAGCTCGCCCCGGACTCGGCAGTGACGGGGCAGGTCTTTGCCATGTTGAATCCGGTTGTGTGCTGCTGCGCGAGAGCCGTTGCCGTTCCCAGGAGCAGAACAGCCACCGCGGTCAGCGCCGGGCTCAAACATCGATTGGTTCGTTGACTCATTTTTCTCCCTCCAACATGTCCGTCACTCTCGAATGTCCGCTGCTGACACTTTCACACCGCGGTCATGGAAATACAATCCGACCTTGGTCGTACGACCTATGAGAAAACCTTTGCAGGCCGGTCGGTGACAAAAGACCGGAAGTTCGGAGGTCGGATACGGGTGCGGGAAACCTTTCCGACTCGTCCTCGATGTGACGAGCGTCACGATCCCATTCGCGCGTTCGTCGGCGCTGACGCCCGGGCGCCTTCGACGTTCAGCCCCGTCTCGGGTTGAGGCGGCCGAACTGTTCCTGGAAAGGGCGGGCTTCTCGAGACTGCCCGAGCGCGGCGAGAAGCGATGCATAGGTCCGGTTGCCGCGGGCCCGAGCGATTTGCCACTGCCAGGACTTCGGAGTTTCGAGCAGCATCTGCTCGGTCTTGCTTCGCTCTTGCCCGAAGGCCGCCGCGGCGCGCTCGATCGCATCCGTGTTTCCTTCGCGGCGCACGGCGATGACCGACGTCTCGTCGAAGTACACGACCGCCCACCGGCCGTCGCGCGAGAGGTATCGCACGAGCGCCTGGTGGTTCGGCCACCAGTGAAACAGACAGACCGTCTGAACCCCGCGGCGATCCATCTCGGCCTGCCACTCGCCCGGTCGCTGTACCTGACGAATATAGGGGCCGAGAAAGTCCACGTCGTACACCTCGGTGCGCCCGTCCACGTAGACGCCGCCCGCGATCGGCTGCGCCCAGGAGAGATAGCCGCCAGCCGTGAAGTCGTTGAAGAGCGGTCCCGGCAGGTTCTGATCCTTGATGAACGCCGCGGCCCGGATCGGGAAGTACATCTGGATCGTGCCGAGGCCGAACTCGTGCATCTCGTCGTTCCGGCGGTAGAAGCCGTTCGAGGCGACGAACCAGCACGCCGCGAGCAGCGCGGGTGCGAGAACGACGGCGAGCGCGCGGCGCGCGAGCGCGGCCGCTTGCGGTGCCGTGGCTCGAATTCGTGCGACGAGGACGGAGAGACAGCTCGCGACGCCGGGACCGGCGGCCATCGCAAAGAGTGCCATGTTCCTTCTCGCGAGAGTCGAGAGGTATCCCACCCCCACGAAGACGGCGATGTCGGCCAGATCGACGTGGAGGGACGGCTCGGGTCGGCCCTCCCGCGGCGGTCGGACCGGACGGGAACGGGCGACCTCGCGGCGCCCTCGGCCGCGCTCCCGGCGACGCTTGTCGGCCCGGCGGGCGCCCTTCGTCGCGCCGCCTCCGGTCGCCGACGTTCGAAACGCCGTCAAGAGGAGCGCTCCGAGCACGACGGCGACGGCGAAATAGAAGTAGAGCCGGTAGGCCCGGACCGACTGGGTCACGAAGTAGCCCTCGAAGGGGCGCTTGAATTCTCCGATCGTTCGGAAGAAGGGATAGTCGCCGTTGATTCGTGAGATCAGCACGAACGGGAAGAGCGCGCCTTTGGCGCCGAACGGATTGACCACCGTGGCCAGAATCGCCGCCGCGCCGGTCGCCAGGACCTGCGAGCGCACCCGCGGGTCCACGGGTCGGCGCCATCCCGGCGGGAGAACCGGAGCGTCCGACAGGAGGGCACCGGCCATCTGGCAGACGATCACGACCTCACCGACGATGAACAGGGAGTGGCAGTTGGCGAAGAGACACATCACCGCGGGCAGGAACCAGAGTCTCTTGCGGCCCGGGACGCGGCCCGTGGCGTAGAGCCAGAGGATGACCTGGAGGAGCAGGTAGGAAACCATCTCCGGCCGGATCGCGAAACGCTCCTGGGAAATGACGACCGCCCACGCCCCGAGGAGAGACGCGAGGACGGGCCCGACGTGGCGGCGAAGGTTCACGAGAAGCAGCGCCGTCGCCGCGGAATAGCTCACGGCGGCGGAGATCACGAGCAGGGACGGGCCGCCGAGCCGATACAGCCCGTAGATCAGGACGTCGAAGAGCCACTGCACATTGGTCCATGCGTGGTCCCGCACGGTCCAGGACAGCGGATCGGTGGCCGGCACCGAACCGTGAGTCACGATCCACCGGCCGGCCGCGAGATGCCACCACGTGTCCGTGTTGTCGAGCCGGCGCAGAGAGAGGACCGCGGCCAGGGCGACGACGAGAACGGGAAGAACCCGCTCCAATCGGCGGAACCAGTCCCGTGCTGCCGATGGCCGCGCGAGGCCGTCTTCAGACGGCGCTTCGATCACCTTGTCGATGCCGCGAGCCTATTACGCTCGAGCAGCACGAGACCAAACCGTCCGTCGGTCAAGGGCGGCGCGCCCGTCCGCCAGACGGGCTGGTAGCCCGTCTCGACCCAATCCCTCGCCGTCCGGGCGTAGTCCCTGCCGAAGAAGCGAGCCCCCTCGTGCCGGTTGTCGCGGTGGACGAGCGCGATGAAGTCCGGCGGCGACGCCTCCAGGCTCCGGAGGATGTTCGCCTCGCCCCACAGCAGCATGGCCACGGGACTGAACTGAACGTAGGGCACCGAGCTGTCGCGACGGGAGAGGTAATTGAGCAGCACGCCTTCGGGCAGGGCAACGAGGGTCTGTCCGGGTCGGACGCGACGCCCGATCTCGTCGAGGAGGTCGGCGAGCGGCGGCACTCGATCGTCGCCGTAGAAAGCGTCGGCGCCCTCACCCAGAACGTTCGTCTGCCGCGCGAGAAGGCGCTGCATGAACACGAGGTGCGCGCCCAGGGCGACGACGAGGACTCCCGCGGCCGCGGCGCGGAGCGCGCGGCCTTCGCCGCCGGCGCGGGTGATCAGCGCGGGCGCCCACGATACCAGCGCCGCGACGAGGACGAGGGTCGCGGGCATCGCGAGCGCGAAACCGTAGTGATAGATCCGCGCGTTCAACACCATCTTCACGAGCAGAGCGAGCGCGAATACCGCGAGCGCGGTCTGGAGAACGCGACGGAGACCGCGGTCCGGTTCCCCGCGCGCGCGGATGCATGCGGCGACCGATCCGACCGTCGTGAGCAGGAGGAAAAGAGGCAGCGGCCGCGCAGCCTGGAGCCAGCCCTCGATCGGAACGAACCGCGCCGCAGCCGCCATGCTCACGAGGCCGACGACGACGGCGAGCGCGGCCCGTCGCTGCGCGCGCCGCAGCACGATCGCCGCCGCGATGCCCGGCGCCAGGATGACCGCGTACCACCACGTCGCGAGCGCGAGCTTGCGCAGGTTTCCCGCCACGTCGTCGATGCCGAGACCCTCTTTGTACATTGGCAGCGCCGCGAACTCGGCACGCGAGGCGGCGCGCCAGTAGCCGAGCGGCCATCGCAGCACTTCGGCGGCGGGCATTTTCGTGACGAAGAAGAGGAACGTTGCGACGAGAGGGACGAGCGCGCCGACGGCGAACGTTGCGAGGAGCCGGATCAGCCGCGAGCCGGTCGGCCGCTCGATCCACACGGTGAGCCCGAGCCCGAGGACGACGGCGAGCCCCGCGGCGAGGAGCGGCTCCGTCTTCGTCAGTGCGGCCAGACCGAGCGCGGCGCCCGTCGCGGCAAGCCACCCGGGCCGCCGCGTTCGGTGGTAGCGGTCGAGGCACCAGAGGGCCGCGACGCCGAGCATGACGCCGTGAGGCAGCTCGTACGAATACGGGCACAGCCAGTTGTAGTTGCCGATCCGCACGAAGCGCCCGCAGGCGAAGAGAGTCACGAACGTGACACCCGCGAGGGTGGCCGTGAGGCGGTCGGCGACCCGAACGAGGATCGAGTAGAGCATCGCCACGCACAAGGCCGCCAGCGCCGCGTTCGCCAGGGCGAGGGTGAGAATGCCCGTTCCGAACAGCTGGAGAAACGCCGCGTTCAAGTGAACCGAGAAGGGTCCGTTGAAGTGCGCGAGGTCGACGTAGAGCGTTTTTCCCTTTGCGACCTGCCAGGCCAGGTAGGCCTCGCGGCCGTAGTCGACGAGCGGGTCGGGCCAGGTGCGCCAGGTCGAGGCCAGCATCGCGATTCCCGTGATGAGAATGGCGATCGGCCCCGCGAAGCGGGTGAGCGATCGAGAAGACTCTGCCCACGACGGGGCCGCGGGCGGGGGACCTGTTCTCGCCGCCGAGCGCCGCGCGCGGTGCCTCTTGCGCTTGGAACCGCCCACTCAGGAAAACCCGCCGGCGCGGGCTGTCGCGGCGCGGTAGACGCGCCAGGAGGTCCCGGCGAAAGGGTTCGACGGGAACTCGATCTCGTACCGGTACCGGTTGCCGCGAGCGTCCGCCACGACGCGCGGCACGCCGCCGTGCGGCGGAGGCAGACACGCGATGAACCAGTCCGAATCGGGGCCGGTTCGGTCGCGCCGATTGACGTAACGCACCGGTCTGTCGGCGCCGATACGGGGCGCGTAGTACTCGACCACGATTCGGTTGCGGGTGTCCTGATCGCCGGTCACACGGACGGCGTCTCCCTCGGTGTGGCTCACCATGTACCGCAGCGCGTCGCGGAAAGAGCCCCGCCCGTAGCGCAGGAGCGGCACGGTGCGGACCGCATTGACTGCGAGAAAGGCCGCGAGCGTTGCCGCGACGACGAATCCTGCCCTGCGGCTACGGCTCGCGACCCACGCGAGCAGCCGCCCGGCCAGGAGCAGCCAGAGCGCCATGCTCACGATGAAGTGCCGCCCGACGTAGAGCTCCGCCCTGTGTGCATAGGCGACCACAGCCGGGGACACGACCATTCCGAACAGGTAGAGCGTCCACAGGTCGCTTCCACGCGCGGCGAGCCAGACGAGACCGATCGCGGTGACGGCGATCCCGAGCGCGAGGAGAACCGGAGCGGGCACGGCGTCGGGGAGACCCGTCGCCCCTGCGATCGCGTTGACGACGGCCGCGGGCACTCCTTCGCGCGGGCCTCCGGCGCTCCCCATGACGCGAAGGAATCCCAGGTAGTAGAGGGCGAAAAATCCGACCGGTACGGCGTACCACCAGGCGAGGGTGGCCGCCGCGTCGCGCCATCCGCCGCGGCGCAGTGCGCGCACCGCGGACCATGCGATGAGGGCGATGAGAAAGTGGACGGCGAGCGCGAGTGCGAGCATGGCGAGCACGAGCGAGACCCACGCGACCGGCGCGCGGCGGCTCATCGGTCGGGGCCCGTCGGCGAGCGCGGTGCCGAGTGCGAGGAAACCGAACGCGAGCGCGAGCGAATAGCCGCGCGCCTCCGAAGCGTAGTGCACGAGCAGGTAGGAGCCCCCGAGCAGGACCGCGGTGACGAGCGCGCGAGTCTTCGGCGAAGCGTCTCCGCGATCCGGCCGGCCGTCGCCCTGCCACGCCACCCACGCGCCCAGCCCGACGACGGCGGTCCCCGCCAGCCAGTCGGGCACCCGGTAGAGCCAGTCGATCCCGAACGGTCGGAATGCATACATGAAGAGGGAATTCAGGATGTGGTTGTTCTCGTGGCGGAGCGTGAACACTCCGAGCAGGGAGTGGACGTCTCCGAGGAGTCTCAGTGTCCAGATCTCGTCGAGCCAGAGGTCGTTCCAGGTCGCCGCGAGGCGCACGAGCCCGGCGAGCGCAATGATGACGGCGAGCGCCGATCCGACGACTCGCGAGTCCGTGGGGGGAAGTGCGGGTGCTCGCGCGGGCCGGACCGCCGATCCCGTCGGCCGCTGCCGCTTGCTGCGCCGCCGTCTCTCGGACCGGCCTCTTTTCACGGCCGGGTGATCTGTCCCCTACTTCGCGACGGCGAAGAGCGCAGCGGCCAGCTCTCCGCCCTTTGGTCCGGACTGCCGCGTGGCTTCGTACGCGACCCGGCTCCCGGGGACGCCGCTCCCGGCGATCCTGCGCGCGCGCTCGAGCTCCCGCTTCACGACGTTCTCGAGGCTCATGTAACTCCCCCAGCCCCTCTCGAGCTTGCCGTTGACGACCAAGGCGGGGGTGGCGGGCAGCCCGATCGACGAGGCGAGCTCGGACTCGTACTTGACCTGCTCCGTGACGGCCTCGTCGTCCATGTCCGCCTGGAAGCGCGCAGCGTCGAGACCGATTGCCGTAGCGAGGGAGACGAGATCGTCTTCCGAGTTCCGGATACGGTTCGCGAAGAGGCGGTCGTGGAACTCCCAGAACCTGCCCTGCCGGAAGGCGGCCAACGAGGCCGCCGCAAGACGCGCAGCGCGGGCGTGCATGGCGAGCGCATTCTGCTTCAACACGATCCGCACGTCGTGTGGGTAGGCAAGCGCGAGGTGTTTGATGGGCTCGACGACCCGCGGACAGACGGGACACTGAAAGTCGGTAAACACGTAGATCCGGACGGGCGCATCCTCGGGACCATAGGCGGGCGACGGCCCCGGGGTTCCGGCGATCCCCGCCACGGGCTCGGGGGCCGGCTCGACGCCATCGGGGAGCGGTGGCGTACCGCCCGGAGTCCTTTCGAGGCCAATGAGCTCTTGTGTCGTGAGAGAAACCGCGGGAACGGGCGTCGGGGCCGGAGCCACGACGGTCGGCGCCCCGGCAGCGGCCTGCACGGGGGTCCGGCTGGCGCATCCGGCAACGAGCGCGAGCGCGCCGAGGACGGCCATCGTCAGCATCATCCTGCACGCAGCGGCATGCTCGTGCAGATCTCTTTCGGGGCGACTCATCACGCCGGGTAGGTTATCGCGAGAAGTTCGTCTTTCCAGTTGCGCGTTCGGAAGCGCTGGCTTTCGACTGGTGCCGGAGGTGGGAGTCGAACCCACACGCCCGTGAAGAGCGGGGGATTTTGAGTCCCCTGCGTCTGCCATTCCGCCACTCCGGCCGGGCTCGCATGATAACGAGAAAGTGTAATTGCTCGGTCGCGCAAGGCCTCGTCGATCGGCCGCAAAGTTGCGTTTTTCCAAGGTTTTCCCTATAATTCGCAGTCCGCGGTTCTTTACTGTTTGATTTGAGGAGGTTTCTGTGGGATTTCGAGTTGGAGAGAAAGTCGTCTATCCGAATCACGGCGTTTCCGTCGTGGAAAAGATCGGCGAGGGCTTCCTGACGGACTCGGCCCCTGTGCCCCCCCGAAGCTTCTACCACCTGCGGCTCCTGGCCAACAACTCCAAAGTCATGGTTCCGATCGGAAACACGGACTTGATCGGGCTGCGGCGTTTGACCCAGCGCAAGGACATCACGGGCCTGATGAAGACCCTCTCCGACGGCCGCTTCTCGGCGACCGGCGACTGGAAGGGCCGCTACAAGCAGAACTTGGACAAGATGAAGAGCGGGAGGTTGCACGACATCGCCGACGTCCTGAAGACCTTGAATTTCATCATGACGCGCAAAACGCTCTCGTTCCGCGAGAAGAAGATGTACGAGCGGGCCAAGTACCTGATCGTGTCCGAAATCGCGGTCATCAACAACCTGGACGAGGGAGAGGTCGAGCGCCTGGTGGATCGCGCGCTCGCCAAGTCCGCGCAGAGCCGCGCCGCCGGACACTGACCCGGCAAACGTCGCGGGTCTGATCCCGAAGGGGTCAGATCCGCCAGATCAAAGAATCAGGAGGCTTCGGCCTCCTGATTTTTGTGGCGGGTGCAGACCCCTTCGGGACCTGCCCCCGCGACATATTCCGGGGGACTAGAATCCGTGCGGTGAGGCGCGTCTCTCTCATCAGTATTGTCCTGGCCGCGGCGTCCCTCGGAGCCGTTCTCGCGGACACGGTCTCCGACGTCCTCCGAGCCGATCTCGCGCGCGAGCGCCGCCGCATCTCCGCCGACGCGACCCAGCTGGCCGACGTCGGCCGGCGCCTCGAGGCCGCATCCGGCGGTCTGACGACTGCGAGCCGCGCCGTGGCGGAGCTCGCCGCGCGCGCGGATGCCTCACCCGAGGAGATCTCGCGCCGTGAGGACGCCGTCGCCTCCGCCGAGCAGGAGGTCCGCACGCTGCTCGACCGCCGCCGCCTCCTCGTCGAGCGGTTGATCGAGCGCCGGCGCAACGTTGCCCTTCTCGAGGCCGAGCTTCGCGGGAAACGGCCAGCGTCGACCGCCGACCTTCTCTCGGGCCGATGGAACGTCTCGATGGAGCCCGGAGAACAGCGGGGCGTTTTCCGGCTGGCGCTCGATGGCACGCTCGTTTCCGGAGACTACTCGCTCGAAGGCGGCTTTACCGGCTCCCTGCGGGGAACGCTGATCGGAGACCGACTGCGGCTGGAGCGCGTGGACTCGCAGCTCGGTTTCACGACGGTCTACTATGGCCGGCTCGCCCGTGACGGGAGTCAGATCTCCGGCACCTGGGAGTCGACGACGTTCGGCGTCGGCGCCGCGGGCACCGGGCGGTGGCGGGCTCAACCCGTCAAAGAGGAGGAGCCGGAAGCCTCGCCATGACCATCCGGCGCTTCCCGGTCCTGCCCCTGTTGGTCGGGGCGCTCCTCGGTTTCATCGGCGGATACTTCGCGGCGGGTGGAGGCCGTCCTTCCGGCGCCCAGCCCTCGGGCGTTTCCGAACCTGCCTCGGCCGCCGGCGGCGCCGGCGGGAGGATCGAAGAGCTCGGCCGCGCGGTCGAGAAGGACCCGGAGAACCCGAAGCTCCTGACGGCGCTCGGCAACGCGTGGTACGACCGCGGGGACTGGGACCGCGCCATCGCGGCCTACGAGAAGGCGCGCCGCAAGGCTCCCGAGGACGCCCACCTCCTCTCGGACCTGGGCGCCGCGTACCGCAACCGGGGCGAGCTCCGCCGCGCCGTCGCCCTGTTCGAGCGGGCGAGGAAGAACGACCCGGAGCACTGGCAGTCGCTCCTGAACCTGGTGCTGATTCACGCCTACGACCTGCACGATCCGGCGGGAGCGCAGCGATGGCTCGACGAGCTCAAACGCCGTTATCCCGAGATCCCCGACCTCGACCGCATCCAGGAGCGGATCTCGAGCCTGCGCGCCTCGTGATCCGTTTCGCGCTCGCTCTCGCTGTCGTCTTTCTGTTCCTGGGTCTCCTGCGCATTGCACGCTTTCTCTTCTCGGCGCCCGGCGGCGCGCGCCGTTCGAGTCCGCGCGCGGTCGAGTCGGAGATGGTGCGCGATCCCGTCTGCGGGACGTGGATCGACCGGCGCCTGGCGGTCTCCGGCCGGCGGGCGGGCGAGCCGGTTGCGGTGTGCTCGGAGAAGTGCCTCCGCGCGCTCGAGTCGGGATGAGCGAGATCCTCTTCGACAGGGAGGAGCCGGGCCGGCCGGCGGAGAGTCCGTCCCCGTCGGCGCCTCTCGCCGATCGGATGCGCCCGCGGTCTCTCGACGAGGTGGAGGGACCCGCCGAGGTCGTCGGACCGAACGGTTTTCTCTCTCGGGCGATCGCCGAGGATCGCGTGCCGTCGCTCGTCTTCTGGGGCCCGCCCGGCGTCGGGAAGACCACGCT
Source organism: Thermoanaerobaculia bacterium (assembly GCA_036001245.1). Taxonomy (GTDB): domain Bacteria; phylum Acidobacteriota; class Thermoanaerobaculia; order UBA5066; family Gp7-AA6; genus Gp7-AA6. Next base: position 20,805 of record DASYUL010000021.1, read on the forward strand.
CGCGAGACTCATCGCGGCGCAGACGTCCTCGCGGTTTCTCGCGTACTCGGCGATCGCCACCGGCGTGAAGGAAATGCGCGAGGTGCTCGAGGCTTCCCGGGCGCTGCGCGCGAAGGCGGGGCAGCGCACGATCCTCTTCCTCGACGAGATTCACCGCTTCAACCGCGCGCAGCAGGACGTCTTCCTGCCGTACGTCGAAACGGGAGACGTCATCCTGATCGGCGCGACGACCGAGAATCCGTCGTTCGAGTTGAACGGTGCCTTGCTCTCGCGGTCGAAGGTGGTGGTGCTCGAGCCGCTGGCGCCCGAGGCGATCGCGCGGATCGTCCGGCGAACTCTGGAGGACATCCCGCGCGGCCTCGGATCGCGCGACTTCCGCCTGGACGACGAAGCGCTCTCCTTCGTCGCGCAGGCGGCCGGGGGCGACGCCCGGCGCGCGCTGAACCTCCTCGAGGCCGCGGCAGCCGACGCCGAAACGGCCAGGGTCCGCACGATCGACGCCACGAGGCTCCGCGACCTTCTCCAGCGCAAGGTGCTCCTCTACGACAAGGCGGGGGAGGAGCACTACAACCTGATTTCTGCGCTCCACAAGTCGATGCGCGAGTCCGACCCCGACGCGACGGTCTACTGGATGGTGCGGATGCTCGAGGCGGGCGAGGAGCCCCTGTACCTCGCGCGCCGGATCGTCCGGTTCGCCTCGGAGGACGTCGGCCTCGCCGATCCGCGGGCGCTCCGCATCTCACTCGACGCGAAGGAGGCGTACGACTTCCTCGGGTCGCCGGAGGGGGAGCTCGCGCTGGTCGAGGCGGCCGTCTATTGCGCGCTCGCGCCCAAGTCGAACGCGCTGTACCGGGCCGAAGGGGAGGCGAAGAGAGACGTCGCCGAGCGGCCGGCCGAGCCAGTGCCGCTCGTGATCCGAAACGCCGTTACGGGGCTGATGAAAGACGTCGGGTACGGCCGCGGCTACCGCTACGCGCACGACGAACCGGAAGGCGTCGGCGGGATCGAGTGCCTCCCCGACCGCTTACAAGGGACGCGCTACTACCGGCCCGGTTCGGCTGGCGAAGAAGCCGAGCTCTCTCGGCGGCTCGAGGAGGTGCTGGAAAAGAGAAGGAAGAAGCTGAGAGCTGAGAGCTGAGAGCTTCTACTCTTCCTCTCTCCGGTAATTCGGTGCTTCCTTCGTGATGATCACGTCGTGCGGGTGCGACTCCCTGAGTCCCGCCGCCGTCACGCGAACCATCTTCGACGTCTTGCGGAGATCCTCGACCGTGCGCGCGCCGGTCAGACCCATCCCGCTCCGGAGCCCGCCGGTGAGCTGGTGGATCAGCCCCTCGACGGATCCCTTGTAGGGCACCATCCCTTCGATCCCCTCCGGGACGAGCTTCGAGAGGGAGCCGTCGGTCGAGGCCTCGACGCCCATCGACTCCTGGAAGTAGCGATCCGAAGAGCCCGATTTCATCGCCCCGAGCGAACCCATGCCGCGGTACGCCTTGAACGTGCGGCCCTGATACAGGATCGTCTCGCCCGGCGACTCCTCGGTTCCTGCGAGCAGGGAACCGATCATCACGGCCGACGCGCCCGCGGCGATCGCTTTGACGACGTCGCCGGAGAACTTGATCCCGCCGTCGGCGATGAGCGGCACGCGCGTCCCGCGCGTCGCCTTCGCGCACTCCTGGATCGCGTGGATCTGCGGAACGCCCGCGCCGGTCACCACGCGGGTCGTGCAGATCGATCCGGGGCCGATACCGACTTTGACCGCGTCGGCGCCCAGACGCACGAGGTCGCGGGCGCCCTCTTCGGTCGCGACGTTGCCGGCCACGATCGGCGTCGACGCGAACTTGCGGCGAAGGAGCTTCAGCGCGTCGAGAACGCCCTGGCTGTGTCCGTGAGAGGAGTCGAGGACGAGCACGTCGACCTGGGCGCGGACGAGCTCGGTCGCCCGGTCGAGCATGTCCCGCGAGACGCCGACCGCCGCGCCGACCCGCAGGCGGCCCAGCCGATCCTTCGCCGCGTTCGGGTACTTGATCGCTTTCTGGATGTCCTTGACCGTGATCAAACCCTTCAGGTTGCCGTTGCGATCGACGACGAGGAGCTTCTCGATGCGGTGGCGGTGCAGGAGCTCCTTCGCCTGCTCGAGCGTCGTGCCGACCGGAGTCGTCACCAGCCGCTCCTTGGTCATGCGCGAGGAGATCGGGCGATCGAGATGGGTCTCGAAGCGGAGGTCCCGGTTCGTCAGGATGCCGACGAGCTTTCCCTTCTCGTCGATGACGGGAACGCCCGAGATCTTGTAGCGAGCCATGAGCTCCAGCGCGTGCGCGATCTTCTGCTCCGGCTGGACGGTCACCGGGTCCACGATCATTCCGGACTCTGAGCGTTTGACCCGATCCACCTCCTCCGCCTGCGCCGGGATCGCCAGGTTCTTGTGGATCACGCCGAGGCCGCCCTGCTGCGCCATCGCGATCGCGAGGCGGGACTCCGTCACCGTGTCCATCGCGGCGGAAACGATCGGGATGTTCAGCGGAACTGCGTCGGTCAGCCGCGTCTTCAGGTCGACGTCGCGCGGGTGGACCTTCGAGCGAGCGGGCAGCAGGAGGACGTCGTCGAACGTGAGCGCGAGCGGAATGCCTCGAGAGGATAGGGCGGAAGGACGTCGGCGCGCGGGCATCAGGCTCCCGCCGCGGCGGCGCCGTGGCACTTCTTGTACTTCCGGCCGGAGCCGCAGGGGCAGGGTTCGTTCCTGCCGACCTTCGGAGCGCTGCGGTGGATCGTCGCGACCTTCGCGTCAGATCCACCCGAGGCGGCCGCCCCGTACGAGTAGTTGACGTTCGCCGAACGCCGCGCCGGCATGGGCACCGGCGCATGGCGGGCATCTTCGTCCACGACCTCGCCCTCGGCTTCGCGGATCACCGGCTGCAGCCGGAACAGGTACTGGACGATCTGGTCCTCGATCCGCTCCTTCATCAGCGTGAAGAGCTCGAACGACTCCTTCTTGTACTCGACGAGCGGATCACGCTGTCCGTAGCCGCGCAGGCCGATTCCCTCTTTCAGGTGGTCGATCGCGAGCAGGTGGTCCTTCCACTGCTGGTCGACGACCTGAAGCATCACGAAGCGCTCGTGGAGGCGCATCGTCTCGGGCCCGAGGAGCTTCTCTTTCGCTTCGTAGATCTCGTGGATGACACCGAGGAGCAGCTCCCGGATCTCGTCGCGCTCCTTGCCCGTGAAGTCGATCGAGCCCGGCGCGATGCCGAAGTACTCCTTCAGGTCCACGTCGAAGGCCGCCATGTCCCACTCGTCCGGACCCTTGTCCTCCGGCAGGCTCCGGCCGATCGCGTAGTCGAGAATCACATCCGCGAGCGTCAAGATCTCGTCCTTGCTCTGCTTGCCTTTCAGGATGTCGCGGCGGAGCCCGTAGATCTCTTCACGCTGCCGGTTCATCACGTCGTCGTACTCGAGCAGGTGCTTGCGGGTCTCGAAGTTCCTTCCTTCCACCTGCTTCTGCGCCCGCTCGATCGCGCGCGAGACCATGCCGTGCTCGATCGGCACGCCCTCCTCCATTCCGAGCTTGCGCATGATGGACTGCAGGCGATCCGAGCCGAAGATCCGCATCAGGTCGTCTTCGAGCGACAGGTAGAAGCGCGAGGATCCCGGATCGCCCTGCCGCCCGCTTCGGCCGCGGAGCTGGTTGTCGACCCGGCGGGACTCGTGGCGCTCGGTGCCGAGGATGTGGAGTCCTCCCGCAGCCAGCACCGTTTCGCGGTCCTTCGCGGCCTCAACTCGGATCTCTCCGAGCATCGCCGCGAACTCTTCGCCGGAGTTGGTTTCGGCGCGCCGGTGGTCGGCAAATGCGTCGGGATTTCCGCCAAGGACGATGTCGGTGCCGCGCCCCGCCATGTTCGTCGCGATGGTCACCGACCCGGACTTTCCCGCCTGCGCGACGATCTCCGCCTCCTTCTCGTGGAACTTCGCGTTCAGCACGACGTGCGGGACCTTGCGCGTCTTGAGTAAGTTCGAAAGCCGCTCCGACTTCTCGATCGAGACGGTGCCGACGAGGACGGGCTGACCCTTCTCGCGCAGCGCGACGATCTCGTCGGCGACCGCCTCGTATTTCTCGCGCTCCGACGCGTAGACGACGTCCTGGTGGTCGATGCGGATCATCGGCATGTTCGTCGGGACCACCACGACGTCGAGCTTGTAGATCTGGTGGAACTCTCCCGCCTCCGTGTCGGCGGTTCCCGTCATCCCGGCGAGCTTTTCGTAGAGGCGGAAGTAGTTCTGGAGCGTGATCGTCGCGAGCGTCTGGTTCTCCCGCTCGATCCGAACCCCTTCCTTCGCCTCCACCGCCTGATGGAGACCGTCCGACCATCGGCGGCCCGGCAGAACGCGGCCGGTGAACTCGTCGACGATCAGCACCTGGCCGTCCTTGATCATGTACTCGACGTCTTTCTTGTAGAGCGCGTGGGCGCGCAGCGCCTGCTCGGTGCCGTGGAGCAGGTCGATGTTCGTCAGGTCGTACAGGTTCTTGACGCCGAGGAGCTTCTCCGCCTTCGCGACGCCCTCCTCGGTCAGCACGGCCGTCTTCGACTTCTCGTCCACGAGGTAGTCGCCCGTCGTCGTCTTGTTGCCGTACTTGTCTTTCGTCTCCTCGCCCTTGACGAGCCGAGGAATGATCCGGTTGCACTTGTAGTAGATGTCCGTGTTCTCTTCCGACGGACCCGAAATAATGAGCGGGGTCCTCGCCTCGTCGATCAGGATCGAGTCGACCTCGTCGACGATCGCGTAGACGTGCCCGCGCTGGACCATGGACTCGATCTCGAACTTCATGTTGTCGCGCAGGTAGTCGAAGCCGAACTCGTTGTTCGTGCCGTACGTGACGTCGCACGCGTACTGCCTCTTGCGCTCGTCGTCCATGAGCGAGTTCTGGATGCATCCGACCGAGAGTCCCAGAAAGCGGTAAATCTTTCCCATCCACTCGGCGTCGCGCCGCGCCAGGTAGTCGTTGACGGTGACGACGTGGACGCCGCGGCCGGTCAGGGCGTTCAGGTAGACGGGCATGGTGGCGACGAGGGTCTTGCCCTCGCCCGTCTTCATCTCGGAGATCTTGCCCTGGTGGAGAACCATGCCGCCGATCAGCTGTACGTCGAACGGGCGCATCTGCAGCGCCCGGACGGATGCCTCCCGGACCACCGCGAACGCCTCCTCGAGGAGGTCGTCGAGCGTGATCGCCCGGGCCTTCTTCAGGTCTTCTTCGGGAACGCCCTCGAGGGCGGCGGCGACGCGGGCCTTGAGCTCCGCGGTCTTGCCGCGGAGCTCGTCGTCCGAGAGCGCCTTCATGGCGGGCTCGAGCGCGTTGATGGCGGCGACACGCGGCAGGAGCTTCTTGATGTCCCGCTCGTGCTGGGTGCCGAAGACTTTTGTGAGGACCCGATCGATCATTTAGGCACTAAACAATTCAAGCGGGGAGGATTATTCACGGTTTCGGGGGGGTCGGAAAGAACCGGACGATGAAGGCCGGGAGGCGGGAGGATCGGTTCACCCGGAGCTCGCGAGCCGGCAAACTCCGGCCGACGCAGGACTCGAGATCCAGAACGACGAAATCGACTCAGGAGCCAGGGAAGCGGGGACAGACCCCTTCGGGATCTATGCCCGTCCCTAGGCGAGGGCTCGGGAGACGAGGGCGCTGCCGAGCAGCCGATACAGCACCTCGCGCACCCGATCGACGTCGATTGGCTTGCGGAAGAACTCGGCGGCTCCTTGAGATCGCGCGGCTTCTTCGAGATCCGGGTCCTCGTTCCCCGTGATCACCACCACCGGGACGAATGTGGCCTTCGCCGAGCTCCGAAGCCGGCGGAGGACCTCCATCCCGGTACCGGCGGGCATTCCGATGTCGAGCACGATCGCGTCCGGCGACTCACGGAAGAGCGCGGTCGACGCGGCAAGGGCGTCGTAGGCCACACGGACTTCGAAACCGAACGATTTCAGGTGAGCGGCGAGCCGGGTGACGAGCACCCGGTCGTCGTCGGCGATCAGGATCCTCATGACGTGGCCTCCATTCGAACAGAGAGCAGCGCCTCGTGCAGGGCGGAGAGACGGGATTCGAGCGCGGCGAGAACCTCCGGGGCGGCGGCGAGCTCGCGTTCCGTCGCCAGGAGCTCCAGCCGCCGCGCGGTGAGAAGTGCGCCTTCGGCGTAGAAGTTACCGACGAGACTCTTGAGAGCGTGTGCGGCCCGTTCGAGCTCGGCAGCGTCTCCGCCACCGATCGCACTCCGGGCCCGGGCGACGAGCGGCGGGAAATCCTCGCCGAAGAGCCCGATCATCTCTTTCAGAAGCTCCCGGTCGCCTCCGATCTGCTCGAGCAGCAGAGCTCGCTCGAACTCCGAGGCCGCGCGCAGGGGATCGGGCTCTCGAGCCGTCGAAGGAATGCCCGCCGACGCCTGGTCGATCGCGTCGAAGAGCTTCTCGGCCCGGATCGGCTTGGCGACGTAGCCGTCGATCCCCGCCGACAGGATGCGCTCGCGGTCTCCGTTCATCGCATGTGCGGTCATCGCGACGATTGGAAGGCGTTCACCGGCAGTCTGTTCGGCTGCACGGACCGCTCGGGCGAGCTCGAGACCGTCCACGTCGGCCATCTGGACGTCCGTGAGCAGCAAATCGAAGGATTCCTTTCCGAGGGCGTCGAGCGCCTTTCGGCCGTCCGCCACGGCGAGCACGGCGTGTCCGCGGTTTTCGAGAAGCCGGGTCGCGAACTTGCTGCTCACCGAATCGTCCTCGGCCAGCAGAATCCGCAACCGCCGCCGTCCCGCGGCGAGCGAATGCAGGGTGACGAACGGGGGCTTCCCGGCCGGATTCCCGGAACCGAGGAGAAGGCGGATCGCGTCAAAGAGATCGGCCTGGCTGAAGGGCTTCGACAGGTATCCGGAGATCCCGACGGATTCGCAGAGCGCGACGTCGCCGCGCCGCCCCGCAGCGACCATCAGGAGCCGAAGATCGGCGAGCTCCTGGCGCCGGCGGATCTCCGACGCGAGAGCGAATCCATCGAACTGGGGCGCGTGCCCGTCGAGAAGCACGATGCGGTACGGCCGCCCGACCCTGGCAGCTCGGGAAAGCTCCTGGAGAGCCGAGGCGGCGTTGTCCACTGCCCGAGGCCACATACCCCAGCCGTTCAGCCGCTGGCGAAGGCTGCGTCGCGTGGTCGGGCTATCCACAGCGATCAAGATGGGCACGTCCTGGACCGCAGGCATCGGTTCGGATCGTCGCGGAGCGTCCGAGTTCACGAGCTCGACTCGCGCGGTGAAGGTAAACGTGCTTCCCTTGCCGGATGTTCTCTCCAGCACGATCGTCCCGCCCATGAGCTCGACGAGGTGCTTCGAGATCGCGAGCCCGAGTCCCGTTCCGTTGAAGCCGATCCCGGCGCCGTCGCCTGGAAGCAAAGCCTCGAAAATCCCTTGCTGCCTCTGTTCCGGAATGCCGATGCCGGTATCGCAAACGGAGAAGCAGAGGATCCCGAAATCGTGCGAGAGCGAGACGGGTGTGACGCTGACCAGAATCTCCCCTCGGCCCGTGAACTTCACGGCGTTGCCGATCAGATTCCCGAGGACCCGCCGAAGGCGCGCCGGATCTCCCCGCAGCAACAGCGGCGTCCCGGGTTCGATTTGCGAGACGAGAACAATCCCTTTTTCTTCGGCGCGCATCGCGAAGGCGCAAATCGCGTCGTCGACGGTATCGCGGAGGTCGAAGTCGACCGTGTCGAGCGCGAAACGGTGCTCCTGGATCCCGGAGAAGTCGATGATGTCGTCGACGACCGTGAGCAGCGCGTTCGCGGACTCCTGTATGAGCGTCAGGTACTCGCGTTGTTCGCCGTTGAGATCCGTCTCGAGCGCGAGCGCCGTCAGCCCCAGAACGCCATTCATCGGGGTCCAGATGGCATGGCTGACGTTGCGGAGGAAGTGCTCTTTTACGCGATTGGCGGTTTCAGCGGCTTCGCGCGCTCCCTCGAGCTCGGAGCTGCGAGAGCGACGGACTCGCCGTCTTCCGTTGCCCGATCGCGAGAGAGGCGGTTGCGGATCGAGTCCCGCGACCGGAAGTGGATTGGACACTCGAACTCCTTGTGATGAGCCGGGAGAGGAGCAATCGGAGTGCCCGTGTTCGACCCCGCAGACGCACTTGCGCTCTGCTCGCGGGTCTGCCGCGATGTCGCTGTGGGAGAGAGACTTGGCCAGTCAGAAGCACCGGGCACGTTTCTCCGGAGCGCCGATCCTGGTCAGCGGCGCTGCCAACTTCCGGCGCCGATGGGCTCGTCTCCGCCAATTTTCGGCGCTGGCTCGAAGGCTCGCCCGTCCAGGACTTCCCGGACCTTGCGCGCGAGGACGGAGGGAGTGAACGGCTTCTCGAGGAAGGCGGCGCCGCGCTCCATCAACCCTCCCCGGACGATGACGTCGTCGGTATACCCCGAAGTGTAGAGGACCTTCGTCCGCGGGTGAATCTCGTGGATCCGGGCGGCGATCTCGCTGCCGCCCATTCCGGGCAGCACCATGTCGGTCAGGAGCAGGTCGACCGACCAGGTCCGGGCGATCTCCACCGCATCCCCCCCGTCCGCCGCGTCGAGGACGCGGTAGCCCCTCGCTTCGAGCGTCCGGCGCGCGAGCACGCGCACGGACTCTTCGTCCTCGACGAGGAGGATCGTCTCGTTGCCCACCGAGGGGAGCGCGGCGGCCTCCGGAGCCACGAGCGCTTCCGCGGAAACCTGGACTCGGGGCAGGTAGACCTTGAACGTGGTGCCTCTTGCGGGCTCCGTGTACACCCAGATGTACCCGCCGCTCTGCTTCACGATCCCGTAAACCGTCGAGAGTCCCAGGCCCGTCCCGTGCCCCTTCTCCTTCGTCGTGAAAAACGGTTCGAAGATGCGCTCTCGGGTCGCCTCGTCCATCCCGACGCCGCTGTCGGAGACCGCGAGCAATACGTACGGCCCCGGTTGTACGGGGACGTGTGTCTGCGTGTAACTCTCGTCGAGCTCCACGTTCGCGGTCTCGAGCGAGAGCTGGCCTCCCCGGGGCATCGCGTCGCGAGCGTTGACCGCCAGGTTCATGATGACCTGCTCGATCTGCCCGGCATCGGCGCGGACGGAGCCGAGCGCGGAGTCGAGATTCATCACGATCTGGATGTCCTCTCCGATCAGCCGCGAGAGCATCTCCTGGATGTGGCGGACGATGTCGTTGACGTCGAGGACCTTCGGTTCGAGGATCTGTTTGCGGCTGAACGCGAGAAGCTGTCGCGTCAGCCCCGCCGCGCGCTCGCCGGCCTTGCGGATCTCCTCGATTGCGGAGAGCTGATCCGGCTGGCCGTGCAGGTCCGCGGCGAGGAGCTGCGAGTAGCCGAGGATCGCCGTCAGCAGGTTGTTGAAGTCGTGGGCGACGCCGCCTGCGAGCTGGCCGACCGCGTCCATTTTCTGAGCCATCCGGAGCTGTTCGGCCATCGCGTTGCGTTCGGAGACGTCGCGAAGGAGTCCCACGACGAACGGCTTTCCCCCGATTTCGACGACCGACGCCGTGACTTCCGCGGGAACGATCGTTCCGTCGCGCCGTTGGATGCGAACCTGCAGGAGCTCCAGGGTGCGGCCGTGTTCCAGCGTCTTTCGGAACGTGCCGAGAACCTGTTCGCGGTCTTCGATCGGTAGCGTCTCCAGGAAGGTCCGGCCGATGAGCTCTCCTCGCGTCGCTCCGACGAGAAGCTCTGCGGCCCGGTTCACCTCCTGCACGATCCCGTTCTCGTTGTTCACGAAGATCGCGTCGTGCGCATGCTCCATGAGGGCGCGATATCGCGCCTCGGAAGCGACGAGCGCCTCGGACGACCGCCGCTGTTCTCGGATGTCCGTCGCGAAGATCTCGTAGCGTTCCACCCTTCCCGCGGTATCCCGAACGGCGCGGCCGTCGCTCCGAACCCAGATCGGCGTTCCATCCCTTTGTTTCAGCCGCACTTCCAGCCCCGACAGCCGGCCGGACCGATCGAACCTCTCGGTGACGCCCGCGCGATCCGAAGGTTCCGCGAAGGTCTCGCTCGGAGGCAGCTGCATCAGGTCCGCGGGAGAGTCGTGGCCGAGCATGCTCGCGAACGCGGAATTGACGGCGAGAAACCGGTCGTCCGGCGTGGTCTGGAAGACGCCGATCGGAGCCAGCTCCACCAGGTCCCGGTACCTCTTTTCCGACTCCTGCAGCGCCTGGTTTGCCTCCGAGAGGAGATCTTTCGCGCTCTCGAGCTCGGCGTTTTTCTTCTCGAGCTCGAGGACGAGCCGGTCGCTGTGTTCCTTCAGGATGTCGAGCTCCTCGATCGCCGGCGCCCGGCGAAAAGGCTTTCGTGTCCGAACGGCGTCCTCGAGCGCCTCGAGAATCGCGGCGGCCGCCGCGGGGCGGCGGACGTAACGATCGGCGCCAACCTTCGTCGCGAGACCCTCGTCCGCGGGCGACGTGAACGTCGCGCTATAGATGACGATCGGGATTCCCCGAAGCTCTTCGTTCCGGCGCACCTCGTAGCAGAATCGGTGGCCGTCCATCTTGGGCATCACCACGTCGGAGATCACCGCGTCGACGGTGTCCGACTCGAGCCTCTCCAGGGCTTCGAGGCCGTCCGCCGCCTCGATCGCGCGATGCCCTTCCGCCTCCAGCATCAACCGGAGAAGCTTTCGGTTCGTCGGGTTGTCGTCGACGACGAGGACCTTCATCGTTCCGGGCGCCGCCGTTCCGCGGCTTTTTGGCCGCGAATCATCGCGGCAAGCTGTTCGCCCAGCCGCTTCGCGTCGATCGGTTTGGCCATGTATCCGTCGCAGCCGGCCGCCAGCATTCGCTCCTCGTCGCCCTTCATCGCGTAAGCGGTCAGCGCGAGGATCGCGATGCCGCGGGTCTTCGGGTCCGCCTTCAACCGCCGGGTCAGCTCGAGGCCATCCATGCCCGGGAGCTGGATGTCCATGAGAATCACCTCGGGATGAAAGTGAGTGAGAAGGGCGAGCGCCTCTTCGGCATCCGATGCGGTCCGGACGTCGTAACCCTCCGAACCGAGCAGTACCCGAGCGAGCTTCAGGTTCGCGGGGTTGTCGTCCACGACGAGGACCGGCTCACCCGGCATCGCCGCTTTCGGACCGCGCATGACGCTCGAGAGAAGACTCGAGCTCCTCGATCAAAGCTGCCGCTCCCGCCGCCTTCGAAACGACCGCCTGCGCGAGGGCGTCGAGCTCCTCGCGCTCACGATTCGACAAATCTTTGACTGTCCACACGATGACGGGCGTGCGCCGACCGGCGGGCGCGCGCCGGAAACGGGACAGGAATTCGAAGCCGTCCATTCCCGGCATCAAAAGGTCGAGGATGACCGCGACCGGCGGTTCCTGCGACATCGAGTCGAGCGCCTCTGCGCCGTGCGTGTAACAGGTGGGCCGGTAACCGAGGCGTTTGAGCGCCTCCTCGGCGATCTTCAATGCCGCGGGGTCGTCGTCGACCACGAACACCGGCCGGTGAACGGTCGGCGCGACCGAAGCCCGCTCGAGCGCGACCAACAGGTCTCGTTCGCGCACCGGCTTCTGAAGGATGTCGTCGACGTGAAAGCCCGCTCCGACTCCTCGCTCGGAGACGACCGATACGATGATGACGGGCGTTTCGTAGTTCGGTCCTTCAGCTCGGAGCGCCTCAAGCACCTGCCGGCCGCTGGTGTCGGGGAGCAGCAGGTCGAGCAGGATGGCGTCGAAGACGCGCTTCCGGCACCGACCGAGGCCTTCGGAGCCGGTCGCCGCGGTCTCGACCGCATAGCCTGCATCGGAGAGGGTTCGGAAGAGCCACCGGCGATCGTTCGGATCATCCTCGATGACGAGGATCCGGCGGCTGCCGGCACTCGGCTCGGTCATCGCGATCGGCTGGGGCGTCATCGGTTCGGCGGTCGCCACGCGGGGCAGGACCGCAAAGAAAGTGCTTCCCTTCCCGGGCTCGCTCTCGACGCCGATTTGTCCCTCCTGGGCCTCGACGATCCTCTTCGTCAAGGCGAGACCGAGGCCCGTGCCCCGGTATTTCTTCCCGGGGCTCGCGTCGAGCTGCTGGAACTCGACGAAGAGCCTGGGAAGGTCCTCCGTCTTGATACCGATCCCGGTATCCGTGACCTCGATTCGGAAATGGCGGGATCCCTCGACGTTCGCGCGAACGCTGACGCGTCCACCCTCGAGCGTGAACTTCAAGGCGTTCGAAAGATAGTTGTAGAGAACCTGTTTCAATTTCGGCGCGTCCGCGACGATCTCCCCGAGGACCGGGTCGATGGTCACGTCGATCGCGATCCGCTTCTGCGCGGCCAGCGTTCGCAGGATGTCGCAGACTTCCCAGACCAGCTTTTCGAGGTCCAGCGTCTCGGGATGGAACTCCATCATTCCCGATTCGACCTTCGAGAGATCCAGGATGTCGTTGATGAGCTGGAGAAGGTGACGCGAGCTCGCGAGGATGTCGCCGAGGTATTCCCGGTGCTCCGCCGACACGGGGCCGACCTTGCCGTCGTGCATGAGCTCGGAAAATCCGATGATCGCGTTCAACGGCGTCCGCAGCTCGTGCGACATGTTCGCGAGAAACTCGCTCTTCAGTCGGCTCGCCTCCCGGACGCGCCTATACTGCTCCTCGATCTCCTGGTTCTTTCGCTGAAGCTGCTCCTCCATCGCCTTCTGTTCGGAGATGTCCTTCGAGATCAGGGAGTACCCGATCGGTCTTCCCGCGCCGTCCCGGCGGAGCGTGATCGTCACGCGGGCAGGGAATCGCTCGCCGCTCTTGCGCATCCGCTGGACTTCGCCCTCGAACTTTCCCGTCTCGCGCGCCGTCTCGAGTGCTGCGGCGACGTTTCCCGAGGCCAGCTCTTCGGGCGCATACAGGACTTCACCGTTCCGCTTGCCGACCATCTCGTCGGTGGAGTAGCCGTAGATCCGTCGGGCGCCCTCGTTCCAGGCGAGGATGTTTCCGTCGCGGTCTTCCGCGATGATCGAGTACTCGGTCGAGCTCTCGAGGATGCTGTTCAGGAGGTCGCTCGTCTCGACCTGTTCTTCGTTGCGGCGCTCGATCTCCGCCTTCAGCCTCTTCTGTTCCGTGATGTCGCGGATTGCGCTCGAGACCAGGACCCCTTCGTCCGTCTTGAGAGGTGCGAGGCTGATCTCGACCGGGACCTCGGTGCCGTCCTTGCGCAGCCCGAAGAGCTCCATGCCCGCTCCCATCGGGCGCAGTCGCGGATCGGTGAAGAAGCCGGTGCGGTGGCCGGGATGCCGCCCTCGAAGTCTGGGCGGGACGAGAATCTCGACCGCCTGCCCCATGAGCTCCTCTCGGGAATAGCCGAAGAGAGTCTCAGCTCGCGCGTTGACGAGCACGATCTGCCCGGTTCCGTCCACGACGACCATCGCGTCGGGCGCGGACTCGAGGACCTCGTGGAACTTTTGTTCCGCCCGCTTCCTTTCCGTAATGTCACGGATCGCACTCCAGACGACGGCTCCCTCGCGTGTTTCGAGCGGGCAGAGGCTGACCTCGATGGGGAACTCGCTGCCGTCCTTCCCCAGGCCGAAGAGCTCCAGGCCCGCCCCCATGCGTCGGAGACGGAGCGCCGCGGAAAGATCAGCCGCACGGCCGAGGCCATTCTCGTGCGCGGGGTCCGTTTCCCTGTACCGCGGGGGAACCAGCACCTGAACGGCCTGACCGATCAGCTCGTTCCGCGGGTAGCCGAAGAGCTTTTCGGCCTGCGCGTTGACGAGCAAAATCCGCCCGGCCCGGCTGGCGATGACCATCGCGTCGGGAGCCGACTCGAGAAGCCCCCGGAATCGGGCCTCGAGCTCGGCCGCCTGGCGCCGGTGCTTCTGCACAGACAGCACCGCGTCGGGCAGCTCTTCCAGAGAAGGTAAAGGGGGATCATTCGACGCGAAACCGCCGCTCCCGCCAGGACCGATGGATCGCCCCCGGCGATTGGCCATTTCACCCTCCGCCGCTGTTCGAAGTCTGCTCAGAAAGATAGAGGGTGGGGGACGACGAATCTATCGGTGCCCGTACGATTCCGGTGTCGTACTCCGTAGGACGGCCGGGGGCGCCTACTCGAGCAAATGGTCCCGGATGGCGTACTCGGTCAGGTCCGCGTTCGTCCGGAATCCCATTTTGGTGAGGATGCGCGCGCGATAGGTGCTGACGGTCTGCACGGATACCGACAACTCCGAAGCGATCTCCTTGACGGTCTTGCCGAGGGCGAGCCGCCGGAAGACCTGGTACTCCCGATCGGAGAGGCGCTCGTGGGGCGCTTTCTCGATTCGCTCCGCCATCTCGAGCGCCATCCTCTCGGCGAGCGACGGAGTGATGTATCGGCCGCCAGCGAGCACGCGCCGCACCGCCTCTCCGATCTCCTGTGGCGCCGTTCTTTTCGTGACGTAGCCCGAGGCGCCCGCCCTCAGGGTCCGCAGCGCGAACTGCTCTTCCGGGTGCATGGAGAGGACCAGGACGGGAAGCCGCGGAGCGAATCCGCGGATCTGCTTCAGGACCTCGAGCCCGCTCTGGTCGGGGAGCGAAACGTCGAGGATGGCCAGGTCCCACTTCTCCGCGCGCGCGAGCTCGAGCGCGCGCCCGCCGGTTTCCGCTTCCCCGAACGTGGCTCCGGGCACGGAGTCGCGGAGGATCTCGATTACCCCGCGGCGGACGACGGCGTGATCATCGGCGACCAGGATCCGCGGCATCGACGTCCTTCCCGTCGTGATCGTCCTCCGTGCTCGAGGGACCGCCGCGAGGAGGGATCGCTGCGGTGACGAGGGTGCCTCCCTCGGGGCGCGAGGCGATCACGACATTCCCATAGAGAGCGCGGGCCCGTTCCCGCATTCCGAGGAGCCCGAAGGAACGGGAGTCGGAGATCCGCGCGGGATCGATCCCGGCGCCGTCGTCGCGGACTTCCAAATTCAGCCTCCCCCCCTCGGCCCACAGCCGGACTTCGACGTGGCGCGCGCGGGCGTGCCGGGCGACGTTCGTCAGTGCCTCCTGCAGGATCCGGAAGATCGCCGTCTCCCGCTCGAGATCGAACGACTCATCGTTCACGTTCGACTCGAAGCGGCAGTCGACTCCGGTGCGGTCCTGGAACTGTCGTACGGCCCACTCCGTCGCCGCCCCGAGACCGACCTCGTCGAGTATTCCCGGCCGCAGATCGGCGGCGATCCGCTCAACCGATTCAGTCGTCGTTTCGATCAGCTTCGCCATCGTGCACAGCTTCCCGGCGAACTTTTCGCGCGCCCCTTTGCGATTCAGGTTGTTCGCGAGCCAGGCGACGTCGAGGCCGAGCGCCGTGAGCGCCTGGCCAATCCCGTCGTGGACTTCCCGGGCGACGCGGGCGTCCTCCTCCTCGCGGATCGTTTGAAGGCGCGCGGAGAGCGCCTGCATCTCCCGCGCCGAGCGGGCCAGCCGTTCCTCGGCCCGGCGCCGGTCGGTAATGTCGCGGACGAGCACGAGGCGGGCCGGTCGGCCGGCGAAGTCGACGGTCCGCGCCATGACCTCGGTCGCGATCTCGGTGCCGTCCTTCTTGCGGTGCCGCCACACCCCTTCGCCGTAAACGTCGGTCTTTTTGCCGACGTGTTCGAGCCACCGCGGGACCTCCTCCGGCGGCCGGATCTCCGTGGCTTTCATCGACAGAAATTCCTCGCGCGAGTAGCCGTAGTGCCGGACCGCCGCGTGGTTGACCGCGAGGAACGCGAACGTCTCGGCGTCGTAGACCCACATCGGCGAAGGGTTGCTCTCGAAGAGGAGACGGTAACGGGCCTCCGAGTCGCGCAGGAGCACCTCCGCGCGGCGCTGCTCGGAGATGTCCACGGCGATACCGATGACCCCGACGACGGTTGCTTCTTCGTCGCGCAGCGGATCGACGTGGACCTGGAAGGCCCGGCCGCCGCGGATCATCTCGTATTTCGCGTGCTCCCCGGCGAGCGCCCGGCGGTGCGCCTCGACCTCGGTGGAGTTCGGGCTGAAGAAATAATCCGCGATCGGGGTGCCGACGACGTCTTCCGGGTGCGGCCCGAGAGACTGGAGACCCGCCCCGTGCGCGGACGTCAGCCGCAGCTCGCAATCGGTGGTCCAGAGCACGGCCCCCATCTGGTCGAACGCGAGACGGAGACGCTGCTCCTTCTCGAGGGCTTCGAGCTCGGCCTGGCGCCGCTCCGTGATGTCCTGCGTGACCCCGACGACGCGGGTGACGGCGCCGTTTCCGTCGAAAACCGGGACGCCATAAATGCGGATGATGCCCGTTCTCCCGTCCGGCCGCATGATCCGGGTGTCGTACTCGATGTTCGTTCCGCCCGCGATCGCGCCTTCCAGGGTCGAGCGGACGAATTCCCGGTCGTCCGGCAATACCCAGGTGAGGTAGGTCGCGAGGTCCGGCAACGGGCTCCCGGGATCCATGCCGAGGATGCGATACAGCTCATCCGACCAGACTGCGACGTCGGCGACCGGATCCCACTCCCAAGTTCCGAAGTGAGCAATCCGCTGCGCCTCGCGGAAGAGGCTGTCCTGTTTTTCGAGTCGCTCCTCCACGGCCTTTCGCTCCGTGACGTCCTCGACGAGCGCGATCGTGTTGCGGCGTCGTTCCGGACCGGGGGCGAGGATGGCTGTGACTCGAACCCAGACGATGCCGCCGTCCTTTCTGACATATCTCGTCTCGAGTTGGACGTCTCGGGCTTTCCCCGTTCGGAGAAGGTCGGCGGTCTTGACGTGAGCGGGCCGGTCCGCGGGATGGGTGATCTCGATGACGGTCAGCCGGCGAAGCTCCGCCTGCGTGTAGCCCACGAGCTCGCGGAAGCGCTCATTGGTCTCGAGGAATCGCCGGTCTGGACCGAAGATGGCCACGCCGATGTGGGGGTCGTCGAAGACCGTCTGCCAGAGTTCTTCGGCCAGCCGAGCCGAATCTTCGGAGTCTGCGTCGGGCGCGAGAATGCTCATGGCGCGGGTGAGCCCCGACTTCCGGCCTTTGCCCCCACTCCGCAGGTGCGCGATCGCCCCGCCCCGACGGAGCGAGAAGCCCCCACCATTGTCGGTTTTGCTCCCGCGGCTCGATTTTCTCCCCGCGCCCGGAGTCAAGCCCGATTTGCCGACGTTCGGGATCGGCTCCTCCTTTGCCGATGAAGTGTCGGCGGGCGGGTGAAATTGGGACGGGAAATCGCCGTGGCCCGGGAAATGGTCAGGTCGCGGTCGGAAGGGAAATGACGTCCCTCTCGGCGAGAGCCGCCTGGAGCTCCCGCAGCACTTCGCCGTCCCACCAGCCGCGGCCGACTTCGTCTTCCATGATCTCGTAGGCGGCCTCTCGGCTGAGGGCAACACGGTAAACGCGCGCCGTCGTCAGCGCGTCGAAGATGTCCGCGACCGTCACGATGCGGATCGTCAGGGGCAGATCGGCACCCGACCGTCCGTCCGGGTACCCTGAGCCGTCTAACCGCTCGTGGTGGAAACGGACGATCGGAAGAGTCTTCAACATCGTATTCATGGGGGCGAGGAGCTCTGTACCGACCACGGGGTGCTTTTGAATGACACCGCGCTCCTCGGCGCTGAGCGGACCGGGCTTCAAGAGCACCGCATCGGGAACCGCGATCTTGCCGAGATCGTGGAAGAGCGCTCCGCGGCGCAGTTCGAGAAGGGTGGTCTCCTCGAAGCCCATCCGCCGCGCCACGAGCTCGGCGTAATCCGCGACGCGCGCGCTATGGCCGGCGGTGTACGGGTCGCGCGCATCGATCGTCCGCGCGAGGGTCACGATCATGTGCTCGGCGTGTTCGTGCTCGTCGGCGAAGAGCTTCAGAAGGACGAGCGAGCGGACTCGCGGGAGGAGCTCGTCGGCGGAAAAGGGCTTGGCGAGGAAGTCCGTCACGCCGAGCTCGTACGCGCGGACCTTCTGCTCGGAGGTCGCGAAACCCGTGAGCATGACCACCGGGAGGAGCCGGGTCGCCAGATTGGAGCGGATCTCCTCGAGGACGGAATGTCCCGAGCGGTCGGGCAGCTGCAGATCGAGGAACACGAGGTCGGGAGGATCCGTGCGAATCCGCTCGAGGGCTGGCTCCCCGGCGCCGAACTCCTCGACCCCGTAGCCGCGGGATTTGAGCAGGGTCCGCAGGAGACTCCTCACTTGCGGGTCGTCGTCGACGACGAAGATCCGGGCGCTCGGCGATCCTCCGGAATCCTCCGTCCAGTCGTCCGGCCGGACGGCCGGGCGCTGCTTCATCACCGAAGAGAAGAGTCCGGGTCCGGCCCCGCCCGCTGATCGACGAGCTTTCGGCGGGGGCCGACCCGGCGATCTGAGTCCCGTCGGTCGGACTGTGTGCGGCGGTCACTGTCGACGGGAAGCGATTCGACGCGCCGGTTCTCGACGCGGCGATCCCGGACGATGCGTCTTCCGACGCCGGACCGTCGCTCGGAGTCGCGCCGCTCGATCGAGCCGGAAGCGCTGCCCACGCTATCCATCGGTCTCATCGTCCACGACAGTCGACCAGAATTTTTCAAGGTTCCGGTAATCGTACCGCATTGCGACGATTTTCGGTTCGCGGGAAAGAGTCCGCGCCATTGGACGTCGGTCGCAGTCGCGGATTGGCTGCCGGGCCTGCGTGCGTTGACGTTTCACGTCAACCGTGTCGGCTGCGTTCACTCGAAGGCGCATCGTCCGAGAGACTTGCGGTTCGGGTACGGCGCTGGCAAAGGCGGAGAGTGCCCATGAGCCAGGCGAAATCTCTGTGCGTTCGAAAGGACACGGTCGAGGTCGAGCTCGCGCTCGACGGCCACACGCCCCGCCGTGTGACCCTTTTTCTCGCGGAGCACGGCGGCCACGGTTTCGAGCACCAGACGGTCCTCGACCTGCTCGAGCAGGTCGAACCGTTCCTGCCCGCGCGAGACGTCGAGACCGGGGTATGGGAGGCGTTCAACGCGCGTGCCGTCGTCTGGATCGGGATGTCCCGGCAGGCGATGGACGAGGAGGCCGCGCCCGACGAGCTCTTCGAGCACCGCAGGCGTGTCCGGGTCTCGCTCGCCGGAGGCGGCTCACTGGAAGGAGAAGTCCTCTACTCCGGGCCGGACGGCGAAACGCGCCTCGTGGACTACTTGAATCGCCGCGAGCGGATCTTTCGACTGTGGAACGGCGACCGGATCTTCCTGGTGAACAAGGATTCCGTCGTGCGGATCGACGAGAACGGCCACGAGGGCTGATGGCTCAGATCGATCAGCTCCTCGGTTCGATCGTCCGCTTCGGGGCGACGGGCGCCATTCTCGCGAGCGACGAGAAGGTATTGCTCTCGTTCCCGAGCGGGCCCCGGTTCGCGTCCCAGACGACTCCCCACGCCTCGCTCGTCCGCATGGTCGAGGAAATCCTCCCTGCCGGCGTGGAGATCAGCGACGGCGCGACGACTTTTTCCTATCAGAACGGGCACGGACCCGTTGTCGTCCGGGTCGACGTCAACGGCGGAACGTGGAAAGTCTCGATCGAGCCGACGGACCGCGGCGTTCCCCCGGCCTCCGAGCCGCCTCCGCCGGCACCGACGGTCTCCGAGCCGACCCTCGTGAGTCCGGGGTCTGATCCCGAAGGGGTCGGATCCCGCTCGACTGACGAGGAGACGACGCCGCGGTTCGCGGGCACCGAGGCGACGACCGCCGTCGACCGGATGCTCCTGGCGATGCTCGAGCTCAAAGCCTCCGACCTCCATCTCTCGACGGACTCCCCGCCGCGAGTCCGCGTGCACGGCGAGATGAAGGTGCTCCCGGGAGCGGAGACTCTCCGCGAGCACGTGCTGCTCGAGCAGCTTTTCGAGATTGCGCCGGAGCGCAACCAGCAGGAGTTCGAGCGGCGCAACGACACCGATTTTGCGCACCAGATCCCGGGCGTCTCGCGGTTCCGGGCGAACCTCTTCCGGGACCGGCGCGGGCCCGGCGCCGTCTTCCGGGCGATCCCCTTCCAGATCTTGACGCCCGAGGACCTGGGGCTGCCCCCGCAGGTCCTCGAGCTGTGTTCCTTGACCAAGGGTCTCGTGCTCGTGACGGGACCCACCGGCTCCGGCAAGTCCACGACCCTGGCGACGCTGATCGACTACATCAACCAGACCCGCACCGACCACATCATCACGATCGAGGACCCCATCGAGTTCGTTCACGAGAACAAGAAGTGCCTCGTCAACCAGCGAGAGGTCCACTCGCATACCGACTCGTTCAAGGACGCGTTGCGCGCGGCCTTGCGGGAAGATCCCGACATCGTTCTCGTCGGCGAGATGCGCGATCTCGAGACGATCGCGATCGCCGTCGAGACCGCCGAGACCGGACACCTCGTCTTCGGCACGCTCCACACGACGACCGCCCCCTCGACGATCGACCGGATCATCGATCAGTTTCCGGCGGACCGACAGTCGCAGATCCGGCAGATGGTCTCGACCTCTCTGCGCGGAGTCATATCCCAGACATTGTGCAAGAAGATCGGAGGCGGGCGCGTCGCCGCCTACGAGATCCTCTATTCGACGCCCGCGGTGGCGAACCTGATCCGGGAGTCGAAGACCTATCAGATCTATTCCGTGATCCAGACGAGCCGCGGCACCGGGATGATGACCCTGAACGACTCGCTGATCGAGCTCGTGCGCAAGCGCGTCGTCGAACCGAAGGAGGCTTACCTGCTCTCCGTCAACAAGACCGAGTTCAGCGGGATGCTCGGGAAGGAAGGGTTTTCGATCGCGACGAGCTGAGGATTCTTCCGTGGACCCTCAGGAAGTCGCGCAAGACCGCTAGAAGGTCGGCGGCGTCCCGGGCGTGACCTCGAGCTGTCAAGCCTCGCGCGAATTGCGCGCGACCCGCCGGTTCGGATACTTCCGGCGATTTTCCAACCTTCTCTTCGCGTTCCTCCGGTCGGCGTTGCATCGCTGCTCGTCCGCGACCACGCTGTTCCACAGGTCGAAGCGTCTCTCCTCGACTCTCCGATCGCGAAAGGCTCGGCGGCCGACGCCGATCCGGCGCTGCCTGCGGCGGCGCTCGGTTCCCTCGTAGCCCGTCACGAGAGTCTCCAACGGTGAACCCCCTCCCGACCTGTCAGCTTTTCGCGGTTGGCGAATCGTACGTCAAGAGCGCGTCGTGCCGCGACTCGACCAAAGTCGGAGGACGCTCCGCTTTCGATTCTCAGTCCTCTCCGATCCGCTGGCGATAGGAGAGGGCTTCCGCGACGTGCGCTACGGCGGTCTCCTCGGCTCCCGCCAGATCCGCGATCGTTCGCGCGACCTTCAGCGAGCGGTGGAGGGCGCGAACGGAGAGGCCGAGCCGCTCGACCGCGGTCGCGAGCAGCCTGCGGCCCGCGGGTTCCATGGAAGAGACGGAATCGATCTCGGACGGAGAGATGTCGGCGTTCCGGAAGCCGGCGGCGCCGGGCCGGCGGGTCGCCGCGCGTGCCCGCGCCTTCACGACCCGAGCGCGAATGTCTGCCGAGCTCTCCGACAGGCGCGTCTCGAGCTCCTCCCAGGGCACCGCGGGCACCGCGACGTGCAGGTCGATCCGGTCGAGGAGCGGACCCGAAAGCTTGCGGGAGTAGCGGTTCCTCTCCGCGTGATCGCAGCGGCAGGAGCGCCGACGGTCTCCCAGGAACCCGCACGGGCAGGGGTTCATCGCGCCGACGAGCAGGAAGTCGGATGGAAACGAGCACGCTCCGCCCACGCGGACGATCGAGACGCGCTTTTCCTCGATCGGCTGTCGGATTCCCTCGATGACGTCGCGGCGGAACTCCGGAAGCTCGTCGAGAAAGAGCACGCCCCGGTGCGCGAGCGAGATCTCGCCCGGGGAGGGACGGGGGCCTCCTCCGAGCAGGCCCGGCGCGGAGATCCCGTGGTGAGGGGACCGGAACGGCGGGAAGACGACGAGACCGCGGCCTGCCGGCAGCGTGCCCGCGACCGAGTGAATCCGCGTCACGTCGATCGACTCGGGCCGGGTCAGACGCGGGAGGATCGAGGGTAGGCGCCGTGCCAGCATCGTCTTTCCCGCACCCGGCGGACCGACGAGGAGAACGTTGTGACCGCCGGACGCGGCGATCTCGAGCGCCCGGCGTGCCACCGTCTGGCCCTTCACGTCGGCAAAGTCCTCCCGGTCCGGGAAGTCGCAGCGGGCGGGGGAGGCCGGGAACGGCGGAATGGGTTTGCTCCCGCGCAGGTGATCGACGGTGGCGGCGAGGGACCGGACCGGGATGACGCGGATCCGGTCGAGCGCCGCGGCTTCGGCCGCGTTGGCGGCCGGC
The DNA here is from genome assembly GCA_036001245.1 of Thermoanaerobaculia bacterium. GTDB lineage: Bacteria > Acidobacteriota > Thermoanaerobaculia > UBA5066 > Gp7-AA6 > Gp7-AA6. Next base: position 43,041 of record DASYUL010000021.1, read on the forward strand.
AGGACGATCTCCTCGAATCCGGCCTCTTCCGCCGCGAGCGCGATCGAGAGCGCCCCGCGCACCGGCCGGACCTGCCCGTCGAGACCGAGCTCTCCCACGAAGATCCGCCGCCTCGACTCCGCGACCTCGAGTCCCGCGATCGTGAGGAATGCGACCGCGACCGGAAGATCGAGCGCCGCTCCGAACTTCCGGAAGCCGGCGGGAGCGAGGTTGACCGTGACCGCGCCGGAGGGCATCGAGAAGCCGCTATTACGAAGCGCCGACTTCACCCGCTCCCGCGCCTCCCGGACGCTTGCGTCCGGCAGCCCGACGATCGTGAAGTGGGGAAGGCCGAAGGACACGTCCACCTCGATATCGAGCACCCGGGCCTCGATCCCAAGGGTCGCGGCGGAATGGATGCGGGCGAGCATCACTTGAGATTGTTGCGGGGACAGGTCCTGCGGGCCTGCACCCGCATCCTTATTTGGTCGCGGGGACAGGCCCTGCGGGCCTGCACCCGCCACAGTCCAATGTGGGGACAGATCCCGAAGGGGTCTGCACCCACCGCCCGAGTTAGCGGGGACAGGTCTCAGTCGCGCTCGCTCGTTCGGGAGCTGCTCACGCACCGGCAAGCGGCTCGCCGAGCGTGGCTCGACCGCTCGCCTGATCCCTCACTCGCTCACGCTCCCGCGGCGCGAGGCTCCTGCCTCGATTACCTCGGGAGACTCCTCGCGCCGCGAACCTGGGGCAGGGTTTCTCTTGGGGACGGAACACGAACCGTGCTCCTGAAACCGGAGACTCGAGCTGTTCTTACCTGCTCTGCGGGATTCGAATCCGGTCGCCCGGGCGGATTTTCGTCCAGGAGGGAAGGCTGTTTACGGCGAGGATGCGGGCGACCGTCGTCCCGTGCTTCACGGCGATTCGATAGAGAGTGTCGCCGGTGCGAACCTGATAGTGACGGGCCTGCGCGCGGGCCGGCTGCTTCGTCCGGCTGCGGGAGGCCGCGACGGTCTTCTCGCCGTGGATTTTGCGGCCCTTTCGGACCGAAGCGTACCGGACCTCCGAACGACCATGGCCCGGGACCACGAGAACCCGTCCCCGGGGCACGCGCGCTCGGCGCGAGAGCCGGTTGGCGGAGGCGAGCGAGGCCACGGAGACGCGGTAACGGCGGGCGATCCGGGCGAGCGTCTCACCGCGGCGAACGACATGACGCCGCGCGACCGGGAACGTGACGGTCGGGGCGGCGGCAAAGGCGACCTGCATGTCCTGGCGCATGCCGACGGGCACCTTGAGCTCGTATCCCTCCGGCTGACGGGGTGTGAAACTCGACTTGAGCTCCGGGTTCAGCCGCTTCAACTCGTCGAGCGAAGCGTCCGAGCCTGCGAGGTGCTTCAGGTGCACCGGCCGGTCGAGGGTCACCGTCTCGTAGGCGAGCGGCTTCTCGTACTCGACCTCGAATCCGTAGTGGACCGGGTTGCGCGCGATCAGAGTCGCCGCGATGACGGCGGGGACGTAGTTCTGCGTCTGGGGGCGGATCGCGCCGGGGGCCATGGCGAGCTCCCAGAAGTCACGCGCGCCGGTCCTCTGCATTGCGCGGAGAATCTTGCCCTCGCCCGCGTTGTAGGCGGCCATCGCGAGATACCAGTCGTCGAACAGCTCGTGGAGGTAGGAGAGGTAGCGCGCGGCGGCGCGGGTCGCCTTCTCCGGATCGCTCCGCTCATCCACGACCCAGTTCGCCGTCAACCCGAACTGGCGGCCGGTGCGCGGCATGAACTGCCAGATGCCGTGGGCGCTCACGGGGGACCGGGCGTGGGGGAGGAAGGAGGACTCGATCAGGGCGATCTGGGCGAGGTCCTTGGGGATTCCCTCTTCGCCGAAGATGCGGTGGATCATCGGCAGGTACCGGCCGGAGCGGGAAAGGCCCCGGCTGATCACGCCGTGGATGCGCCCGTCGTTCTGGAACGCGGCGAGGATCTTCAGGACCGCGTCGTTGATCGTGATCGGGATGTCGTAGGCGAGGTCGACCGTGTCCGAGTCGATCGCCTCCCGCGCGTGGACGATGTCAGCCGGGGTCGCCTCGGGCTCCGCGATCTCGTTCAGCTCCGAAGCCATCTGGCCGTCGGAGGTCCCGGCCTCCTCTGCCGGCCCGACGAGCGCTTCGTATCGGAGGGCGCTCTCGTAGAGCTGGTAGGAGAAGGAGAGAAGCTCCGGGTCCGACGGCGCGGGCCCGCTCTCAGGCCGGAGAACGGCGATCGACTGCCGGAAGAACTCCCGCGCGCAGTCGAAGTCGCCGGCGAGCGCGGCCTCACGCCCGCGGGCGAACAGCTCCGACGCCTTCGTCATCGCGACGTAGCCGGCCGCGGGCCGGGGCTCGACGGCGGGCTTTGCCGAATTTGCCGAGCAACCGAACAATGCCCCGAGCAGGCACAGCAAGACAAAGTCTCTCCCCCGGAGGAGCACTGTCTTTGGGGTCATCTGGAAAGAGGTTAACGCCGCGGCGGAATCAAAAGCAAAAGCTTTTTTGGAGTGTGGCGTTGGGAGGACAGGAGATCGGGGATCGGGGATCGGGCGCAAGTCGGGCAGTTGTGATGCCCGACACCGGATCGCGGACGCTTACTTTCCGAAGATTTGAAATTTGAGAGAGAGCAGTAGCTTCTCGAGGTCCTGCGTCTCGAGCGGGATCGTGAATGTCCTCTCTTCGCCGACCCGGTTGTTGTTGCGGTCGTTGAACGAGAGCGTGACCGTGGCCTGCTCCCCAGAGGCGAGCTCCCGGCGAGGCATCTCGAGCTCGTACACGCGGCTCACTTCCTTGCGGTGGTTCAGGCTGTTCGCCAGGAGATCGTCGACCGAGATCCCGGAGGCGGCGCGGCGGGTGGGCTTGCCTGCGGGCGAGAGCGACGTCGCGTTCTTTCGCAGCCGCTCGAGCTCCGCGAGGATGTCGACGTTCGATCCGACGCGGACGTGCTTGACGCCGTTCTCGGCGGAGGAAGCGGGCTCGCGGGATTGCGCGAACGAGACGTCCGCGAGCTCTTCGGCCGCCTCTTCGCCCCGCGGGCGAGCGGCGCCGGGGAGGGGGGTGTCGTTGAGCTCGATCTCCGCGGGCACGTCCCTCGACCCGGGCCTCGGCCGCGCCGGCGCGAGCTCGGGCGGCGTGAACGCGACGGTCTCGCGGCCGCTGCCGGAGAGAGGCCTTTTGTCCTCACCGACGAACGGGGGTTCCCTCTCGGCTGCGGGGGGACGCGGAGGAGGCGGCGCGGGAAGGTCCGGTTTCGGGGGTGACGTCGGGAAAGCGATCGCCGGTCGCGACGGGCGCTCTTCGCCGACCATCCGTTTCTTTAAGGACCGGAGGGTGATTCGCGAGACCGCCTTCAACGTCTCGAAGACGCCCTGGCCGAGAATCGCGCTCGCCTCGTAGCTTTCGTTCGCCCCCTCGCGGTTCAGGTCCCCCTGGAGCTCGTCGAACGAGAGGAGACTCGAAAGGTCTCTCTTGTTGTACTGCAGCACGAGCGGGATCTCGTCCAGATTGAGACCGATCTCCGCGAGATTTGCGCGGAGGTTCGACAGGCTCTCGAAGTTCGCTTCGCGCATCGCGCGCTGCGAGTCGGCGACGAACACGATTCCGTCGACGCCCTTCAGTACGAGCTTCCGGGTCGTGTTGTAGAAGACCTGGCCCGGCACGGTGTACAGCTGGACGCGCGTTTTGAAGCCGCTGATGACCCCGACGTCGAGCGGAAGAAGGTCGAAGAACAGGGTCCGGTCGGTTTCGGTCTCGAGCGACACCATCTCGCCGCGCGAGTCGGGCGCCGTGCGGCCGTAGATGTGGTGGAGGTTCGTAGTCTTTCCGCAGAGGCCGGGACCGTAGTAGACGATCTTGGCCGCCATCTGCATCGTGGCGTAGTTGAAGAACACCATTTTTGTGTCGAGCCGGGATGCGCTCCCGGGTGACGATTTTAGCACCCGGAGGGGGTCCGGGCGGTCTGGCCGATGCCGTTGTCGCTCGCCGGCTCACCCCTTTCGGCGCGGATTGTCCGATTCTTCTCCATTCGAGACGGGGACTTCGCGTGCGCTTTCCGTGTCCGGGGCGAGAATCCGACCGATTTCCTCCTCGCGCCCGCGTCCCGCGGTGCGGCGCAGGGTCTCTTTCGCCAGCAGCGCGTAGAGCGCGGCCTGCTCCGGCCACGGTCGTAACGCGTCCCGGTGGAGCCGGACGGTCTCGACGTCCCGGCGAGCGACGGGCCCTGTGAGCACCCGGTCGAATGGCAGCCGTCCGACTGCGTCGACCGCGCCCGCCGAGAGCTCCGCGAGCGCCGTTCGCCCCTCATCTTCGGAGAGTCCCGCCTCGACCCAGAGGCGGCTGGCGAGTGAGAGAAGAGACGCCGCGCCTCCCGCAGCGAGCGTCGCCGCCGCGTGGTAGAGCGGCTTGTCCGCGGCCGCGAGGCGATGCGGACGCGCGCCCGCGTGGCGACAGAGTCGCTCGCCGACCGTCGCCGCGGGCTCCTCTCCCTCGACCGCGACGAATACGGACTCCCAGCTCTCCGTCGCGGCGCCGCTGAACGCGCGGAGAGGGTGCAGCGATCCGAGCTTCGCGCCGGCGGAGGAGAGCGGCGCGAGCTCGCGGCTTCCGAGCGCGCCCGAGAAGTGAAAAGCAAATCGGCAAGCGACGCGTGCGCCGAGTCTCTCGGCGAGCGGGCGGATCGCATCGTCGGGAACGGAGAGGACCAGGATGTCTCCCGCGAGCGTCGCGATCTCATCGAGCGCCTGCACCTCGGTCCTCGGGAGGCTCGCGGCGAACGCCCGAGCCCCCGCGGCGTCTCGCGCGAACAGCACGATCGATCCGCCGGCGCCGGTCCAGGATCGAGCGAATGCGCGGCCGACGCGGCCGGGGCCGACGAGAACGATTCGGCTTTTCACGACGTCGTCGGGCACGTAACTCTCCCCCTGTCATTCCAAGGAGCGAAGCGACGAGGAATGTACTCCTGAGGAGCGCGCGCGACGAAGGACCTCTCCCCAGTTCGAGAGATCCTTCGCTTCGCTCAGGATGACCGCTGCGCGGTCAGATCTCTGGCTGCGCTCGGGATGACAGGGTAGAAAGTCTAAGGTGAGTTCCGCGTGAGCCTTATGCTGTCTCTGTGACGTTGAACCTTGAACTTTGAACTTTGAACCCGTACCTTACTGATTGACACTCTGCTCGAGAGAGTGCCAAGAAGAAGCAATGAGCACCCTGGACACCCGAAGCCGCGCGATCCTGAAGGAGATCATCCGGGTCCACGTGGATACCGGAAAGCCGGTTTCTTCACGGACGCTCTTCAAGTCACGCCGGTTCAACCTCTCTCCCGCCTCGATTCGCAACATCATGGCGGACCTGACCGACGGCGGGTACCTCGCTCAGCCGCATACCTCCGCGGGAAGGGTTCCGACGGACCGCGCCTACCGGCTGTACATCGACGAGCTCGTCCGCCACCGCCGGATCAACGAGGGGATTCGGGAGCAGGTCGACTCAGACCTCGCCTCCGCGGGACCCGAGGTCACCGGGCTCTTTCAGATGGCGTCTCACATCTTGTCCAGCCTGTCGGGGGAAGTCGGTTTCGTCGTCGCGCCCGACGCGCTCCACACAGTTCTGAAGAGCCTCCGATTCCTTGCGGTTGCCCCGGGCAAGGTGCTCGTCGTCCAGGTGAATGCGCCCGACGTCGTCCTCTCGCGGGTCATCGAGACGGGCGGGGACTACACGGTCCGTGAGCTCGAGGCCGCCAGCGAACGTTTCACCCGGGAGTACGCGGGCCTGACGCTCCATGAGGTCCGAGGCCGGCTCCTGGCGGAAATGAGCGAGGAAAAGGCGGCGTGCGACCGGATGGTCGCCCGCGCCTTCGAGCTCGGCCGCCTCGCGCTCGACCGCGGGAGCACGGAAGAGCGCGTCTACGTCGACGGCGCCTCGAAGCTGCTCGACAAGCCCGAGTTCTCCGACGTCGAGAGCCTGAAGCGGATTTTCCGCGCGGTGGACGAGAAGGCGCGCCTGCTCGACCTCGTCACCCGTTACCTCGACGCGAAGGAAACCTGCGTCGTCCTGGGGTCGGAGGCGAGCCTGACGTCCGATCCCAGGCTCTCCGCCGTCTTGACCTCCTTCGGACCGGGAGAGACACTGACCGGAATGCTCGGCGTCATCGGCCCGGCGCGGCGGGAGTATCCGCGAGTCATTCCCGTAGTCGAGCTCTTAGGACGCGCCCTGACGGATCGGCTCGAGAGCCGCGAGTCCCGCGCGCGGAGGGGAGAGCCGCATGACTGATCGGGGAAAAGGCGGCGACGGCGAGCCGATGGAAGACGATCGGATCCTCGTCGAAGACACGGGCGAATCGCTCGACGCCGCGCTCGCGGAAGAAGAGCGATCCGCGATCGCCGCTGCGGAAGACAAGCTCCACGGGGTCGAACGCGATCTGGAGAACCTGAAAGATCGTCACCTCCGCACGCTCGCGGAGTTCGAGAACCTGCGCAAGCGGAACGAGCGCGAGAAGAAAGACACCCGGAGCCTCGCCCTCGCCGACCTCGCGCGCGAGTTTCTCCCGGTGTTGGACAGCTTCGAAAGCGCGCTCGCGCACGCGACCGCCGATGATCTCGAGAGCGACCTCGGGCAGGGAGTCCTGCTGATCCACCGTCAGCTGTCGGACCTCTGGAGAAAGCGCGGTCTGCGCGAGGTCGACACGATCGGCACTTTCGATCCGAACGAGCACGAGGCGGTCGCCACGGAGGCCTCGACGAAGCCCGCGAACACCATTCTCGAAGTGCTCCGGAAAGGCTACACGCTCGGCGACCGGTTGATCCGTCCCGCGCTCGTCAAGGTCGCCGTGAAGCCGGGAGAGAATGCGTCCCCGGGCGATGCCCGGCAAGGATCCTGATCGCGTGGGAAAGATCCTGGGAATCGATCTCGGAACGACGAACTGCTGCGTCGCGGTCGTCGAAGGCGCAGCGCCGCAGGTGCTCGCCAACCGGGAGGGGAGCCGCACGACGCCGTCGATCGTGGCGTTCACGGAGGACGGCGAACGGCTCGTCGGCCAGATCGCCAAGCGGCAGGCGATCACGAACCCGCTCGCGACCGTCTTTGCGGTCAAGAGGCTCGTCGGCCGCAAGTACGACTCCCAGGAGTCGGCGCACGCCCGAGAAGTCCTTCCGTACGGGATCTCCCGCGCCGCGAACGGAGACGTCAAGATCCAGGCCCGCGGCCGCGAGTACAGCCCCGAAGAGATCTCCGCGCTGATCCTCCGGGAGATCAAGGAATTCTCCGAGGAGGTTCTCGGCGAGGAGATCACCGAAGCGATCATCACCGTCCCGGCCTACTTCGACGATGCCCAGCGTCAGGCGACGCGAGACGCGGGTCGCATCGCGGGTCTCGAGGTCCTCCGGATCATCAACGAGCCGACGGCCGCGGCGCTCGCATACGGGCTCGACCGGAAGAAGAGCGAGGTCGTCGCCGTGTACGACCTTGGAGGCGGCACGTTCGACGTCTCCATCCTGGAGCTCGGGGACGGGATCTACGAGGTCAAGGCGACCGCCGGCGACACTTACCTGGGCGGCGAGGACTTCGACAAGAAAATCATGGACTGGCTGCTCGAGGACTTCCAGAAGAGCGCGGGCATCGACTTGAAACAGGACCGCATGGCACTGCAGCGGCTGAAAGAGGCGGCGGAGAAAGCGAAGTGCGAGCTGTCGAGCGCGATGGAGACCACCATCACGCTGCCGTTCATCTCGGCGGATTCGTCCGGCCCCAAGCACATCAACCGCACGCTCACCCGCGACAAGTTCGAGCAGCTCGTCGCGGACCTGATCGACCGCACCGCGGCGCCGTGTCTCGACGCGCTCTCCTCCGCGAAGCTGCAGCCGTCCGACGTGGACCAGGTCATCCTCGTCGGAGGACAGACCCGGACGCCCAAGGTTCAGCGGATGGTCGCAGAGCTCTTCGGTCGCGAGCCGTCGCGCGAAATCAATCCGGACGAGGTCGTCGCGATCGGCGCCGCGATCCAGGGCGGAGTCCTGAAGGGGGAGATCAAGGAGGTCGTGCTCCTCGACGTCACCCCGCTCTCCCTCGGAATCGAGACGCACGGCGGGATGTTCGAGAAGCTGATCGAAAGGAACTCCACCATTCCGACGAAGAACACGAAGGTCTTCACGACGGTTGCCGACAACCAGTCCGTCGTCGAGATCCACGTCCTGCAGGGGGAACGGGAGCTGGCCCGGGAGAACAAATCCCTCGGCCGGTTCGAGCTCGTCGGGATCCCGACCGCGCCCCGCGGGGTGCCGCAGATCGAAGTCAATTTCTCGCTCGACTCGAACGGAATCGTCCACGTCTCCGCGCGGGACCTTGCGACCGGAAAGGCGCAGGGTATGCAGATCAACCCGGCCGGCGGGCTCTCCCAGTCCGAGATCGACCGCATCATCCGCGAGGCCGCCGCGTTCGCCGCCGCGGACAACGAGCGCCGGGAGCTCGTGCAGATTCGGAACCGCCTGGAGGGGATGCTCTCGTCCAACGAGCGGGTGCTGGCCGAGTTCGCAGAAACTCTTTCGAACGACGAGAAGGAGCGCATCGAGGAGACGCTTGCGCGCTCCCGGGAGATCGCCGCGAGCGAGTCCCGCGACGAGTTGAACGAGGCGCTGTTCGACATGCAGGGCGTCGCCAAGGTCCTGACGCGCGTCATGCTCCAGCGGGCCGCCGCCGCTCCCCGGTCCACCTAGACCGCGATGCCTTCCCGCCGCGATTACTACGAGGTGCTCGGTGTGACCCGGAGTGCGGACGTGCAGGAGCTGAAGTCCGCGTACCGCAGGCTCGCGCGCGAGTTCCACCCCGACCGCAACCGCGAAGACCCGCAAGCCTCGGAACGGTTCAAGGAGGCCTCCGAGGCCTACGCCGTCCTGTCCGATCCGGAGAAGCGCGAGCGCTACGACCGGTTGGGACACGCCGGCGTCGGCGGGGCGGGAACGGGCGCCGGAGGCGGTTTCGGGTTCGATCCTACGATCTTCGCGGACTTCTCCGACCTCTTCGGCGATCTGTTCGGCTTCGCCGGCGCGAGAGAGCGGCACACCGCCGGAAGCGATCTCGTCTATCGGATGGAGATCACGCTGAAGGATGCCGCCTTCGGCGTCGAGGCGCCGGTCGTGGTCTCGCGCCTCGAAAGGTGCGAGCCGTGCAAGGGCAGCGGCGCGGAGCCGGGCTCGCGGCCGACGACGTGTCCCGCCTGCCGCGGCCGCGGCCGCCAGCGGATCTCGCAAGGGTTCCTGATGATCACGCGCCCTTGCCCCAACTGCGGGGGTGACGGGAAGGTCATCGAGAAGCCCTGCCGCGAGTGCCGCGGAGACGGACGGAGGCGCGGGTCGCGCAAGCTCGAGATCCGGATCCCGCCGGGAGTCGAGACCGGCTCCCGCCTGCGGCTCGCCGGCGAAGGCGACGCGGGACCGGCGGGCGGACCGCCGGGGGACCTCTACGTCGTTCTCACCGTTCTGGCACAGGAGCCGTTCGAGCGGGAAGGAGACGACCTCGTCCTTCGCCTCGACCTGCCCTTCCCGACGGTCGTACTGGGCGGAGAGGTCTCGGTGCCGACGCTCGAGGGAGAGCCGGCGACCATCGCGATCGCGGCCGGGACGCCGGCGGGCAGCGAGATCCGGTTGAGGGGGCGCGGCGTCGGGCGCCTCGGTCGGAGCGCGCGCGGCGACCTCGTCGTGCGCGTGGGCGTCGCGGTTCCCGAAAAGCCGTCGAAGAAAGAAAAGGAGCTCCTCCGCGCGTACGCCGAGGAGATCGGCGCGCCGGTCGGAGGGAAGACCGTTCTGGACAAGGCGAAGAAGATCTTTTCGTAAGACGGAAAACGGAAAAGGGAAAACGATGGAGCCCGAATTCTCCCGGCTTCGTTTCCCGTTTCTCGTTTCCCGTTTCCCGGCTTGACTCGTCCAAAGTACTCGCGTCTGACCGTCCCGCGTAAGGCGAAGGACGACTTAGTGATCGGTCTGCTCTTCCGATTCGACCCCCTCGGCTTCGAGGAGCGCGGCCCCGACCTCGTCGCGTGCTTCCGCGACGCGGCGGACGCGCGAGCGGCGGGCCGCGAGCTCGAGTCGTCGCGCGTGCGCCATGAGCTCGTCACCGACATCCCGGAGGAAGATCCGTTCGAGGCGTATCGCGCGGCCTCGCGGCCGTTCTTTGTCGGGGGCCGCTTCTGGATCGACCCGGGCCCGCCGACAGACGCACCGCCACCCGCCGGTCGGATCGCTCTCCGGCTTCCGGCCTCGCGGGCGTTCGGGACGGGTGGCCACGAATCCACGCGGCTTGCTCTCGCGGCGCTCGAGGAGGAGCCGCTCGAGGGGGAGTCCGTGCTCGACGTCGGGACCGGCTCCGGCGTCCTCGCGCTCGCGGCCGCGGCGCTGGGCGCCCGCAGGGCGCTCGGCTTCGACTCGGACGTCCAGGCGGTTTTCGTCGCGCGCGAGAACCTCGCGCTTCACGCGTTCGGAGATCGCGTGACCCTCGCCGCGTGCGGCCCCGCGGCGCTCACGGGCAGCTTCGCC
>DASYUL010000022.1:0-21496 GCA_036001245.1 Thermoanaerobaculia bacterium
ATCGCGAGGAGCGGCAACCAGCCCGCGAGCGCGTCCGTCCCGAGGATCCGGCCGAGCACGTGAAAGAACCGCGGCGCGAGGTCCCCCCATTGCTGCGGCTGAAAGAGGGAAAACTCGAAGTCGCGCCGCGTCTGCGCGCCACGCAGAAGATAGAGGAGGCTCCAGTGGACCACCGGTGGGACGAGGAGCGCCCATCCCGAGACCCACCTCCGCCGCACCCACAGTGACATCGCGAGGAGCAGAACAAAGAGGGTCCCCTCCTGCTTGATTGAGACACAGAACAGCGACGCGACGGCGAGGCGCGCTAGAATCGCCCGCGAGCGCTCCGACACCGCGTCGAGAAACGCCGTCGAGACGAGCACGACCGAGAACGCGAACGGAACTTCGGCCGTACCGGCGTTGACCGCGCGGTAGAGCGGAAAGCAGAGAGCGGTGAGCGCCGTGGAGGCCGCGCCGGCGAGCAGCGAGACGCGCCGTGAGAGAAACCCAAAGAGCGCGCACAGAGTCGCGATCTCGCAGAGTGGAAAAAGAAGCGCGAGCGCCTGATCGTGCCAGCCGCCGGCGAACGAGGCGAGCATCGCGAGCGAGAGCGGCACGAGCAGCGGATACTCCCGATGCGCCCAATAGAGAGCGGGGTCGGTAAAGACCCGCCCGGGAACGTGGCCGGTCGTCGCGATCACCTTCGCCTTGAGGCCCCAGATCGCGAGGTAGTCGGTCGACCACATCGGCTCCGAGAGCGCGGAGACGAGGAAGAGTAGCCAGGCGGCACCGGCGATCGCGAGGAGTGAAATGACCAGGCGAGACGTCTGAACCCAAGGTTCCGGGCGGCGCGACCGCCGCGCAAAGACGCTCGCCGCGATTACGGCAACGTCGAAGGCGAGCAGAGTCGAAAGCGCATGCGCCCGAGCTATCGAGGCGACAATCGGGAACAGGATTGTCTGGAGAAGGAGTCCCGTCGCGAAGCTCCAGGCGATTCTTTCGAAGCGGGTGAGGTCACCGATGAAGAAGCGAACGACGGCCCAACCCAGGACGCCCGCCGCGAGTGCGCCGACGAAAACACGGGGGCTCGCCTCAACGAACGTCATCGGCGGAAGCGAAAGGCGAGGTGAGACAGAAGAGGGTACGGACTAGTGGTTTCCTCGCGATTACTCAATCGATCTGCGAGGCGGCCGCCTCTCTACCAACTCGCGCCCCGAGAACGAGCGCGAACGCGGGATAGAGCGTCGCCACGATCCGCTGGAAGCACGAATCGACCTTCCACATCGGATCGAACGATGAGATCGAAAACGCTGCGAGATAGGCGAGGATCTGCAGGGCGAAGACGGCGAGTAGTGGATCCGCGAGCCCTCGCCGCGTGAGGAGGAGGAAGATCCCGATCGCGAGCAGCGGGACCCACACCCGGGGCACTTCCGTACCGAGGATTCGCGCGAGCACCATCCCGAAGCGTGACAGAAGCTCCGACCAGCGACGGGGCTCGAAGAAGGTTGGATCGAAGTCCCGCGGGGGAATCGGCCGGGCAAGGAAGAACATCAGGCTTGCATGGAGGACGGGCGGCGCGACGAGCGCCCATCCCCCGCTCTTCCACGTATCGACGAGGCGGGTTCTTTGCCGGACCCAAAGAACTCCGGCCAGGAGCAAAACGAAGAGTGTCCCCTCCGGCTTGGTCCAGGCGGCGAGGAGCGACGCCAGGAAGAGCCGAGCCGTGGCCGATCGAGATGCGGTTTCGCGTAAGTCGAAAAACGCGCAGGATGCCAGCACGAGCGCGAACGCGAGCGGGACCTCGGCGAGACCGGCATGGCCCGCGCGGTAGAGAGGAAAACTGACCGAGACGAGCGCGGCCGCCGACGCTCCCGCGAGCGGCGACACGCGTCGCGCGAGAAAACCCCAGGTCCCGAGTATCGTCGCGAGCTCGCAGAGCGGAAAGAGCAGCGCGAGCGCCTGGTCGTTCCATCCGCCGGACAACGAAGCGAGCGTCGCGAGCGAGAGGGGTAAGAGCAGGGGATGGTCGGGGCGCCCCCAGGAGAGGGCGGGATCCTGGAAGAGCCGGCGCGGAATGAATCCGGTCTCGAATATCGTCTTTCCCTTCAGGCCCCACATTGCCAGGTAGTCGGTCGCCCACATCGGTTCGGAGAGAGCGACGACGAGGAACACAAGCCATGCGGCGCCGGCGATCGCGAGGAGCGCGACGACGGTCGGACGAGGCTTTCCCAATCGGAGGACAGAAAAGCGAGGTCGCCGCGCGAAGAAGCTCGCCGCGACGAGCGCCGCGTCGATCGCGAGGATCGGTAGCGCGCCAGCACCCGGAGAAATGGGCGAGAGAACCACGAAGAGAATCGCCTGGGCGAGAAGCCCGGCCGCGAAGCTCCAGGCGAGCTTCTCCGCTCGATGGAGACCCGGCGTAAAGAAGCGCACGAGCGCGTACCCGACCGAGCCCGCCGCGAGCGCACCGCCGAGAACCCTGAGGACCGCGTCGAAGAACGTCATCGCCGGCGGAAGAGTGCGCCGCCCGGGAGCGCCATCACGTCCGGGTTCAAGACGGCCCGGTACTGGTAGCGATAGGCCGCGACGAACGTCGCCTCGCTCTCGCGGCCCGGCTCGACGACGCGGCGCGGCGCGAGCTGGTACGCTGCCTGATAGACATAGACGTCCGGCCATGGAGGCACGACTACGGCGATCGTTGCGTCCCTCGGCGTGCGGCGCCGGACCTCCTCGAGAAAAGCAGCGTAGGCCGGGTCGAACCAGAAGCCGGTCCTTTCGGCGGCGGTGATGGTCTCGCCCGCGAGGGACCGCAACAGGAGGCTGCCGCGCCGCGCGATCTCAGTCGGAGAAAGCGTGGCGACCATTGAAGCGGCCACGACGAGCAGGAGAGCGGCAGGCAGGCCGCGGCGCACGAAGTGGGGAAGCCTCGTGCCGCCGCTCATTTCGCGGCGACGACGCGGTTCGGGAGGATTCCGACTTTCTCGATCTCGATCTCGACGAAGTCTCCGGGTACCAGCGGCCCGACGCCGGCGGGCGTGCCGGTCAGGATCAGGTCTCCCGGCATGAGCGTCATCATGCGCGACACGTATGCGACGAGAAACGCCGGCGAGAACACCATGTGCGACGTGCGCGACGACTGCTTCACCGCGCCGTTGATGCGCGTCTCGATCGCGAGGTCGGAGGCGTCCACGCCGGTCGCGATCGCCGGCCCGATTGGACAGAAGGTGTCGAACGACTTCGCGCGCGCGAACTGCCCGTCCCTCTTCTGAAGGTCGCGCGCGGTGATGTCATTCGCGCAGCACACCCCCGCGAGCGCGTCGAGCCACCGCTCCTGCGGCCACCCCTTGATCCGGCGCCCGATCACGAGCGCGAGCTCCCCCTCGTAGTCGACGCGGGACGACTCCGGGGGCAAAACGATCTCGCCGCCGTCTGTGACGAGCGACGACGGAGCCTTGAGGAAGAGGAGCGGCTCGTCGGGCACGGGGTTGCCGAGCTCCACCGCGTGGTCTCGATAGTTGCGTCCGACGGCGACGATCTTGGAAGGCGGCGGCGGGGCGTCCGCGGAATCGAACGGGATCCGGTTCACTCCTTCCACGCCTCTTCGGTCAGCTCCGCGCGGAAGACCTCGCGCGCGTCACCGGTCAGCGTGATGCCGGTGAACACGTCGCGCTCGAGCCGGCCGTTCACCGTGAAGTCGACGCCGCCCTTCGTACCGCACGCGACCGGCAGCTCGACGTGCCCGCGCTGCGCGGCGGTGAGCGCCGACGCGACGACACCCGACCCGCACGAGAGCGTCTCCGCCTCGACGCCGCGCTCCCACGTGCGCACGTCGAGCCGGTCCGGCCCGGCGATGCGGACGAAGTTGACGTTCGCCCCTTCCGGCAGGAGCGGGTGGCGCCGGAGCGGCGGACCGATCTGATCGATCGGAAGCACGGCGAGGTCTTCGCGCAGGAAGACGACGAGGTGCGGCACGCCGACGTGGATCGGGATCCCGGTCGGCGGCAGGCCCGCGATCGCATAACGGTCCGGGTCTTCCAGGTCGAGCGCGATCGGCTCGCTCGGAGCGAGGACGTCGGGGAGCGCCAGCGTCACGGACGGACCGTCCACGCGCGCGCCGATGTGGCCCCAGCCCGTCTCGAGGACGAGCTCGGGGTCGGCGACGAGCCGGCGGGAGACCGCGTACCGGGCGGCGCAGCGGGTCCCGTTCGCGCAGAACGAGGCGAGGCCGCCATCGGCGTTGAAGTAGTCGAGGTGGATGCGCCCGTTACCGCCTCCCGAGAGAAAGAGCGCCCCGTCGGCGCCGACCGAAAGTCCCCGACGGCAGAGGAGCGCGAGCCGGCGGCCATCGGCGTCGGTAAGCTCACGCCCGTCCGCCTCGAAGACGAGGAAATCGTTTCCTCCCCCGGCCATCTTGACGAAGCGATCGGGGAGCGGCATCGCCGGAAGTCTAATCGGGGTCAACGCTGAATCACTGCATTGGTGCCAGGGCTGCATTCAGCACTGACCCGAATGCAGCCATGCAGCGTTGACCCCAATGCAGCCATGCAGCGTTGACCCCAATGCAGCCACCAATGCAGCCAGCCATGCAGCGTTGACCCCAATGCAGCCATGCAGCGTTGACCCTGGAGCGTCCTAAAGCGTCTCGGCCACCGCCTCCGGAGACGGAGGGCTCGCGTTGCCGGCGGCGTCCACCGCGATCACCGTGTACCGGTACCGCCGCCGTGGCTGGACGGTCGTGTCGGTCAAGAACGTGTCGGTCACCGGCTTCTCGGTCAAACGCACCGACGCCCCGTCACCCTCCGCGCGGAACACGACGTAACCCGCGAGGTCCGCCACCGGCACCGGCTCCCACACGAGCCGCACCGCGTTGCCCTCGGGGAGCGCGTCGAGGCGTCCCGGCGCCGGGGGCGGGAAGACGTCTCGGTAGTCGACGCCGACCTCCTGGGCCGGAAGGCCTTCGACCTTCGGTTTTCCGGGCACCGTCGCGCGGACCGTGTAGACGTGCTTTCCGCCGTAGGGCGCCGTCGTGTCGACGTACACCGTTCCGGCGATCGGCTCCGCGTTCAGGGGCGCCGCGTACTCCTCCTCGGGAAGCGTCCGCCGGTAGACGCGGTAGACGCCGACGGCGGCCGGCCGGCCGAGGAGGTCGGTCTGCGGGGGCAGCCACTCGATGCAGATCCGGCCTTCTTCCGGCGTCACGGCGACGATGGTCGGCGGACCCGGCGGAACGTCCGGCGCCAGGGTCGCGATGTTCGACAGCGGGCTGCGCTCCCCCCCGCGCCGCACCGTCACCACCGCATACGCGAGAGCGGCGGGCGGCTTCGGGGCGGAGAGTAGGGGGTAGAGCGGGTCCAGGTACACGACGGTCGCGCCGCGCGTTCGCTCGGCGATCGCGGAAACCGCCAGCGTGTCGATTTTCTTCGCCTCCCGGAAGAACGTCTCCTCCGCGAGACGCACGTTGGCCGCCTCCCGCCTCGCGGTCGAGCCCGGCGCCGCGTCTCCCGCGGGAGCGGCGGGAGCCGCGCCTCTCGCAGGCGTCGGCCGCGGCGCGAGCGCAGGCGAGGGATCGGTCGCGCGATAGATCTCGATCGCCGCGACGTCCCGCAGCGGCTCGCCGTTCATCAGCCGGTCGGGATAGGAGAACGTGAGCACGGCGTCCGCCCCCTCCTGCTCGACTGCGAGGTCGGACACCGCCACGGGTCCGCGGGGAAGGGGCGGCATCGGATCGCCCTTCTTGCCGCAGGAGAGAGCCGCCGCCAGGAGGAGGAGAAGCGGTCCTCCCCGGCGGCTCAGAACCTTGAACCTTGAACCTTGAACTTTGAACCTACAAAACGTATCGGGACAGGTCCTCGTCGCGCACGAGGTCGGCGAGCGCCGCGCGAACGTCGTCCACGCCGATCGAGATCGCGCGGCCCGCGTTCTCCGGGCCCGCGAACGAGATGTCCTCGAGGAGCCGCTCCATGATGGTGTGCAGGCGCCGCGCCCCGATGTTCTCGAGCGCCCGGTTGACGCGCTCCGCGTCGCGCGCGATCTCGCGCACCGCGTCCTCGGAGAACGTCAGGTCCACGCTCTCCGCGGAAAGGAGCGCCCGGTACTGCTTCAGGAGAGCATTCTCCGGCTCCGTCAGGATGCGGACGAAATCCTCCTCGGTCAGCGAGTCCAGCTCGACGCGGATCGGAAAGCGGCCCTGGAGCTCGGGGATCAGGTCCGACGGTTTCGAGACGTGGAACGCGCCGGCCGCGATGAAGAGGACGTGATCCGTCTTGACGAACCCGTACTTCGTGTTGACGACCGTGCCCTCGACGATCGGGAGAAGGTCGCGCTGCACGCCCTCGCGCGAGACATCGGGACCGCTGCGTCCCGACTCGCGCCCGGCAACCTTGTCGATCTCGTCCAAAAACACGATGCCGGAGGTCTCGGCTCGGCCGACCGCCTCGCGGGCGACCTGCCCCGCGTCGATCAGGCGGCCCTCCTCCTCGGCCTGGAGGATCTCGCGCGCGTCCTTGACCGTCGTCTTGCGCCGCTTCTTCTTTCCGCCGAAGAGGCCCGGGAGCATCTCCTTGACGTTGATGTCCATCTCCTCGACGCCCTTGTCGGTCACGATCTCGAAGGACGGAAACGTCTTGTCAGCGACCTCGACCTCGACGAGCCGCTCCTCGAGGCGCCCCTCGCGCAGCATCTGGCGCAGCCGCCCGCGCGCCTCCTCGATGTCCGCGTCGGAGAAAGACGGTTGCAGCAGCTCGACGAGGCGCTGCTCGACGCGCGCTCGCGCGCGCTCGCGGATGTCCGCCGTCTTCTCCTCGCGGACCATCTGGACCGCGACCTCCGTCAGGTCGCGGATGATCGACTCGACGTCGCGGCCCACGTACCCGACCTCGGTGAACTTGGACGCCTCGACCTTCAGGAACGGCGCGTCCGCCAGCCGCGCGAGCCTCCGCGCGATCTCGGTCTTGCCGACTCCGGTCGGGCCGATCATCAGGATGTTCTTGGGAAGGATCTCGCGCGCCATCTCGGGGTCGAGTTGCTGGCGCCGCCACCGGTTGCGCAGCGCGATCGCGACCGCGCGCTTCGCGCGACCCTGCCCGATGACGTACTTGTCGAGCTCCCCCACGATCTCGCGCGGGGTGCGCGCGCCCGCGGGATTCGGTGTTTCGGTCTGCGCGCTCGTCTCCCCGGGCATCAGGTAGACCACCTCAGATTTCCTCCAGCGTGACGTGGTCGTTCGTGTAGATGTCGATCGTCGCGGCGATCGCGAGCGACTCGCGCGCGACCTCGGCGGCGCTCATCTCCGGGCGATGCTTGAGGAGCGCCCGCGCGGCCGCGAGCGCGTAGGGACCGCCGGATCCGACCGCGAGCACGCCCTCCTCCGGGGAGATCAGGTCCCCGGTGCCCGAGATCAGGAGCGAGCTGGTCTTGTCGGCGACAATCAGAAGGGCTTCGAGCTGGCGGAGCATCTTGTCGGTCCGCCAGTCCTTCGCGAGCTCGATCGCGGCGCGCTCCAGGTTGCCGCGGTACTCGTCGAGCTTCGCCTCGAAGCGCGAGAAGAGCGCGAACGCGTCCGCGGAAGAGCCGGCGAAGCCGGCCACGACGCCCCCGCCCGCGAGCCGCCGGATCTTGGCGGCCGTCTTCTTCATGATGGTCGTGCCGACCGTGACCTGCCCGTCGGAGGCCATGGCCACGCGGCCGTTCTGGCGGACGCAGACGACCGTCGTGGAGCGCCATTTCTCGCCCGGACGCATCGAAAACGAGGATACCGCGTTTCGCTCAGGCCTTGGGATGGGCCCGGCGATACACCTCCCGCAATCTCGCGGCGTCCAGGTGCGTGTACTTCTGTGTCGTCGAGAGCGACGCGTGCCCGAGCAGCTCCTGGATGGCGCGCAGGTCGGCTCCCGCCTCCAGCAGGTGAGTCGCGAATGAATGCCGCAACGCGTGCGGCGAAATCTCGGCCGGGAGCCCCGCCGCTCGCAGCCGGTGCTTCAACAGCCGCGCCATCGAGCGCGTGGTGAGTCTTCCGCCGCGTGCGTTGACGAAGAGCGGCTCGCCGTCGTCCCCTTCCGCGGCGCGGCTTCCCTTCCGGCGCGCGGCGCGGACCGGAAGATAGGCGGCGAGCGCGTCCTCCGCGGTCTCGCCGAACGGCGCGATGCGCTCCTTGTTCCCTTTTCCGACGACGCGGAGAAGCCGCGAGGCGAAGTCGACGTCCTCGAGGTCGAGACCGGCGGCTTCCGACACGCGCAATCCCGTCGCGTAGAGGAGCTCGAAGAGCGCGCGGTCGCGCTCGGGAAACGGCGCATCCTCGTCGGCCGCGAGCAACCGCTCCGTGTCGGGCAGCGTCATCGCGCGGGGCAGCGTCTTCGGGAGACGCGGCGCCGGGAGCGCGCGCGCCGGGTTCTTGTCGAGGTGCCCTTCGCGGCATGCCCAGCGGAAGAAGGACCGGAGCGTCGAGAGGTGCCGGGCGAGCGAGCGGCTGGCGAGGCGGGAGCGGTGAAGCGAAGCGAGGTAGGAGCGGACGGCCAGCGTGTCGACTCGGGAGAGCGGCGTCTTCGACGCGCTGCCCTCGCCGAAGTCGCGCTCCCAGAAGCCGGCGAATCGGTCGAGGTCGCTCCGATAAGCGCGCACCGTTTGCGGCGAGTACCGGCGAGCGTCCGCGACGTAAGTCTCGAACTCGTCGATCGCGCGCGCGAGCGTGATCACAAGGAGAGTGTAGCTCTCAGCTCTCAGCTCTCAGGCCGCGAATAGAATCCGCCGCCGTGGAGCTCCGCCCGTTTCGTTCCATTCGGTACTCGACCGCCACGATCGCGGAACGCGGGCTCTCCGAGCTGATCGCGGCCCCCGGCCGCATCGACTCTCCCGCTCCCGGCAACATCGGTCGGCTGACGTCGCCGACTGATTCCGACGCGGCCGCGAAGACGCTCGGCAACTGGCTCTCCGGCGGAATCCTCGACAAGGAGCGCCGCCCGGGACTCTGGGTCTACCGCCAGACCTTTTTCTTCGAGGGCCGACCCTTCGTGCGGGACGCGCTCGTCGGCCTCGTCCGGCTGGGCGCGGTCGAGAAGGGCCCGATCCTCGATCCGTATGAGCCGCCCGAACCCGAGCGGGTCGAAGAGCGGCTCGCGCACCTGCGGGCGCTGCGGGCGGACTTCACCCCGTCGTTCCTCCTGACGCGGGCGCCGCTCGCCGGCGCTCTCGCGACGACCCGCCACCCGAACCTGACCGCAGTCGACGCTCACGGAGTCCGCCACGACGCGTTTCGAATCACCGACTACGCCGCGCACGTCGAGCTCCAGGGACTCGTCAAGAACGCCGAGGCGATTCTCGCCGACGGCGAGGAGCTCTTCGAGGCGGCGGTCACGTACTCCAAGGACCCGGCGACCGCGAAGTTCGGAGCCGCGAAATACAAGCTCTGTGCGATCGTGGACATGGAGTCGTCGGGCCTCGTCGTGAGACCTCTCCATCGCCTCCTCTCCGGTATCGCCGACTGGAACCCGGCGCAATTGATCTACGCCGCGAGCGACTTCTTCGAAACGCGCGAGTTTTCTTCTGCCGCCGAGGCGCTGGCGACCCTCGAACAGGTCTCGCGTCTGAAGGCGGCGTTCGTTCTCGTCGCGCCGCCCGCGAATCCCGCGCTCTTCGTCCTGCGCGACCGTCCGGCGGCGTTGCCCTGGCCCGCCGATCGCTCCGAATCCTGGCGCGAGCTCGACGTGGCGGCATTGGAGGTTGCGTTCTTCTCCCGCCTCCTCACGATGGATCGCGAGACGCTCGCGCGCGAAGGGAACCTCTCCTATACGAGCGATGCAGCCGCCGCGGTCGCGGCGGTCGAAAAGGGCGAAGCGCAGGCGGCGATCCTGATGCGTCCGATCACGCTCTCGGAGATCGAGACGGTCGTCCACAACGGCGACGCTCTGCCGCCGCGGTCGGCGAGCTTCTATCCGGAAATGTTTGCGGGGTTCTTCGGCGTCTCGCTGGAAGACCCGGTCTATTAGGGTCAACGCTGAATCGCTTCATGCAGCGATTCAGGCCTGACCCCAATTCACTTCTTCTTCGGCGCGAAGCCCCGCACGTCGTTCTTCACGAGGCTCTCGATCTGCTCCTTCGTCAGTTTCTTTCCGAACGGAGGCATGTCCTCCCCGCCTTTGGTCACGACCTTGATCAGGTCCGCGTCCGTCTTCTCGGCCTGCCACTCCGGATCGGTCATGTCCTGCGCCATGAGCTGCCGGCCTTTCGGCGTGTCCGCCTTGCCGTCCTCGCCGTGGCACTTCGCGCAGTACTCCTTGAAGAGGGCAGAGGGGTGGTCTTCCGTCGCGAAGAGAACGACCCCGAACGACAGCAGACCGCCGAAGACGACCGCGGGAAGCAGACGCCGGGTTTTCATCCTTTCCTCGCTTTCTCCAGGTCGCGCAGGAGGTGTTCGGGCTCCCACATCTGTCCGAAGTAGATGGTCGCGAGCCGGCCGTCGGAATCCACGACGGCGGCCGCCTGCCCGTGCACGACCTGTCCCTTGTCCGGGTAATAGATCAATCCGAAGCTCGACGCGACGTCGGCGACCGCCTTCGGGTCGCCCGTCAGGAACTTCCAGCGCGCCGGGTCGGCGCCGAGATGGCGCGCGTAGTCGGCGAGCACCTTCGGCGTGTCGTGCTCGGGGTCGACCGTGATCGTGACCAGCTTTCCGAATCCCTTCTCCTTGAGGAGCGAATCGAGCTTCGCGAACCGGGTCGCCGTCAGCGGACACGCAGTCGCGATCGGGCAGCGCGTGTAGAGAAACGTCACCGCGACCGGCTCCCCGCGCAACTGCGAGAAGCGGACGGTCCGTCCGGTCTGGTCGGTCAGCGCGAAGTCGGGGATGCGATCTCCGACGGCGACGCCGCGGTTCGGAGCCGGCGTGACCGACGCCGCACCCGGCGACGGAGCGGCCGGAGACGCGGCCGACGAGGTCGGCACGAACCCCTTCGTCAGGATTTCCTCGAGCCAGTGATTGCTGCCGTCCACGACGAGCTTCGCCTCGACGCGGTCCCCCTCGTGGAGGATCTCGAAGACCTGCGGATCGTCGCGGACCGGGAAGCTCATCGTCATGGCGTCCATGAAGCCCGGCACCGCCTCGTGCTCGACGGTGATCTCGCGCTTTTCCCGGTCGACTCCGCGGACGATCCCGCGCAACTGATATCGCTTCGCCTGCGCCGACGCGGCCGCGGGCTTGCCCGGCGCGTTCGTCGTCCGCTTCGCGCAGCTGACCGGCGCGAGGACCAGCGCGAGACAAAGAATCGGAGCAAGGCGGGATTTCACGACGGCCTCTTTAATACCCGGGCGGCGGGCGCTATTTCCGTGTTAACGAATCTCGAAGGTCAGCGACGCCCAGAGGCTCTCCCACTCGGCGCCCGAGGATGCCGGCGCCGGCACCATGTGAACGGCTTTGACGAGCCAGACCCCCGCGGGCGTGAGATCGAGACTGACGCGCCCGGACCCGTTGCTCCTCGCCGAGAGGCGTTTCTCCGGGTCCTCGCGATTGATCGCGACGACGAGAGCGCCGGCGAGCGGTTTGCCTTCGAAGAGGAGCCGGACCGGCATGGGGCGGCCCTTCTCGACCGCCTTCGGGCTCTTCTCCGGCACGAGCTCCAGGCGGAACCCGAGCACCCGCTCGGCTCCGCCGGCGTCCGCCCCGTTCGCGTCGAGGAGCGACTTTGCCGAGCGCGAGTAGATCTCGTTGCCGGGCTTCTGCGAGTCGCCGCGGGCGGCGCGGGCCGCGATCACAGACTCCAGGCCTTCCTCTTTCAGGTACTGCTCGAACTTTTCGGCCGGAAGCTCGATCGGCTTGGGCCGGCTGCGATATCCCACGACGATCCAGCCGGGCTCCGCGATGCCCGCGACGCCCGCCGGGTCGCGGCCGGGAGCGCCCTCGACCGGCTTTTCGCCCGCACGAGAGACCGTGACGAACTTCTCGATGGACTCCGGCATCCGCGGCACGGGATCGCCGCGGAAGCCCTGCCCGACGCGCAGCGCGAGCCCGACGGTCGACCCGACCTCCGGCCGGAAGCTCGTGGGCTCGATCCAGAAGTCGTGCGCGAGGACACGCGCTGCGGCGAGAAACAGGACGAGCGCGGCGGCGGGTTTCATTGGGAGAGGAAATCTACGAGCCGCTTCGGATCGAGATTCCCCCCGCTCCAGATGACCCCGACCCGCCGCCCGGCGAAGTCGGCTTTCCGGTGCCGCACGGCGGCGGCACCCGCGATCCCGGACGGCTCGACTAAGACCTTCATCCGCTCGAGCGTCCACGACAGCGTCTCGATCATCTCGGCGTCGGATACGAGCAGAACCCGTGCGACGGTTCTCTGGATGATCGGAAAAGTGAGCCGCCCGACGCACGCGACCTGGAGCCCGTCCGCGATCGTGCGCGGCACCGGGATCGACACCCGCTCGCCCTTCTCGAGCGACTGAGCGACGTCGTTCGCGGTCTCCGGCTCGACCCCGGAGACGGTGATCTGCGGGCGGAGGTGCTTCGCGGCCGTCGCCGAGCCGGCGATGAGACCGCCGCCCGACACCGGCACGAGAAGGTCGTCTAAGTCCGGCACCTCCTCGAGGAGCTCGGCCGTCGCCGTGCCGGCGCCCGCCATGATCAGGGGATCGTCGAACGGCGGCACCAGCAGCGCCCCGCGCTCGCGGACGAGGCGCTCGCCAATCTCCTCCCGATCGCCGGCATAGCGGTCGTACTGGATGACGTCGGCGCCGTACGCGCGCGTCGCGGCGAGCTTGGCCGCTGGCGCGTCGTTGGGCATCACGATCGTCGCCTTGACGCCCAGGAGCTTCGAGACGAGCGCGACCGCCTGCGCGTGGTTGCCCGACGAGTAGGCGACGACTTCCGAGAAGCGTGAGCGCTCCTGCTCCGCGCGGATCTTGTTGTACGCGCCGCGGAACTTGAATGCGCCGGCGCGCTGCAGGTTCTCCGCCTTGAAGTAGACGGTCGCGCCCGCCGCCTCGTCGAACTGACGCGAGTGCATGACCGGTGTCCGGTGCGCGACTCCCTCGATGCGGCGGCGCGCCTCCGCGACGTCGGACCAGGAGAGCACCTCGGGGCCGGGAGCCGGAAGCTGGGAGCCGGGAGCGGGAGCGGAGGTCATTTTGCCGCAACCGTCTCCCGCGCCGCCGTCTGCTCCTTCCACTCCCGCATCGCGGCGAGCGCGCGGTCCACCATCATTTCCCGCCGCTTTAGCTTGTCGCGGATCGGAGAATGCGACGTGTCCTCGATCAGCCCGAACGTCACGTTCATCGGCTCGAACGTCTTCGTCGCCGGCCGCTCGGAGCAGTGTCTCGCGAGAGAGCCGAGCGCGGTCTCGTAGGGAATCGGGACCGGATCGCGGCCTTCCAGCATCTGGGCGATCGTGATACCGACCGCGAGCCCCGTCGCGGCGCTCTCGACGTATCCCTCGACCCCCGTGATCTGTCCCGCAAAGAAGATCCTCGGCTCCCGGCGCATGCGCCAGAACCGGTCGAGGTGCGCGGGCGCGTGGATGTACGTGTTGCGGTGGAGCATTCCGTACCGAACGAAGGTCGCGTTCTCGAGGCCCGGGATCCTGCGAAAGACGCGCTGCTGCTCGGGGACCTTCAGCTTCGTCTGGAAGCCGACGAGGTTGTAGTGCTCCTTCGCGAGGTCGTCCTGGCGCAGCTGCACGACGGCCCACGGGTTCTTGCCCGTGCGCGGATCGGGAAGGCCCATCGGCTTCATGGGGCCGTGCCGCAGCGTCTCGACTCCGCGCTCCGCCATGACCTCGATCGGAAGGCAGCCCTCGAAGTAGATCCCCTTCTCGAAGTCTTTGACCGGCACGATCTCCGCGGAGAGGAGCTCCGCGACGAAGGACTCGTACTCCTCTTTCGAGAGCGGCGCGTTCCAGTAGTCCTCGCCCGATCCCTTCCCGTAGCGCGACATCGGATACATCTTCGTGAAGTCGAGCGACGGCGCGGCGACGATCGGCGCCATCGAATCGTAGAAGTAGAGGTCCTCGGTGCCGAGGAGCTCGCCAATCGCAGAGTCGAGAGCGGGGGACGTCAGCGGGCCGGTGGCGAGGACGGCCAGACAGGCAGACGGAATCTTCTGCACTTCCTCTCGAATGATCTCTATCTCCGGGCGAGACTCAATTTCCCTGGTCACCATTGCAGAGAATTCGTCCCGATCCATCGCGAGCGCGTCGCCCGCCGGCACCGCGGCCGCGCGCGCGCAGGAGATGACGAGCGAGTCGAGCAGCTCCATCTCGCGCTTGAGTAAGCCGACCGCGTTTCGGGGGTTGTCCGAGCGGAACGAGTTGGAGCACACGAGCTCGGCGCAGCGGTCCGTCTGGTGCGCGGCGGTCTTCACCTGAGGGCGCATCTCGAACAGCCGTACCCGATGCCCGCGCCGGGCGAGCTGCCAGGCGCACTCGGACCCCGCGAGCCCGGCGCCGACGATCGAGACCGCGTCGCTCATCGGCGGTGATCTTACCGGCCGCCGGTCGAGCGCGACTTGCGCAGCGCGATCGGAATCACGAACCGGATCGACGTCAACCGCGGCGAGAACGCCGCGATCTTGTTGTCCACGAGCCCGCGCGAGAGTCCCGCCTTCTGCACGTCGGTCCACGAGAACGGAAACTGGAGCTCCTCCATGAACGGTTTCTTCGGGAAGACGACCCAGAGCGACCCCGCCGGCGAAAGCCGCTTCTCGAGGTCGCGGAACAAGGCGGTGAGAGACCCCTGCGCCGGGATCTCCGTCATCAGCCAGTCACCCGCTCCCACCGGCCACTTCTCGACGCGCTCGACGAGCGGACCGAAGATCTCGCGGAGCGCGCGACGAAACTCCGCCGAGTCGCCTCGCGCGTACGCCGGGCGGTCTCCGGGAAGCGAGAATTTTTCCCACGGCGTTTTCATGAAAAGCTGAAAGCTAACAGCAAACAGTTCCGTGGCAACCTGACCCCCAATGTGGCAAGTGGAGACTTGACCCCCAATGGCGTTTCGCGACGATCTTTACCCCGACGAGTATTTCGAGCAGCTCCATCGCGTCACGAAGTTCGCGGCTCCCGAGCGCAAATGGCGAGAGCGCGACCGCGACATCCTGTCGCTCGCGCGGCCGACGCCGGAGAAGACCGTGCTCGATCTCGGGAGCGCGCTGGGGGACGTCTGCTTTCTGCTCGCGCCTCACGTCGCGGAGGCGGTCGGCGTGGACGCTTCGCCGCGCGCCGTCGAGCTCGCGGAAGAGCGGCGCCGCGAGCGCGGGTTCTCGAACGTCCGCTTCCTCCAGAACGACGTTGCGAAGCTCGCCGGGGTTGCCGACGCGAGCGTCGACGTCGCCGGCGCATTCGATCTGCTGGAGCACGTCGACGACGACACGGTCCGACGGATGCTCGGCGCGTTGAGACGGGTGCTCAAACCGGGAGGCGTCTTCGTCGCGTACACCCCGAATCGGGAGCATTACGTCGAGAGACTCAAGGCAGTTAACCTTTTCTTGAGGCAATTCCCCGAGCACATCGCGGTGCGCCGTCCGCGCGAGATCCGGCAGCTGCTCGAAGAAAAGGGCTGGAGAGTGCAGTCGATCCGTTACTCGACCGCGCCTTTTCCGGTCGTCCGATGGATCGAGCGCGCGCTTGCGCCAATGCCGCTGGTGGGCGGGCTCTTCCGTTACCGGATCCTCGTGGAGGCAGGGTTACACTGACTGACTCCATGCGTTTTTCGGTCGTTATCCCCTGCCGCAATGCGGTGCGCACCGTCGCCGACGCCGTCCGATCCGCTCGCGACCAGATCGAGCCGCCCCTCGAGGTGATCGTCGTCGACGACGCGTCGGAGGACGCCTCCGCCGAGGCGGCGGAGAACGCCGGTGCCCGCGTCATCCGCAATTCCCGCCGCCGCAACGCTGGCGGGGCCCGCAACGCGGGTATGGAAGCGGCCCGCGGCGACGCGTTCGCGTTTCTGGACGCGGACGCCATCGCGCCGCGCGACTGGCTCGGGCGCGTAGAGGGAGTCTTCGAGAGTGACCCGGAGGTCGTCGGCGTCGGCGGGCGGATCGCGAACGGGAGGCCGGGTCGCTGGGGAGAGCTCGACTGGTACCTGAATCACTCCGAGTGGATTCGAAGGGGCGTGCCGGGGCCGCGGAAGAACATCCCGACCATGGGCATCGTGTACCTCCGCGACGCGATCGGCAACGTTCGATTCCCGGAGACCAATTTCGGAGAGGACACGGCGTTCGCGCTCGGCGTCGCCGCGCGCGGAGGGAAGCTCTGGTACGAGCCGGAGATCGTGCTTACGCACCTCCACGAACGGCTGGACGCCACGGCGTTCCGGCAAAAGCAGATTGCGTGCGGCCGCACGATCTATCTCACCCGCTCGACCCTCGATCGCCCCGGGCGCGTGCTCGTCAAGTGGCCGGGACTTCTCTTCTCGTTCCCTCACCTCTGGGTGACCATCGCGCGGATGGCCCGCGCGGGACACGCGGGCAAGGCCGTCAGGCTGTTCCCGTGGCTCGTCGCGGGAGAGGTCTATCGGATCCGCGGGTTTTTCGAGGCGCGCAAAGAACGGGCGGCGGAGGTACACCCATCGCGGCGCGAGGAGTCTCCCGAGGTAATCGAGGGAGGAGCCTCGCGCCGCGGGAGCGCGAGCGTGGCGAGGGACCAGGCGAGCGGTCGAGCCGGCCTGGCGAGCCGATCGCCGGTGGCGCCGCCAGGTACCGAGCGAGCGAGCGCGACGGAGAGGGTATAGACATGGCGCTCTCGCGTCTCCGCCAGGGTCTCGCGCTCGCGGCCGACTGGGTCGCGCCGGGCGACGCGATCGCGCAGTGGACGCACTTCGTCACCTCCCTCTGCAACGCGCGGTGCGCGCACTGCTTCTACCCGATCAACGCGGGCAAGAACGAGCTCACACTCCCCGAGATCGAGCGCTTCGTCTCGACGCTGCCGCCGATCCGACTCCTCCTGATCTCCGGCGGCGAGCCCTTTCTCCGCCGCGACCTCCCGGAGGTCATCCGCATCTATTTCGAAAAGTGCGGCGTCTTCAACGTGGGCGTCCCGACGAACGGATTTGCCGCCGCCGAGATTGCCGGCTTGGTCGAGCGGATCTGCTCGTTCTCGCCCGACCTTTCGCTCGGCGTCTCCGTGTCGATCGACGGCTTCCGGGATTTCCACGACCGGGTGCGGGCCGTGCCGGGCCTCTACGATCGCGCCCTGGCGACGCTCGAAACCCTCCTCGAGGTCGCGCGATCCACGCCGAACCTGACCGTCGGAGTCACGACGGTCTTCATGCGCGACAACCAGGCCGAGGTCGAGGAATTCTGCCGCCACGTCTACGATCGGTATCGCCCGAGCCACCACTCTCTCGGCCTCATCCGGGGCGACGCGTACGACCCAACGCTCAAGGAAGGTCTCGACGTCGACCGGTACGAGCAGCTCTCGCGGTGGCTCGACGCGCGCTATCCGCCCGACGACGCGCGCACCGGCTGGCGCGGCGTTCGGACTCGCGCGCGGCGCGAGGTCAACCGCCGCCGCTTCGAGTACATCGCACGGCAGGCGCGCGGCGGAGAGTTCGAGGGGTTCTGCCTCGCCGGCGAGCGCGAATTCGTACTGACGGAAGACGGGATCGTGCACGGCTGCGAGCTCATCGGACTGCCCCTCGGCAGCGTCCGTGAGGCCGGCTACGATTTCTCCAAGATCCGCAGCAACGGAGAGGTCCGCCGGTTCGTCGACGAGAAGCACGACCGGCTCTGCCGCTGCACCCATGAGTGCAACGCGCGCACGATGATCCTCTTCGATCGCGCCAACGCACTCCCCGTCCTCGCGGCGATGGCGGGCCTCGAGAGCTCCCGGACGCGCCCGCAGTGAGCCGCGGAAAGAACGGGCTCAAGCTCCCGACGTTGAAGTACATGCTCGAGCTCACGAGCCGCTGCAACCTGCGGTGCGGAATGTGCCCGATGGACGTGCTCACCCGCCCCTTCGAGGACGCGCCGTGGGACATGGTCGAGGACGTCGCCCATCAGATGAAGTCGCTCGGACTCAAGATGCGCTATCTCCACGAGATGGGCGAGCCCTTCCTCTACAAGCGGCTCCCGGAGGCCATCGACCTCTTTCCCGGCGTTTGCGTTTCGACGAACGCGACGCTCTTGTCCGAGGAGTGGGCGAAGAGGATCCTCGAGACGTCGCTCTCGAAGATCCGCCTCTGCATCGACACGCTGAAGCCGGACGTCTATCCGATCGTGCGCAAGGGCGGGAAATTCGACGTCGTCGTGGAGAACATCCGCCGGTTCCTCGACATGTCGAAGGGAAAGAAGATCGTGGTCGAGATCCAGCGAATGATCACGACGCAGACGCACGACGAGACGGTCAAGGATTTCCGCGAGTTCTTCCACCTCGATCGGTACCCGCAGGCCGTGGTGCTTCAGAAGACGTGCGAGGGGCTCGACACCTCCGAGGTCACCGAGCTCCACCAGGCGTACTACGGCTGTTTCCAGGGCACGCCGTATCAGTGGTTCGTGATCCTCTGCAACGGCGACGTTACGCACTGCTGCTACGACTACGACGGCACACAGAAGCTCGGCAACGTGCGGGAGAACACGATCGAGGAGATCGCCGCTTCGCCTTTCCTCGACACGATCGAGGACGCGTTCCGTCGCCATGACTTCGCGCAGCTTCCCCGCTGCGCCGAGTGCTTCAAGAACCCCGCCGCGAAACCGCCCCTCACCGACCGGATCTGGCGGTACGCGCAGCTCTTCCCGTGGAAAGACCCCTTCCGCCGGCTCCTGAACGCGCCCGGCGGAGAGAACTGAACCCGTCCGCTCTCGTCCGCGGACAGTCCCGCGGCAATATACGTATATGTGGAGTACGATCGTACGTATGACTCGCAAGCTGACCCTCAGCGTCGACGCGGAAGTCATCCGCAAGGCCAAGCGGGCAGCGAGGCAGCGGGGAACATCCGTCTCACGCATGGTTCAGACCTACCTGGAGCTCGTCTCGCGTACTCCGGGCGCGGGCGACGATCCGCCCGTTCTTCGGCGCCTGCGGGGGTCGCTGAAAGGCGTGAGCGTCGGCGACTACCGACGCTACCTGCGGGAGAAGTACCGTTGAAGAAGCTCCTCCTCGACGTCAACGTCGTTCTGGACGTCCTCCTGGAGCGACCCGGTCACGCCGGGTCCGCTGCGGTTCTCTGGCGAGCGGTCGAGGGCGGCGCCGCAGTCGGGTACATTCCGGCCCACGGACTCACGACGGTCTACTACCTGGCGCGCCGGGCGCGCGGGCCGACGTTCGCTCGCCGGATCGTCGAGGAGCTGCTCACCGTTTTTCGCGCCGCGCGCGTGGACGAACAGGTTCTTCGACACGCTCTTGCCCTCTCTTGGCCGGATTTCGAAGACGCCGTCTGCGCGGCGTCCGCGGTCGTTGCGGGATGCGACGCCATCGCGACGCGCGACCCGGCGGGGTTCCGAAAGGCACCCCTTCCGGTCCTCGACCCGGGCGCTGCGGTGGCCTGGCTCGCCAGTTGACGCGCATCCGACTCCCCGCCCGTGCCGTACTGACAGCGTGATCCCTCGGATCTCCGTTCTCTGCTCGCTGGCTCTCCTGGCCGCGTCCGGGATCTTCGGGCACGAGCTCGGCGCCATCCGCACGTTCGTCGCTTTCCACAAGGACGGCTCCTTCGCCGTCGAGCTTCGTCGTGGATCGTGAGCACCTCCCGCCGCGCTTCGGCGAGGACCCGGGGACAGGTCCTACGGGCCTGCACCCGCGTCCTTATAAACAGCCGGTCCGGATCGAAGGCCTGACGCCGGCCCTCGATCGCAAGGTCGGCGGCATCCTCTACTCGGCGGTGCGCGGAGCGCGGCCGGCGTTCGACGGGCGCCCGGTCGCAACGCGGATTTCACTGGCGAGACTGCCGGGCGAAGACGGCGCCTCGGTGGCCGCCGGGGCCGAGCTCCGACTGATACTGACCGGCACCATCCCTCCCGGAGCCCGGACGTTTACCTGGTCGAACCCCGTCCTTCTCGGCTACTCCGTGCTGACCCTCGAGAGCGAGGGCCAGCGCAACGACGAGCGGCAGTGGCTCGAGAACGGGAAGGAGAGCGCGCCGTTCGCGCTCGCGGCGCCGATCGTTCCCCCGACGCGGGGAGAGGTCGTTCGAACCTACCTGGCGCTCGGATACACCCACATCCTGCCCAAGGGAACCGACCACATCCTGTTCGTGCTCGGGATCTTTCTGCTATCGAGTCGCCTGAAGCCGGTGCTGCTGCAGGTCACCGCCTTCACGATCGCCCACACGATCACGCTCGCGCTGACGATCTACGGCGTCGTGTCTCTGTCGCGCGCGATCGTCGAGCCGCTCATCACACTATCGATCGTGTACGTCGCGATCGAGAACGTGACGACGACTCAGTTGCGCCCCTGGCGGATCGCGCTCGTCTTCGCGTTCGGCCTCTTGCACGGGATGGGCTTCGCGGGCGTGCTGACCGAGCTCGGGCTGCGCGCTCCGAGTTCGTCCCGGCGCTCCTGTCGTTCAACCTCGGCGTCGAAGCCGGACAGCTCTCGGTGATTGGGATCGCGCTCCTGCTCTTCGGGCTGCCGTTCCGGGAAAGGGCCTGGTACCGCTCGCGGATCGTCGTCCCCGTCTCGATCGCGATCGCCGCCGTCGGGTTCTACTGGTCGGTCCAGCGCGTGCTGATGCGCTAAGAGAAACGCGCGCTCTACAAAGGGTCGTGAACCGCGAGCCCGGGAAACGGCACGAAGCCGCGGTCATGCGTCCAGATTTCGGTTGCCCCGTTGTCGAATGCTGTCAATGCGATCTGCAGATCGAAGATGCGCGGACCGCGCACCTCGAGATCCGTGGCCATCTGCAGTAGTCGCGTCGAGAAGCGCTCCTTCGGCATCCAGAGAATTCCAGGTCCTTCGACAATCAACGCGTCGAGAAACCCCCGAGCCGCGCGCAAAGGTGATGGGCCGCCGACGGCCGAGTGGTGTGTCACAGCCATCCAGAACTCGGCAATGGACGAGAGCGCGACTCCCCAACCGCGCGGGTCGTCTGACGCGTCTTCCATCGCCTTTCTGGCGGCGACGTGCTCTCGAACTCCGGGCAGGAATGCGTAAACGAGGAGATTGGTGTCGAGTGCGATCACTTGTGCCGACGGAGCCAGTCGTACATCTGCTCCCGGTTCGAAACGTCGAGACCCGGCGGAAGGCCGCCCTTTCCAGTGACCCAGCGGATCTTTCGCTTGGGACGCTTTTCGCGGGGCGAAGCGTGGAGGGATTCGTGGAGCAGACGCGTCCACATCTCTTTCAAGGTCTTGCCCTCTTCCGCAGCTTTCTTCTTCCATTCGCGCAGCAGTTCATCGGGAAGTTCGACCGTCGTCTTCATATGGAAAGCAATATTACCATAAATATGGGTGGCGGCCGATCAGTCCGGCGCGATCACCGACCCGTAATGCGCCGAGCGCGCGTCGAAGCGCGTGAGCAGCCGCCGCGCCTTCTCCGGCACAACCGCCGCCTCGTAGTCCGCGCCGGCGAACTCGCGCACCGCGTCGAGCGAATCGAACCAGAGGATG